>CALVFU010000001.1 GCA_944326905.1 Candidatus Gastranaerophilales bacterium
AGAGGTTAGTTCCTACTTTGTATTTAACAAGGAGAAAAAAATGAAAAAACAAATTACAACATTAACAATTGCAGCAATAGCATTTATTATGGGGCTTGGTATTAATAATTTTGCAATGTCAGACGTTCCATCAAATTATAAGGTAGCTGTTGTAGACGTAAATGCAGTAGTTCAAAAATCTGCTCAAGTACAAGCATTAAAAAAGGAACAGCAACAAAAAATGCAAGAACTGCAAAAATGGCTTGAAACCGTAAGAGCTGATGTACAAAAGCAATCAACCAAAGAAGGCAAAGAAAAGCTTGTTAAAAAATATGATGCTGAATTTGCAAAAAAACAAGAAGCAATTAAAAAGAATTACGCAGGTAAGCTTCAAGCCATTGATAAAAGCATAAGTGCAACAATAGCTGCTGAAGCCAAAGCTAAAAGCTATAATTTAGTGCTTTCCAAGGGCGTGGTTTTATACGGAGGAGAGGATATAACTGCAAGTATTTCAAAAATTGTGAAATAATTGCTTTATATTGGATAAAAAGAGTCTCGATAATAGAGGCTCTTTTTGTATAAAACAATTAAGATTTGTACCAAAATAATCATACTAACCGTACACCATAATCAAACCATGTGTTCCTTTACAAATACGGCATTGAGCCAATTTATACTGGGCGGAAGCTGCTTGACTATAAAAAATCAAACTGGACTAAACGGACTTTATTAGGATATAAAGTTACAAAGAATATTTTTAAATAAGCCTAAAAATTTCCAAAGTCAAAGAAAATTCCGAGTCCAATTAATGTCCAATTTATTGTTGGGCAAGTATGCACAATCTACAAACTGACAGCATTTATAAGTGTCTCTATTCTCATATCTAATCCTCTATTTATAAATTTGTATTAGACAAAAGTACATATTATATGGTAATTTCTAAGTGCGAATCAGGCTTTTTGCATATATTCCAACAGCTGCCACTCATCTTCTGACATTTTGCGTGATGCAAGAACAGCCTTTGTATTTAATTCTGCAAAAAGTTCCTCTAATGAGCCATTCCCATATTGTGAGACTTTGCTGGCAACTGTCTTATATTGTTCAGGGATTTTAACTCTTAGTTCCACAAGATTTTGTGGTTGTACTGAATGTGAAAATTCATGAATTGGTACGTGAAATTTTGAAGCTGTCGATTTATTACATATTTGGGGAAATTTAAACCAACTTGCAAATTTAGCCTGTACTCTATCCCGCCAATCACCCCGATTCATTAATTTATTGGATGATGGTCTCAACAAAACTATTGTTTCTCCGTTTAAACCTCTTAAACATTGACCGGAAGCAATACACGAAGGAATTGTATCAGTTATAATTATTCCATTAGGCATTTTATTTCCGGATTTTTGCCATATTTTGCAAGCTTTTAATAATAATCTTCCCTTTGCTATATCATCGCCTATTGCTACAAAATCAACTCCATAATTTTTTAATTGTTCTTCAATTTTTATAGCTTCGGGTGTTGCAGATTTTGAAACTAACCCTTTTTGAATTTTAATAGCTGTTTGGGTAAAATCATAATAATATTTTAAATAAACTTTTCTTAATTTTTCTATATTTGCTTTATCTGTTGTTTCTAATAGTCTCTTTTTTGCTGTTCTGATTGCTAAAAGTAATTCTGTTTGCGCTTTTTCTAATATTGCAGATAACTCATCAGCAGTTTGTGCAGAATTAATCTTTTCATATAATTCAAAATCTTCTTTTCTTCTAAAATTATTCAACAACTGTTGTTTTTTCAATGCAAAATTTTGGGATAAAGCTTTTGAAATTTGAGGTCTTAGTATTATTGGATTCACCTTCTTCAAAATTTTAAGTTCTTTAGGACATTCTGTAATATGGCTTTTGTTCGGTATTGTAGAAAAATTTTTTTGAGTTGTTTGTATAAACTCATCAGAACCAGCCGATATCTTTTTAGGAGGTATATACCTTAATGTATCAGCATTTATTTTCCCTTTTGGTACTTTCCACAATGATGACTGTATTATTTTAAATGTCTGTATTTTTCCCATATAGTTATATAAAGTTATATATTTTTCAAAAATTGCTCAATTGTTACAAAATATTTTTGTACAATTGAAAATAATAACAATCTTTGTTATTATATAGATATATATTGTTATAAATGAGGTATTTTATGAACATATCTTTAACACCAACATTAGAAAAATTTGTACAGGATAAAGTTGCATCGGGCTTATATAATTCTGTCAGCGAAGTCATTAGAGAGGCTTTAAGAATGATGGCTTCTAAAGATAAAATATCTCAAGAAAGAATTGCGCAGTTGAATAAAGAGATTGAAGAAGGCTGGAATGATACTGTAATTTTGGACGGGCATTCAGCTATGGAAAAATTAATTAAAAAATATGAATGATTTGGAACTTGAAATTACAAGTAAAGCATATAATGACATTGAAATAATTTCGGATTATATTGCTAAAGATAATAAAAACGCTGCAACAAAATTTGTGAGATTATTTTATAAAACTTATTCCCATAAATTATTTATCGGAACAGTATACATGCCATTCTTCCACATCATTGTACGCTCACCTGTATATATAACAATCCCTGTAAAAGGTTTATCTTTTGCCTTGTTATCTCTAAACCATTCTAAATGCTTAAAGGAATCTAATTTAATATCGGTGCCGGATTTTACTTCTATGCCATAAATGGCATTATCTGTTTCTATAATAAAGTCAATTTCACGTTTTCTGTTATCTCTATAATGAGATAATACAATATTTCGTTCCAGCTCTACCTGTGGTATTAACTGATTATATACAAATGTTTCTGTAAGTTTACCAGATTTATCACTATCTTTATAAACTTCTTTTTCATTCCAGTTTAAAATCGAACACATCAGACCTGTGTCACACATAAAATACTTATTTCTGTCGTTAGCTGTTTCATAATCTCTACTAAACCAAGCCGGTACAGAGTCTATTAAATAAACTTTTTCTAACAGGCTTAAGTATTCATCTAGCGTAGGCCTTGATATAGCTAATTCCCTTGATAAATCAGACTTGGTTATAAATTTAGAAGAATAAGCATTAATAATATTAAACAGCATTCTTAACTTTGTTTGGCGTTTTATGTTAGCAATGTATTTTAAATCATGGTCAAGGATTAAGTCTGTATAATCCTCATACCAATCTTTTACGTTTATTTCATCTTGATGTAATAAGGGTTCTGGAAATCCGCCTTTAAAGGCAATTTCAATAATTTTACGTTTATCATATCCGTTGTTATTTATAAATTCCTTATTTATTAAACGGTTAAAAAAATTAGGTTGTAAGTCTAAAAATTCACCATAAGTAAAGGGTCTTAAGCGAATTTTCTTTGCTCTGCCGGCTAAGGATTCTTTAACAGCCGGCAGACTTTGAATATCCGCAGAGCCGGTTATTATATATTGTCCGTACCTTGTATCTGTATCCACAGCCTTTTTAATTGCAGTAATGAGTTTAGGCACTCTCTGGATTTCATCAATAATCATGGTCTGCTTGTTGTACTTAATAAATCCATTAGGGTCAGAGTTTGCAACATCTTCTTCATCATCTAGAGTAACGTATTCAAAGTCATTAGGTTTTGCAAGTTCAAATGCAAGAGTTGTTTTACCGCATTGTCTTGCACCAACAAGGACTGTAACTCGTCTGGTTGCAAGCGAAGTTTTAATTTTATCTTCAATCCATCTTTGCTTTACCATGATTGGATTATAGCATTCTTTTACCATTTTGTAAAGTATAAGCCTGCCAAAATGTAAAATATACCATTGTTATTTTGTAAAATTTACAACTAATATATTTTACAATATGGATTTTAAACTCTTAATGACAGGTATAATATGAACGGAGTATAAATAATACAACAATAGGCAAATATATGACCATATACAAAAATTCGATTAATAAATTTATTATAAGTTTCAGTTTATCCATTTAATAACAAAAACATTTAATTTACCAGCTGTTTAAATGTATTCTATCCTCAATATTAATTACTTTTTGTACCGGCAGCTTAATATTTTGTTTTGGATAACCAAGTGCAATATAACAGGGCATTGCGTAATTATCCGGGTGATTAATAGTATTTTTTATATGTATAAGCTCCTCTTCCATTGGTATTCGCGTTACGCCGAAAATCCCCTCCGAAGCTGCAGCTAAAAGTATATTCTCAATACAGCACCATATCGAAGCAAATTCATTTAGAGAACTTAAACAAGACGGCTGCAGTAATGGATCTCTTAATTTAAAGAACGGAAGGATTAAGCAGCCGGCGCCATATAGCATAGAAAATTGCTTTGGCATTGCAATATGGTACATTCCTCGTTGATCAGAGTCAGTCATTCCGTAGGAATCCATCATTTTTTCACAATCGTCATAGCTTGTCATGTCTTTTAAATTTAAGACTTTTAAACGTTCTTTTTTGTCATTAACAATAACAAACTCCCATTCCCTTAGATGGTTATTAGTAGGGGCTTTAAGCCCGGCTGATAAGATTCTTTTTACTATGTCCTCACTGATTAACTTATCCTCAAATTCTCGAATTGTTCTCCGCGTTTCTACTGCTTCATAAAATTCCATTTTTACTTTCCTGTTTTAATTCGTATCAAAGTATGCAATGATTATACTATAAAAGCAATCATTTAATGTAGTTGAATACAAATTAAAAATTTTCCGCAATTTTAATTCTTAATAAATTTTATAAACTTATAGACTGGTAATTTTTTTGGTGTATAATCAACATGTATTTTTTTATAAAAATTTTGTGTATTAGTTTATAAACGGAGTTTGTTAATAGTTTATGACGATTCAAGATTGGTTTGAGAAACGAAAAGAGGCACAAATAAGACGCCGTGAAGCCGAAAAGCATATGGAAGAAGACGGACAACCCAGTCTTTGGACTAAGTGTATTCACTGTGAAAATCAAGTACTAAAAGCAGATTTGGAAGAAAATTTGATGGTTTGTCCTGTCTGTGAATATCATTACAGGATAAATGCATCTAAGCGGATTAAGCTTTTATTTGATGAAAATTCTTTTATTGAACGCTTTAAAAACATTAAGCCTACAGATCCTTTGGACTTTGTGGATACCGAGCCATATAAAGACAGGCTTGAAAAAGCTCATGCTAAAACAAATTTAGACGAAGCAGTTATAACGGGGACAGGAACAATTAAAGGTCACCGTGTTGCAGCAGCAGTAATGGATTTTGATTATATGGGCGGGTCAATGGGAAGTGTTGTCGGCGAAAAAGTCACAAGGATTATGGAGGAAGCCGTAAAACAAAAAGTTCCTATGGTTGCAATAACTTCTTCTGGCGGAGCAAGAATGCAGGAAAGTGCTTTGAGCCTTATGCAGATGGCAAAAACTGCTTGCGCTGCCGGTAAGCTTGATGAAGCAGGACTTTTATATATAAATATACTGACAGAGCCTACTTTTGGCGGAATTACTGCAAGTTTTGGAACGCTAGGCGACATTATTATTGCAGAACAAGGTGCACGTATTGGATTTGCCGGCAGAAGAGTAATTGAACAAACAATCAGGCAAAGTCTTCCGGCTGATTTCCAAACGGCAGAATACCTGTTAAAATACGGGCAAGTCGATATTATTTCCAAACGATCGGAACTCAGAGACAGGCTTGCGGATGTTCTTAGTATGCATGGAGTGTAAATAATGACAGTGTTGGAGTTTGAAAAACCGATTTTTGAAATACAAAAAAAGATAGATGAATTTAAAAAAATGAGTTTGGAGTCAGGCATGGACTTTAACGGTGAAATTGAAAACCTTGAAAAACAGGCAAACGAAATAAAAAAAGAGATGTATGAGTCTTTAAAGCCGTCTCAAAAACTTCAAATTGCAAGACACAGCGAACGACCGAACTTTTTAGATTATACTAATATGATGTGCGACAATTTTATAGAGCTGCACGGAGATAGAGAAGGCTCTGATGATCGTGCAATTATCGGCGGGCTGGCTACAATTTCCGGGCGGAATGTTGTATTGGTTGGAACGCAAAAAGGTAAATCTACTAAAGAAAACCTTGAGTTCAATTTTGGCATGCCGCAGCCGCAAGGATATAGAAAAGCTCTACGATTATTTAAGCACGCCGAAAAATTCAGACTGCCGATTATAACACTTATTGACACACCGGGTGCTTATCCGGGAATTACGGCAGAGCAGACCGGGCAAGGTATTGCAATTGCAGTTAATTTAAGAGAGATGTCTAAGCTTACTGTTCCTATAATTGCAGTTATAACAGGCGAAGGCTGCAGCGGCGGGGCATTAGGTCTTGCAGTTGCAAACAGAGTGTTTATGCTTGAATACGCGTATTATACAGTTATATCCCCGGAAGGGTGTGCTTCTATTCTGTGGCGCGATGCTTCAAGAGCGGCAGATGCTGCTGACGCACTTAAAATTACTGCTGATGACCTGCTAAAATACGGTATAATTGATGGAAAGATTAAAGAACCATTAGGCGGTGCGCATACTAATCCGCAAGATATGAGCGACAGGCTTAAAAATGCTTTAATTGGTGCATTAGAAGAATTAGACTCTTATTCACCTGATGAATTAAAAGCTCAAAGATATAGCAAATTTAGAGAAATGGGTGTTTTTAACGAATAATGAATAATTATTTTGAATTAGTTATTGATATTAATCCATCAATTTCTGATATTGTGTCTGATATTTGTTTTTCAAACTTTGATTGTGAAGGGGTAATTCTTGCGGAAGAAACGTATAAAGATTTGGAAATGGTATCAACCACAGAAGGTGAGTTAAAGGCGTTTCTTACTATAAATCCAGGCAAACCAGCTATAGCTCGAATATTGACAGAAAACAGAAATCTTCTTATTGAACGCGGATTTAGAGAAGAGGAACTTGGAAGCTGGGTATTTACTATTACAGAAAAAGAAAACCAAGACTGGTCAAAGAAGTGGAAAGAAAAATGGGATGTAACACATGTTAGTGACCGAATTACTATTGTACCAAGCTGGATAGAGTATAAACAGAAACATTCTGATGAAATTATAATTACACTTGATCCTGGATGTGCATTTGGTACAGGTACGCATTCTACTACGCAGTTATGTATGCGGGCAATAGAGAAGTATGTAAAAGCGGGAGATTCGGTTGCCGATATAGGTATGGGCTCTGGTATTCTTGCAATTTGTGCTAAAAAATTCGGCGCCGGCTATGTGTACGGATGTGATAATGATGAAATGGTTATTGATGTTGCAAAAGAAAATGCTGCAAAAAACAATGTTGAGACTGTTTTTGAGCTAAATACGGCTGATAAAGTTAAACAAGAGTTTGATTTTGTATGTGCAAATATCCTTCATAATGTTCTTGCAGAAATTATGGGAGATTTAAAAGCTTTAATAAAAAACGGAGGCTTAATTGTATTAAGCGGTATTTTAGATGATAAAAAAGAGATTGTGCTTAATGCAGTTAAGGCGCATTCTTTAAAAGTTGTTGAAGAAACACACCTTAATCAGTGGACGGCAATAATAGCAGAAAGGACTTAAAATGGAAAAGACTGCAATAATAATTCCTGCAAGATACGGTTCAAGCCGGCTTGAAGGCAAGCCGCTTATAAAAGTATTAGATAAACCGATTATACAGTGGGTTTGGGAAAAAGCAAAAAAAACTCAAAAAGCGGACATGGTTATTGTAGCTACTGATGATGAGCGAATTTTTAATACTGTAAACTCGTTCGGCGGATATGCAGAAATGACATCAGTTGAGCATAAAAGCGGCTCAGACAGAATTGCAGAAGTTGCTTTAAGACACCCTGAGATTAGTTTTATTGTAAACCTTCAAGGTGATGAGCCGTTAATTAGTCTTGATGATATCAATGCAGTAATTGACGGTGTTAAAAACGATAAGACAGTTGATATTTCAACGCTGGTAAGAGAAATTAATGATGAAAAAGAAGCTAATAATCCGAATCTTGTAAAGTGCGTATTTGATATAAATAATTATGCTTTGTACTTTTCGCGCTCTAAAATTCCGTTTGAGAGAAATAGCGGAATGAGTAAAATATATGGACACTTAGGAATTTACGGATATAGAAAAGAATCTTTGCTAAAGATGACACAATTATCTCAAACTAACCTTGAAAAAGCAGAAAGTCTTGAACAATTAAGAGCTTTACAGTATGGTATGCGGATAAAGGTTTCCGTAACGGAAAATGTACCTGTGGGTATTGATACAATTGATGATTTGGAACATTTTAAACAATTAGTGCAAAGATAAAAAATCCGCCCAACTTAGTGAGCGGATTTTTATATTTTTATTTTTTACGTACTCTAGGTGATGTGTTAATTTTCATTAAGCCGGTTGATGCGTCTATTGTATATGGTGCGTCTTTGTAATCACTTGCAAAGTTGTAATCAGATGCTTTACCTTTGTTTTCGCCTTTGACGCCGTCGCTTATGTTTTTGATTTTAAACTGCTTATTAGTACCGTCAACGGCTTCAAAGTCATAACATAAACCATATTCGCCAGATACATTGCTGTTATCTATTGTTAATGATATTTTCTTATCTTCAGCTTGTTTTACATTTGATATCGAACCATGAATGTAGCGTTGTTGGACATACGGACCTTCGTTCTTAGCGACATCGACTACAATTGAAGGGTCTAAAGCACATAACAATTCAAGTTGTTTCAATTTGCCAAAGTCGGTTGTAAATTTGTAGTTGCCGGTTTCCGAATTTATAAGACCTTTAAGAATTTCTTTTAAACCAGTTATAATTGTTGTTTTTTGTTCTACTGTAAGTTTATTGATGTTTTTCAATAATTCATCAATATTTTCAGTTGTTAATAGTTTGTTAAGTTCATTTGGATCAGTTGTTATTTTCTTACCGTCTAGTATATCTTTAACTGTTCCGGCAGTTTCTTCAGTTTTTTTCTTTTCTTCTGCTTCTTCAGTTTCTTCTGTTTCCTCGGTTGTTTTAGTTTTTTTAGTTTCCTCAGTCTCTTCAGTTTCTTTAGATTTTCTTGTTCTAATTCCAAGATAAGAGTATTGTCCGGGGATATAGGAGGTATCTATAGTGCTTCTGTGCCCGCTATTACCGCAAGTACAGCCTGCTCCTGGATAATAACCGCCTGCTTGCTGGCTGCCGCCAAACAAATTGCCGAATAAGCCGCCTCCGCCGAATAAACCGCCAAACAGACCGCCTCCGCCGAATAAACCGTTAAACAAGCTCATTCCAAGTCCAAGACCGAGCCCGCTGCCAAGCATTGACCAGAAACCGCCGCCAAAACCAAAACCAAATCCACCTGAACAATAAGAATGACTTCTTGATGCTCCGCTGAATATATTAATTTGTTTTGTGTTTCTAATACTTACACCGCCGTGGCAATGTCTTGCGTCTAAGTTGCATGGTATAACGTGAACCATAATCTTATCCTCATTTTTTCTTACTGCTTATATATATAAAGTATATCTACATTATTAAATTTCACTTTTTATATGTTTTGTTACAAAACTTAATAATCATGCCTAAGGTTCATTAGACATGGGATTTGGCATGAAAAAAGGGCACTAAATATGCACCCTTTTTTTCATGTATTTATATATTATTAGTATATACTTAATAGCAAAATATGCATGTGATATTATTTATTATCTTTATTATTGTCATTTTGCATATTTTTATCGTGCTTGTAATCTTTTTCGATATTATGTCCTGCTAACGCACCTACCCCGCTGGCTATAGCTGCCGCGCCAAGAGTTATGGGCATAAACGGAGCAGCAAGAATTGACACTAATCCAAGATAAGCAAGTCCGCCAAGACTGCCTATTGCAGCACCTTTTATCCCTTTAAAGCCGGGAGCTTGTGTCTTTATATTATGACACTGTCCATAGTTTACCTGGTGTTTAGCAGGATAAGTACATTTGTAATTTGTTACGGATACAGAATTAACTTTCATTTTTACCCCCTTTTACATATATGACCTTAATAATCTTTGCTTTGCCTTGCGTTGAATTGTACAGAAAAAAATTGCAATAGTCAAGATTTGACAGTAAAATAAGCTCATTAAAAAAATCTTAAATAACTTTATGTATAATTGGTGCGATTTGCTTAATTTCTTGGTAGAGTTTATTATATTCGTCAGGGTATAATGATTGAGCCCCGTCACATAAAGCGTTATCCGCATCATAGTGAACCTCAATAATTAAGCCGTCGCAGCCCGCAGCAACTGCCGCTCGTGACATAGGCGCAACTTTATCTCTTAACCCTGTGCCATGAGACGGGTCAATAATAATCGGCAGGTGGCTCAACTTTTTAATAACCGGGATAGAGGATAGATCCAGCGTATTTCTTGTATAGCGTTCAAAAGTACGTATTCCACGTTCGCAAAGAATTACTTGCCGGTTTCCGCCCGCCATTATGTATTCAGCGGACATTAACCATTCTTCAAATGTAGAAGAAAGCCCGCGTTTGAGCAGTACAGGTTTATTTAGCAGCCCTACTTCTTTTAAGAGATTGTAGTTTTGCATATTTCTTGCGCCGATTTGAAGGATATCAACATATTTAAGGAACATTGGAATTTGGGATATTTCCATAATTTCTGAGGTTACCGCCATGTTATGGTTATCCGCAACGCTTCTTATAATTTTGAGACCGTCTTCTCCCAGCCCTTGAAAGGCGTAAGGTGATGTCCTGGGCTTAAATGCTCCGCCTCTTAAAATTTTTACATTTGATTTTTCAAGTGCTTCGGCTGTTTTATCCATTTGTTCGTAGGATTCTACAGTACAAGGTCCGGCAATAAGTCCGATATGCTCACCGCCAAATTTAACTCCGTTTACTTCAATTACTGTATCTTCTGCCTGAAAAACGCGGCTTGTAAGCTTAAAACCGGTTGAAATTCTTATAACTTCTTCTACTTCATTAAGAAGTTCAATATCCCGCTTATCAATAATTTTGTTACCCACGGCTCCTATTACGGTATGCAGCTCACCGTTAGACACATGTGCATCAAAACCGCGCTTTTTAATATAGTTTATAACATTATCAATACTTTCCTGCGAGGCATTTTGCTTCATTATAATAAGCATTTTTATTTCTCCAAATACTCTTTCGGCTTTTATACTACTAAATTTTAACTTAAATATAAATAATTTACAAACCTGAAAAAATATTGTACAATAGCTATACTAAGACTTTAGAATGTGTTTAGGAGGTTGTATGAGCGATACTGACAAAATAGATACAAGACGCTGGTATGACAGAGACCCTGTTTTATCTCAGGCAATGCGTACTTTAAAAGAAACCGACGATGAATCACAGATTAAAATTGCCCTTAATTTGATTAAGATAATAACTGAACACAACCTCTCCGACAGCGAATTTTCTTCAGTAGATGAGATTATATCCGCAACCGAAGACGGGCTTAAACGTAATAAACGCGAACGCTGGTATGATATTGATGCAACTTTAAGAACCGCTATCAGTCTTTTGCAAAACTGCCCGGATAATACACGCTCAATTATTGCCAAAGAAATGGCTCAAATGGTTTTGGAAAGCTTTGATAATAACAGTGAAGAAGATATTGATGATGAAGATATGGTGGTTGATGAGAGCGCAATAATGGATGCCCCTAACACTCTTTAATCGTTGTTCCATTCGCCGTATAATTTTGTTATGTAGTCATTAGATTCGCGGTATGCCTCAGCTTCTATAAAGTTTGATGTATAAAGCGGAGAAACTACAGGCGGGTAGTTTTGAACAGCATCAAGACATTTTATAGCATAATCACCTGTTGGAGAAGATTTTTTGTACTTTATTATATCAGGCTTGTCTGCCCAATAAGATTTTTGATATTGCGCATTTATAATTTGATCCATAATATATTTGGGCGTACTGTTATTGGGCGGAATATGCCTCCAAGCTTTAATAACCGCTTTAGCACCGATACCTTCTGTCTGACGCATAATCATATGCTGCTTTGCATGTACTAGTTCATGCCGGAGCTTCATAATAAACAGCTTTCGCTGCTCATCCTCTGTTATCGGCTCTGCGATAAGTTTATCATAACCTTTTACTACCGCATTTTTAGGATTCTTTACAACAAGACCGGCTATCGACTTATTTATAAAAAGCGGAACCATTGTTTTGGTATCTACAAGTATTTCTTTTTCGTCACCCTTGATACCGATAATTTTGTAATTGGAATCGAGAATATCAGGCAGATTCAGGTCAATTCTGTTATTAATAAAAGAATAGCCTCCGCCTGCTTCTGTTACAGCTCCTGTCTCAAAAACTAAATAGGGCGGATAATCCAGTTCTAATTCGTTACACATACCAGTGTAAATATCTTTAATTTCGCCATGTGGAAATAACTCTTCTAACCGTTTAAGATACTCAGAGGAATTATCCGTGCGAACAAAGACATCCTGCATAGATGATTGTACCGGCATTTTATTTTGCACATTGTGCTGGCTGAGTTCAGCACGCCTGAAACTAATGTTTGGATTAAAACTAATTCCCATAATATATTAAAGTATTTTTATGAAAAAAAATTGCCTTAAATATGAAGAGAAAAAGTATAACTAATTTTCTGAACTGTCAAATCCAAATTTTTTAAGAAGATTCCTAAAGAAATACATTACATTACCGGCATTTTCAACCTTTTCTTTGAATTTATCCAGATTAAGTGCTACATACTGATTTTTCGGATCGATTTCTTTAAGCCGCTCCATATACTCAATTGCACCTTCATAATCGCCAATATAATCTCTAAACCGTGCAAGTTTTTCAAGCGCAGTTTTATTCTTCGGCTCTAATTCCAGCAGCTCTTCAAAAAACTCGCTGGCTTTATTCTTGTCGCCGGTCTCTTCATTTAAAAATGCAAGAGCTTCCACAACCTGAATATTTTTATCATTGATTTGATACGCATTTAAGTATTCGCTTATTGCAACATCTTTTTCGCCGCGTGCAAGATTATACTTAGCCCAATTTACATGTTCTTGAAAATAGTTTTCTTTCTTTTCATAAATTAATGCTCTCATTTGATAAACAAGCGGAGAGTTATAGTTTAATTTCTCGTACTCATTTACTGTTTCTAAAGCTTCATCAAACATATATTTTTGGAAATAATACTGAGCAAGAAGTGCATAGTATTGAGATGTCTTTTTAGATTTATCATCTAAGGATTGCAAGAGTTCAAATGCTTTTTCATTTTCCTCCATATCCATATATGCTCTAATCTTAGTTAAAGGTTCCTTTGTGATTGCCAAAGCTTTATCCGGCATAGAGGCTTTTATATAATATCCGGCAAGCGGTTCACCAGACCCTTCTATACCTTTTTCGTGTGCTTTTTCAAGTATATTGATTGCGCCTTGCAGATAATCCGTTTTTACATACAAACCTGCAAGTTTTAAGTAGGTGTAGATATCGTCAGCACCGTGGTCAATTACTTGGATATATTCGTCAATTGCTTTATCCGGCTTATCAATTTGTTCATAAATACTACCGAGTACCATTCTAGCTGTAATAATCTTGTCTTCTTCACCGCCTGCTGCATCCACAGCTTTTTTGTAATCATTAAGCGCGTATGTGTAATGACCTTGCAAGATATTTAAGTTTCCTCTGTATACATAGTATTTAAAGCGGTCTGTATTTTCATAAATACTCATTAACTGCTCATGTGCCATTGTATTGGTGTTATCTATTGATATAATTTTTAAATAATAAGAAACAGCATCTTCTGTTTTATCAAGCATTAATGCCAAGTGCCCAAGGTGTGTTAATAAATCAACATTGTTTGTGTTGTGAGAAAGTTGTTTTTTGTACTCTAAATACGCTTCTGCATATTTTTCTTCTTCTTCGTATTGTTCAGCGATACCCATATATTCTCCTGTTTAATTATATAAATTTTGAGTTTTAGAAATTCCGTTCTTAAAATAATAATCAATTGATTCTGCTGATTTGTCAAGAGCCGGTTTAAGCAGTTTTAAATCTTCTTCCGTAAATTTTTGCAGGACATAAATTTCTGATGGCAGATTGGGCTGGGGACCTATGCCTATTTTAAGCCTCGCAAATTCCTTTGTACCTAAGCATTTTATAATTGATTTAATTCCGTTGTGCCCGCCGTCGCTTCCATTTGCCCGATATCTGATAACACCTGTATTAAGAGATATATCATCATAGATTACGAGAATATCTTCGACGGGGATTTTGTAATAGTTCATAACAAGCCGCAAAGCTTCACCTGAAAGATTCATATAAGTAGTCGGTTTTATAACGATATAATCCTCATTTGGCGTCTTTATGTTAGTTATAAAAGAGCGCAGTTTTGATACTTCTTTAAATACGGCAGAGTTATCCAGTGCAAACTTATCGACTGCCATAAATCCGGCATTATGTCTTGTAAATATATAATTGTTTCCGATATTTCCCAACCCTGCTACAAGTTTCATTATATTTTCGTCCTTATAAATATAATTTTACTACAAATAAATATTACCGCATTGTCTCACCGGGTTGTGATTATAAAAAAAGCTTAATAATTTTATTTTATATCAGGAGAGGTAAACAAAATGAAAGAAATTACTAAACAAAAAAGCTCACATAAGGTTGCAAAGTTTTTAGAGGAAAATTCACTTCACAAAAAAGATTTTGCTGAAATGATAGGTGTTACATTGTCTTATGTTTACAATTTAATTGATGAAACAATACCCTTTTCAACAAGGAGTACAACATTAGAGCGTATTGCAACTGTAATGGGGATTGCGCCTGAAGAGTTTATAGAATACAAAATTCCGCAGGAACCTATACTTGTTGATGAAACAACAGAGTTTTTAAGAAATGCAATCAAAGAAAAGAAGATGGACACTGTTACCTTTTTAAAATCTTTTCCGCGGAAAAAACGTATACAAATAGTTGATATTTTACGCGGCGCACTGCCTATACCTATAGATTATAAAGAACTTAAGCTTATTGGTACGACGCTTGGTTTATCAGATGACGAAACGTATAACCTGTGGGAGAAACGGTTGAAACAAGTACTTGAAAGTTCCGGCATGAACATATATTCAAACGCGGAACTTATCAATGCAATGTTTACTTGTGCTAAAAAGTATTTGTTGTAAATTATAGATCGTGGATTTGCGGCGTGAATTTAATATCATGGTGATATCTGCCGTTGTCTTCAAGCGCAGGATCTAAGTAGATAAACACATTTCGTACACCTTTAATAAAAGGATTGTGATAGTAAGGTTTATCTTCAATGTTTACAGGTTCAACGCCGTTTGCTCTTGCCTGTAAAATAAGTATATCTGCTGCAGTTGTAATTGAGTATCCACCGTTCATAACGTAACTGGGATCAACCATTTCATCAACTGTAACGTCGGCTTTAGCTATACCAGTACTTAATAATGCAAAAATTGCTAATAATAAATATTTTTTCATAACACCCATTCTTATTTTTCAAAAACTATCTCTTACTTATATGTTTCCATTATAATATTTTCCAGCGTATTAATCAAGTCTTTTTCACCCACTCGTGCGATAATCTCACCTTTTTTAAAAATGTATCCTTCGCCTATTGCACCGGCTATGCCAAAATCCGCATGCCGGGCTTCTCCAGGTCCGTTTACTGGACATCCCATAGTTGCAATTGTAATTGGTAAATCAAGATTTTTAAAACGTTCTTCTACTTGTTTTGCAAGTGTAATCAAATCTATTCTTGTCCTTCCGCAGGTTGGACAGGAGATAAACTGTACTCCTCTCTGCCTCAGCCCTAATGATTTTAATATCCCCCAGCCGGCTTCTACTTCTTCTAGAGGATTTTCTGTTAAAGAAACTCTTATTGTATCTCCTATTCCGTCGAAAAGGAGAGTACCAAGACCTATTGACGATTTTATTAAGCCTGATTTTAAAGTTCCTGCTTCAGTAACCCCCAAATGCAGCGGGTAATCACATTTTTGAGCCATAAGCCTGTACGCTTTTATAGTTGTCGGAACGTCAGAAGATTTTAAAGATACTTTGATTAAGTCAAAATCTAAATCCTCAAGAATTTTTATGTGACCAAGCGCGCTCTGTACCATTTTTTCTTCAAGCGGAATATCAAGTGTTTCAAGATTTTTTTCTAAAGATCCGCCGTTAATCCCAATCCTTATAGGAGTTTTGTTTATTTTTGCAAGTTTAACAACTTTTTCAACATTTTCGCGCTTGCCGATGTTCCCCGGGTTAATTCTTAATGCAGCAATACCTTGCTCTATACACTGTATTGCTAATCTGTAATCAAAATGAATATCTGCAATTACTGGAATTTTACTTTTTTTTACTATTTCTCCGATGCAGGAGGCAGCATCTTTATTTAAAACCGCAAGTCTTATTAATTCACACCCGTGCTCTGCCAGTTCATCAATCTGCTTTAAGGTGGATTTAATGTCTCTTGTATCAGTATTACACATTGACTGTACGGAAATCGGAGCCTCGGAGCCTATTTTTACATTACCTATTGTTAATTGTTTTGTTATTCGTCTTTTTATCATATAATTATTATATTACAAATAAAGAGAGACAGAAAAAATGAAAATAGCAGTAATTTCAGATATTCATGGAAATATGCAGGCGCTTAAGGCGGTTATAAGACATATTAAATTAAACAGGTACGATAAGGTTATCGGATTGGGTGATTATGCAATGGCAGGTCCTGAACCAGCTGAAGCCGTTGATTGGTTTATTAATGCAAAAGAAGATAAAGGGTATATTCTTATACAAGGAAATACAGATAAATTAATTGCAGAATACAATGAGGAACTTTTTGAGGCTATGAGTGCTAAATATCCTGTTATGGCTAACGCTTTAAAAAACGATGTGGAACTCCTTAATTGGAGGCAAAAAGATTTCTTGCGTTCTCTTCCCGGACAATTAAACTTAGAGTTTGATGGAGTAAAACTGCTTTTAGTCCATGGCTCGCCGCGTAAAAATAACGAAGACATTCTTCCTGATACTTCGCTTGATAAACTTGAAGAGATGATTAAAGATACAGAGGCTGATATTATCTTGTGCGGACATACGCACATTCCATGCGGTTTTCAAACATTATCTAAAAAAACGGTCTTAAATGCAGGTTCCGTAGGAAGACCGTTTACTGAAAACCCCCAAGCTTGCTATCTTACGCTCAATATCAGTGATGGTAAATTTCTTGTTGAACATCATTTTGTAGAATATGATAATAAAAAAGCAGCAGAAATTATGCGTTCAAGAACGTTTGAAGGGGCAGATACAATTGCCGATATCCTCATAGCACCAAACAAAAGACACGTTTAGTATTTATCCTGCGATTGAGAAGATTGTATTTTTCCGCGTTCTTTGTATAAAACTTCAAAGTTATATTGGGAGCGTTTATAATTTTCAATAGTAGCCTCAAGACATTTGTTGACAATTGTATACAATAACGGTATGCACACAACAAAAGTAATTATACCAAGCAGCAGGTGCGCTATTAATTTCCTTCGGCGGATTTCTTCTTTTTTAGCAATTCTTATATCATCCTGCTCTCTTAAAATACTGTTTATAATATCTTTTCGCTCTTGAATAGATAGAGATGATATAAAATCAATATTTTCTTCATCAATATATATTACAAATTTTTTATACCGCTTATCGCCTTCTAGATAATCAAGGGTCTGCATGTATTCATTGTCAAAATTATTTGCCGGGTATTCACAAATCTGCTCTGTTACAATTGTTTTTTCGCTCTCTTGATTTATTGTTTCTTCTTCTGCAAGTTCTTCATTGCCTTCAAGACTATTTATATTTGTTTCACTTTCGTCTGCTTCGTCAAGCTCGTTAATTTCTTCTTCTGTTATTTCTTCATTTTCTTCCCGGATAGGCGGTTCTTCCGATCTAACAGGAGTACTGTCAGCCATTTCAGCCGTAATTTTGCTTGTTAATTGTTCAAGCAGATCAAGTGAAACTTCGTTATTGCTCATATTAACAAATTCGTTTACATCAAGAGAATCGGCATTGCTCTTTTGCGCCGCAACTGAAGACCTTGGCGTGCTGCTCTTTAAAAGCGGCGGTATTACAGTTTGAGCTCCCTGTTGTTTAGTTGTCTTATTATCCTGCTGCTGGTTATTTTGTTCATCTTGATTTTGCGGTGGTACAGCGTCTTCTCCGCTATCCTGTTTTTTTTCGTGTTTTGTTTTGGGCTTTGATACTTGTGCAATAGCATTTGTAATCTGGCGCTGAATCAAACGTACATCTACATCATCATCGTCTATCGCGTAAGACTCTCTCTTTTCAGGTTCAGTATTTGCCACTTATACAACTTTCCTATATATTTTTTTTATTATAAAATAATTATATAGTATATTTATGTTTTAGGCAATGATGATGGATATTTCTAGAGAGACATTAATTGAAAATATAAAGGCATTGAGCGAAAAGAGTGTACTGGTTGCAGGCGATCTTGCTCTTGATGTTATGATTTACGGCGCAACTGAAAGAATTTCAAGAGAAGCCCCCGTTTTGATACTAAGACATTCCTACACGAAATACATTCTTGGTGGAGCATCTAATGCTGCAAATAATGCCTCCGCTATCAATAGCGGAAAAGTAAGCGTTATAGGCGTTGTCGGAGACGATTATCACGCAGCTGATATAAGAAGGGTTTTTGAAGATGCCGGAATTAACTGTAAGTATCTTGTAGAAGCAAAAGGCAGGCAGACAATTACCAAAACAAGGATTTCTGGCTCATGTTCTCATTCAATAACACAGCAGATTGTTAGAATCGATACACAATCAGATGAACCGCTGCCTGAAAACGTTGAAAAACAAATAATTAAAAATCTTGAAGAAGCTATTCCTGAGCACGATGCATTAATTTTATCAGATTACCATATCGGTACTCTTACACCTAAAATCATTAACTCTGCAATAAAAATTGCTAATAAGCATAAAAAAATAATAGTTGTAGACGCGCAAAAAGACCTGGATAATTATAAAAATATTACTTCGATGACTCCAAATCTGCCTGATACACAAAAATATGTGGGCAGAAAGCTATGCACACGCGAGGATTTCTCTGCAGCCGGAAGATATTTAATCTCTGATTGCAAGGCAAAATTTATCCTTATTACCTGCGGAGGAGACGGAATGATGCTTATTACACCAAAGGAAACTTATCATATTCCTGTATTCAACAAATCCAAAGTGTTTGATGTTACAGGTGCTGGTGATACAGTAACTGCTGTTTATACTTTAGCACTTGCAGCAGGCGCTAACCCTGTTTATGCCGCTATTATCGGCAACATTGCCGCCGGCATCGTTGTAAAGGAATTTGGGTGTGCTACTACTTCAATTAATGCAATAATTAAAAGCATTCCTTCAAAAATTAATGTTGAATAACTAATATGGAGAATAATTAATGGAAAAATTTAAAAAAATTATAAAAAAAATAAGTGCAGTTGATATAATTATACTATTAACAGTTGTGATTGCTTTATTTGTGGGATATATTACATTTAAGCAATTAAGACAAACCTCTGATAAACAAATTATTTCCGCTTCAAAAGTTATTTTCCACGTATTTTTACGTGGAGTATCATTTACTGGAACAGAGATTCCTATAAAGCAGGGTGATAAAACCTTTATTACAATAAGAAATGTTCCGTATACCGAATTAAATATTGAAAGAGTTATTGCTCAGCCTAGAAAAGTGCTGGTTAATGATGGCAAACAATTAAGCGTTGTAAATGATCCTGCTTATCCCAACTTATACGATATTGTTGTTATAATCTCAGATGACGCTAAGATAACAAATGACGGCGCAGTTGTAGGCGGTAATAAATTAAAAGCAGGACTGCCTGTTACATTAGAAGGTCCGCTGTATAAATTAAACGGAACTGTATCTGATATATATATAGAAAAAATGGAGAAATAATTTTTATTTATGATTATTAATACACTCCTTAACCGTATTCAAAATGTATTGGCTCCATTTACCGGCAAGAGTTTTATTTTACAGTTTTTAGATAAGTTCATATTTATATCAATTTGTGCCCTGCTCCTTATGTCCTTGTTCAGCTCCTCTGATACTTTAGGCGGGTTAGCTTTAATAACTGTTTTCTTTACCTTAATAAAAATATGTGTAACAAAAGGATTCAAATTTGAGTATACAAAATTTGAACTGTGTCTTATTGTGTATTTAGCTTTTATAATAATAAGCACTGCAGGTGCTTCATTATTTCTGTTAAGCATAAAAGGTATCATGAAAACCTTTGTTTACCTCTCTTTTTACTTATCGTGTTCTGTTTATTTAAAAGAACATAAAAAAGATATTTACAAAATTTTTGGAATATTCGTTTTTTGCGTGTGCTATGAGAGTGTTGTCGGACTTCTTCAAAATTCATCACACGCTGCTGCTCTTGCAGGCTGGCAGGATGCTGCGCATTTAAATCCTGAAGAAGTAATGACACGGGTATATGGTACATTAAAACCATTAAATCCTAATCTATTTGGCGGGTATATGCTCTCACTTATCCCTGTAGTATATGGTGTATCAGCGCTATTACTAGCAAAAGGCAGCCGAGTTAGATTTCTTATCGGTATATTGCTCTCATTATTTTCAACTGTTGTTATGATAATGAGCGGCTGCCGAGGTGTGTTTGCAGCATACCCTTTTATGATGCTTGTTCCTGCAGGAGTGTTATTTGTACGCTGCCCGGAAAAGTATAAATCTCTTTTGTATAAATTATATGCCGGTATTTGTGCTTTAGGTGTATTTTGTATAATGTTTTCTACTTCAATAAAAGCTCGTATATTTAGTATTTTTGCAATGCGTGCAGACAGTTCCACTTCTTTTAGATTTAATGTCTATCAATCTTCATTAGAAATGTTCAAGGATAATCCATTTTTAGGTATTGGTGTAGGCAACCAAAATTTCCGTGAAACTTACGGACTATATATGAAAACAGGATATGATGCCTTAAGTGCTTATAATATTTATTTAGAGACAGCCGTAGAAAGCGGTATTTTTGCATTAATAGCTTTTCTTGCATTTCTTTGGTATATGATTAAAGGGGCAGTAAAAACAATACTTAAATCAAAAAATATTAACAAAATTATCATTCTAACCACTGCTCTAGCTTCTATTACAGGTATTTTATTACACGGTGTTGTAGATACAATATTTTTCAGACCTCAATTACAATTTGTATTTTGGACAATGGTTGCAATCATAAGAACGCTTGCGGAGTTTGAAACATTAGAATAAAGCAGCTATTGATTGTTTATAATTCGGTTTAATAATCCCTTTCTCTGTTATAATACCTGTAATAAGTTCATTAGGTGTCACATCAAATCCGGGGTTGATAATATTTACACCCTCAGCGCAAATTCTCCTGCCGTTGATATGTGTAACCTCTTCTGCCGAACGTTCCTCAATAGGGATTTCATCTCCTGAATGAATTGATATATCAATGGTTGACAAAGGTGCTGCAATATAAAACGGAATATTATGGTATTTAGCGGCAATAGCGACAGTGTATGTGCCGATTTTATTTGCAGTATCTCCATTTGCAGCAATTCTGTCTGCACCGACAATTACTAAATCAATCATTCCTTTTTTCATAAAATAAGAACACATACCATCAGTTATTAGAGTAACAGGGATATTATCCATTACAAGTTCAAAAGTGGTAATTCTTGCTCCCTGCTGGCGCGGGCGGGTTTCATCTGCAAAAACTTTTACAGTATTATCTTTTGCATAAGCAGAACGCACAACACCTAAGGCTGTTCCATATCCTACGGTTGCAAGTGCGCCGGCATTACAGTGAGTTAAAATAGTTCCGCCTTTGGGTACAATTTCAGCTCCGTACTCTCCAATTTTTTTATTGATTTCTATATCTTCGTTCTCAAGTTTTATACTATTTTCTATTAATTCTTTTATAATTCCGTTTACATCAGAATTAGAACTTTTAATAATCTCTTTTTGTTTTTCAACTGCCCACATAAGATTAACTGCTGTCGGACGTGAAGTTTTCATATAATCAGCTTTTTTAAGCAGCTCTTGTATAAAATCATTTCTTGATAGATTTTTCTCAGCAATCTCTATGGCATACAAATTAATTCCGTGCGCTCCGGCTATTCCTATTGCAGGAGCCCCGCGGACTATCATTGTTCTGATTGCGGAAAACATCTCATCCCCGGTTTTAATATTTACAAAAGAATATTCATATGGGATTTTAGTCTGATCCACCATCTTTGAATAATTATCAAACCATTCTATAGTTTTTATTTTTGATTTAAATTCCATTAAAAAGGCTCCTTAATAGTACTAATACTATTTTACTTCAAAATTTATATTTTCGTTATCACCCTTTTTTACTCCTGTGATAAATTCATACAGCCATACTGTAAACAATCCGGCAAAACTATTTAACAAGGCGCTCATTAAAGCACAAAAGAAAACCATAAATAAACCTATTATAATACCGCCCAAAGAGGTAAAAAACATAGAAAAAAATCCGCCGGTATACTTTGAAAAGATTAAGCCAATTAGAGAGCTTATAGGGATATAAATTACACATAAACCGATAAAAGAAGCAAAACCGGCAAGTGCGCCAACTACAGCTCCTTCTCTTATGTTAATAAGTCCTATCAAATTAAATTTCTTCAAAAATACAACCATTGCGCCGCCGGTCACAAACATTGCAAATAAAAATGCTATAAGATTTAAGCCCGGTATCAGCGTAATGACTCCAAGTAATAACCCAAAGAAAAAACTCAGTATACTGATTTGTTTTACAATTAAGAAATTCATAATCTCCCCCTGTTAAATTAATTGTGACATAATTAATTAAATCTTACAATACTTGTTTTCAGGTTAAGTATTGTAAAGAATACTTATAATTAAGGCAAAAAAAAATTTGTTTATCGTTATACTTTAATAGCTATGCAAATTAATTCTATAAATACAAATAATATCCCCCAAAAACACGTATCTTCTCCTGGTTTTAAAGGGTACAGCCGTGTACAGTTAGATAATGCGATAAAATTTAGACGCAAAAATTCAATAATAAAATCAGCTTATAATATATTGAGGCTGCTTAATACAAAAAATTATAAACTATTTATAAATATAATAATAAGTGCCGTTTTAGCAGGGAATTTAAGACGGATTTTCAACTCGGCAGATCCGTTAAGTAAACAAGTAACAGACATCCTAAAAAATCCAAATTTGAAATCCAAAATAATAGAAGAATACAACGAAGCTGCGGATAAAGAAGAACTTTATTCACCCGCAGGTGATTTAAAGTTAGATGAACAGACTCCATACATTGCAAGTAAAATAGAACAGCTGGTTACTCCTAAAAATAAAACTGCCTTCGCAAAAATTATAAATAACAAATTACTTGAGGATGAAGATTTAGTTGGATATTTAATGTGTGTTTCAAATTATTCGGAAGCTGAAAAAGAAAATTTGTTTAAAAATTTAGATACGGGACTTGGTGATTATTTAAAAAGTATTGCCGCAGATAATCGGCACCCGCTGAGAAAAAACCTTAACACTATGGATTTTGCACAAAACGGTTCAGATTTTGTATACTTAGTAAATAATCTTATGAATAATAATATTGCTCTTATGAATTTATTAAAGTATCCATTTGAGAGTAAAAAACACTTTAATACGGCTTTACGTGATGTAGGTTCATTGATGGGGACGATTTATAGGAATGAGCGGGCTTTAGTTCTTGATAATCCTAACAAGATATCTGATTTAAAATATTTCTTTTCCATAAGTTTTCCAAGCATAATCGGAATGACTGCACTTACTGATAAAGAAACTGTTTTACAGCTTTTTGACCGAGGCTTTGAGCAAGTACAGTATTATACAATGGCATTAAAAAAAATGAGTTCGAATGATGAAAAACTTATTAATACTGTGGTAAGAAAAGGGAAAAAAATAAATAAACTCGGAGCCGAGGTAAATATTCCTGCAAAGGACAAAGTTTACATGTATAAACTTATTGCGTTAAATAATCTTAAGTATGCTGCTTTACTTGAAAAAATAGACTTAAACAGCGCAATTTCCGCTTCAAAAAACAATAGCGGCGTTTATATCGATTTTAATAAAATCGGACAGCAGATAAAGCAGTGCGTACTAAGCAGGTGCGGCTTTAGTACAGAAGAAATCCAAAACCTTGCGCCTGAAAATATGGATTGGGATATTTTAAATATTCATTTATTATCACGAGTTTCAATAGATGATGCGCTGAAAACTATTGTAAAAAGTGCCTCAGAAGGAAAATTTAACGAATTAATAAATGATCCGTTTAACAAGTACGGATATGCAAATATGAAAACACAAGAGGCATTTAAAGAGGCTGGATTGGACTATGATGTATGGACTAACGGTATTGAAGCGGTGGAGTTTGAAATTAACGGTGAAAAATATACAATTTCCATTTGGAAACGACGCCCGCAAGAGTCTATTTTTAACGGGAATTATACTTCTTGCTGTACAGGCATAGGAGAAGCACAGGGGGCTTCTATGCCTTATTATCTTTTAAATACAATGTTTAATGTTGCTGAAGTTAAAAATGAAAAAGGTGAAACAATTGCACAATCAAGAATGTTTTTAATAGATAAAGATTATCCCATTCTTATAATTGACAATGTAGAAGTAAATAACAACTTTAAAAAGAAACTTGTTACTTATAAACAGAAACAAGATTTTATGGAAAAGATTTTTTCATATGAAAGAAAATTTGCACAAAAACTAGCCCCATGGAATATTAGTTTATTTTTCTCAAGTGAAAATAATAAGTTATTACCAAAAGAGCAGCTCAATTATCCTAAAGTACAGTGGTACATCCGCTCAACAGTCGGCGAATTATCAGACGAAAACGTATATTGCAATATTATCACATCCAGCTTTAGGAATTTAATAAAATCATTTGTAATACCTTATGATATTACTGAGCCGCCCAAAGAGACTTCTTTTTAAACAAGCGGACTTTACGGGGTAATATATCCGCCCGCCATATCTGACTGAACGTGACCATTCGGCGTAAAATACCCGCCCATTCCGTCTGATTGAATGTGACCATTAGGCGTAAAATATCCGCCCATACCGTCTGACTGAATATATCCTTGAGGCGTAAAATATCCGCCTGCCATATCTGATTGAATATGTCCTTGAGGCGTAAAGTACCCGCCCATACCGTCTGACTGAATGTGACCATTAGGTGTAAAGTACCCGCCCATCCCGTCTGACTGAATATGCCCCTGTGGCGTAAAATACCCGCCCATTCCGTCTGATTGAATATGTGCTGCATAAACAGCATTTGCCAGTAATATCACTATAAATATTGCTGCCGTTTTTTTTATCATACTTTAACTCCGAAATTCCTACAGTTTAATTTTAATGCATACGTTTAATTTTTTCAATATTGCACCAAAAATATAGGTAATAAGAGTAATATTTTTTTTAAGAACTAATTTTTCTTGATTTAATGTATAATATTTACTATGAATAATGAATTTGAAAATAATCAAACTAATTCAAATCCTTTTGGGGCACCTGATTTTACAATTGAAGATATCGGTTTAGATGCAAACATGTCTGAAGACGCCGGCTATCTTCCATCAATTGCAGCCGGAGAACACAGGCTCAATGATCTTGACAGCAACCTTTTTAGCGAAAGTGCCTATAAGGGTGTTGATAATGAAGTTTTTCAATTAGAATATAAAATTAACAGAACAGAAAACAAGTTAAAACGCATACAGGCAAATATTGCAAGTGCAGCAGCTATTAACGATATACAGCAGCTAAAAATACTTCATCAAAAAAAAATACAGTACGAAGCGGAGTTAAAAAAACTCTATTATAAATACAATAACCAGGGTTTGTCATCTAAAATATCAGGGGAGCTTATTAATATTGTGACCAAGAATCCAACACGCTCTGCCGAGTATATTCGTAAAGCTTTTGAATTTTTAAATAAAAATATTTTTTCTAAATTCTTAGAAAAATTTGATTCTGCAATTCCTATAAAAGAAGCACTAGTAAAACTCGAAACAATAAATCAAAATGTTGACGAACTAGTATCCAGACAAACACCATACGGCGAATCGCCTGAAAAATACACGAGGCTGCTTCAATATTTAAATAAAGCTAATAATATACAATCCCAAATTTCACAAATAGTAAAAAAATATAAATAAGATACAATAAAAAAAAGGAGTAATTATGCAAAAGAATCTGGTAGTAAATAAGGAGAAATGCATTTCGTGCGGTTTATGCATAAAAGATTGTATTGCCGCAGCTCTGGAGTTTGACACTGATAAACATCCACAATTTACTAAAGATGGTGAAAACAGGTGTCTAATGTGCCAGCATTGCCTCTCAGTCTGTCCCGGCGGGGCAATATCTATTCTTAATAAAACACCAGACAATTCAGAAGAATTAAAGCAGCCCGATTCAGAAGTAGTTTTAAATGCTCTTAAATACAGACGCAGTACCAGAATTTTTAAAGAGGAAAATGTCTCGGAAGAAATAATAGGAAAATTAAAAGCAGCACTAAATTATACTCCTACCGGGTGTAATAATCGCAAACTTCTGTTTACCATTACTGAGACGAAGCAAGAAACTGACCAAATAAGGAAGTACGTTACAAACAGACTTATTAAATTATTAAAATTCCTGCCGTTTGCAGGTCCGGCTAAAAAATTTGCACATTACAAAAATATGTTATTAAGCGGTAAAGATGTTATTTTTAGAGGCGCACCTCATATTATTATTGCCTCTTCTCCAATTAATGCTCCCTGCAGAGACATTGACCCGATTATTGCATTAAGTTATTTTGAACTTTACGCAAATTCCCTGGGCGTTGGTACATGCTGGTGCGGATTTGGAGAAGCCTGTTTTAAAATTTTACCTGAATTGAAATCAATATTTAACATACCTAAAGATTATAAACCTGTATATGTTATGTTGTTTGGTATTCCAAATATAAAATACTCAAGAACTACTCAGCCGGAACCGTATACATTTGTTAGGTCTAATTTGGATTTAATAAAGTAGAGAAATATATAAAAGTATGATATAATTTCCAAGGAGAGGTTTTTATGAGAAGAAGAAAATGCAAAATAACATTTGTCGCCCACGGAGCAACAGTTCACAGTGAAGAATACATTTATTCTGATAAAGAGCAGTATCCGCCGCTGTCAGAATTGGGCGAATCTGAAATAAAAAAAGTCTGTGAATATCTTCAAAACCGAGGACTTAAAGCAAATAAAATTTATTCTTCTCCGGCTTTAAGGTGTACCCAAACCGCAGAAATGGTTACTAAAGTCTTTAGAACAAAATTTGAGCCGCTGCCTGAATTATACGAAAGAAAATGTGGTGATTGGAACGGACTGTCTGTAGATTCGATTTTTATTAAATACCCTGAATTAAAAGAAAAACCTTTTGACTTACTCCAATTTACTCCAAATGGCGGAGAAGAACTGCTTTCATTTAATAAGAGAGTTGGTGATGTTATAAATAAAATCGTCGAAAACCAAATCGGCAATCGGATAATTATTGTTACTTACCCGAGCGTTATTCAAGCAGCAGTAGCAAATGCTTTAGAATTAACAAAAGGTAATCAGGCAAAAGTCCTTATAAAAACAGGCAGCCTCACACAAATAAGCTACTTCGCTAACTGGGCAAGTGTTATTTATTCAGGTTATGTTCCACTCTAGGAGCTTGGGATGTTTTTGTTCTTATTATCATTTATTTTACTGGTTATAACGTCTTATTTTATAACATCATTATTAAAGCCTGTAAATTTTATATCAGGATTTATCTATTTTTTAATTGTATCTTTTGCGCAAATTGTACTTATTGCTGAGATTTTATCGCCGTTTAAAACATTGTATCCTGCAAGTTTTTTTGTATTGCAAATTATTATTGCAATACTTACTTGTTTTGCTTGGTTCAGGTTTGATAAACCTATTTTTAAACACTCTCCGATTTGTACATTTAAAAGAATTTTAAAATGTATTTTATCTGACAAAGCTCTCTTAATCCTTTCATTTGGTTTTATATTTTTTATTTGCGTATCTCTATTTCTTTCTCTAATAATGGTTTTAAGAAGCGGAGATGCAGCAGTTTATCATGCAGCAAGAAGCCTGTTTTGGGCACAAAATCATTCAATAAACCATTTCTTTACCCCGCAGGTAAGAATGCTTTCCTTTCCCATTAACTCTGAAATTCTTTATACCTGGGTTATTCTGTTTACAAAAAATATATACGGTCTTTGTTTGTTCAGTTTTATAGGTTTTATACTGTCAATTGCTGCCCTGTTTGGGATTATGGATAGATATTCAATCCCCAGGCGGCTTTGGGTAATATTTATAGTCTCCTCGTTCTCTTCTGTTCTTGTGCAGGCATCAGGCACAGAAACAGATGTAATAATAGCCGGATTGGTTCTATCATCTATGTATCTGTTTAAACAAGGTGTAAGACAACAAAATAAACTGCCTGTATTTATGTCTGCACTCTGTTATGCGCTTGCTCTCGGTACAAAAACGACTGCTTTCTTTTTGATACCGGCTGTTGGGGTCTTTATGATTTATTTTGCCCACAAATATTTGCAAAAAGCCTGGTATAAACCATTTTTATTCTTTTTAGGGTATGGTATTATTAATTTTTTGATTTTTTCAGCATATAACTACATTGAAAATATTATATGGTTTTCTAACCCTCTTGGAGCGCCAAATACTATTGAATTACATAAAAATTATTACGGACTTAGAGGTGCTGTAGCAAACTTTATTAAAAACAGTGTTTTGTTATTTGATTTTACAGGATTTACTTGGAATGAGGCCGTTGGAAAATATCTAATACCAATGCGCGATTCTTTGCTGCAGCTTCTTAATTTGGCAGATATTCCGGATGGAAGAAATTCAGGAAACTCAGAAATATTGAACAAAACTATTCTTGCTCCATTAATGGGTGAAGGTGTTCTTGGAATTATTGTTTTTATTCCCTCACTGCTTTTTGCATTAGTTTATCCGTTATTTAAAAGAAATAGTATAACAGTTGAAAATTTTTTGTACTCCATTATGTTTCTTTTAACTTTGTTTATCATGTCTTATTCTATTATGTTTATGACGTATAATAACCGATTTATTGCCTCATTTTTGATGGTATGCGCACCTTTAATCGGATATTCTTATTTTAAAAAATTCAAAATCGGAAAATGGATTATAGTGTTTTTTGCAATGTTTTATTTAACTCTTGTTTCAACACATCAGTGGCATCAGCCGGCGGGTAAAATATTTAATGCCTTGTTTGTAAAACATATACCGCTAAAAGAAGTGCAGGCTCGCGAGCGGTGGGCACTGTATAAAAAAAATACGGATATTCCAGTATTAGAAACAGAGATAAAAAAAGTTATATATTCCTATCCCAAAGAGACTCGTTTTGTTATATTTCCTTCCTTTTTTGCATATTTTGCAATATTGGCACAGTTAAAAAATGAAGGATACAACGTTGATATAAGAGTCCTTGAAACATTTGATATAAATGAGTTAAATAATTATGATGTAGTAATTTACAATAAAAATGACCAGTTATCAAATATTGCATATAATTATAATAATTATAAAGAATACAATTCTAACAGCCCGATAAATTGTATTTATTTTTCAAAGGATAATAAGACTATCACTCCATTAAGCGGAATAAATCCGACAAACTCCCACTGTGTTTTAAACGGCAAATATTTGTATAATGCAGGTTACCAGCCAAATAATATTGTTTTATATTCAGCAAAACCAGGTTATAAAAATGAAAATCAGATTGAATACCTTTTCTTAAAAAAACAAGCCAAGACTTAACAGTTATATTATACTATTATTATGAAAAACGTTATTGCGCTTGTTGACTGTGATTCTTTTTTTGTTGCCTGTGAACAGGTTAAAAAGCCAGAGCTTATCGGACTTCCTGTTTGTGTATTAAGCAACAATGACGGTTGTGTAGTATCACGCTCCAGGGAAGCAAAGCTTGCAGGCGTAAAAATGGGAATGCCATATTTTATGGCAAAAAGAGAATTTCCAGAAGTAATATATTTATCAGGAAACAAGGATTTATACTGCGAAATTTCTGAGAAAGTGATGAATAAATTAAAAACATACTCTCCGTATGTAGAGGTTTACTCAATAGATGAAGCTTTTATAGATTTGACAGGAACAACAAGACTTTATAATAAAAATTATGAAGAAATAATACGAATGATACGAAGCGGTATAAAATCCGAAACAGGAATAACCGTTTCCATAGGACTTGCTACATCTAAAACTCTTGCTAAACTTGGCAGTGATAAAGCAAAAAATACAGGCGGAATTTTTGTAGTTAAAGAAGATGAACTGGACGAACTTTTAAAAAATACTGCAATCGAAGAGATCTGGGGGATTGGGAGACGGTTAAAAAAGACGCTAATCCAGCGAGGAATATTAAATGCCTATGATTTCGTTTCAAAGCCTGATTCAATACTTCAGTCGATGCTTGGAGTTGTCGGATTAAACCTTAAACATGAACTTATGGGAGAATGTACATCAAGTGTAAATTCTCAAAAAGAAATTCCGAAATCAATCCAACATACATCAGCGCTAAAAGAGTTCAGCACGGATAAAAATATGCTAAAGTCGGAATTGAATAAACATATCCATAGCGCATGCTCTAAATTAAGAAGATACGGGCTTTTAACGGCAAATGTCGGCGTAATGCTCAGGACAAAAGATTTTCAGGTTACTACTCAAAATGAGAGATTGACAGAAAGTACTAATTTTGAGCTGGAAATCCAAAAAACTGTATTTGAACTTTTTGAAAAAATATATAAACCTGGGATTATTTATAGAAGCACCGGGGTTTACCTTGGAGATTTTGAAGCAGAGAATGCAAAACAGCTAAATTTACTAAATAGCGGAGAAGAAAAAAATAATAATCTTGCAAAATGTATAGACAGGATAGAGGCAAAATTCGGGAAAAATTCAATCAGGACAGGATTTTAACTTGAGCGATGCCCGTACTGCTTTTGATTACCCACAAGGCTCCTGTGTGATATTATTTGGCGTAATTAATAGCCTATGCATTAGCTATATTAACACTTTCCCCCATTTATGCAACCGTTTATGCAGTATGTTGTATATATCGGCACAAACTAGAAAAACTTTAATGTTTTCGGTATAAAATTTACAAAAATTTACAATGATTGTATGAAATTAGTTTTTTGCTTAATTTATTGCGTTTAAATATAAAGTCATGCTGAACTTGTTTCAGCATCTAACCCGCATGGTATATGGATTTAAAACGTGTATCAAACATAAGCCTTGCTGCCTGGTAAGTTCCTGAAACGAGTTCAGGAGGACAGTAATTAACCTCTCAGATTTATATAAAATCCAAGTTATAGCAGAAGGTACAACTGCAAGCGGTGAATATTTTTGCTCTTCATCTGGTTTGCTCGATTTTAAAGAAAATAACGATAGTTATCATATAGAATATACACATGGTGTTAATCCTCCTGTCTTCCCCTTTGGTATACTTGAAAAAGATTGTCTTGTAACATACTATATAATTTTTGATGGTAATATATTAGTTTCACAAAATGAAAATATCAGTAATATTCATTATATGTATAATATAGAAACAGAGACCTTTTATGATGTAAAAGATTTATACGGAAGTGGATGGGGTTTACAATCTCAATATTCTACAAAATGGAAAACCGAGAACTTTCCGACTATGGACGACATCAAAAACATGTCCGATAATGTAAAAAATTTAATAATAAAATAATCAAACAATTTATTATCTCCCAGCCCTAGATTAGGGCTGGGATTTTACTATGAATGTTTTCTTTGTACGTTCGGTATAAAATAACCTGTCAAAGAGGAAAAAATGTCTCAGCTTATTCCTTTAAAACCTCAAGAAGTCATTTAGGAGATTTACGGGCGGATTTTTATTTTGTTAAGTTTGTAAATTTTTTGTAAACTTATGGCAATTTCGTCCGGCAAGAAGACTTTATATAAATAAGAAAAAGAAGAGGAACGATTATGAGTTTTGATGCAGCAAAATTAGGACAATACCTGTCATTCACCGGCGGATTTAATAATCTTCGCACAGGTGGTGTTCAGGGAGTACCTGGCGGTGAGCAGGGCGGAGGCTCTGGAAAAACTGCCGGTGCAGCAGGTGTATCTGGTATAGATGCTGTCTGGGGCGGCGACCAGTATGGTAATATTAATGTTAATGCAGCAACATTAGGCAGAATTGGCGCTATTAACGGTGAACTTTCGCCGGATGTTTCAGGCAGCGGGCTCAGACACCTTGCATGGGCATAACAAGATTATTTCATTTCACTTAACTTGATAAGATTGGCTACTGTGCTATCGTAGTCAATCTTTTCGTGTGTGGCTTGTTTTAAAAACTTGTTTATTTCAGGCATTAATTTAATTGCTCGGTCGCATTCCTGGTTTGAGCCTCTTACGTACGCGCCGATTGTAATCAAATCTTCATTTTGTCTGTAAACTGCCATTAAATTTCTCAACACTCCGGCTGCTTTTCTGTGTTCAGGGCTTGTAACCTCCGGCATTACACGGCTTATTGATTCTAAGACATCCACTGCCGGATAATGGTTTTTGTGCGCCATTGCACGTGATAGCATTATGTGCCCGTCTAAAATACTCCTTGCCGTATCAGATATTGGTTCGTTAAAGTCATCCCCCTCAACAAGCACAGTATAAAGCCCTGTAATTGTACCTTTGTCATTTGTTCCTGTTCTTTCAAGAAGCTTTGGCATAAGGGCAAACACTGACGGTGTATAACCTCTTGTTGCGGGCGGTTCACCGACAGCAAGTCCGACTTCTCTCTGTGCCATTGCAATACGGGTTACACTATCAAGCATAAACAGTACATCCATCCCCTGGTCTCTAAAATACTCCGCAATGGTCGTTGCAACAAATGCTGCTTTTATCTTAACAAGCGAGGGCTGCTCCGAAGTCGCCGCTACAACTATAGAACGTTTCATCCCCTCTTCTCCGAGAATATTTTCGATAAATTCTTTGACCTCTCTGCCCCGCTCGCCGATAAGTGCGATAACGTTTAAATCAGCACTTGTATTTTTAGCAAACATACCGATTGTAGTACTTTTACCAACGCCGGAGCCCGCAAAAATTCCCATCCGCTGGCCTTTGCCTACAGTTATAAAACCATCTACCGAACGTACGCCAAGCGATAACGGTTTAGTAATACGCGTTCTTTTAAGGGGATTAATTAATTCTGCAGTTGTAGAGCGAAAATCTGTAATCTTAATATCTCCCAGCGTATCAATCGGACGCCCAAGACCATCAAGGACTCTTCCTATAAGCTGTTTGCCTACTCCTACCTGCATGGCGCTTCCTGTACTCTCTACAATAGATCCGGGTCTGACACCTTCGACACTGCCAAGCGGCATAAGTAAAATCCGATTTTCTCTAAAACCTACAACCTCAGACCAAATAGGTTTCGCATCATACGAGGGGTAAATATAGCATAAGTCGCCGATAGAAGCTGCCGGACCGTCTGCTTCTATAATAAGACCTATTATCTCTACTACACGTCCGATGAGTTTTTTTGTATTAGTTGAATTAATTATTTCAAGGTATCGTTCTTTATTAAATGCCATCTTTCAACGCTTCCGCACGGAGTTTTTTTACTATTTCTTCTATTTTTGCTGAAATCCGCGCGTCTACTCTTGAAGAAACAGATTCCACAATTGTTCCGTCATCAGAAAGCGCCGGATCTTCCACTATTTTTATATTTTTTACATTTGGAATCTCATATTTAAACCGTTCACTAAAAGATGATATTCTGCCAACCAGCTTTGGATTAACTATTATTGTAATACTCTCTTTATCAGGGAGCTGCATAACGGTTTCGGCAGTAATTTTATATAAAAGATTATCATCAATAGGTTTGCCGCAAACTTTTAAGGATATTGCATTGATTAATTCAACTATATCTTTTTCTGCTGATTTTACTATATCGTGTTTTACTTCAAATGAACTTTTTGAGAGTATGTCTAAGGATTTTAGCGCCTCAACTGCGTCATTGTCAAACTTTTCCAGCCCGTCCTTCATTCCCTGCTCAAATCCGGCGTTATATCCTTCTTGTTTAATCTGCTCATACTCTTCTTCCGCTTTTTGGCGAGCCTCCTCTATAATATGTGCGGCCCTTGTTTCAGCCTGCTCAAGAATTGTATTTGCTTTACCCTCAGCAGCTGCCATTAACTCTTTTTTCTTTTGTTCTGTCTGCGCAATTATTGCTTTAACCTTCGCCTGCTGCTGGGTTACTGGCGTTTCTTCAATAGGAAGTACATACTCTCTCCCCATTTGGACATTTGAACTTTTTATTCGGCTGTTTAATTTATTCTCGTTACTCAATTAATTCGTCCTCTACACTAGCACGGGTAATTGTAATTTCTCCTGATACTTCAAGAGATCTGATAGTTGCAACAATTTTTGTCTGCGCCTCTTGAACATCTTTTGCACGAACTGGCCCCAAGTATTCCATATCGTCTTTAAGCATTTGTTGCGCACGTTCAGACATATTCTTAAAGATTTTATCTTTAATCTCATCTTTAACACCTTTTAGAGCAAGTGACAGTTCTTTTGAATCCACTTCTCTGAGAACTTTTTGGATAGATCGGTCATCAAGGATGACAATATCTTCAAATACGAACATCAAGTCTTTAACTTCTTGGGCAAGTTCTTGATTTTCAATATCAAGCCATTCCATAATATTTTTTTCGGTTCCTCTGTCACAGCAGTTTAAAATATTTGCAAGGGATTCCACCCCGCCTGCGGTTGAAAAATCTTGAACAAGAAGAGCCGAGAATTTGCGCTGTACAATATCTTCTATAACTGATAAAATTTCAGGGTTTGTGGGAGTCATTTCTGCAATTCTTAATGAAACAGCAGCTTGAATATCCGGCGGCAGAAAAGATAAAACTTGTGCTGACAAATCAGGTCTTATATATGCAAGAATAAGCGCTAAAAGCTGCGGATTTTCTGAAGAAAATGTGTTTGCAAGCTGGCTGGGATCTGCATCATTGAGAAAGTGGAACGGATTTGTGTTAATCATGGAGTTGACTCTGTCAAGCATTTTACTTGCTTCTTCTGAGCCGTAAACATTTTCAAGCAGCTGTTTTGCATAACTTACGCCGCCTTGGGCAATATAGTTTTTTGCCTGAAATACTATTTTAAATTCTTCCAATATTCCGTTTAAAACATCATCAGGCAGCTTCCCCAGGTTTGCGATATCTAATGTAATTTGTTCCAGTAAATCTTTATCACCTATATTTTTTAGGATTTCAGAGGCTGTATTCGGTCCAAGTGCAATTAACAGCGCCGCAACTTTTTGACTGGGTCTGGTTAATTTCTGCTCTTTCTTATTTTTTAAATCTTCTAACGACATTCTTTATTAATCCTTCAAATATGACGTTATTAATTTTGCCGCCTCCTCCGGGGACTGCATTATTATATCATTTAATTCATTAATACTTGCTTCTTTTTGTGATTGTGTGTAATTTTTTCTAAATTCTATTATTGGTTCTTTATTATCAGCTTGCATAAGCCCCTCCTCTGCCGGTGCTATAGAAACCGTTGTGTGACCTATGTTATTATTTACTGCCGACATTTTCACTTTTGTAAATTTATCCAATATTCCTTTTAGCATTATTAATGCTATTAAGCCTAAAACAAATAATATAACAAGCGGTAATACATTATCAATAACTGTTCCTACGATTTCTTCTTTTTGGTATTTTGCTCTTATTGCGGACTGCCGCTCTTCTTCTGCCGCCAGCCCCTCAAACTGTAATCCTGATACAGTTATTACATCTCCGCGGTCGTAATTGCCGCCGGAAGCAGATAACACAAGATTCTCCAGTTCTTTTTTTTCTGAATCAGTTAGTATCTTATTTACCGCAACCGCTATAGTTAATCGTTTTATTGTCCCCGGGGCATATACTACTTGTTTAATTTCTTTTGAAACACTATAGTTGATGGCGCTTTTTTCTTTTGAATAATTTAAGTTCTTAGGATTAGCGGTAACTCCGTTTTGAACAGGGATTTGGTTAGGGTTTTCATAAGTCTCTATCTCTGTTTGGGAACTTGTCATTACTCCCTGATTGGTATTTGCAACAGGTATATAACTCTCAATTGTCGCCTTTGCAGAGTTAAAGTCTATATCAGCGTTTACTTGAACAGAAACATTTCCTATACCTACAATTTTCTCCAGCACTTTTGTTATCTTTGATGCTGTTTGGCTCTCCAGATTGGATTTAAAGCTCTCCATATCGGTAGAGTTTTTGGCTACTTCATCAGACAAGCTTGCCCCGTTTTGATCGGTAATAAAAACTCTCTCAGGCGAAAGACGCGGAACCGAAAAAGCTACCAGGTTTTTAATCGCTTTTACTTGTGAAGTTTTAAGCCGGTACCCAGGCTCTAAAACAAGCATAACAGATGCGGAAGGCGCCTCATCTTTATCTTGGAATATCGAGCGTTCAGGTTCTGCAAGGTGAACTTTAGCGTATCTTATACCCTTCATTTTTTCTATTGCACGTGTTAATTCGCCCTGGTAAATTCTCTGTTTTGTTAATTTGTTTTTAAAATCGGTAGACCCAAGCTGCATATCGTCTAATAATTCAAACCCAGAATCTTCGCGTTGTATCATGTCATTTTCTACAACAAAAACTCTTAGTTCATCACGAACATTTGACGGAACAAAAATTGTTCTTTTATCTTCTGATAATTTATACGGATGTCCATTTTTTTTCAGACCTTCAATAACACTTATTGCGTTTGTTTCGCTCAAATCCGAATACAACACCGCCCAATCAGGTTCAAGCGCCTTAGATAAGAAAAATGACGCAGCAACCAGTGTAAGGACCACAATAACAAGCATTGCAAACTTCTGTGTGCTGTCTAAACCGTTCCACAGACGCTTTACATCTGACGCTAATAAATTAAAATAATTGCCTTCCATTTATTTAGTTTTACCTTTTATTCCAAAATTTTTAGAATACTCCCACAATAATATAATAATAGCGTGGAATAAAAATCTTTTCAATTTTGTAAAGCTAACTTTACAGTATTTAGATTAGATTTTTGTTTATTTATAGTAAAATAAATATTAATGAAAATATTAAACAAAATACGAGGTGATTTTTTAGGTGGAATCGTTTCTTCAATTGTTGCACTACCTCAGGCACTTGCTTTTGGGGTAGCAACGGGGCTTGGTGCAGGAGCAGGGATTTGGAGTGCTATAATCCTATGCTTCATAGCGGGTATTATTGGTGGTCCGCTTGTATCAGGGCCGACCGGGCCTGTGACAATCATTTTAACATCAATGATTTTAACAAATTCTTTTGGTCTCCAGATGGTTGTGACCGTGATGGTGCTTGCTGCAATATGCCAAGTAATAATAGGTTTAACCCCGCTTCCGGGTATTGTTAAATATGTGCCTTACCCTGTAATCTCAGGCTTTATGAACGGAGTCGGCGTACTATTAATATTTTTACAATTAAATCCGCTTGTTGGACAAGCAGGTGCCGCTTCTCCTATTGAGGGTGTGAAAACATTATTTACGTCTCCTATTAATCAGTCTGCATTAATGCTTGGTATTATCACCCTGTTAATTGTTTTTCTGACACCTAAAAAAATTAACCGTATTTTTCCTTCACAAATAATTGCTCTTATTATAGGGACGATTATTTCGGTTAAAATAGGGGCGGATGTTGCTAGAATTTCCGAAATTTCTTTTAAATTTCCTGATTTTACGCTTCCGATATTAAACGTAAAAACAATTCTTGATTGTATACCGTTTGCGCTTGTTCTTGCTATTATCGCCTCATCAGAAAGTCTTTTAACCGGGCTTGTGGTTGATTCTCTGACTAAAACTAAGACTCCGCCTAAAAGAATTTTAATCTCTCAAGGTATAGGGAATTTCTTTTCCGCCATTACAGGGTCTCTATATGGCTCCGCTGCTACTATGAGAAGTGCTGCTGCAATTAATGCCGGAGCCTCAACCAGGCTTGTAACTGTTATTAATCCGTTAATACTTCTTGCTGTTCTTATCTGTTTCTCTGATTTTGCAAAACAAATCCCGCTGTGCGTACTTGCCGGCATTCTTATAAAAATCGGTTATGACATTATTGATACAAAACTTCTCAAAGTTATAAAGTACGCTCCAAAAGATGACTTATATGTACTTATTGTTGTTTTTCTTCTAACCGTTTTTTATAACCTTATCTTTGCAGTAGGTGCTGGTATTACTCTTGCTTCTATACTTTATGCCAAAAGGGTTGCAGATAAAACCTCTTTAGGCGTTAAAACTATTCAAGATAACGAAATTGATGAGCTGGAAAAACAACTATTTAAAGTCTATAATTACCAAATTCGTGTTGTCCATATAGACGGGCAGTTTTTCTTTGGCTCTGCTACTCAGCTTGTTGCACAATTTGAAGAGCAGCTTGGAACAAAGTTCCTTATTCTGAATTACGAATCAGGCGCCCTGCTTGATATATCCGCAATATTTGCGCTTGAAGATATTATAATACGGCTCCAAGGGCAGAGAATCCGTGTGATGCTTGTTGTTAAAAATGAAGAAGTTCTCAATCAATTAAAGGATTTAAATATTTTAGCCCAAGTTGGAAAAGAAAATGTATTTTATACAGAATATGATGCAATTGATGAGGCAAAAAAACGGATTAAAAACAAGTTTTTAAACGACAAAGAGCAGTAAAACTAGTTTTCTGGCATCATTCTCGGTTTTACGACAGCAAGCGCGCAGGCAAGTCCTGCCCCAACATATGGTAGTGTTGTCATTCCGGCTCTTACTGTACGCTCTAAAAACCTTGCTGAATTCAATACATAAGAAGGCTGAGTTTTTATTTTCCGCCGGTAGCTCAGCCTGCTGTCTCGCATAAAGCTTTTTACTCCCATTATAAAATCGTTGTTATCAACTGAGTTTACAATTTCAGCAGTTTTGCTGCAAAGTTTAGGATGTTTTTCGGTAAAAGCTTTACCAGCTGTTTGCAGCAAATAGTAGCCTCCTGTAGAAGCGGCGCCTACAGCAGCCATTGCTGTTATCTCATGATTATTTTCAAAGTTTCGGATTTTTTGTGAATTTCTTGCTAAAAACTTATTAATATTTATCATAGAACATAATGAAAGCAAAAATGCTCCCCATTTTAGCCCGCTCAAGGCTCCCGCTGAAACAATTTTAGACGGCATTTTCCGGCGGTTTTTATAAGCGGCGCTTATTGCGGCAAGTGCAGGAGTGGACAATAGTATCTTGTCTTTTTGGTCTAAACTTTTATTATACGATGAAAAATTTGTATAAGAAAATGTATTGTCCGGGATACGCATATCTTAACTCCTTTTTAAACACATGTATTTTAACATTTTAAAAAAAATTTTTCTGCATTATATGCCCGCTTTTCTTTACAAAAATTTACAATATGGCAACTTTTAATCTGTTTTGAACTTTATATAAATATAGTAGGTAAAGAAGGTTAAACTATGGCTGAATATCTAGACAGGCAGTTACAAGTACCAAATTATTCAGGAGTGAATATCCAGATAATAAATCCGGCGGTCAATATGGGTGGAAATGGTGTATTGCCTGCATCGACAGGACAAAACGCTCTCCAGGCAATTAATAACACTGCTGCAGAAAATTTACCTCAGACATCACAACTACCGGCAGATAACAGGTATTTGCAGCCTAATTCTAATCAAGGTACTTGGAGCAGTATTCCAAATGGGTCAATTTATAATAACAATAACAACGAAATAAATAACAATATACAATACCCGCCTCAACAAGGACAAACACAAGTTCAGGGATATCCGTATCCGCCGCCTTATATGGCTTATCCGCCGTATCCAGCATATCCGGGATATCCGCCTTACCCTCCGCAAATTCAACACCAGCCGGACGAACAAGCTGAAAAAAAAGAGCAGCCGACAGGCAAAAAAAGGATTGTTACATTAACTGATAATTATATTAAATCGTTAGAAAATTACTTGAATAATCCGAATAAAGAAGTTCGTCTCCAGGCAGCAAAAGATATAGTAAGACGATTTGAAGAAGATACAACAAGATATAATGATCCTGCACTTAACGCGCTTGTAAATAAAATGCTTCAAGACCCGCAAGGCTCAGTCCGCGGCATTGCTTTAAGCATTCTGAGCACAGGTACGGCCCAAGGAAATGATTATACTGTAAATTTATTGAATAATATGAAAAATGACCAGTCAAATAAAGAAGATGCTCTGCAAGCTGCTGAGGCTCTGCTTAGAATGTCTGCAAAAACAGAAGTTGTGACTTATCCGCTCCCTAAAGATGAACAAAAGAGGCACTAAACCATGGCTATTGCATTTAAAAACATCTTAATAAAAACAGCAGGTGCAGGCGGATTAGGGCTTGGAATTTATGATGCTCACTGCCGTGCTAAACACGAATCTATTCAGCACGGAAAAATTGAGATGGCGGATTCAACTATTAACGGATGGATTCATGCTAATCGGCTAAACAAAGAAAGCGAAGTGGAAAATGCACTGAAAAAAGGAGCATTTAAATGGAAATTAGACAGCCCGCTTCCCAAAATGTGGGGGAATATTAAAGGTTATGCAAGCGGATTTTTTAATTCTATAGCTGAAAATGTTATTCCTATAGGGTTGTCAGCTGGGGCATTAATATCTAAAGGCGGCAGTTTCTTATCTAAATTATTTATTTCTGGTCTTGGATTATACACAGTTTATGAAATTATTAGAAGTTTTATTTCCAAAGACCATATAAATAAAATATCTTAGTTTACGCATTTACTCTTGTCAATATAAATTTCTTCAGGGTTATACCCCAAGCCTGAAAGTGCTGAAGGATATAAGTTTTTTAAATAATTTCTCGCAGCAATTATTCGAACGGGCGAATAAAGATAAATCATTGGTTTCTCTTCATATATTATTTCTTGATATTTATCATATAATTTTTTTCTGTCTTTAAAATTTGTTTTAAGTGCGGCTTCATCAAAAATATAATCAAGTTCTTTTTCCATAGGAAGCCTGTCATCGACACTATACCCTGCCGGGCGCTGGTTAAACATGTGCAGAGGTCCTGATGAATTCCACACATTCTTTCCGCTGTGAGGCTCAAGCGGTGAGCCGGTCAACCCCATTATTGCCATATCATAATCGTAAGTATTTACAAGTTTATTTACAAGTGAATTAAATTCAATCGGTTTAAAATTGACTTTTATCCCCAAATCTTCTATGTCCTGTTTTACCATAACACCTAAAGCTTCACGCTCGGTATTTCCGGCATTAGTAAACAGGTCAAACTCTACCAGGTTTCCATGTGTATCACGTAATCTGCTTTTATCATCATAATAAAATCCGCCTTCCTTAAGCAGTTCCCGCGCCTTATTTAAGTCGCGCTCATGCCCTTTTAATGATTTATTAAGGTATATTGAATTAAGGCTTTCAGCGGTAAATAGAGGAACGCCAAGACCATTTGCAATATTCATTACCATACTTTCCCTATCAAGGGCGTAATCAATTGCTGCTCTGAAATATTTATTATTAAACCATTTCTGTTTTGTCGGATTTACATTCCATTTGCCATCTTTATTTTTTCGATTGTTTAAATTTATTGTAATAAACATTGTGCCTGTATCAGGTCCTAAATTGTATACTGTGTAATCAGAATCCGCTTCTTTTGCTTTATAGCGGGCAACATTAGATCCGCGGAGATTTATCATATTAAGTTCTTTTGCCTCAAATTTTAAAATTTCATTGTTTAAATCCGCAACAATAAAATATACAAGCTTATCCAGATAAGGAAGCTTTTCATTCCGTCCGTTAATCTTATAGTAATTAGGATTGCGTTCATATATTACTCTTTGTGCCGGTACATACTCTTTAAGTCTAAAAGCGCCGCTTGTTACAAGCTCCTTTGGATTTATATCAGTAGATAGGAATGTATTAAACGCATCTGAACCTTTGTCGGATACTGGCTTAAAAATATGTTTTGGGGCAATTGGTGTAGATAATTGCCTTAAAAACGGGGCAAAAGGTTTTGATAGTATAAATCTTATAGTATAGTCATCAACCTTATATATTTCAGGAAGCTTACCGTTAATTACCATCATATCTCTTGTAGAGGTATTTCCAAGCCCTGCAAAAATAATCTCTTTATATGTATAAATTACATCCTCTGCGGTAATTGGTCTGCCATCCGACCAGGTAATACCATGTCTTAGTTTTATTATATATTCTAGCCCGTCCGGGCTTATTGAATATTCTTTTGCAAGCAGCGGTATTACATCTCCTGTAATTGGGTTAGAGGTCAGTAGTCCGTCATACATAATCCCGCCCATGGTAGAAGAGGTTGCATCCATTGCATTAAACGGATTAAAGGTTTTTGGACCTTCACCAATTGTTGACATAAAAAATACACCGCCAAATTTACCATCATTCGCACCTGATTTGTAATAATCTACCCCGTTAATGGTAACAGTTGTATCAGGCTCCCGTTGAGGTAAAGCTGGTGAGGATTGTTTATATATATGTTTTGGAGTTTGAACTGGTATATCTCTGTGAAATATAAGTCCAAAAAAAATAAGTATTATTACGAAAGCGGATAGTATGCTTAACAATCTCTTCATAACAATAGAGTAGCATAAATAATAACAAGTTTCATTTCCCCGGCAGGAGTAAAAATGATAAACGATTATAACTTAAACTTCACAAGTATATTAATGTATTAATTTATCGTAATGCGCCTCGTAAAACTTATCAAATTCATCGTTTAAAATAGCGCTGCGGGCTTTTTTTGCAAAATCAATCAGAAATTTGATATTATGGATACTCATTAAAGCCTGCCCAGTACCTTCTTGGCATTTATATAGATGGCGTAAATATGCCCGAGTATGGTTTTTACAGCAGTAGCAGTCACAGTTTTCATCCAGAGGACGCGGGTCATCATAGTATTGAGCGTTTTTAATTTGTTTTTTACCTTCATAGGTAAAAAACGAGCCGTGTCGTGCGTTTCTGGTCGGCAAAACACAGTCGAACATATCAACACCCCGTAAAATCCCGTCCAGTAAATCTTCCGGGGTGCCGACACCCATTAAATACCTTGGTTTATTCTCAGGCAGAAGAGGGGCGGTTAATTCTACAAGATGATTTTTAATCTCAGGCGGCTCTCCGACGCTGACACCTCCAATTGCATATCCGACGGCATCATAGCTGGAAACAACTGCGGCGCTTTCCCTGCGTAAATCATCTTCAAAAGCCCCCTGGCAGATTGGAAATAGCGCCTGGTTTATTGACGTTTTTGCTTTAAAACATCTATCAAGCCATCGGTGAGTTCTTTCCATAGCTTCTTTTGCCGTTTTATAATCGCAAGGGTAAGGCGCGCACCAATCAAATGCCATTATTATATCAGCTCCTATATCCTGCTGGATTTCCATTGAGATTTCAGGGCTTATAAAATGTTTTTTACCATCCTTTGGGTCTCTAAATTCTACTCCTTCTTCAGACATTTTTCTCAAGTGTGCAAGGGAAAATACTTGAAACCCGCCTGAATCTGTTAAAACAGGTTTTTGCCAGTTCATCCAGCCGTGTATTCCGCCGAATTGTTTTATAAGTTTATGTCCGGCTCTTAAGTATAAGTGATAAGAGTTGGCGAGAATAATCTGTGCCCCTGTATCATACAGGTTGTTGTTTGTAACCAGCTTGACTGTAGAGTTTGTTCCGACCGGCATGAATATAGGGGTTTCAATATCACCGTGCGGAGTATGAAGAACTCCGGCTCTTGCCCCGGAGTTCTTGCAAATATGTATTAAATCGTAACTAAACCCCTGAACGTTCCTGGTCATAAGTAATCATCTCCAGCATTGACTGCCAGTTATCATAAATTTCTTCGGGCCTAAAATAAATATCGATTTCTCTTGCAGCACTTTCAGGTGAATCAGACGCGTGAATAACATTGTATTCCATAACTTGGGCAAAATCTGCTCTGATGGTTCCTACATCAGCTTTAACAGGATCAGTAGAGCCAACCATATGACGGACACTTTCTATTGCTCGGTAACCTTCAACTACCATTGCAACAATGGGACCGCTTGTAATATAATTAACCAATCTGTTGTAAAAAGGTTTTCCGTGATGCTCTTCGTAGTGTTTTGCTGCAAGCTCCGGGGTTACTTGTAATAGTTTCATTGCAACAATTTTAAACCCTTTTGTTTCAAAGCGGTCGATAATTTTTCCAATTAAACCTCTTTTAACTCCGTCCGGCTTAATTGCTACAAATGTTCTTTCTTCCGAAATCATAATCTCTCCTTAATCTGTCTCCTTGAGTTATTACACCATAAATATATAATTTTGTAAATATTTCAGCATTGAGCAGGTGTAAATCAGCTGTTCTTTTTAAATATTGCCAGCCGGCGGGTATGTTTTTCTTCGGTTGGCAAAATATACTCAATCACTTCGACCAGCGAAAAATCTGTTTTTTTCATAATTTTTGCTGCACATTTAAGTTCATCTTCAAGCAGCTTTGATTTGTATGCTGCAAAATACCCGCCGTTATTAACTAAAGGGGCAGCATATATCAGTAATTTATCCAGAGATGCAAGCGCCCTTGAAGTTACTAAATCAAATTTTTTTTCTTTAAAACTCTCTATTCTAGAGCAGACTGGATAAAGATTTTTAATTCCAAGTTCTTGTTTAATATTTTCTATAGCACGGATTTTCTTGGCAATACTATCCAGTGCCCATACTTGAATATTAGGATAGGCAATTGCTATCGGTAAAGCCGGAAAACCTCCGCCTGTTCCTATATCCAAAATCGTTTGCGGAATAAAATATTTTTCAAAAAAATTTGAGATACTTAGAGAATCTGTTATATGTTTTTCAAAAAGATACTTTTCTTCGTTTTTTGATATCAAATTTACTTTGGCATTTTCTGTTAAAAATGCGTTAATATACGGCTGAAAATCATTTTTGTCCATAATTTTTCATAATCTCCGTGTATTTTTCGGCGCCAAGCCGCATTTCCATATCTTTAATTCTTGCGGTAATTTTATCCAGATTTTCTCTGCTAAAATCATTTTTAACGCTCATATAAACACCGATATATTCTTTTAGTGCATTCTCGTTATCATTAATCCTGTAATAATAATCCCCTGCAAGTAAATGAGCCTGAGCGATATAAAAAGAATCATTTAGGGTTTCTGCGCTGTTTTGCGCCATTCTTATATACGGCAGGGCTTTTGCGGGAATTTTTTCAAAATACAGATTCGCAAGGCGGGTAGAACTGAAATATATTCCGTCGTAATTGTTATTTGCAATATCAATATCATAGGCTTTTTTGTAATATTCTTCGGCTTTTTTAATGTCACCCTCTTCTTCAGACATAGCTCCCAAATTGCAATATACCGGCGAAAGATACATTTTAGAGCCGGAGTTTATATATTTTTTATAATACATTATGGCTGCTTCTTTTTCACCGTGCTCGTCCAAGGCTACCGCATACCTGAAATACAATTCATCTGCGGTGTCTTTAGCTGTGGTTTCATCAACGGAATCCGCTCCTTGTTTGTAATAAAGGAAGGCTTCATCATAGTCTTGTGCGTAATCTTCAATATTTCCTAGCTGTAAACATGCATCAATCATAAGACTTTTGGGTGAGTCTTGAGAGTATATTACTTCTTTTAAAATCTTTCTTGCTTGGCTAAGGTTAAACATATTATAATAAACACTTGCAAGTTCATATTTTATATAGTTGACATTAATCGGTTCGTTATTTTTTGAATAGATGTCTTCTAAGATTGTATAATAATGAAGAGCTTTTGCCCACTCAGAAGTTTTTGAATAGGTGCGTGCAAGCGCTGTATATATTTCCTGCTGTTTAATACGGTCTTTTGTAGTTTCAAGAATTTTGTTATAAATAGTAATTGCATCTTTATATTTGTAAGTATTGATTAAATCATTAGCCTGCTTAAATAACTCATCATTATTAGATTCTACAGTACTTTTATTTAAAACTGCTGCGGAGCGTTCAGGTGATTGTATAACTTGTTTCGGCTGTTCAGAAACTTCATTTACATATTCGTTTGTGCTTTCAGACAACAGAGTGTGATATTCAATTTCCGCATTTAGTGATTGGCGTGAGAGTTTTAATACACGGTTTTCAGGTTTTTCTTTTAATTGTGATTTGTAAATATCTGTCAGGTATTTGTGCAGCTTTTGTTTTATTTTAATTGGGATAATAATTTCAACTGCTGAGTGGAAATAATCACTAACATATATGACTCCAAAGCTCTCATAAATGTAACCGTTTTTTAACAAATATTTTACAGATATTTCGTCATATAAATCAAGAACGCTAAGAGCATCATAGGAAATACCGTGTCTTAGCAGGAGTAAAAACCAGAAAAAATTTCTAATAGGTATGGGGAGTATTGAAATTGCAAGATCGCACAAGTATTTATCAAAAATCTTGCCGGCATTTTTACATCTGCTTAAAAACTCTTTAAGCGATATCCCCATATTGGTTATAACGTTTGATGATAGCTTAGCATAGTAATAATAACCGCGGGTAAGTTTATATAATTCTTCAACTTCATCTTCATTAAATTCAATGTTTTTTGTTTTTATATATCCTGCAAACAGTTCTCTGTTAAGCGGCTTAGATATAATCTTTGTATAGTTTATATTCTCAGGAATAAGAGATGAATCAAAAGTTTTGGCAGTAATAATAACTTTTACTTTGTCATAATTTGCGGCAGAAAAAAGAAAATCAAGGATTAGTTTAGAGTTTTTTGGAAGTACATTATCAAAGTTATTAATAAAAATCAATATCGGAAAGGAGCTGACACCAATATAACGGTTAAGCGTTTTAGCAAAGTTCTCGATTTTAGGCGAGAATATTTTTTTAGCCTCAGGTGTTTTCTGCATAATATCAATAAAATATAGCAGAATATCATCACATACAGTAGCTGCTTTGCAGTCAAATTCAAGTCTTAAGACATTAGAAGCGAGGAAACCTTCCGAGTGTTCAATAATAAGCCGCTTCCCCGTTCCCCCAAAGCCTGTTAATAGCAGCAAGGATTGGTTTGAACTATAAAAATCATAAATTTTTTTGAGTTCAGACTTGTTGTTTTCCTGCAAAAAAGTACTAATATGCGTTGATTTGATATTGTCTATATTATTTTTGTTTACGTTGCTGTTTATAAAATTAATCATCCAGATAATTTTACCTTATTTAATCAGTTTAATCAAGAGCATTTGCTGTTTTAGAGGAGAAGTTTGAAATAATATTTTTCTATAAATTGATTGTGCGAAATAACCTCTTGCAATAAGCCGAAAAATAAAATAGAATTACTTATATAAAGAACAAACAGAAAAGAGGGTTATATGAAGAGAAAAGCGTTTACATTGGTAGAAATATTACTATGCATTGCAATTGTAGCAATTTTGGCGACGATACTTGCCCGTGTAATATCAGGAGTAATGCCGGATGTTAATAAAGCAAAGTTCTTAAGAGTATATAACGCCTCTAAAATGATAGTAGCGGATATGGTAAATGATACATCTATATACCCGGATGACGATCCCAGCAGTTCGCTTTACGGCTTTGGTAATACGGCTGTTCCTATAGGCGGCATATATGGTTCTAGTGTTTCTGGTTCTGTCTTTAGCGGAAATTACAAATTTGCAAGAATTTTTGCAGATAAACTGGGAATTAGCAATGCTGCCAGTGTTACAAATTCATTCTACTCGACGAGAGATAATGTTACTTATAACATTACAAAGTCAGGTAATGGTTATAAAATAATCTACAAAATAAAGGATCCTGAAAATCCAAATGCTTCTATTGAATTGGGTTATATGAAAGTAGAGCAGGACGGCGAAGTAAGCTGCTATTCAAGCTTGAACTATTGTGATGATATGACAAACTTAAGACGCGGAGGCTAAAGATTATTAATATGTGCTGCAGCAATATATGCATTTGACCAGCAGTTTTGAAGGTTAAACCCTCCGCAAAATCCGTCAATATTAAGAACTTCACCAATAAAATACAGACCCGGTATGGTTTTATATTCCATTGTTTTAGGGTTGACAAACTTTAAGTCGACACCGCCGGAGGTTACCGTTTCTCCATCTGGGCGCGGTTTAGTTACAGTTATCTTGTAGTTTTTTAAATCATATATTATTGCATCTCTTAAATCAGACTTAATTTCGCACGCTGACAGTTCTAAAGAATATTTTTTGCTAAACTCTACAGCAAACGTTCTTGGAAGGTACATTGCTAAAATATTCTTTAATTCTTTCTTGGGATTTTTATCCAAAATTTTTTGAAAAGAACGTCCGTCCTGGATTTTTTTACCAATTAAGTCAAAAATTAATGTATAAGGAAATTCATCACGCGCTCTTATCGAAGAAATCTTAAAAATCAGCGGTCCAGAGATTCCAAAATGGGTAAATAGCAGGTCGCCGTTAAAGTTTGTGTCATAATTATAAATGTTTTTTAATGACACCCCGCTTAAAGCCCTGTAAGATTTTTCAGTGCAAAGCCCGGTTAGAGCCGGTTTAGGCGGAATTAAACTGATACTTGCATTTTTTAGCATTTCCCAATTGCAGTGCCCGCCGGCTGCAACAATTACCTTATCAAAAAAATATTCAGCCTCAAAAGAAGTCAGTTTAAAACCTCCATTAATAGCTGCAAGGCTTGTAATTTTCTGATTTTCATACCTGCAATGCTTTATTTGTTCAAGCAGTTTTTGCCGTACAAATTTTGAATCCATTTTTTCGGGGAAAACTCTACCGTTATCAAGTACGACTGTTTTAATCCCTATTTTGTCAAAATAATCAACTGCATCAGATGAAGAAAATCTGGAAAAAACCGAGTATAAAAATTTTTCACCGCGCGGATAATTACGTGCAAACTCTCTAAAATCGGGCTCAGCATTTGTAATATTGCACTTACCGCCGCCTGTTGGCAGAATAGATGAAAGCAGGGGCTTAGTGTCGAATATTGTAATATTATTTTTTTTATCAGCGAATGCAGAAAAGCTGCAGCCGGCAGGACCTCCGCCAATTACCGCAATATTACAAGCGCGTTCCATAGAGGCAGACCATTTCAGGGTTCTCTAATTCGTCATACAGTTTGGAAACTGTTTTATTAAATTTGGGATGAATAAAATCCTGTGCAATCTCAAGCATCGGCACAATCATAAACGCCCTTTGATGAAAATGTTTGTGGGGAATGGTTAAGTTTGGTTCATCAATAATTTTATCATCATAAAAAATGATATCTATATCAATGCACCTGTCTGAATATTCGCCGGAGACAGTATCGTTTACTCTTCCAAGAGTTTTTTCAATCAATTTAATCGCATCAAGAAGTTTCTCGGGCGTAAGTGTTGTACTTATTTGCATAACAGCGTTTACAAAAAGATTCTTACTCTCCATACCCCAAGGCTCTGTTTCATAAAAAGAAGATGTAGTTATAATACTAACCCCGTCTGTGCCTTTAAGCAAAGACGCCGCTTGTTGTATATAACCTATTCGGTCACCCTGATTAGAGCCTAAACATAAATACGCTGTTGCCATAAGTCAATTTTATATCTTATATAATCTCTTTGTCAAATAAGACGGTTCTTTTTTTTATTCGATTTACCGCTGCCTTGTTTCTGTTATAATAAAATTAACTTGGTGAGGAAATAACTATGCAAGATATGTTAGATAAAATAAAACAAATAGAAAAAAAGTATATTGAACTTGGTGAAATATTGATGGAACCTAATGTTATAGCAGATTATAACAAATTCCGCGATTTATCAAAGCAGAGAAAATCAATGGAAGAAACCGTTGAACTTTATTATGCATGGCAAAAAGCAACAAAAGAAATCGAAGAAGCAAAGGAACTTATGTTTGCAGAAAATGACCCTGAAATGAAAGCGTTTATGAAAGCAGACATTGAAGAAAACGAGAATAAAATAAAAGAGTATGAGGAAAAAATGAAAGTTCTTCTTCTTCCTCGTGACCCAATGGATGATAAAGATATTATGCTTGAAATTAGAGGCGGCGCCGGCGGTGATGAAGCGAATATATTTGCCGGAGACTTAATGCGGATGTATTTAAAATACGCTGATAAACAGGGCTGGCAGACACAAATTCTGTCAAAAAACGAATGCGAAGCAGGCGGTGTATCAGAAGTGATTATTTCAATGAAAGGCGACAGCATCTATTCAAAACTCAAATACGAATCAGGCGTTCACCGCGTACAAAGAGTTCCGGAAACAGAATCACAAGGCAGAGTTCATACATCAACTGCAACGGTTGCAGTTATGCCGGAGGTAACGGATGTTGAAGTTAATCTAAATCTTAATGACTGTGAAATTTCAACTGCCCGTTCAGGCGGCGCCGGCGGACAAAACGTTAATAAAGTGGAAACGGCAGTCCGCGTGTTTCACAAACCGACAGGAATAATGATTTTCTGTACAGAAGAGCGCTCGCAGCTCCAAAACAAAGAACGTGCTTTAGAAATTCTTAAGGCAAAGCTCTATGATTTGGAGCTTCAAAAACAAACAAAGGAAATAACAGACCTGAGGCGTTCCCAAGTTGGAACAGGCGATAGGAGTGAACGTATCAGAACATATAATTTCCCTCAAGGACGTCTTACAGACCACAGGATTAATCAAAACTTAAATGTATGGACTGTTATAGAAGGTGATTTGGATGAATTAATCAATCTATTGATTGAGTATGATCAAAAATTGAAACTTGAAAAACTCGCGGCAGGTGTATAAATGTTGCGAAAATGTGTTGGTTGTGGCAAACTGGAAGAAGCAGATAAAATGATTAAGCTGACAAAAGAGTACAAATCCGGCAAAGTCATTATATCACCTGATTCAAAGGTATTTGGCAGATCAGCATATCTTTGTTATAATCAAATGTGTATAGTGAAATCTTTTAAGAAAAATAAATTAAATAAAGCCTTGAAGACTTCACAGGAATTGAAAGGATTATTTAATAATGGAGAATACCAGAGTAAGTGAATTAGCAAAAGAATTAGGGATGACAAGCAAGGAAGTAATAGAAAAATTTGCAGAAATATCTATTACTGTAAAATCTCATTCCAACGTGGTAACTCCGCAGCAAATCAGGCGCTTAAAAGAGCACTTGGGGCAGGCAAGCGGAGTTCCTGCTAAAAAACCTAAAGCATTTGTTGTAAAGAAAACGAAATCGCCTGAGAAATCAGAAGCAGAAGAAAAAACGGAAGAAAAGCTGGAAAAGCCCAAAAAATCAACTGATAAACCGTTAATTGAAATAGTGAAAAAATCTGCCCCTGCTGAAGCCGCGAAAAAGCAAGCAGCAGATGAGCCGGAAGAAGAAAAAACTGAAGTGAAGCCAGAGAAGAAGGCTATAAAAGTAGAACACACTAAAATAGAGTATTCTGCAAAAAAAACGAGCAGAATTGAAATTGTGCGCCGTGCCCCCCAAAAGCCGCCGGTCGAAAAGGCGGAGCGGAAGCCGGCTGATGCTGAAAAACGTTCAGCTGACGGTGAAAAGCGTGCTTATAAGAAAGAAAGCGGTCAAGAGAAAAAGCTTGTTGAAAGACGTATTATCCCTCAGGAAATATACGACAATAAAGGTTTTTCAAAGAAAAAAGATAATAAGAAAAAAGATAAGGATTACAATTCAAAACAAGAAGAACAGGAACGTATTTCTTTAGAAAAAACTGCTGCTCACAAGCATAAGAAAAAAATTCATAAAGAAAATGATGAAGCAGAAGTAACACAATTGGTAGTAAACCACGCAATGACAATTAATGAATTAGCTGAAAAAATCAAAAAAACTCCAGCCGAAATTGTTAAGTTTCTTATGTTTCAAGGTATTATGGCAACAGTCAACCAATTAATTGATGTTGATGTTATAAAGAAAGTTTGTGCTGAATATGGACTTGAAGTTCTTGATGAAGACCTTGACGCTTACATTGAAGAAGAAATGGAAAAAGAAGAGAAAAATAAAGCGTTAAGCGATGTTGATAAGAAACTTCTTAAGAAACGCGCGCCGGTTGTAAGTATTATGGGGCACGTTGATCACGGTAAAACAACACTTCTTGATAGTATCAGAGCATCAAAGCATAAAATTGTCGCAACTGAGGTAGGCGGTATTACTCAATCAATTGGGGCATATACAGTATACCTTGATAACAAGAAGGAAAAGAAAATTGTATTTGTAGATACCCCCGGTCATGAAGCGTTTACAGAAATGCGCGCACGCGGAGCCAAGGCTACAGATATTGCTATTCTGGTAGTAGCGGCAGACGATGGTATAATGCCGCAGACAATTGAAGCAATTAACCATGCAAAGGCTGCAGAGGTACCGATTATTGTTGCTGTCAACAAAATTGATAAACCTGGTGCGGATCCTTCAAAAGTCCTTCAGCAGCTGACAGAACATGGTCTTGTGCCTGAAGAATGGGGCGGGGATACAATCGCAGTTAAAGTTTCTGCTCTTCAAGGTCAAGGTATTGATGAACTGCTGGAATATATTCTTTTGTTAGCTGATGTTCTTGATCTTAAAGCTAATCCGAAAGCAGAAGCCAGCGGAGTCGTTATAGAAGCAGACTTAGATAAAGGTAAAGGTCCTGTCGCAACGCTCCTTGTCCAAAACGGAACTCTAAGAACAGGAAATTGTATAGTTGTAGGTACTGCATGCGGACGTGTAAGAGCACTTTTATCCGACTCGGGCGAAAGAATTACAAAAGCAGAGCCGTCTACGCCGGTTGAAATTTTAGGTTTGACTGAAGTTCCTCAGGCCGGCGACTATTTTGAGGTCGTTCAAAATGAAAAAGAAATGAAAGCAATTGTTGAAAAACGCAAAGAAAAAGAGCGCAATAAGCGTTTGGATTCAATGCTGCCTGCACATATAAGAAAAGAAGCGGTACAAGGCAAAGAGGGTGATATTCCGCAGTTAAATCTGATTATAAAAGCAAATACGTTTGGCGCTGCAGAAGCTGTATCTCAAGCGATTGCACAATTAGAATCAAAAGAAATTGTTACAAAAATAATCCACGTAGGTGTCGGCGATATATCAGAAGCAGATGTAATGCTTGCTTCCGCTTCAGGAGCTTTAATTTTAGGATTTACAGTAAAAGAAGATGCTAATGCCCTTGCTGCCGCAGAGCGAGAAGGTGTTACTATCAAGAAATATGATATTATTTATCAGATTCTTGAAGATATTGAAAAAACAATGATTGCTCTACTTGAGCCTGAAGTAAAAGAAATTGCTCTTGGTAAAGCTGAAGTACGCCAGGTATTTACAATAGGCAAGACAACAAAAATTGCCGGCTGTTACGTTACAGAGGGTAAAATTGTCCGCGCTAAAAATGCAATACTCTTAAGGAACGGTAAGCAAATATTCAAGGGGGCAATTGACCAGCTCAAACGTTTCAAGGATGATGTTAAAGAAGTGGCGCAAGGCTTTGAGTGCGGTATTTCCTTCAGCAAATGGAATGACATTGAAGTCGGCGATATTATTGAGGTTTCTACGACCGAAGAAGTTGAAAGAACAAGTTTGTAAGTGAGGTAAAAATGTCACTGAGAAATGAACGGGTAAGAAAAGAGTTGATGCGTGATATCTCTGAGATTCTAAGAAAAGAAATCCGAGGCTTATCAGGCGTTGTATCAATAGTTGATGTAGAAGTTTCCCATGACAATTCTTACGCAAAGGTAATCTATAGTGTTCTCGGCTCTCAAGAACAAGTAGAAAAAGATAAAGAAATTATTGAAAAAAATACCCCAAAAGTCCGCTATGAGGTAGGAAAGCGTATAAGATTACGCCTAACTCCCGAAATAAAATTTGTATATAGCGACGGCTTGGAGAAAGGTTCTAAAGTAACTGAATTAATTGATAAAATCTCAAAAGGTGAGATTTAGTGTTTGGATTTTTAAATGTTTATAAGCCAACAGGTATAACCTCGCATGATGTTGTATCAAGGCTGAGAAAAGTTATCGGCATGAAACAAATCGGTCATACTGGAACGTTAGATCCTTTTGCAGAAGGTGTACTCCCAATTTGTGTGGGGAAAGCTACCCGGCTGATAGAATACCTGGATGACGATAAAGCGTATGAAGGTATAATTCAATTTGGCAAATCATCAACAACGTATGATAAGGATGGTGAAATTCTTGAAACAAGCGGCAAACTCATAACAGAAAACGAACTTATAAGTGCACTCAATGATTTTCGCGGTGAAATAGAACAAAAGCCTCCGATATTTTCTGCAATTAAGATAAAAGGTAAAAAACTTTATGAATATGCAAGGGCAGGTGAAACGGTTGAAGTTCCGATAAGAAAAATAACGATTTACAAGCTGGAATTACTAGAGTTTGATTATAGTAAGCAGCAGGCAAAAGTTTATATAGAATGTTCAAAAGGCACTTATATCCGCTCTATAGCAAACGATTTAGGGAAGGTGCTCGGATGTTTTGGATACCTGGAAAAGCTTATAAGGGTAAAGGCAGGTAAGTTTGTAATTGATAAATCATGTCCGCTTGAAAGTATAAATACAGAAAATGTAGGGTCTCTGCTTTTCTCACCGCTTGAAATTCTTGACTTTAGGAAGTATCAGCTGGATGATAACACTGTTAGAGCAGTAAAAAACGGGATGAGAATAAAAGCGAATGGATTTAGTGAAACTGAATTTGCCGCTTTAGTCTATAACTCTGAATTGATTTCTGTAGCCCGGTTTGAAAAAGGCGCATTCGTACAGAAAAAAGTGTTGGGATAGGTTAAAAATTATTTTTACTATTCTTCTGTGTAGATATATTCACCGCGTACAATCGGCAGATTTTTAAATTTGGCTTTGCTTGCAAAATTTCCATTTAACGACTTTACACTCCAATTTCCAAGGAGATAGTATGCAAAATATTTACCCTGTAGGACTATATCTTGGTATTCCGGGTTTGGTTTAATTAATATTCTGGTTGGGTAATTCATATCGCGGATACCTGCCCCGTCTTTTGTTTTATACACAACCCACTCATCCTCAGGCGGAGTGTAAATATTCTGTTTCAACCAATTCTCAAAAATATTATAATTAATTTTTTGATTTTTTTCTTCGCTGCTCATTTGTTGAGTCCATTTTGATTGGTAATCTGTTTTATCAATCTTGTTTTGGCTAAGCCATAATGTGAGTTTTTCAGGTGTATCAAGAATAAGCGGAGGTTTGTCTGCTTCAAATATTACTATTGCTGATGGCTTTTTTATTCCTATAATTCTTCCATCTTTTAAATATTTAAATCCGAGCGGCTCATAATTTTTAATTTTATCCTGCGGAAACACTATCTTTCCTTTTTTATTATAAATAATCATTTCAGCGTCATTATCCTGAACATCTTTTGCTTTAATCAGTTGTATAAAATTACCGTCTGATATGTTTAAAAGCGGATAGCCTAAAACAAGATATTCTTCGTTATTTATTTGATTTCCAATTTTATCAGCAATAAAGTAGTTGTTATTTCTGTTTCTTACTACAATAAAATCAGGGGTATAATATTCAATTGATAAATCTGGGTTTGATAAAATTTTTTCTCCCTGAAAATTATAAACAGCAAGTCTGCGCCAGCCAGTTTCAGAATTGTTTGCAAGCGCCGGCGTAAAAAATAATATCAATACTGAAATAAAAATAAATATTTTCTTCATACTGAAATTATACAAAATTTTTTACACTTAATCATATTGTGAATTTTATTTAACATTTTAAAACAGCGGCGGCTGATTAAATATACAACATACAAATTATTTGATTAATTAAAACCTGTGTTACTATATGAGTATGAATAAGAAATTTTTTTCCGGGGTTATATCCCATATTATATTAGTATTTGTATCTATTTTATCTGTATTTCCGTTTATATGGCTTGTATCGACTTCGTTTAAAGGTATAAATGAAAATATTTTTGCATACCCGCCGCAATTTATTCCCACGGATTTCACTTTTTCAAATTATTCAGGCGTTTGGGGAAAAGTTAATTTTATGCGATATTTTTACAATTCTATAGCAGTAGCCGGATTAACAGTAATATTTAACCTTGTTTTTTCTTCACTTGCCGGTTATCCGCTTGCCCGAATGAAGTTTACAGGAAAGAAATTTATATTTTTTGGAATTTTAGCAACAATTATGGTGCCGTTTCAGGCAATAATGATACCTGTGTATCTTATTACCGTTAAGTTAGGACTCACAGACGGAATAAGTGTTTTAAACGGGTACATAGGTTTAGTAATGCCTTTTGCAGTATCAGCTTTTGGAATATTTTTAATGCGGCAGGCTTTTATAAAAATCCCTGTTGAGCTTGAAGAATCTGCAATAGTTGATGGTTGTAATGTCTTTCAAGTATTGTATAAAATTGTTCTGCCGATGGTAAAACCCACGCTGGCTGTACTTGCAGTCTTTACATTTATTGGTTCCTGGGGCGAATTCTTATGGCCGAGTATTTTATTAACTAAAGAAAGTATGTTTACACTTCCTGTAGGAATAAATAATTTACAAGGAATGTTTAGTTCTAACTGGCGTTATGTTGCAGCCGGCTCAATTCTTTCTACTATTCCTATAATAGTATTTTTTATTGCTATGCAAAAGTATTTTATTAACGGAGAGAATGACGGAGCCTTGAAAGGGTAACCTCTATAAATCAGAAAGGGGCGTGTGCATAAGCATCATATAAATTACGCCTGATAACAGCATGCATATAGGAATTGTAAGCACCCATGCAAGGACAATATTTTTAACAATACCCCATTTTACTGCACTAGCTTTTGTCATGCTGCCGACACCCATAATCGCAGTAGAGATAATGTGTGTTGTGCTTACGGGGATTCCAAGGTGTGAACACGCAAGAATAATGCCTGAGGCGGAAATTTCAACTGCAAAACCGTGAATTGGTTTAATTTTAACGATTTTAGATGACATTGTTTTAATAATTCTCCACCCGCCGGCCATTGTTCCAATAGCTAGAGTAAAAGCACATATACATATTACCCATAGGGGAATATGAAAATCATCGCCTTTAATCAGTCCAAAAGTGATTAGAGAAAGAGTTATAATACCCATCGTTTTTTGAGCATCGTTTGACCCATGTGAAAATGCAAGAAAACCGCATGAAATCAATTGTAGTTTTTTAAATGTCCGATTTAAGTATTCAGGCTTAATTCTCCAAAATAGAAATATAAGGGTTGCAATTACTAAAAAACCTATGATAAAACCTAGAAGAGGAGAGGTTACCATAGGAATAAGGACTTTATGTAAAACATTTTGACCATTTATTACGTCAAGTGCCGGATGTTCAAGGTGCATTGTTCTAAATCTAAAAATCAGGTCATATTGCTGGTCCAGTTTAAAATAAGCGTGGACGACAGAGGCTCCTAAGAGACCGCCAATTAAAGCATGCGAGGAGGAAGACGGAATACCCGCAAGCCATGTAATAAGCCCCCAAATTATAGCTCCAAGCAGTGCACATAATATTGTAAGCTGGGTGATTGCATCGTGAGCAACCATGCCAATCCCGATCGTTTTGGCAACATGAGTACCGCAGAGGGCGCCTGCAAAATTAAATAATGCAGCATATAAAACAGCGTAGCGCGGGCTTAGTGCTTTGGTTGAGACAGCCATTGAAATCGCATTTGCCGAGTCATGGAAACCGTTAATAAATTCAAAAACGAGTGCTACTGCAATGATTATTACTAAAAATAAAATTAAATGTGTCATAATTAACTGTTCTTTGCTGCTATATTAAGTACAATATCTGCTACAGAAGTACACTTATCAAGTGCATCTTCCAAGTCTTTATATATATCGCGGTATTTAATAACTGTAATTGGATCAAATTTACCGGAAAACAGTTCTTCGGTTGCGCGGTATAAAACATCATCTCCAAGAGTTTCTATTTCTTTCATTGTATTTCTTGAATCAGTGATAGCTTGGATTTTATGAAGTTTCTTTAATAAACTTACGCAGTGGACAAGCTCTGTAGTTGCCTTAATTATTACTTTGCCTTGTTGGAACATTTCTTCTGTAGGTTTTGTAATCTTATACAGATTATAGTTCATAAATGCTTTGCAGATTTTTTTATTTATTTTTCTTATAGATATACTGAGCAATTGTATATCTTCGCGGTCTATCGGTGTGATAAATGTGTTATTAAGAGTTGTTATAACTTCTCTTTCTTTATCTTTGCCCTTGTGTTTTTGGAACTTCATTTGAAGTAAAAGCTCTTCATCTATACCATGGATGAGAGCTTCGTTATACAAAATAGCACTTTTTTTACAAATATTTGCCGCATCAATAAAACAATCAAAAAAGACTTTATTATCTGGCGGGAGAAGTTTCTCCAGTATTCCTAATTTAACCATTTCCAACATCCTTTCCAGAAACATGTTACTTAAAAAAAAATCATAAAAACAGATGTTTGTAACAATTATTAACGTAAATTTAAAAAGTTGGTATTCCTTTGCTGATTTGAGTTATATACAAAATGCATAAAAATAATTTGTTACAAAATTTGTAATTTCCAAAATAGTGTAGTATAATAAAATTGCTATTTATATTTCGGCTAGTGTAAAATCTTAACAGGAAGGATTGCCCTACCTGTTTTTTTTACCCTGTAAGGCGATTAATTTTTTTATAAATGGAAGTATCTTATTTGTGTAGATTATAGATGAGGTATTTTATTATGAAAAAAATTTTGGTATTAACAGCGGTTGTATTTATGTTTTCAAACATAGCATTTGCAGAAAATATTGGTGTTGTTGATTTGCAGGCTGTTGTGAATAATTCTGCCCAAGTAAAACAGCTTAAAAGAGAGTATGATACAAAGCTTGAAGAGTTGAATAAAATTGTAGCAAATGCAAGAATGGAGGTTGCAAAGGAAACAGATTTACAAAAAATAGCTACAATTGAAGAAAAATACACCAAAGAATTTAATACAAAAAAATCAGCACTTGAACATGAATACAATTCCAAAATCAGTGCTATTGAAAATAAAATCCGTGAACAAATAAAGAAAAAAGCTCAAGAAAAGAAATTTGATTATGTATTTGCAAAAAGTGTAGTTTTATATGGCGGAGATGACATAACCAGCGAAGTTTCTGCCGCAGTAAAGTAGATTAATAAACTCGTGCGGCAAATTGAATTAAATAATGCAGGAAATCGGATATTAATGTGAATTGTGCTGTATTTCACTTAAAATCCGATTTTCAAGTTATTAATTATTTTATATAGTTAGATATACATTTTTGGCTTGATTTACAGAAAAGTACTGCTGATAATTAAAACCAGACATAGGTGCTGAATAAGTATTTTTTCGATGCTTCCTCCTAAGGCTGCATAAACCTACGTATTTTTCTTCGGTGTTAAAAATTTTGCTTAAAAAGTTCATACACAAATCCTCTATAATATGCTACAATATACTTATTAATGATTTTTGTTGATTAGTCAAAGAGGAGGCATTATGTCAGGAAAAGTTACAAAAGAAATGAATATACTGGATATAGTAAATGAGTATCCGCAAAGTATAGAAATATTCCAAAAATACGGCTTAGGCTGTATCGGATGTGCTGCAGCAAGATTTGAAAATCTCGATGCCGGTGCAAGAGTTCACGGATTTAACGCTGATGATATGGTTAGAGAAATTAATGAACTAATAGGCGCAGAATAGGCAGGTCGTATGGCGTTATGGCAAATTATAGGAGTAATAGGGGTAGCTCTATGTATTTTGGAAATTCTTACACCAACGCTGTTTTTTCTTAACCTTGCTATTGGTGCTTTTGCGGTTGCTGTTATTTCAATTTGGTATCAAAATATTACAGGGCTAATTGTATTATTTGTTATCTTGTCGTCAATTATATTGATTTTTATAAGACCGCTTTTAACAAAGAAAGAAGTTAAAGAAAATCAAACAGGTATAGAAGGGAAATATATAGGTAAAATAGCTCGTGCTGAGTCTGATATCTCAAAAGATGCAGGCGTTATTACAATATACGGGGAACGCTGGGAGGCTCGTAATGTTCATAGTGATATAATTCCTGCGGGCAGTGAAGCACGTATTTTACGAAATGACAGTCTTATTATGTTTGTAGAAAAAGTTTAAATGAAAGGAGAAGTTAATGGGTTTAATTTTTAGTATAGCTCTGGTTATTTTACTTTGTGTTTATTTAGCAAAAGGTATTTATATTGTAAAACAGGCCGAAGCTGTTATTGTAGAACGTCTTGGAAAGTTTGACAGAATGCTTTCGCCTGGGCTTAATTATATTATTCCATTTATCGAAAATACTAGAGGTATAACCTGGAAAATTACACATAAATCATTAGACGGCTCAACTTATTCTTATGTAAAAGAAATTGATAGAATTGATTTAAGAGAAACTGTTTACGATTTTCCGCGCCAGAATGTCATTACTAAAGATAATGTAACAATAAGTATTAACGCGCTTATTTATTTCCAAATTGTAGAACCTAAATCAGCAGTTTATGAAATTACAAACTTGTCTGATGCTATAGAAAAACTTACCCAAACAAGTTTAAGAAACCTTGTAGGTAAAATGGATTTAGATGAATCGCTTGTTTCAAGAGATCACATAAATAAAGAACTGCGGATGGTATTAGATGATGCAACTAATAAGTGGGGGGTTAAGGTAAACAGAGTAGAACTTCAAGATATTATCCCTCCAAAGGATATTCAGGCTTCAATGGAAAAACAAATGAAGGCAGAACGTGACAGACGGGCTACAATCCTTGAAGCAGAAGGACTTAAAACTGCTGCTATTCTTAAAGCGGAAGGGGAAAAAGAAGCGGCTATTAATATGGCAGAAGGTGAAAAACAAGCCGCAATCCTTCGCGCTGACGGTGTTGCCCAAGCCCGTATACTGGAAGCAGATGGTGAAAAAGAAGCTATTAGAAAAATTATTGAAGCACTTCAGGGCAACGGGCAGCCTGATAAATACTTAATTGCTATGAAGTACCTTGAATCATTAGAAACGATTACATCAGGTAAGGATAATAAAGTTATTTATATGCCTTATGAAGCAACAGGTATTTTAAGCTCAATAGACGGTATTAAGCAAATGCTTAGTAAAAGTTAAATATTTTTCTAAAGGGCGGGCGCAGCGCGCCCGCCCTTTTTAGCAAGGAGTTAAGATGAGAAGGTTATTTATTTTATTATTTTTATTAATACTAAATGCCGGCATGGTTTTTTCTTATGAGTATCCTTGGGAGAGGACAGGCAGTAAAAATATAGAAATAGATGCAGGCAGTTATGTTAAACGTCCAGAAGGTGAGTTTTTCAACGTAAAAGATGAGAAACAGCAAAAAGTATATACAATGCAGCATCACACCAAATACTCTGAAAATGATAAACAATTTTATCATTTTTTAGGGATAGCACAAACATGCCAGCTTGAAGATTACATAAAATACGGAAGGAGTGTTTGTTCTCCGCTTGCGGCAAAGCCAGCAGAAAGTTTTGAAAAAATCTCCATAGATGATACTGATTATAATAAATGGCTGCTGGTAACAGTTCCTCGTGCGCGGTGTGAATATATAAAAAATAAACCTGATTATTGGATTAATCATTATTATGCTGAAGATATGAACAACAGGATAAAAACGAACTTTGCAAAAGAATTAAAAAAAGCCAAAAAAGACAAAACATTACCTAAAATAAAAGCTCCGCAAAAAATATTTGTAAATATCGCATATGAGATAATGCCTGACGGCACGTTGAAATCAGCCGAGGTTACGGCGTCCTCAGGAGATGAATTTTTTGAAGATATCTTACTTAATTCTTTTAAACAGTCTGCGCCATTTTTAGTTTTTCCTGTATCAGCCGACCGGGAAATTCTAAAAGGAGAGTTCCAATATGAATTTAATCTGATTTCACGAAGAAAATCTGAAACCAAATTTCTGCAGGTATTTAAGTAATATTTAACGGACCTCCCTCCTCCTATATATGCATGATAGAAAATTATTAAAAAAGCTATATAATATATATAACTTGATATATCAGGAGGTCTTATGACTAACGCTGTTAGCTTTTGTGCGGATAGTATTTTATTTTCACAAACTTTGCCCGGCAAAACTGAAAATAGTACTTGTAATTTTGAAAATATACTTGAACTCTCAGGACAAACTGGATTACAGCTGAATGCTGCCGCTAAAACAGGGTTGACTTATATCTCTACAGGTTTTTCTGGTATGTTAAATGAGAACATTACCCCGGAAAAGATTATTGAAAATATAATAGAAAAAACTGAAGAAAAATACAGTGCTGATAATGACGGCAGTTTGAGTTATAACGATAAAAATAAACTTATGAAGTTATCGCAGTTATTAGATTTGGCAATAAGTTTAATGATGTCTAAGACAATGGATGGAAGATACGAAGCCGGTGATTATCCTAAGTTATCAGAATTGATAAAAGATGTAACATCTGTCTTAAATAATTTAGGAACACTGGATACAAAATCTCTTGATGAATTGATAGAAACAATAACGGATTTTACTTTAGAACTTGCAAAAGAAACAGATATTGATAGCGGTTTTGAGAAGAGTGATAAATTCGAAAAAATGTGCCAAGAGCGGATAAAGCAGTATGAAGCTCAAAACTCTATAAACTTAATGAACAATGGCGAGATTAAATACTTATCAGGTTTAATTCTTCAATAATTCTGGTTTGGCGTCCTGCTTTTTTCCCTAAAGCATAAGCTTCGACTTCCATAGGATTCTCCAAGTAATCTTTTGATAATGAAGTAAAAATTCCATTCTTTGAAATACCAGTATAGTTTTCTGTTGCTTCAAGGTATTTTTGTGCACGTCTGCCTTTTACAGAATTAGGATTAATTCTTGGCGCGGATATAGATTGGGCAAAAGCTACTCTTATAGTATCATCACTTAAGTTATTTTTTTGCAGCCAGTTTTCAACGGCTCTATTAATTTCTTCAGGCGACGCATTTTTATATTGAGGCATTTGAGAGAACTGTTTAAATAGATTTGTTTTTTTTGCTTGAATATATCGTTCAATTCCAAAAGTTCTTATTATTTGATCAGCCTGCTCAAAGTGCCTTAGTTCATGTGTTATCATATTTGCTTGAATAGAACGTGTAATATCGTCGAACTCTCTTGTAAAAAATATTTTATTTCTCAATCCGTCAAATCCGCCCTCTACCGCTTTACCGCCCAATAAAGTTTCCAGGCTTAAACCTGCGGACTTTGGGAGAACTTCTACTTGATTCGGCGCACGACCAGTCAAGCCTTTTTGCTTCAAAATTTTTGAGTAATAAGATGCTGCAAAGTTTTCTTTGGGATTATGAACTAGTTCTATAAGGGAGTTCTTTTTCCCTGAAGGAATAGAAAAACTCCTTATTAAGTTGACGGGGAAAGCGGCTATACGATATAGCATTGTTTTTACGTCTTTTAGATATTGCTTTAGGATATCTTTCATAATCCGATTGATTGTTTCAGGAGAAGATGCTTCTGCTGCGGCATTTTTCAATATCTTACCTATTTGTTCATCTAAAATTGTTATTATATTTTCCGTCATGCTGTTAAGATTACGCCGAGTATTCATCGGTTCCATTAACTCATAAAAAGCCCTGCGCCTGTTAAAATACTCTTCACCTGTTTTACCTTTGGTCAATGTTTTTAATATTACATCAGATGCTGGTTTGGGATTTTTTTTATCATCAGTTAATGTCTCAAGAGCATTAAAAAATTTTTTCTTTTCTTTTCTTGATTTACCGGCTAACATTTCAGATAACATATCAGCGGTTTCTTTTGATGTTTTACGTGCTGCTGCAGCTGAACGCCCTAAGTATTTATAAAGTTTTATTGCTGCTCTGCTTGCTGCTTTCATTACAATTCTCCCATTAATTCCCTATAATAATAAAGTTTTAGAGAGAAAAAAAATTGCTTAAATGAAGATAATAGAATTTTCTAAAGGATATTTAGATTACTTGAGTTGCAGATATTACATTCTATTGGGGCGTTTTACCATTCTATTTATAATTCTTAATATTTTCTGCCTATAGCTTTTGAGTGAGCATCAAATTCAAGCTTATCATCAAGCGGCGCAAGTTCTGCTTCATTATACTTATTTTCCAGTGCAAGTTTTATTAAATAATCAGCAAAATGCGGGTTTTTAGGTAAAAAAGAGCCGTGCAGATAGGTCCCAAATACATTTTTAAACCTTGCACCTTCGGTTTTATCCTCTCCGTTATTACCATAGCCTGTTATTACTATTGCAAGCGGTTTTGTTTCACCTCTTAAATAGGTAAGCCCGCTGTGATTTTCAAAGCCGACAAGCGTATTTGGGGATACAAACTCTGTTTTTGCAGTAACATTACCGATAAATCTTTTATTACCTGCAATGGTATAAACATCGAGCAATGAAATCCCTGGCAGCCTGTCAGCGTTATGAGGCTGGTAATACTCTCCAAACAACTGATATCCCCCGCAAATTCCTAAGAACACAGAATTGTTATGCATTTCTTCTGTTAAAAATTCTTTATATTTTTGGAGTTCTAAAGCGGCTTCTACCTGCTGCCGGTCTTGTCCGCCGCCGATAAAATAGATGTCATGGTGCTCAATTTTATCTCCAAGGTTTATATTGTCGATTTCAACTTCTATACCTCGCCACTCACATCTTTTTTTCAGGGCTGTTATATTCCCTATATCGCCATATAGATTTAACTGCCTTGGGTAAATATGTCCGAGTTTTAATGTTTTTGTCACCATACCAATAACCTATATATAGAAAATTAAATTGATTAAGAAGTCAGCAGCCAGCATATAAATAGTAGATTTAATAGCTGCCTGGGTGGTTGAAATCCCTACTTCTTTGGCTCCGCCTCGTGTATTATATCCTTGAGTTGCACAAACTAATGCTACAAGGATACCAAAGATAAATCCTTTAAATATACTTATATAAAAGTCTCTAGTAGCAAGCCACCATTTAACGGATTCCCAGAAACGGGCGGGGTGAAGGTCAATAGCAAGATTAGAAATCCACATGCCTGCAACAAGTCCGATTACTTCTGCAATAATAACCGTCATCGGTATTGTAATACCTGCTGCAAGTATCCTTGGTGCAAAATAGTAGCCGACAGGATCAACTTTAAGTGTTTTTATTGCATCAATCTGAGAGGTAACCTGCATATTTGCGATTTCAGCAGAAATTGCAGTTCCTGCCCTTGCCCCTACAGCAAGAGCTGTAAAGCCCGGTGCAATTTCTCTTAATAGGATAATTAAAAGAGTTCCGCCGACATAAGTTTCAGCACCTGTCATCAAAAACTGTTTTGATATCTGAATAGTAATAACCGCAGCAGTAATTGATATTACAGCAAGAATTATCGGAAGCGAATTCCAGCTTATTGAAACCGCCTGTTCTATAGCATGTATAGTACGCATTCTGCCGGAGCAGATATACTTAACCGATGTTATTAAATTTTGAACACATTCGCCAAAGAACTTAATCATATATTGGTGTGCACCAGTGTTTGTATTTTGGAACTCTTCCTTTAACAACTTCAAAGTAAAGAGTTTGAATCTGTTTTGTTATTTCGCCGATTTTACCGCTGCCGATTTTTCTGTGGTCAACGCTTTCTACGTGAACGATTTGTGCGCCTGTGCCGCAGCAGAAAATTTCATCAGCAACATAAAGTTCTGTTCTGTTTACTTTTCTTTCAATAACTTCAATACCAAGGTCTTTTGCAAGTTCTTTAACGGTGTTTCTTGTAACCCCTTCCAAAATATCTTCGGTTGTGCTGGTAGTTATTAACTTGCCGTTAGAGACAAGATACATATTCATTGCTGAACCTTCTGTTACTTCGCCGTTTTCTGAAAGGACAAAAGCATCATCAAATCCAGCATTATGAGCGTCAGTTTTAATAAGAGCTGCATTAGCATAAGCGCCGCTTACTTTTGCTCTTGGAGGAATTGCATTATCGCCATTTCTTCTCCAGCTTGAAACGCACATTTTTAAACCGTCATCATTTCCAAAATAATTGCCGAATGGAGTTGTAAAAATTAAGAAGGAGTCTGGGTTGTCATATAATCCAGGACCGACTTTAATTGCTGATTTGTAAAGCGTTGGTCTTATATATGTGTCTTGTTTATAGTTATTTTTCTTTAACAATTCTTTTGTAATATCACAGTATTCTTCAAGTGTATAAGGAGAGTCCATGTACATAATTTGCGCACTTCTGAGCATTCTTTCATAGTGTTCCTTTACCCTAAAGGCGTACATTTGATTTTCTTCTTTGTTATAGTAAGCTCTAATTCCTTCAAATACAGAAGTTCCATATAAGAATGCGTGTGTTCTTACTGGAATAGATGCTTCATCAGCTTTAACGTACCTGCCATTCATAAAAACGTATTCGGTCATTATATCCTCCTTAAATTTAATTGTAATTATACTACAAAAAATAAAATTAGGAGATAAAATTTTTAATTCAAATCAGATGCTTTATACGCAAAATAGCCTTCGTAATTGTAACTTGCATCAATTCCCTTCATATAGACATCCCTGTCATTTATATTATCTGTTAGTGCTTGCTTTAAGAGTTCTCTGATTTCTACATTTTTTATTGGACTGCGTTCCATTGCAAGCAAATAGTCATTCTTATCAACTATACTCCAGTCAACGACTTTACCAAGCTCTTTTTTTAGTATTAAATCCAGCCATATACGAGTACTCCGCCCGTTGCCTTCTCTAAAGGGATGAGCTATATTCATTTCAACGTATTTTTCAATAATCTCGTTATAAGTTGATTGAGGCATTTTGTCGATATGTTCCAAAGCTTGATTTAAATACATAACGGGGGCAAATCTGAAATTGCCTTTAGCAATGTTGACATTTCTTATTTCTTCGGCAAAATAATAAATTTCGTCAAATAAATATTTGTGTATAAAAGACAGGGCTTTAAAAGTCCCTGCTTCAATTAAATCAAGAACTCCTTTTTCAAACAATTCAACAGCTTTTTTCTTGCTTATTTTCTCTTCCTGCCTGGCAAGTTCAGCAGAGTTTGTAATACCAAGTTTGTTTTCTAAAACCATACTAAACCTTTCAGGTTTATTATATCATATTAAATCGTTAATTTTTAGCTCTCATTATAATTTTCTGGTAAAATTTTAATATGGATATAAGAGAATCAAATGCAAATATTCACAGAGATGCATGGGTAGAGATTAATTTAAGCAGATTGGCGGAGAATATAGAACTGATAAAAGAAACGCTGCCCAAGGATAAAAAAATTCTTGCCGTTATTAAAGCTGATGCATACGGTCACGGAGCAACTATGTGTGCGCCGGTATTGCTTGCCTCAGGAGTTGATTACCTTGGTGTTGCATCCGTTGATGAAGGATTAGATTTAAGGAAAGCCAAAATAAAGGCTCCCATTTTAGTTCTTGGAGCAGTTCCTGCCTGGGCAATAGAGACTGCTGTAAAGAATGATATACAAATTCCATTATTTACCGATGAGCACTTAAACGCTTGTGAGGAACTGTTTACAAGACAGAGCGTTAAGACAAAAGCCCACATCAAGCTGGATACAGGAATGAATAGAATAGGTGTATCCGAAAAAAATGCTCTGGATTTTATAAAAAGGGTAAGAAACTCAGCAGCAGTTGAGTTAAAGGGAATATTTACCCACCTTGCAAATGCTGAATATGAAGGTAGAACAGCAGAACAGGTAAAAGACTGGAATAGTGTTATCTCAAACACTGACACAAGCGGTCTTATGCTCCACATACTAAATACTGCCGGACTAATGACCTATGATGTACCTTCAAATATGGTGCGTGCCGGAATTGCAATATACGGGCTGTACCCTGATTTAGCACAATCGGCAAAAAAAATCGAGGGTTTAAAACCTTTAATGAGTTTAAAGGGGAGAATTACCAATATCCATGAAATTAAAGCCGGTGATGGTGTAAGCTATGGTTACTCATTTATTGCGGACAAAGATACAAAAATAGCGACAATACCTATAGGCTATGCAGATGGTGTATCACGGGGATTAAGCAATAAAATATACGGCTCGATAAATAATCATAAAATAAAACAGGTAGGCAATATCACTATGGATCAAATGATGTTTGATATAACAGGGATTGACGCTAAAACCGGGGATATAATTGAGCTTATAAACGATAATCTAACAATTGACAATTGGGCAAAAATCCTTAATACTATTAATTATGAACTGACCTGCCGGCTTAAAGTCCGCCTTCCGCGTGTATATGTAAGATAAAAATAAGGACCGAATGAACGTTTCGGCCCGGGGTAAATAATTACTAAATTTATTGTATTAGGGGGTAGTTTTTATTTTGCTTTTTCCAGTTCAAAATACTCTACAACTGTATCTAAAACATTTTCAAAGAAAAAATCTAATTCGTATCCCAATTTGTCGTTTTCACTCACTTCTAAGTCCTCCTTTTTTAAATCGACAATACTATTCATAAGCGCTTGATCATTAATCTGCATATCATATCCTTTCCTATGTACGTCTAGAGTTATTTGATATTATAATTAACGGCATTTTTTTGAAAAACTTTAGGATTTTTAAGTAAATATTTACAATTATTTACAATTTAGCTTCATCAAAAAAATGAGGAACTAAAGTCCATTCCTCATTTTTGATTAGTGTAAAATTAATTTTGTTATTAACTGCTGAAAGATCTGAACGGTTTCCTGATATCATTACCAGGTTTTGGACCATCTATAAACTCTTGTATAGCAGGGTCTATATCTAAAGGTGTATTATCTTTTCTGACTGTGTAATAGCTGCCATCCGGCTTAACGGTTATTCTAATAGTTTCGCTGTTATCTTTTGTATTAATTATAATAACTGTATTTTGACCTGATTGTGTAACTGTATAATTACTGTATTCAGAATTAAGCTTGTAAACGGATTTTCCATTGCCTTGCTGATACAGTCCGAAATATTTGTCAATTAATTTGTCCGGGAAACCTTCATCTTTAAGCTTTTTACGGCTGTTTGCTCCGCAGTATTCTTTTAATTGGCTAAGGGAATTAATTTCAATCTTTCTTTTTGGGAAAGAGCCTCTCTCAAAGACAATATCATCTCTCATTACAAAGTCGCCGCTTTCGGTCTTTTCAAAATATTTATCAATCTGTGCTTGGGTAAAGCCTTGATTAGTTAAAGATTCTTTCGTATACGTATTTCTTATAACACTTATTTGTCTATCAATACGGGTTTCAGTATAAGTACCGTCCGGCTTAACAGTGATTACCAGCACTTCGTTACTATCTCTTGAGGACATTTTGATAATAGTATCATCATCCTCTTTTGCGACAGAGTAATTAGAGTATTCGTTCAGCACATAGGAAGTTTTGCCGGTACCTGAATTAAGTACTTTAGAAAAATACTTTTCAATAAGCTCATCAGTAAAGCCTTCATCTCTTAATTCTTGTCTCTGATTAGCACCGCAGTATTCTTTTAACATTTCCACTGATGTCATTTTAATTTCTTTTAATGTTACCTTGCCATGCAGGCTATTTATAACTTGTATTGAGAATGTAATATCCTGCCTCATTACATAGCCGTCTTCTGTTTTATTAAAGTATTGTATAACTTCGTCTTCTGTAAAACCTTGATTTACCAGCTCATCAGGAGTATAAACATTTGTATCATACGTTGTATCGTCATTTACATTTTGAATAGCAGTTTCAGTATAAGTACCGTTCGGCTTAACGGTAATTTTAATAGAACTGCCGTCTTTTGCCGTTACCGTAATAACTGTATTTTCACCTTCTTTAGCTGTTGTATAGCCGGTATAGTCTGAAATATCTAAGTTGTAAGATATTTTTCCTGTTTTTATATCTTTATGTGTATTGAAATATTTTTCAATAAGCTCATCAGGAAAACCTTCGTTCCTTAATTCTTGTCTTTGATTAGCTCCGCAAAACTCTCTTAATTCCTCAATAGTGGTTATAGAAGTTGCATCAAAGAACAGTAACCCCTGGAAGGAAATGTTATCCTTCATTACATAACCGTTATCAGTTTTGTTAAAATACTGGTCAAGCTGTTCTTGTGTAAATCCTTGATTTATTAAATCCTCTGAAGCATATACGCCTGGATTAGCCGGAGTTTCATCAATATTTTCTATAACATTTTCGGTATAAGTACCGTCCGGCTTAACTGTGATTTCAATAGTGCTGCCGTCTCTTGCAGTTATTGTAATAAGTGTATTCTCACCTTCTTGTGCTGTTGTATAGCCGGCATAGTTTAAAGGATGCAGACCATAGACGGCTTTTCCTGTTCCAGCATTAACTGCTAGTATAAAATACTTATTAATAAGTTCATCAGTAAAACCCTGCTCTTTTAATTCAAGTCTTTGGTTAGCACCGCAGTATTCTTTTAACATTTCAAGAGATGTTATTTCAATTTCTACGGTATTAACATTATTATACTGCCCTTCTTGCTTTTTGAAAGTAATACCATCCTTCATTACATAACCGTTATCAGTTTTGTCAAAATACTGGTCAAGCTGTTCTTGTGTAAATCCTTGATTTATTAAATCCTCTGAGGTATATACAGGGCTTGAAGGAACATCAGGTTCAACCGGGTCAACAGGAGCAACTTCTTCATCTTTTGGAACTTCAACATTGCTTAAATCAGTAACAGAAATTAAGCCAACTCCCAATTTCGCAAATTCAGACCAGGTCATTGTATATTCTACTGTTGAATCCCATGGGTTTACAAAAGTAACTGTATCTTCTGTTAAATTTGTAATAGCTAGTGCGTGTCCGCCATTGCCAAGAGCTAGCCTGTAAGTCTCGCCGTTTGTTAATTGTGCGGTATGTGTTCCGTCATAAATACCAAAGGAAATTGATGTGTTTCCTTTCTCAAGTGCATCTTGGAAAATTTGATATATCTCTGCTTCTGTAAAATTAACTTGTCTTGGTGCTCTTGGGTTTTCACTTAAGTATGTATCGGATAATTCTCCTGTAAAGAAATATACTAATTGTGATGCAAACCCGCCTTCTATATTTCCTGTATTATATGACTCAAAAGCCTCTGTAGGAATATTTAATACAACTTTATTATTTGCAATATCTTTTACAAGTTTTTCAACTGCAAGTTCAATAACAAGCATATCATTATCGCCGTTTGAATACGCATCACCAGCTATATCATCGGTATCGTGTCTTCCTATTTCATCAGCGCTTATTGTATAACTTGCGCCTACGCCTTTAAACTCTACTGTGACACTGCCGTCCGGGTTAGCGGTAATGGCTGATTTTATTATATCCTGTCCAAGCTCAGAACATGCAAGAGATAACACACCTGCTATAATCCAGCAGTCGCCAGTGCCGCCTTGTGCAACTTTTTCATCGATTTCACCATTTACTCCGCTGGTACTTTCGGTTTCTTCTCCTTTAGTTTCAAGTTCGTCTGCCGGTTTGTCCTCCTGAAGAACCTCTTCTAACTGTGGTAAAAACTTAGTAACACTTGTTAGTGTACCATCACTATTAACCCCTACAATCTGTGCTTTTAACAGTGTATTGCGTTTATATACAGTAACTTTTTGTCCAGCGCAGGCGTATTCACTAACACCCTCTGGAATATTTGATGTTCCTGACATTACAAGCGGACTTGCTCCGTTTTGTTTTAAAAATTTCACGACATCCGAAAGGCTTGTTGTAACGGGTTTACTCTCAGGAGCATTACTTCCTGCTTCTGCTTGAGCTGCGCTTCCTTCAGTTTCTTCTGCTTTTTCCAACTCCTCATTTAACTCTAATTGTAATTGATTTAAATTCACCCCATTATTCAACAGTAACAGTTTATCCACTTTCATATCCTTTCTTTTTAATTTCTATTTACATATTTCTATTACGGTCTGTTTTTCTAAAAACTTTAGAGTTTTCAAGTTATTTTTTTACAAATCTTTACAATATAGCGGTCAAATTGCCTTATAAGAGAAAACAGAGAGGGGACGGAAATAATATTTCCGCCCCCTCTCTGTTTAAAATAGTTAATGATTTATTTTATTTCAGGAAATGCATAAATATCTCCGTTAGTGCTTCGCCATTTTAAATAGCCTGTTTTAGGAGTTTTATCCATATCAAGAACTGATACAAGCGCCCAATTACCGCGAAGAGCAGTAAGGTTAATTTTTGTTGGATAATTTATACGTGAAACTACTTGTGCGTCATCCTCCGGGGCAGACTTTAGAACCTTATAATCGGAAGGTAAATCCTTCATCAATTTTAATCCGTATTTCCGTCCATACAGATTATAGAAGGTCATCCAGGAGTTAAACAATAGTGGATCCGTAAGTTTAACCCAGCCGCGTAAATTTTTGTTTTTATCATAAATAACTTCTATCCAGCTGTCGCCGACATCTGTTACGTATAAAAAAGAAAGTTTTTTTTCAGGAACAAAAGCAGCAAAAACTCCCTCAGGCATTTCATTATTATAATCGGTTTTTAAACAGAACTTCACATTCGCATTATCTTGCGGAGCGCTGTAAACCTTAATTTCTCCTACTGTCTGGTAAACACCCAAAGCAGAATTAGGAATCGCTTCCGAATAAAACGGCATGTAATTTGCTTTCGCTGCAAGTGCCGATATTAAGCATATTGTAAGTGTAAGCAGTATTTTCTTCATTATTATTCCCTAAAACTTGCTTCAGAAATATTCTTCTTTATAACAGAGCGAAGGTTTGCCATCTGTTGGTCAATAATATCATCCGTTAATGTTGCCGATGCATCTTGCAATTTAACACGGAAAGCAACACTTTTAAATCCCTCGTTTACATGCTCGCCTTGGTATACATCAAAAACTTCGCATCCATTAAAGAGATTATTTGCAATTCCTTTTTTTACAAGCTTTTCTAGTTCTGCCCACGGGTATGTTTCTGGAATAATTACCGCTAAATCCCTTTGAACTTCCGGAAACTGGGGCAGCTGTTTGTATCTTATAACTGTTTCATTAACAGAGGCTGTAAGCGCATCTAAATCCAGTTTAAATATGTACGCCGGCTGATTAATTTTTAATTTACCCGCCAGCTCAGGATGTAATTCCCCATAGTACCCAATGATTTGGGGCTGCTTGCCAAGAAGAGTTAAAACAGCAGTTCTATATGGATGCAAGGTTGAATGGGATTCTGCCAGAGCAGATTCCGCAAGCATTTGATACTTAATCCGTTTATCCAGTTTAAGTTCTGACAATATTTTATCAACAATTCCTTTTATTGTATAAAAATCAATATTTGCATTGATTTTAGAAGTATTTGAACTCCATTTTCTGTTTTCCTTGTTACCGCACATTACCCCGGATAAAACTTGTTTTTCTTCTACTCCGGCATTTTTGCTGTCAGCAATGTCTGTTTTTATATATGTTTTTCCCAATTCGTAAAACCAGAGAACTTTTTGCCCGTTATCCCAATTGTATTTTAGGCAGTTAAGCATATTTGCTGCAAGAGTCTGTCTCAGCATTGTATAATCTTCGCTTTGCGGTTTCTCTACAAATATAGCATTTTCTCTGTCAAATTTTATGCCAAATTGGTTTAATAAGGGTTCTCCGATTAACGAGGTTGTTACAACTTCATCAAATCCTGATGCAGACATAATGGTTCTTACTTTTTTTATTATTCTTTCTTCAAGAGAAATAATCGGAGCAACAGACTTTGCTGGAAGGGTTGGGGTAATTTTATCGTATCCGTTAATACGAGAAATTTCTTCAATTAAATCAATTTCTCTTGTAACATCCCCGGCTCTAAAGGACGGAACTTCAAATTTTGCCGCAGCCTCATTTTTACCCAGAAGCTTAAATCCTAAGCGCTCAAGAATACTCAGGCATTTATCACTCTCAATTTCGCAGCCTAAAATTCTTTTAATTTCGCTAAATCTAAGTGTAATATTAATCGGCTCGTAATCTGCACATCCGTCAGATACAACACACTCAAGTTGCGCATCAGCATATTCAATAAGCAAATCTATTGCTCTCTGCAGACCTGATTTAACAGCAGTAGTATCTACGCCGCGCTCAAAACGCGCGCACGCTTCAGAATGGTAGCCGACACTTCTAGCACTCCTTCTGTTTGATGCTGGTGTGAAATAAGCAGCTTCAAGAGCCAGGTTTTTAGAATTATTATCAATCTCGGAATTTGCGCCGCCAAAAACACCTCCAAGACAAACAGCTTTATCCTTTGTTGCTATTACGACTGATTCTGGTGTTAATTCCCTTTCTACTTCATCCAAAGTTATAAGTTTTTCTCCAGGAGCCGCATATCGTACAGATAAATACCCGTTGATTTTATCATAGTCGAACGCATGCAGCGGTGTTCCATACTCTAATAATACATAATTTGTAATATCAACGACATTATTTATTGCGCGGATTCCGGATGTGATTAATCTTTGCTGCATCCATTCAGGAGACGGCTTTATTTTTATATCTTTTAAAACTGCAATCGAATAGTATTTGCACGGTTCTTTATCTATAATTTCTACTTCAAATCCTTGATGAGGAACATTTTCGTTTACTTTTACATAATTTTGTTTTAACTGTTTATCAAAAAGCGCACAAAGCTCTCTAGCTATACCAATAACAGACATCTCGTCCCCGCGGTTTGCCGTTGGGGCAACGTGAAGTACTGTATCATTATTAAAACCTAAAACTTTTTCAACATTCTCGCCAATATTTACATGTGGAAATATTCTGTTAAGAATTAAAATGCCATCTTCATCCTGATAATTTCTGTCATCAACCCCAAGTTCATCTGCAGAACAGAGCATTCCTTGAGATTCAACCCCTCGTATAACAGCAGGTGTAAGTGTAAATTGTTCTCCTGTCTTGCGGTTAAGAACATTACTACCGACGGAAGCGTATGGAATAATTTGTCCCTCTTTAATATTTTGAGCACCGCAGACAACAGTTTTTAAGCCTGTGCCGTTATTTATTGTTACAAGATGAAGTTTGTCAGCATTTGGATGCTGGTCAATTTTTTCAATTCTAGCAGTTACTATATTGGTGAATTTAGGCTTAATTTCCTCAATTTCTTCTACCTCAAGCCCGCTCATTGTAAGTTCGTGAGCAATTTCTTCCGGCGTTTTATCTGTTAAGTCTACAAATTCGTTTAACCAGCTTATTGAAACCTGCATTTTTCTATCCTCTCAAATAATATTTCTTATAAATTAGTTATACTCTAAAAATAAATATAAATAAAGAATGTGACAACTATATTAATTTTTAAAGTTATTATTTATTTTATTATTAAAAAATCAACCTATAGGAGTGCGGATTTGAAATTTAAAAAGCCAATAAAAAAGAGCCTTAAAAGGCTCTTTTTTATAAATGGAGGCTAGGAGATTCGAACTCCTGACCCTCTGCGTGCAAAGCAGATGCTCTACCAGCTGAGCTAAGCCCCCAAATTGTTATATTAAATTATCATTACTCAGCTGGTAGAGCATACAATATCTCTAGAACGGAAGCCTTCGGCTTCCTGGGGCAGCTGAGCTAAGCCCCCAAATTGTTATATTAAATTATCATTACTCAGCTGGTAGAGCATACAATATCTCTAGAGCGAAAGCCTATGGCTTCCTGGGGCAGCTGAGCTAAGCCCCCAAATTGTTCCTTGGATTGATTAATAATCCCAATTGGTTTATTTTGTTGTCACATAACAGGTCATTTACTATAATCAACTCTTTTGCCTGCGCTATAAAAAGTCTATTTATATTTCAGCCTTCCTGCCAGGTCTAACCCTGCCTGCAAATTTATTATAGTATACTGATTTTTTTTTGTAAAGAGGCTTTATAAAATTTTTATGTTTTTTATATTTATATTTACAAAACTTAAAAGCAATACTCTTTGGAGCAAAAAAAAATATTCACAGAATTTATTATTGTATGAGAATTTCATCGGTTAATAATTATAAAATTTATTCTGCTAATAATATGCCTATATGCAATAGGCATACAACATCATTATCCAAATGTAAAAATAATGATTCCCGCTCGCAAATAGATTTTAAAGGAAATATTTTTACTGAAATTAGAAATTTTAAAAACTTTGTTAAAGCTGTGAATTATGCAAATTCATTATACAGAGCTTCAAAAAGATTTGAAAAACCGTTTATTTTGCGTGAGTTTTGTATGGAGCCCCTTGAAGGGTTGCAATATGGCATAAAAGTATTCAAAGGTCTTTCTATGAAAGATATTCAATATCTGTCTGAAAATTTGCATGTGGTTGCTGTTAAGCGAGGATGCAGCAATATGTGCGGTTATTGTTATGCTGATGCTAAACCAAGTAATATAGAAATGAGTTTTGAAGATTTTTCTTCTATTGCTGATGGTTTTAAAACTCTTCGCAGACGTATGCATGGGCTTGATTTATTTGGTAAAAATATTCCGATTGATGATCCAATTTATAAAACAACAGAACTCTTTTATGATGCGGATTGTATGAATCTTGTTTTAAAAGACAGAAATGGTAATGCCCATGATTTTACTGAGCTTGCTGCAAAAGTTTACAACGATATTGGCAGACAAACAGTCTTTGATACTTTCGGCTGGTATCACAAAAATCCGCTGATGCAAAAACGAGCGGAAAGATATGCGGAACATTTTTCTAAACCTGAAAATATGAAACAGCTTAAAGCTTTTAATCTTTCTTTTAATCCTTTTAATGCATCGTATATTGCTTCAGTTAAATCTCGCCGCGCAGGTGATATCCAAAAGGCTGCAAGATTAAGGGATAGATTTACAACTAATATGGCAAATGCTTTATTTACTTTTACGCCCTTACTAAAATACCCTGAGTTTAATGTTATGGTAAGAAGTTTTCCGCCAGGGACTAAAAATGCAGCGGAATTTGATGGAAATGCAACATTTGAACTTATATTAGAAACTATTAATAAGGTTAGCGCTTTATATCAGAATGATTTAAATGGTGCTAAAAAGTATGTTAAATCGCAGCGTGATATTGATGACTTTTTAGAAATATTAATTACTGCAAAATTTAATCAAATTGAAACAGGTTTAAATTCCGCGGGAAGAATGAAAGAATTTTTAAAAGAATTCAACATAAAAGCAAAGCTGCAAAATCATGAAAAAATTGTTAAACCAATGATTGAGGATTTACAAGAAAATGGCAGATACCACGAGTGTATGGCATTGCGTCTGATTGATACAGACGGAAGGGTTTATCATATGAATTATGCAAAATTTATACCTACGGAAATTCAATTAAATCTTAGCAATAAAGATATAAAGCCGCCCAAGCTGGCTAATCTGGTTGAAAATTATACTTTAACAAAAGAGGTTTTAAACAGATCGGAAGTTTGGATTATGGAGCAGCAGGCGAATTAATATTAATTGCAAGACTGTAATGCCCGGCAGCCTGCAGTAATTATCCAGTCTTTGTGATTAACATACCATTCAATTGTGCTTTTAATTCCATCCTCAAAATTCATTACAGGCATCCAGCCTAGTTCTGTTACAATCTTTGTATTATCTATGGCATATCTTCTGTCATGTCCGAGTCTGTCAGGAACAAATTCAATTTTAGAGGCGTCCATCTTGAAATAATCAAGTATAATTTTTACGACTTCCAAATTTGTTTTTTCACAGTGTCCGCCTATGTTATAAACTTCTCCTGCTCTGCCGTTTAAAAGAACTTTTTCAATAGCTGAACAGTGGTCATAAACATAAAGCCAGTCTCGTACGTTTAATCCGTCGCCATATAGCTGAACTGTTTTATCATTTAGTATACGTGTAATAAAAAATGGTATTAATTTTTCAGGAAACTGATTTGGTCCGTAATTATTTGAACATCTTGTAACGATTACATTTAAACCATAAGTTTTAAAATAAGAGAGCGCAATTAAATCAGCTGAGGCTTTGCTTGCAGAATACGGGCTGTTTGGTTTTAGCGGAGAAGTCTCCGTAAAATAACCCTCATCAATACTGCCGTATACTTCATCTGTTGATATTTGAATAAACTTTTTTATTCCATTTTTTAGTGCGGTCTCAAGAAGATTAAATGTTCCTTTAATATTTGTTTCTATGAAAGCATCGGGAGAAACTATGCTTTTGTCTACATGCGTTTGAGCGGCAAAATTTATTACGCTGTCGCATTCTTTCATTAGATCAGAGACGAGAAATTTATTACAGATATTACCGTGTACAAATCTGTAGTTTGGATTTGTTTCTGCATCTTTTAAATTATCAAGGACACCTGCGTATTCAAGAGCATCTAAACTAATAATCATCCAATCCGAATGATTGTTCAGAATGTACTTTATAAATGAGCTGCCTATAAATCCGGCACCACCTGTTACTAGGAGTTTACGCATTTAAGTTTTCCTTCTATTTTCTTAGTAAACTTTGCCTACCTGATAATAACAGAATCCTTTCTTTATAAGTCTTGCTCCGTTATATTGGTTTCTGCCATCGAAGATTACCGGGTATTTCATTAAAGATTTTATTCTATCAAAATCAGGGCGTCTGAATTCGTTCCATTCGGTAAGCAGCAGCATTGCATCGGCTCCTTTTACAGCATCGTATGCGTTTTCTGCATAAACAATTTTATTTCCGAATATAAGTTTTGCGCTATCAAATGCTTTGGGGTCATACGCCTGTACCTTCGCGCCGCGGGCAAGCAAATCATTAATGATAGTAATTGATGGAGCTTCCCTCATATCGTTGGTCTTTGGTTTAAACGCAAGCCCCCATACTGCAATTGTTTGACCTGATAGGTCTTCTCCACAATGATTATGTATTTTATTAAGGAACAATTGCCGCTGTTTTTTATTGACTTTATCAGCTGCCTCTATTATTTCATACCCGCAGCCATTATCTTTTGCCGTTTTTAAAAGTGCTTTTACATCTTTTGGAAAGCAACTCCCGCCATACCCCAATCCGGGGAACAAAAACTGTGTGCCGATACGCTTATCGGAACACATTCCTATTCTTACCATTTCCGCATCTGCTCCAACTTTTTCACAAATATTTGCAATTTCATTAGCATAAGATATTTTTACGGCAAGAAATGAATTTGCAGCATATTTTGTCATTTCAGCTGATTTTACATCCATTATTATTACAGGATTGCCAGTTCGTAAAAACGGAGAATATAATTCCTGCATTATATCAGTAGCCCTTTGAGAATTTGAGCCGATTATAACTCTATCCGGCTTTAAAAAGTCATCTACAGCAGCACCTTGTTTTAAAAATTCCGGGTTTGAAACAACATCAAACTCCTCTTTTGTTTGAGAGCGTATAATTTCTGTCACCGCGTCAGCTGTTCCAACGGGAACAGTCGACTTATCAACAATAACTTTATATCCGTTTAGGGCTTTGCCTATTTCACGAGCAACCTGATAAACATATTTCAAGTCTGCAGAGCCGTCTTCGCCTTGTGGCGTTCCTACTGCAATAAAACATATTAAAGAATTTTGGACAGCGTATGCCAGGTCATCACTAAAGCTCAATCTTTTTTCCGCTACATTTACTTTTATTAATTCTTCCAGTCCAGGCTCATAAATTGGAATAATGCCGCGTTTTAGCTGTTGGAGTTTCTCTTTGTTATTATCAACACAAATAACGTCATTTCCCATTTCTGCAAGGCAGGTTCCTGCAACCAGCCCAACATACCCGGTACCAATTACGCAAACTTTCATTAATTGTACTCCTTAATTTTTTGTTCAAAATATTCGATTGTTTTCTTTAGTCCTTCTTCAACACTTACTTTTGGTTTCCATCCAAGAATTCGTTCAGCCTCTGTAATATCAGGGCGCCGGCGGCAGGGATCGTCTTTAGGCAGAGGCTTGTATACAAGTTTTGAATTAGAATTTGTCATTTTAATGACAAGTTTAGCAAAATCACCAACTGTAAACTCTGATGGATTACCAAGGTTGACAGGTCCTATAGCATTTTGCGGGTTATTCATCATCTTTATCATACCGTCAACTAAATCAGATACATAACAAAAAGAACGTGTCTGTGTACCATCGCCATAAATTGTAATATCTTCGCCTTTAAGAGCCTGCACAATAAAGTTAGAAACTACACGACCATCGTTCATGTCCATATTGGGACCGTAGGTGTTAAATATGCGGACGATTCTTGTATTTACGCCATTTTGTCTGTGATAATCCATCATAAGAGTCTCGGCGCAGCGCTTACCTTCATCGTAGCAGCTTCTTATTCCAATCGGATTAACATTCCCCCAGTAGCTCTCAACTTGCGGATGTATGGCAGGGTCTCCATAAACTTCGCTCGTGGAGGCTTGTAGAATAATTGCTTTGCATCTTTTAGCAAGTCCAAGCATATTTATCATTCCAATAACGGAGGTTTTAATTGTTTTTATCGGATTATATTGGTAATGAGGCGGACTTGCCGGGCACGCCAAGTTATAAACCTGATCGACTTCTGCAAAATATTCTTTTGTTATATCGTGTCTTATTAGTTCAAAGTGGTCATTTGATAAAAGTTTTCTTATATTATCTTTACTGCCGGTAAAAAAATTATCAAGACATATAACATCGTTGCCTTCCTCGAGCAGTCTTTTGCATAAATGACTTCCTATAAAACCAGCTCCGCCGGTTACCAGTATCCTCTTCATAATGTTCCTTTTTATATAATTACTAACTAATTACTAATGTATCAAGCAGTGAATGTAACTTTTTCTCCCACTTATATGCAGAGGCTATACTTTCCTGTAAGGTGTGTTTTGGAGTCCAGCCCAGTTTATTTTTGATTTTATCAGCGTTTGCATATAGTTTTGCGGGATCTCCTGGTCTTCTGGATACAATTTCTACCGAAATTTCTTTTCCTACAACTTTTTCACAGGTCTCAAATACTTTTTTTACGCTGTCTCCGTGCTCTGTGCCAATATTAAATACATCTGAACTATTTTCTTTATTTAAGTATGAATAAGCAAGATAATGCGCTTCTGCCAAATCCTCTACATTAACATAATCTCTGATACATGTTCCGTCTATTGTTTCATAATCTCCGCCGTATATCTTAAATAACGATTCTCCTTCACTTAGAGCAGATTTTAAAATCGTTGGAATAACGTGTGTTTCATTATTATGCCATTCGCCAATTCTTGTCTCACTGTCTGCACCTGCTACATTGAAGTATCTAAGTTTTATAGATTTTAACCCGTAAGCGGTATCGTAATCTTTCAGTATGCGTTCAATCATTAACTTAGACGCTCCATAAGGATTTATAGGTGCTTGCGGGTGCTCCTCATCTATTGGCGTATATTCTGGTTCTCCATAGGTGGCACAAGTTGATGAGAATACTATCTTTTTGCATTTATAATCAACCATTGTATTTATTAAGTTGAGTGTTCCGCAAACATTATTATTGTAATATTTGCGTGGCTCTGTAACACTTTCACTTACAAGGGAGTATCCCGCAAAGTGTATTACTGAATCAATTTTATTATTAGCAAATACATTTTCTATATCGCTTAGGTTTTTTAAATCACCCTGGATAAATTTTACCGAAGCTGACATTTTCTGGAGTTCTTTTATTATTTCAATATGACCTACTTCAAGATTATCAAATATTAAGATATCTTTTATGCCGTTTTTTAAAAAATTGATAACTGTATGACTTCCAATATACCCTGCTCCCCCAGTTATTAATATCATACGCAGACTCCTTAAAAGTTTTCTTCAATAAAATAATGATTGCACAATTTCAAGGTAAAGTAAAGAATTAATTTTTTCTTTAACTTAAGTATTATTAAAATTTTTTGTGGTACAATTTTAGAGGAGGTTCCAGGTGTACACGGTAAAAGAAGTCTCAAAAAAAATGGGTGTATCTGAGCATACCCTTAGATTCTGGGCTAAATCTGGTTTTTTCCCGTTTGTAAAAAGAAATCAAAATAACATCCGGCAATTTTCAGATAATGATCTTGAATGGGTGAAAATTGTTAAATGCCTAAGGGCTGCAGGTACTGAAAATAAATCTATAAAAAAATACATAGAGCTCTGTATAGAAGGTGACTCTACAGTTAATGAGCGTTATCAATTAATTAAAAGTACAAAACAAAAACTTTTACAACAAATGGAAAATCTTAAAAAGCAGCTGGATATTCTTGATTACAAAGAAAATTTCTATCAATCTGTTATTGATAACAACCTTAAAGATTCTTGGAACCCAATGAACAGCATACAGGAAAATTAGTAAAGGAAACTTATTATGATTATATCCAACAATTCTCAATCCAGAATACAAGCCCCGGTTTTTCAAAAGTTTTTAAAAGTAAAAGGCAGTAATAAAAAACTAGAAAATGTCAAAAGTAACATTAATAAGAAAGTTTCGGAAGCAATAACTTTTATTTCTAAAAAAGAAAATAAAGATAAAAATATTTTATATGTTTTGACAGAAGAACACGCTGATAAATTTCTAGACATAATTTCTAAATCAACAGTATTTTTCAAAGAACTCAGAACAAAACCAGAAACATTTTTAAAAGAAAAAGCAAAAGAAACCGCCCCATCCGAAGTTATAAAAGAACTAATCGGCTGAATTATTACATTTTTCAATAAAAGCGGCTGCTAAAAGACCGGCTTCAAAAAGCAGCCAGGTAGGGATTCCAAGCATTAACTGGCTTACTACATCAGGCGGAGTGAAAATTGCTGCCAGTACAAGAATACCTACAATAATATATGGTCTTAGTTTTTTTAAAGTTTTAACTTCAACAAGTCCAAATTTAACGCCGGTAAGTACAGCTAAAGGCAGCTGAAACATGATACCGAATGCTAAAATCAGACCTGATGCAAGGTTTACAAAATTCGATAGTCCAATTGTCGGTTCAAGAGATTCACTCATAAATCCTGCTGAAAAATTCATAACAAGCGGAAGAATTAAGAAAATACAAAAAGCAACTCCTGATATAAATAAAATAATAAAAAGCAGCATAAACCATCCTAAAAATTTCCGCTCATTCTCATAAAGCGCAGGAAGTATAAATTTCCGTATTTCATATGCAATAACAGGGGATGCTAAAATAATAGCCAGAACAAGCCCGGCTTTTAATTGTATAATAAAAACTTCCATCGGTGAAAAATAGTGAAGTCTAGTCATTTCAGCAGGAAGTGATATTGAAATAAGCCAATCAATAAATTTGGGCGCAAAATATATTCCAAGAGGTGACAATAGTACTATCGCAATAACCGAGTGTAAAATTGTGCTCCTTAATGCATCCAAATGCTCTATGAAAGATTGATTATCTTCAATATTACTGATTGATTTCTTCATCTTTCTTTGCTTCAGCTTCTGCGGCTCTTTGGGCGTTGTCTGCTAATTCCTGTGCCTCTTTTTTTAGTGTATCTTTAGCATTTTTAAACTCATAAGAAGCTCTTCCAAGTGCTTTTGCAAGTTCTGGAATCCGTTTTGAGCCAAACAGAAGTAATACCACAACAATAATTAAAAATATTTCAGTAAATCCGATAGACATATCTTCTCCTATTTCTTAACTAACATTATATCTGAGACTGTGTATTAATAGCAACTATTTCTATTGCGCCTGATGGACAAATACTCTCACAAGCTCCGCAGCCTATGCATTTTGATGCAAGATAGACAGGCTGCTTGCCAGGTTGATATTCAATTGCTCCTTTGGGGCATTTTGCGGCGCAAAGCCCGCATTTTGTGCATTTTTCATAATTAAATTTCGCAAGTCCGATTCTGCAATTTTGTTTTTCTGCTAGGCTAATTTTTCTTATTGCACCTGTAGGACATACTTCAGAACAGTTTTTACAGTCAAACTCGCACTTGCCGTTTGAGAAATCTATATGAACTGTACTGTATTCTTCATTCGGTTTTTTAAGGATTTTTCCTTTGCAATGTTCAACACATAATCCGCAATTTGTGCATTTCTGTACAAAATCTTCTACAGAGCCGGCTCCCGGCGGGCAGATAGGACGTTTTTTTAAACCTTCCGCTATTGCAAGTGCCAGTTCTTTACCTTTTGCAAATACAGTTACGGCGGCAGCTGTAACTAGCCCTGCGGTAATAAAAGTACGCCGAGACGGGATAAATTTTTCTTTTTCTTTTGTTACAAAAGAAATACCGTCTCCAGGACACACGGCTATACATCGCATACAACGTATGCATCGTTCGTTATCCAGTTCTTTTTCTTTTGAGTTAATAGCGCCTGTTGGACATTCACGTTCGCATACGCCGCAACCTTTGCAAATATCTTTTGAGATTGCAAGTTTTTTAGGGCTGAATTTGGAACAGAGACCTAAGAGAGTACCAACAGGGCAGATTGTTGTACAAAAAATACGATTTTTCCATATAACAAGGACTATTATAATAGCAAGCGGAATAAATACAGCAAAAGAAGATGTTTTGATATTTACAAATCCTGTAACTATATTTCCAAAATTTGAATAAGGATCTAGAAATCTTAACACTGCTGTTACGCCTAATAACATAAAGCTAAAGGTAATAGCAAGAACAGTATATCTGATATAAGGCAAATTAACCGTTTTCCCTGTTTTACGTCTAAAAAATGTTCCTACAATGTCTTGTAAAATTCCAAAAGGACAAAAAACCGAACAATAAAAACGCCCGAAAAAAAAGGCAGCAAGAAGGTTTATGCCGACAATAATTATTGCTGTTATTGAAAAATCAGTTATAACTCTTGCGGCAGCAGGAGCAAGATTAAATTGTATTAATCCGGCTAAAGGCTTTCCTGCCGGCAAAAAAGCCAATAACTCTAAAGTAAACAGTAAAATCGTACATGTAATTCTTATAATATAAGGTTTTTTATTTCCTCTGAATTTCATTTTTAAGCGCCTTTAACCTCAAGGTACTTCTTATGTACTTTTTCTAAAAGTACGGGGATATCAAGCTGTTGAGGGCATTTAGGTTTACACAACCCGCATTTTATACATTTGTCAGCACGTTCAGATTCTCTCAATGCCTCATAATGGCTGATAAAACTACCTTTTTTTCTACCCTCATCATCATATACGTACTGATTATACAGTGAGAAAATCCCTGCAATATTAACACCAACGGGGCATTCACAATACCGGCATGAAGTACATCCTATAGCTGCTTGTTTTAGGTGCGCGGCAATTGCTTTGTCATATACTGTCTGTTCTTCTTTTGACAGCGGCTTTAAGCCGGTAAATGTATTTAAATTATCTTCCAAATGTTCAGGTGTACTCATTCCGCTCAGCATTGTAAGGATGCCATCCAAGCCGGCAAGCCATCTGAAAGCCCATGATGCAACACTTGCATTAGGATTATAATCCTTTAGTATTTTTGTTGCTTCAGTATTAAGATTTGCAAGCAATCCGCCGCGCAGCGGTTCCATTACAACTATAGGAAGATTTGCTTTTCTTGCAATGTTATACTGCTCTTCGCCGCGTGTTGTTTTCCAGTCAAGACGGTTTATTTGTAGCTGTACAAATTCCCATTTGTCATAATAGTTAATAATCTCTTGTAAGAGTTCTGGCGTATCGTGATGAGAAAAACCTAGATGTCTGATTTTTCCTTCTTTTTTCATTTTTTCTAAGAAAGGTATAACATTATATTTTTTTGTATTTTCCCAATTCCTTTTATTTAAACAGTGTACAAGATAAAAATCAAAATAATCAGTTTGGCATCTTTTTAACTGTTCGTTAAATATTCGCTCGACGTCTTCTTCTTTTTCAAGCATCATAACCGGCATTTTGGTTGTAAGGTTAAAGGAAGCTCTTTCATAAGGCTTAAGCGCTCTGCCCATAATCTCCTCGCTTTTGCCGCCCATATACATGTATGCTGTATCGTAGTAATTTACACCGGCTTCCATTGCCCGCTTAACCATTTTTTTGTTAAGTTCTTCATCAATTTCTCCTGAGGGTTTAAGCGGGATACGCATACACCCATACCCAAGCATTGATACATCAAGACTCTTAAATTTAGCAGTAGTTATTCCGCCCGTTTTATCAACTTTTACTTCTTTATTAAAGCTGCATCCGCTTAGCAGTACAGCGCCGGTTGTAAAAAGAAGCGAATTTTTTATAAAATCACGTCTGTCCATATTTCTTATACCTCTTCCCTTAATATTTAGTGTTTTATTATAATTTAGCACTTAGAGTCTGCTCTAAGTCAAGAGTTTTTTATAACTTCTAAAACAAATCGCCTAAAAAGTGAAAGTAATTCGTACAATTGTAAAAATTGAAATTTTTCTGCTTACGTACATTTCAATAAAAAAACTTGACATAAGAGCAGCTATCAATGTTATCATTTAAAATGTATCGTAAGTGTAACTAGCAGAATATGAAGTGTAATCCTATCAATATTAATCCTTATCCCCTATATAAGGCTAATAACTCCAATACTTCTTATAAGGAGCCTATAATTCCGCCTGCAAATATTCAAGATGAAATGCTTAAAAATCTTGATATGCATACGCTAGCTATTTATAAAAACGGGGAGGTAAAGTATTATAATCAAAGAAATCTGAAACCGATTTTTTGGGCTCTTGAGGATAATAATAATGATTTTTCAGATTGTTATATCGTTGACCGGCGTATAAGCAAGGCTTCCGCGGCACTTTTTGTATACGGTAATGCCAAATATATTCAAACCCCGGTTATGACATATTCGGCAAAAGAATTGTTCGATAAATATGGAATAAATTACAAAACTAACGAAGTTGTTGACAGCGTTATTGATAAAAATTCTAAAATCAAGTGCCTGCTTGAAAAACTTATACTTAAGAATGATAACCTGCAGGAATGTTATAAAATACTCAAAAATAAAGTTTTTCCAAAAGGGATTGAGTATGAAAAGCCGTACTATGATGAAAATATGACGCCGGAGGATTATACAGCCCTTGATAAGCGCTTATATGACTATTCTCCCGGATTTGGAAACGGACTTTATAATGCAACCGCTTTTATCCAAAACCATACACTTTTAAACCGAGGTTTAACAAATATAGGCGGGTGTGCTATTCCGAATGCTATTATGTCAAATACCCGGGCTGAGGCTTTAGAGAGAATAGGTATGTCTGCTTTAAGCGTGAGTTTTGCATTTGTTATGCCTCTGTTTCTTCTTCCTAAATATAACAAATTTTTCCTTAAACACCACGGGATTGTATCAAATTTCAAAAACAATGAAAAGAAAATTATTCAGGTTTCAAAGGAGTTTTTGACATCAGATACAACTACAATGATAGAAGGAATTAGAACAGCAGCTAAGCAGCTAAATTGTACACAAGAGTCTGAACAAATTCTTGTGCGTTTTAAGGGGGGAGAAGAAGTTTTAAGACAAAAGCTTCTTAAAGCGCACGAAGGAATTTTGCGTTCGGATTTTATGTCAACAGGGCTCTTAATGGGCAGTATCCCTTGGATTGCGACAGGGATAACAGAACTTAAAACAGGGCGGAAAGGATTTTCTGCAACTTTCGATATGCTGGAGGAAAAAGAAGTGTCCAAAAATCAGCATACAACAAACAAATTAAAACGAGCATTGGGGACTCTTGCATTTGCATTTATTCCGGGAATTATAATCTCAAAAGGGGTTACACGAGGACTAACTGCTGCAAAGCCAAATTTTATTAAAAATAATGCAGCAAATTTTAATTATACTTCAGGGGTTAGTATGTCAAAAACAGTAAATGCTCTTAAGTGGGCGTTTACGGGATTTCTTGCCAAGCTGCCTTCCTCGCGTGATAAGTATGAATTAAGGGATAGGACGGCGAGGGAAGGTGGAACTTTTATAATGTTCTTTGGCGGTGATTTCCTTATAAACAACATCTTGGGGCGGCTTTCTGATAAATACCTGGGTACGAATATAATGCGAACTGATAAATATAGTGGTAAAAAAATTGGTTTTTGGAACGGGTTTACGCTTGGAATAAGAAATTTTAAAAAACTTGATAAAATTAAAAGCATTCCGCCTGAAGCACTTAAGAAAACAAAAACTATCGGCGCGGCATTATATTGGGTTTCTTTGTTGAGTAATATGGCTATTCTTGGTTTTACCCTTCCGCACTTTTTAAATAAAATGTTGAGATACACGGTTGAAAAGGATAAAGCAGCTGCTTTAGGTGAAATTTAGTAAATTTTTGTGTTAAGCTAAGGTAGTGAAAAAAGTTTTATGTTTTGGAGACAGCAACACTTACGGATTTAATCCAGAAACTGGCGGGCGCTTTAGTAAAAATGAGCGCTGGTGCGGGATTTTGCAGATACTAGCCAAGGATAAGTACCAAATAATAGAAGCCGGCTGCAATAACAGGACTTGTTTTAGGAATAATTTTGAGGGGAAGAAATTTACGGGATATCAGATACTTCCTGAGTATTTGTCAATTTCCTACGACTTGATTGTTTTATGGATAGGTACTAATGATTTACAGCGTCAATACAATGTTTCGTTAGAAGAAATCCGATATGGAATAGAAAACTTGATTGAAATAATTAAAGATTTACAGCCGTATGCAAAAATTCTTATAATTCCTCCTATGGTTATAGGAAAAAGCGTTTTAATAAGCAAAATATTTTCATTTCTTTTTGATGGAACATCAATTGAAAAATCAAAGCAAATTTGTGAAATATATAAAGCTGCTGCGTATACCTTCAACTGTGATTTTTTAAATCTGGATAGTATTGTAACTCCTTCAAATATTGACGGACTTCATTTTGATATGCAGGAACAGAAAAAAATAGCAAATGCAGTTTACTGTCAAATAGTTGAAATTTTAAATTAAATCTTACTAATTAAGGTATACACAGATAAGAATAGTTAAGCGGGTAATTGTGCATAGCTTAAATTCAGTTTATTACTAGAGTACAACCCAGTCAAATTATAAAAAATGCTTAACATTTCTTAATATACGTGACAAACTTAAAATAATTTAGATAATATAACTTTATAAGAGGAGTTTATATTATGAGTATTTCCGTTTCATCAGTGAGCAGAATCGGGGTATGTTCTTCTGCGGTCTTAAAAAAGTGTCCAAAATTATTAAAAAAAGCAAGCGGCGCGTTGGTACAAAAAGCCGGGACAGAAACTGTAAATCAGCCGGTAACCTATGTTATTCCTACGATAGCATATCTTGGTGCAGCAGCTTGTAATGTGCCGATGAAAAAAGATTTTGACGGTTATACGATCCCTGTTCATAACAGAAGTATTGGCGCAAGACTCAAGAGTGAGTATACGCCTGAAGAATTTAATAATTTGTATCAATTCGCGGAAGATAAAGGTGTTTTTAATTACGCAATGAACGAAGAGACAGGGCTTGTAAAGACATCTTTTATCAATTCGGAAGAAAATCCGCTGATGGCTGATTTAATATGGATTACAGACACTTGTCACAATATGGATTTAGTAAAAAATAAGGCTCCGGAAAAATGTACTGAATTATTTAATAATGTCACACGTTTTTATGAAAATCAGCAGGGGCACTTTGATTATGTTATATCTAACCCTATTGCATATTGGCACAACGGTTTAATTTGGGCAGGCGAACAGCCCGGAGGTATGGGGCATTGCTTTATCCCTCAAACAAAAGAACCGCATCCTTGGTTTCCTAAAACACGCCTTGAATCTGTGGGTAATTATCTGCAAACGGCGGTGGATTTAATTACTACCGGCTTAAACGGGGGGCAATACGGCTACAAAACAGCAGATGAAGTTCCTGATAGTGTGTGCAGTGCTATTTCAAACTGTACGGCGTATTTAAGAAATATCCATTATCCAACTGCGCGTTCGTGTGGTGCTTGGGAGGAGCAAACCTTTTTAAATTCACTCACAAGTGATACGGCTATTTGTAATGCAGGTGTAAGGAGTGTTATGAAAATGATGTATGAAGATACTGAAAATCCTGAGATGCTGAAATTGCGAGATAAAATTTACAATACTCGGCATGGCTGGGTATTTAAAGACCGCGGAGGGCTTGAGAATGTATTAGCAAATGGGGAGCAGCGTATAATTGATACTCATGATTATGAAACGACATGTCATGGTAATGTACCGCCACTAAAGCCCGGTGAAGAAAAGTGTATAGAGCGGAAATATGATGCTGCAATGAGTTTTGTACCGCAAACAGAAACGTTTGTTAAAGACGACAAGATTATGGATGCTCAAAAGAAGCTGGAATTTCTTGATGAATTAAGCTTTGCAATAGTAAGGGATAATGGTGCGATACGCTATCCGGGCGACGAATATTTAAAACTGGACTACCATAAGGAAAAGGATAAGTTTTCACAAGATTTTGAAGCTGAATGGTTTCTTGTAACAGAGATTTCAAAAGCTTACGGTAGTGTAGCAAAAGAACTTATTGATACTGTAATGAATGGCGAAAAAGAACTTGATGAAGTAGCTCCATTGCTTGATACGGCTATGAAGAAACAGACTGAGTATATAAACCGCGGCTATGCGAGAATAACTCCGCCGTTTTCAATAAAATCAAACGGTTATACCTGTCCAGGGTACAAAGTGCCTGAGGCGTATGAAGCAGTAACGGACGTTGACGGTAAAATTCGCTATGTGCCGGGGGCTCACCCGCTTGCGTGGGCTGAATCTTCTTTATTAAGCGCTTCTGAGCTTTTTGCTGCGAATCTAAATGATATTAATACTTTAAAATCTTCAAAATAAAAGCTAAATTTTTTTAAAAATTATTGAATTGAGTATTGCAAAAAATAACAACTTGATGTATAATGCATAGGTCAGAGGTCTAAGTGTAGGAGAAGTATAAAATGGCAACAGTAACTCCTGTGGGATTTGGTGTTATAGCACCAAGATATACACCACAAAATTCAAAACAACAAAATAACAACAACACTTCATTTTCTGCTGCAAGATACGCTTCAAGCGGCGATGTTGTGCCTAATCAAAAGTCTGCTTTGGCAGTACTTCTTACTTCGGCAATGCTATGCACTGTCGCTATAGTCAACCTTATAAAAGCCGGGAGATAAAAATCTCCCCCGGCATTACGGGTGTTATTCCGTATCCTCCGCTTACACTTTGTTTTTTTCGCCTCTGAATTAGTGTATAAAACACATTAAAAATTCGTTTTTACAAAAATATACAAACACAAGCTTTTTTTTATAGTTTACTATAGAATATATACAAGTAGTATGGAAGTGCTTATTTTATAATGGAAACGTTTGAACTGACAAATTACAATTTCTATTCCTCCAGGCTTGATATGGAGCTTATTTCCAACATTGTTGATGCCCTTAAAGAAATCATCAAAGAGGATAAGCAGGAAAAACAACCTCTTTTTTTAAAAATCTCTGATAACTTTATTATGAATATTGCAAGAAAAGTTGTTCAAGAAAAGAAAAAAACTTTTTTGATAGGTATTACAGGCGAGAGCGCATCCGGCAAAACTGTCTTTGTAGATAATACAATTGCAGCTTGTGTAAGAGATAAGAGAGAAGGTATTTATACTGTAATTCGGTGTGATGATTATTACAAAGATACCTCCAGAGAACTTATAGAAGCAGGCAGTTATGAAGAACTTTTTAAAACGGGGTTTAGCTTTGATACCCCTGAAGCCATTGATTTAGCTTTGATGAAAGAACACATGACTCAATTGAAAGAAGGAAAAACAGTTGTATCCCCTAAATATGACTTTAAAACTTGTGTTTCCGATCCAAACGGGGAAGTTAAAAAACCGGCAAAAGTAATTCTTACTGAAGGATTATATGTTTTAAACGAAGATGTACGGGATATTTTAGATATAAAAGTGTATGTTTTTACACCAATTGATGTCATAAAAGAGCGTTGGTATAAACGTGCGGTTACTCGCGGAAAGACGGGGGCTGCTGCTGATATGCAGTTTGCAGATGTTAATGCTACTGCTCAAAAATATATAAGACCGACTTATCAAATTGCTGATTGCGTTATTAATGGTATGGTTGATAAAGAATATATTAAAGTTATTACAGACAAAATTTTTCAAAAACTGTATGAGATTTGTGCGTAAAAGAATCAGAAAATTTTCTTCATTTTATCAAGCTCTATAATTATTCTTCATCTAAATGGGTATCTGAAATGTATTCTGTAGTAAATTTATAAACTTCCATTGTTTTAGAGAAGTAGTCTTTATAAAATCCCGCCTTTTCTTTCAAGGAATCAAAAAACAATTTTCTATCTGGCAGCTGCTCCCAAACAATCGGCAAGTATACTCCCCGCTTACCTTTGTCCATAAGAATTATTCCATACGGATATATTTTAGAGAGCAAGTCTTGTTCATTTTTAAATATAATTTGTTCAGGTTCTGATAATATTGATATAGAAATATTGATATCGTTATATTCTTGCGGTCTCAGCGGATCAAAACGCGGGTCAAAAAATGCTGCAGACTGGGCGTTTGATGTAATATCGTTAATCAGTGGTTTATCTGAATAAATAGACCCTATACATCCTCTCAAATGCCCTGTAATTTCTAGTGTTACAAATGAGGCTCCGTATTGCTGCAAGACTGCCGGCGGGTATTCAACTGTGTACTTTTGCCCTTCAAACCCCATAATAATACTTTTTTTACACTCATCAATTAAATAATCTGAATAAAATCTGCTTATATATTCTGTTTTACTACCTTCATACAACATCCAGGCGCCATAGCCTACGACTTTATTTTTTGCTCCTGTAATATCTCCAGAGTTATACATTTCAAGCCGCAGCATACTGTAATTATGTTTTTTAGCAAGCATAGTCAACCCGCAAATTCCTGTACTTCCGCAGGCTTGTTCAGGAGCGAACTTCTCAATGTGCCCTGTTTCAATCATCCAGGCAGTATAATTATCTGTCTGCTTTGCTATGTTATCAGGATGATAGTGGCTTAAATCAGTTGAGATAACAAAACATGCTCTATCCCAGAATTTTTCAATCAGCGAAGTAATTATTTCAGGGCGGCACTTTCCTGTAAGAATTGGGATAATCTTTATTTTATGCAGTCCTTTAAGAAGATTTGCAGCATTTATAATTTTTGTATTATTTGTGTAGTATTGTATAAATGGGATTTGGACTTCAATGGAATGTTCTTCATCAAACGGTATATTATTTATATAACATCCAAAATTCTCTTTGATTTCTGCAGTGATAGCTTTGTTGACTTCAATACTTCCAAACGGAGTTTCAAACTTGTCATATTCAGGAAGTGCAATTCCTTGAAAATCATAATGGTGAGACGGCGCAATAATAAATACATTTTCGCTGAATTTTAAATGTTCAAACCCAAAGTTTGCTGCATGCCCTGAGAACTGGTAACCGGCATGTGGAACAATTATTGCTTTTGATTTATACAGAATATCCTTACCGCTTGCGAATTTTTTTATTAACCCTGAAAGCTCGTTCGTATCAGCAGGATAAAAAAGACCTGCAACATTTGGAGATTTTATTGTTGAATTGTTCATAACTCTAAAACATTATACAATAAATTTCTCCGTTAGAAAAGTTAATGTTGAGTATCTTTGAAAGCTCTGCACTCTTCCATCAGTTCTTTTGCGCGGGCAAGTGTTTCTGGAAAATAATTTGCTATAATATAAGCACATTTACCTGTTCCTGTATTAAGCAGGCAGTAGGCTTCTGCAAAAAATTCTTTGATATCCGTTAATGCATACTCGCCATTAATATTTATTTTAGGTCTGTTTTGTTCGTAATTTGCAAGCTCTTTTTTAAATAATTCTTTTAATTTTTCATCGTGCGATGCCGCTGCTTGGAAAGTGCTGTGTTTCTGCAGCAGTTCTTCCATCGTATACGGGCGTTCATTGCCTTTTTGGATTATTTTTTGTTTTATCTGCTCTTTTATTGCTTTAATCGCATTATCCTTATCATCAATAAATTCGCACATGTGTCCGCTTTCGTGGGTTATAACCATAATCGCTCTGTCTCCGATAGTTGCATTTGGGTCTAAGTAAATACAATTATCTGCTGGTGCAAAATATCCGTTTATAGTACCATAAATCGGATCTGGGTTAATATCATCTTTTAGTACCAGCCGGGTGCCAGTTGCTGCAATGTCATATAGAACAGCGGCATTAACTTGTTTTAATGTAGTATTTACATAATTCACTGGAAATGCTGATATATCAATAGATAAGGCTTTAGCGTTATTTTTAGAAACGGTTATTTGTGTATCAGATATTTTAACGTTAAAGGAATTTTCATTTACCCGTTCATTAAATTCGTTTTCACTAATATTATTTCTCTCAATACGAGGCAGCATGTGTGCAACCTGTGATTTATACGGGTCAAATTCAATTATAGGTTTACATTCTTCATATCCTTCATAAAAATATTTAACCGCTTCTTCCGGGGTATCAGCAATGAAAGCTCCCGGCGGATAAAGTTTTGACAACAAATTACCACAGTTTACATTTGAGTTTGCGGCATTAAAAACATCAGCCATCAACTCGCGCCCGGTTAGTTCTTTATACTTCATTGCCGGCACATAAATATTATATCCACCTTCTATGACATTCTTGTCGCCAAGAAGCTCACTTGCGCTCTCAAAATCACCTTCTAATAGCAGCTGTAAAAAACCTTCATCAAAAGACATACGATTCGTTTGTTTTTTACCATCAACTACGCTTTCTTTAATAATTTCGCCGTTTACAACACTTAGAGCGTATATAAAATTACCTTCTTTATCGTAAACTTCTGTTTTATATGAGGCGCCAAATTCTCTAGCCTGGTTATTCATTAAATTATATCTAAAGTTCCCGTTTTTATCATAAGTAACTTCAAAATCTTCTCCCTGGTGTATGCCTTTTGCTACCAGGTCTTTGTATTTATCAAATGCCTCCCCCTGAAGCTCCGGGGCTGTTTCTCCTTTTTTAGTGTGGATTTTGGGTACGACTTTGAGTTTCCCGTCTTCAATTTTTAGGTCAAAATCTTCTCCGTACCTTGCACCGCCGTCCATCATCTGTTTTATTATTTCAATTGTGCTGGTGTCAACCGTTGTAGGCTTTTTAGGTATATGTGTCAAATATACTTCTCCGTCTGTGATAAACCCTCGCGGTCTATCATCTTCCGGAGTGTTTTCTTTTATATCCAGTCCGAGAAATTCATTATTCTCTCCATACTTAAATGATATTTGGGTAGAATCTGCTTTTCCCGCATTAAAAACAACACCCTCAAACCGATCTGGAGTCCAGCTCCCGTCATCGTTTCTTTTAGAAGAGTACTGTGTAGCTATTCCGTCTTCAAGATATTCATCGTAATGGGTGTTAGTACTTTCATCAAAATGCCATTTTGCTATGTTGCCTGTAGTTTTGTCTATATACGTTTCACCTATTGCTTCTCCCTCAGAATCATATTTGGTTATACATTGGTCATAAGTTTTATTTTTATTCGGGTCTCCGTAACCAATCCAGCCATTTCCATCTTCATCTCTCGGACCGGATTCTATTATTTCAATTATTTTACCATTTTCATCTCTTATTACTGCATAATTGCCGGATTCATAATCGCCGGATTTCATTTGATATAGTGTTTTACCGTCTCTTGAAATTTTACTATAGCAGCTTAAATCGCTGCCTTCAGTTATATCAAACTTTCTTACAACTTCGATTGGAAAATCAAGTTTTTCAGCTATTTCATTATAAACACGTTCTTTCTCTTCCATTTTTTTTGCATATTCTATCTGCCCCTTATCAGACATTAAGCGTAAAATCTTTGCTAAATCCCCAGGCTCAGCGGCTTCATCAAAACTGAGTATTAGAGAATCTGAACCTTTATAGTCATTAAAAAAAGCAGATAATTCATATTCATTTACTTTATTATCTGAATTAGCATCTAAAGCAGCATAATGTACAAATTTAGAACTACAGCCCTCAATATCTTGCGGTTCAAGTGCTCCATCTTTTTGTGTTCTAGGATTATTACCATATTTATCAATGGCATCAAAAACGCTCAAAATTTGATTTAATCTTGGATCATTTGCGAATTTATGCTTCACTTCTTCGCGGGTTATCTTTGCTAAATGTTTTATATCGATATCATAAAATTCCATACAGCCTCCATTATTTTATGTTTATATATACGGTAAGTATTGGTTTAAACTTTAATATTTTTGAGTGTTTTTTTACAAAAATTTACATTTCAACGAATAAATATAAAAAAGAAGGGTGCAAATGCACCCTGAAAATCCAACTATCACAAATCAATATATTATTTAAAATCTCTCTCTCTCTTCTTATAGAGGTTTGTTCCACAAAGATTCGCTGAACTTATTTTGAACCATTGCTGATTCAACAGAAAGTGCAACGTTAGAAGGAGTGAATACAAACACCATATCACCGACTTTTTGCGGCGTTCCGTTTAATGCATGAGCTGCCCCGCAAACAAAGTCAATTGTTCTTTGGGATTGTTCTTTATCTAAAAGATGAAGATTAAGAACAACTGTATTTTTGTCTTTTAATTTTTTAACAATTTGAACGGCTTCACCGAATGAACGCGGTTCCATAATTGTAACTTCACCTGTTCTGTAGTTAGGATGAGAAACAACTTTATTTTCTCTGTCTCTATCCCATCTGTTTTCATTCTTAGGACTGTACATTACATCTAATGCAGCATTCCCGTCAGAAATATATTCTTCGCCCTCATCACCAAAATCAAACGGATCCTCATCTCTGCCTTCAAATCCTTTTTTTATAAAACTGATTATGCCGTTTAAACCATCTGATAATGTCATTATTATTTTCCTCCAATTTTTTAACTAAATAATTTTCTGCCTATTCTTACCATTGTCGCTCCGTGTTTTACTGCGATATGGTAATCATTACTCATTCCCATCGAAAGTTCCGGCAGCTTGTATCCAAATCTCTCTTCAAGTTCTTGTTTGAATAATTTTACACCTTCAAACAATTCTTCAAGCTCTCTTTCTTCTGCATTAAGAGGTGCCATGCTCATTATTCCGCATACCCTAATCCCTTTAAGGCTAATTATACGTTCAAAATCCCTTAACATCCCTTCTTTACTATATCCAAACTTTGTCTCCTCACTAGCAGCGTTTAGTTCTAAAAGAACTTTTTGTATCTTACCAATTTCAAGTGCGTAGCTTGATATGAGCTCTGCTATCTTTAATGAATCAACCGATTGAATATAGTCAAAATACTTAATAACTTTTTTAACTTTATTGCTTTGTACGTGCCCGATAAAATGGAAAGTCGATTTTTCTCTAAGCTCTTTACACAATGATTCTATTTTCGATATTCCATCATTTGCGCGTGACTCTGCAAAATCCCTTAGTCCGCACGCATAAGCTTGTTCTATCGCTGTTTTATCATAGTATTTTGTTACTGCAATAATATTTGGTTTCCAAGGTGCGATTTGTTTTTTGATAAGTAGAAGATTGTCACTGATATTACTTTCACTCATTTCCCCTACCCTCTTCTTGATTATATAATAACTTTCATGGGCAGACAAATATATCTTTGTAAATATTTTTGCCTCTTTTACCCTTTTGCTAAAACCCATGATTTACATGTATTTCAGCATGGTTTTGTTTGTTAAGTTTTGTAAATTCACGCCCTTTTGTAAACATATTTGACAAAAATTTTATACAAAAGGGCATGCCTTTACATTAAATTAACTATTGCCCTAAGTATACGAGCGTTTCAAGCGTGCTGCTTGCGGTATTAAATACACGTGAATTAGCCTGGACCAGTCTCTGCGCAAGAATCATTTCTGATAATTCATTTGATAATTCAACGTTAGAAGCTTCCAAGCCGCCTGTTTGAATTGTACCAAAAGCAGCATATCCGGCAAGCCCAAAGTAGGCTGTACCAGCGTTTGAGCCAATTGTCCAAAGGTTGTTGCTTTCAGATTCTAAGCCGCTTTCATTAACTACTGTTGATAATTCAAGCATCAAGTTGCCAAACTCTAAAACTTCAGGATTCATGTCAACATCATCACCTGTAATTTTTACATAATCGCTGGTTGTAATTTTCCAGGTCATTTCATTATTTTCATCTATTTGAACACTGAGTTTTGAACCATCTGAGTATGTTGCTTCAATAATGCCATTATTATTTACTGTCCAATCTTCAAGCGATGCTGCTGCGTTATATGAGCCTGCCTCGTCAATTTCTGCTGAATAGTTTGTAATCTTTGATGAATATACTTGAGTTCCTTCATTTTTTTCAACATTTGAAAGCCCGAGTTCTTCAACAAAGTTTGATCCGCCTTCTTTTGGTGTTTCAAATTCAATTGCAGTGTCTGCGTCCGCAGCTGTAAAATTAATTGTTCCGTCAGCTACTGATACGGTAACTTTATCATCAACACCTGCGGTTGTTAGTTGTTGATTTATCTCACCGACAAGTGCTGTTATGTCCATTGTATCTATATCATTCTGATCAAGAGTAATGTTGACCGTTTCTGCTCCTCTGTCATCATTAATTATCATTGTAAAAGTACCTGCTGTAATATCAGCGTTGTTCATTTCTGATACAAGTGTTTCACCATATTCAGCTGCAGTTGTTCCGTGAACATCCATGTTTAAAAGTGTTGGGATATGTATTCTTACATCTGAAGCTGTTGTTGAATAAGTACTTGAAGCTCCCATAACATAATAGCCGGAAGATGTTACAAGGTCGCCGTTTGAATCAAGACTGAATGCACCATCTCTTGTTAAGAAACTTTGCCCGCTTGAATCTGTTACTACAAAGTATCCATTCCCGGAAATCATCATATCTTCATCTCTTCCGGTATTAACAAAAGTACCTTGTGTAAAGTTTCTTGTTATACTTCCGATTTGAACACCGTGTCCAACTTGTTTAGCGTTTACCCCGCCTGAGGTTACGCTTGCAGTTGAACTATGTGACAAATCAGAGTAGAACAATGTCTCAAAATTGACGCGGCTTGATTTAAACGCAGTCGTGTTCATGTTTGCAACGTTGTTTGATACAACGTTAATCTGGTTTGTTCCGGCTTTTAACCCGGTACCTGCTGTGTAAAGAGCTTGTGACATTAATTTTCCTCCTCCATATTGCTCATTGTTTATTATTAATATTTCTTTTTCATAGTAGGTCGTTAATTATACTTGCAGTGGAACGTGACTTTGCACGTGCGCTGTACGCGGCAGCAGCAGCTTCTGCTGCTTCATTACCGCTGTTTTCTTCAGCCTTATCAGCTGCTTCGCGGATTGATGTTACGTTTGCGATTGAATAATATTCATCACCTACTTTTACATAACCAATTCCGCCTTCAAATTTTGCTTCTGTAACAACTCCGCTTACTGTTTTTTCTTCTGTTTGGGCTGTACCGTCTTCATTTAATACAGGTTCTCCGTTTTCATCTTTTACTGTTTCACTGTATTCAATGGTAACTTCTTTACCAACCAATGACATTGTTTGGGTAATAACAGCGTTTGTTCCGACACTTGATGAAATACTATCCAGTCCCGTCATTATATCTTCCATATTTGAATTCATTTGAGTCATTTGTTCTAATGACGAGTATTGTGCCAATTGTGATAACCATTCACTGTTGTCCATCGGCTCTGTCGGATCTTGATTTTCTAACTGCTTAAGCATAAGAGTTAAAAACATTGTATAATCAGATTCAATACTATTGGAATTGTTTGTTGTCTGACTGTTTGCTTTATACATTTCTGATTGGTTTTGCAAATTTGTTATTTGATCAGTTACCATTGACATAATACTTACCTCCTACTCCTTATCATTCTCTTCGTATAATGAACTTACCATATCTTCAAATCTTTTAGCGCCTCTCTCTTCTTTGGGCTGTTGTTTTTGCTCTTGCTGGTGTTTTTGAGAATTACCTTGTTCTGTATAATCTTGCTGAGCCCCTGGATATTGGGTTTGGTTTGTTGAAACATTTACTCTGTCAAATCGTACACCGTATTTTTGAAGTGTGTCTTTGAGCTCATCAATATGCTTGTTAAGAATATCTCCTGCATCATCAGAAGAGGCTGTCATTTCAGCGATTATACCGTCTGTTGTATTAGTTAATTTTAACTCCAGTGTTCCAAGATTTTCAGGGCTTAACTGCATTGTTAATTTTGCACCGGGTCTAAAGTTAAATGTTGTCAATTTTTCATTTATTTGCGCAAGAATTTCCTTTGATGAAGAATTAGCGGCTGATGTTTGCTCTGCATTTTGTCTGATTATTGAGTTCAGCTTGTCTGTAAACCCGCTTTCTCCTTCTATGGAAAATCGTATTAATTGTTCTGTTGTAGAATTAGTTCCTGTATATATATCGTCTGAGCTTGATACGCTGCCTTTTATTGAGATATTTAAATCATCCGCAACGGTTTCATCAACAACTTCATCTAAAGAGGAGGCAATTCTTTTAGTATCGGCTGCACTTTCCGTATCTATGTCCGAATAGTTTATATAATTATCAGATGAGGATACATTATCTTCCTCGGACGTGTTCCAAATATTACTTTCTTCTGATGTGTCAAATTTACTTTCAAGTTCTGCGATGATATCAGTTTCTTCTGCTTCTGTTTTGTCAGTCATATCTACAAATGCTAATTTTGTGCGTTCTTGTATATCAAACTCGCTTTCTTGCTTTGATGATTGATTACTAAAGTGGTTTTGTGAGTTTTTATCAGTGCTGTTATTTGTGTTATTTGTATCTGGTGTTATTTTTTCTGTTGTGTCTTCAGAGTCATTAATTGTTAATTTTGTATTTTTAGTAACACTATTTTCTGATTCAGGCGTAAATTCTGAATTTTCGTCTGTTGTTACATTTTTTAAATCTATTTCAACTGTTTTTACTTCTGTAGTATTTTTTTTAATTTGATTATCTTCTACATTCTCTGTTTCTGCTGTGGTTTTGTTAGTTTCCAATAATGTAGCATTATTATCTGTATTTTCATGACTAACTTTTTTTTCAACATCAGCAACAGTTTCTTTTTGAACTTTTATGTTAGAAGTATCAGTATTATTAGTTGAAAGGTCGTCAGCGGTTGTTGTTTCGGCAGCCGTTTCTATAGAAGCGTTGTCAGTTATTTGAGAGGCTGAAATAGTATTTTTAATTTCTTTTGAGTTTTTTGGACTTACGTTTATATCTGTATTTATTTCTTCTTTTGTATAAGTGGTTTGAAGAGAAATAGTTTCTTCTTTAGCCGGCTCAGGTTGTTCTAAAGCTGTTTCTTGAAATTTAATTTGCGGTATTTCAGTATCAGTTTCTACAGAGGTTTGTTTTTCTGGTTGAGTCTGGATATTTTCTTTAACCATAGCCTCTTGTGTCGTTTTATCAGTTTGTGTATGAATTCCTGAGGCAGGTTTGTCTGAAACACCTTCCTGGGATACAGTTTCTTTAACCTGTTTATCTGTTTGAACCGAAGTATTTTCTTTTGAGTTATTTATTTGTGTTTTTGTATCAGAAAAGGTGGTTTCAGTATCTGTATTTCTGATGTTTTGGGTAGTGTTAGTCTTAGTTTCTGATGTATTGTCATTAGGTAAATCAGTATCTTTTATGTTAATATCTCCATCTGGTAATTCTTGAGTGTTTATAGCTTGATTATTATCTTCTGTTTTTATTTCAGTTTCGATATTATTTTCTTCTGGAATATTCCCGGTATATTCGTACTGTTCAGTTTCATCTAAGATTTGCCAATTCTCATCAAGCAGCATTTGATTATTGTTTCCATCTGATTTATCAGTTTCTTCAGTAGTTGTAGTTGTGATATCTACAGTATTAGTTTTAATATTTTCTGTATCTCCAGCTTGAATATCTTCCTCTCCTGGCTTTATGACAGTACTGCTCTCTTCTTGTTTATGTGTTGTTGACATGTTATTGACAACAGTGTTGGTATCCGAAAGTTTTTCAAATTGAGTATTAATTTTATTTTGTTCTTGATTTGTGTCAGGTTTTAATCCGCTTTGTGCCGCAATAAAACTTGCATTAGTTATTTGTAAATTCTGTAATTCTTCTGATTTTACTGTGTCAGTTTCTTCTGTATCAACTTTTAACTGTATAGAATTTTTGTCTGCCGCCTCGTTTTGAGCCTCATTGGTGATTGGTAAGTCATCAGTTGATTCTGGTTTAGTGTTTTCTGTTTCGTTGCTGTCTTCGAGATTTAAAGGTTTTTTGTTTTCTTCTGTGTCAGTTTCATTAACCTTATTATCGGCAGCTGCAATTACAGTAGTTGAAGTTTCATTTGAATCTGTATTTTCATCAAGCTGGTTCTTTGTATTTGTTATTGTATCGTTACTGCTGCTTACTTCTTTTACACTGCTTTCTGCGGTATCTGCTTTATCCTGTAAAGCTTCGCGTACGGAGAATGAATATCCGTCATTTTGTACACTTTGTGAAGTTGATTTTTGTATATAATTAGGTGTTTGGCTTGTTGATTGTATGTTTGCCCCGCTTGTAAATTTATTTTTTATATTTTGTGATAAGCGCGGTATCGAAGAAAATTTATTTGTTGTGTATGTGTTATTGTTTTGGGGCTTTGCTAAATTACTTTTAGATAAAGAATTATCTATATACTGGTTATTTTTTTTATTAATAAAAATATTTTGGAACTTATCAGAATTGTATGCAAACTTACCTGTTCCCTTCAAGTTGTCTTGAAGGATATTGTTATTATACATATTGTCCATTATAAGTTCTTTTACCATTTTTTATTAACCTGCTTTATATCTGGTTACTGCAATATCGTCTATTTCTTTAGCAAGAATTGTTTCAATATTTGTCATATATTGCTTTTCCTGCTTTTCTTTCAGCTTTTCTAGAATTTTAACTTTTTTATACGCCTCCTGTACCTCTTTTTTCTTATGTTCTAAAAGCTGTTTTGCACGGTTTATAACAGTTTCTTGGTTTTTTGCGTCATTAGCGAGTTTAAGAGAATAATTTCTGTGCCCGTTAATCATAACTACATCTATCATTTCAGAGTTCATAAGTTTTTCTAAATCAACTTCTGTGCGAGTTTGAGCATTAAGTATAGAATCAAGCTTTGCCTGCTGTTCTTCAATAACTTTAATTATCTCAGCCATTTCTTGTTGTTTTTTTTCTAATTCTTGCTTGCGCATATTCAAAACAACTTCCAGCCGGAATTTGAATTTTTTCAACTTTACCTCTTCACCAAGTGTAGATGTACTACAGTAGGAAGTTTACATTATTTACCCATGATATACATCGTATGTTTATAGGATTTTTGGATTGTGAGTGCCGTAAAACAGACAATTAAAGCAGGCGGGATTACTTAGCTGTGCTGCTCCTCGTAATAATGTAAAAGAGACAGATTAATTCGCTACGCACACAAAGACTCTTCAAGCTGTCATTTTGTGCGGAGTAATTCGGAAATATACAAAATCCTATAAGTAATTACCCGTTCTCGAGAATTACTGCTCCCTGCTCTTCAACTTTTAATGTTCTTATATCGGCAGTTATACTGAACCCTTCCCATATTTCTTTAACTTTTGATTTGATTTTTTCTGTATTATACCCCTTGGATATAACCATCAAAGTTGGACCAGCGCCGCTTAAAACGCATCCGAGAATCCCGGCTTCTATTTTTAAACTGCTGACTATTTCTGCCATTCCGGGTATTAATTTAATTCTGTAAGGCTGGTGTATCTTATCATTTAATGCTCTTGTCATAAGTTCGTCATCTGCTGTTTCTATTGCGTGTATAAGCATTGCGGAATGCTTTAAGTTATAAACTGCATCAGAGAGAGGAATTTCTTTCGGGATTACTGATCTTGATATTGATGTAGAAAGTTCAAAATCAGGAATGCACACGGTTAAATCCCAATCAGCAGGCCATTTGAGTTTTCTGTAAACAATACTTCCATCCTCTTCAACTGATGAAAATACTACTCCGCCGAGTATGGCAGGAGTTACATTATCAGGGTGTCCTTCAACCTCCGTCGCCATTGAGATAAGTGCTGTTTCATCTGCCGGAAATCCGTGAAGCTTATTGGCAGCAAGCAGTGCACCGACAATAACAGAGGCTGAGCTTCCTAATCCACGTGCAATAGGTATTTCAGACTGAATATTTATTTTAAGTTCAGACGGCTCCTGCCCTATAGAATTGTACAAAAGTTCAATAGCTTTATAAGCCAGATTATTTTCGTCTCGCGGAATATCATCTATAAAAGCTGTTCCTGCATCATTGCTGTTTGCTATTATATTAATTTCTATTCCAGAACCAGGCAATACAGTTTCTTCAATTGTAATAGTATTATATATTGGTAGGGCTAACCCAAAACAATCAAATCCCGGTCCTAAATTGGCAGATGTTGCCGGTACTTTTACACTAACTTTCATAGATCATCCTCATACTGTTGTTAAATTATAGCATAGAAACATTAATCTTCCCATATTTGGCAGACAAATCGTCCAAATGATGAACCAGATATAATTCCGGGGCTAAATCTTTTTCACCTAAATCAATTATTGCGCCCCAATCTGCGCGCCCGTGATGGGCAGCTATCATCCTAGCAATATTTTTAAACCCGGCGTTCATACATAGTGAAAATCCGTATTGTGAATGCGTAATCCAATCTTTTCTAAAATCTTCATCATAATCTATCAAGCCGGTTTCTGTATCTATTTTGTATTCATAAATTTTGCCTATATCATGAAGAAGGCAGGCTGCTATTACTTCATCTCGGTTAATTACAGCTGCAAATAACGGCAGGTTTATTTCCGCAAATTTTACGCACTCAAGGGTGTGAACCATTAAGCCTCCTATATAATTGTGGTGCATTAACCTTGCGGCAGGTGCAGGTTTGATTTTTTCTGCATTATCTTTATATACTTTTAGTACAAAATTTTTCAATTCAGGAGATTTTATTGTTTCAATGTTTGCTATTATTTTATTAAAAGCTTCTTCCCGTTCTTCAGGGCTTAGTCCTGTTTTAGCTTCTTTTATCAGTTCCAAAGCGGAGATAAGGCAGTTATTATATTTTTCATTAAATGACCCTGAAACAATTCTAAGCTGGTTGCCGGTACGGAAAAGTTTAGCATCAAGTCTGTTTAGTGTCTCTTCCCACAATATACAATTCAATAGAGATTCGTCTTCTAAATCTCTTAATTGCAGTTTACCCATTTTTGTTCCGGCCTTTGTATCTCCTACGGAGAAAATAACTACCTCATAAATTGTATCTGTATTAAACATAACTGCTCCTGATTATTTAGTATTATTTGTAGTTTAATACAAAAATACAAAAAGCAAAAGAAGCCGGCAGGCCGCTAAATGGTTTCTTCTAGTGCTTCAAATGCTAAATTAACGATTTCGTGCATATCTTCTTCCGTTATTATAAGCGGAGGGTTAAAATATAGTACATCTCCCAGAGGTCGTAATATAAGCCCTTTCTTAAGTGCTTTTTTATAAACCTGATATCCTGTGCGTAGGGCAGCTTCAAATGGCTCTTTTGTCTCTTTGTTTTTAACCAGCTCAATAGCGTTTATAAATCCGATATGGCGGACTTCTCCTACATTTTTGTGCTGTAAAAATTTCTCACTTACAATTTTATGAAATAAACTATTTCTCATTGGAAGCGAATCTAAAATCTGGTCTTCCTTAAAAATATCAAGTACAGCATTTGCACAGGCTGCAGCAAGAGGATTGCCGGCATACGTGTGAGAGTGCATAAAAGCACGCCCTTTTAGATAATCATCATAAAAAGCGTTATAAATTTCTTGTGTCGTAACTGCGGCAGCCATTGGCATATAGCCCCCGGTTAATCCTTTTGACAAGCACATAATATCAGGGCTTACTCCTGCCCAATCACATGCAAACATTTTCCCGGTTCTGCCGTACCCTGTTGCAATTTCGTCGGCTATTAAGTGTACATTATATTTATCGCATAATTCTCTCAGCTTTTTAATATAAAGCGGCGGGTAAATTCTCATACCGGCTGATCCTTGAAGCAGCGGTTCAATAATAAGTGCTGCAGTTTCTTCTCCCCACGTATCAAATGTTTTTTCTGCTTCAATTATACATTCACAATTGCAATTATTCCGGCATTTACCATATGGGCACCTGAAACAGTCCGGGGCGTTAATTCTTTTTACATCTAATAATATCGGCTTATAAATTTCAGCGTACAAGTCAAGGGCTCCCGCTGATAATGCTCCGAGTGTTTCTCCATGGTATCCGTCTGAAAGAGCCATAAACCTTTTCTTTTTCTTGTTTCCTGTTTGGTAATGGTATTGAAAACTCATTTTTAATGCCATTTCTATAGCCGAAGACCCGTTATCTGCAAAATTAAATTTGCACAGTCCTTTAGGCAGATAGTTCATAAGTTTTTGGCACAGAGTTATTACAGGCTTATGGGTAAAATTTGCAAAAATGACGTGTTCCAGTTTTTCTGATTGTTCTTTAAGCGCTTTTGTAATCCGCGGATTACAATGTCCTAAAAGGTTGCACCACCATGAACTTATTACATCTTTATAACACTTTCCATTTATGTCATAAAGATTAATTCCCTCTCCTCGTTCGATTACAATTGGCGGAAGAGTTTCATAATCTTTCATCTGTGAACAGGGGTGCCATATATATTTTAAATCTTCAGTCTGCCAGTCCATTTTTATTCTCCGCTGAATAACTCTGTTAATTTATATCCTCTAAGATCAATGTCTAAACTTTTATCTTTTACTAAACCAACGATAGGGATATTACAAAGTTTTTCTATTGATTTAATGTTATCTTTGTACATTTTATCGTTGTACTTAAACCTATTTAAAATAATACCACGGATATTAATACCTCGTTTAACAGCCCAATCTGCAGTCAGCAGCACAGAGTTTATTGTTCCGAGTCCGCCGTCTGCTGTAAGAATACAATCTGTACCCAAGTCTTTTATTAAATCAGACATTAAATAAATGGTTTTATCAAGTTTAATTGGGCAGGTAATCCCGCCGGCTCCTTCAACAATCACATAGTCAAATTGCCGCTTTATTTCTTTAAAATCTGAAAGTATTTTATATTTATCAATTTCTATTCCAAGATGCGTTGCGGCAAGATGCGGTGATACTGCTTCTTCAAAAATATAACTTACTGCTTCTGTTGGTTTTTGGTTGAGCCTGCCGGTTTTTATTACAAATTCACAATCTCCGGGGTTCATTATATTGTCAACAGTATATGCGCCGCTTAGAACAGGTTTAAAATACCCGCAGTTTAGTCCGGCTTTAGTTAAAGCGCGTGCTAAAACTCCTGAAACGTATGTTTTACCTACGTCAGTGCCCGTTCCTGTTATAAAAATAACTTGTGTCATACAACTATTATACGACATCAATGTTCATTGAATACGTTTATTAAATTACATTTAAAACAGTCCTTTGTATTAACATAATCCCCCAGGGTATTTATATATAATTCCTGCTTGGTACTTTCTCCCGCAAGTTTTATTTTAGTATAGATTTCAGGTCTTTGCGGCAATGTAATCTTAGGATACTTGGCAGACATATAAATTGGAATATGTTTATCTGATAATGATTGGGCAAATTTGTTAATGTAATTCCAAATTGCTTGGACAAATTCACGGCTTGTGTCTCTATTAAGCTTAGAACGGAGTCTATTGCTTATTTCTATATTATCAATTATAAGTTCAGGTTTTTTATTTGAGGGGGTGCTGATAAATATTCTTGAAGTTGCAGCAATCTGTCCTTTGTTATCTCTTACTGAAATGATATTAAATGCAGTATTTAATAGATAATTTGGTATCGAATCTCCTTTTTCTTCCCCAAGGGCAGTGCAGCAGGATGTATAGTTCCCCATAAATATCATGTTTTCTTCGTTTCTGTCAATTAATCCTATTGTATACGCTTCTCCGCAGCAAGATATAGTTTCAGATTTAATACCGTTTAACCAGGTATCGTAATTTATACCAAGTGATTTATATACCTTCTCTGTAATTTTATTAGATTTGCCATAAGGAGTTTCCGGGTTCATTATATATGATTTTAATTCTCCTTTTGTTGTTAAATCGAATATAAGTTTTAATTCTCCATTGTCTTTGTGATGGGCTGTAAGTAATAGATGAATAAGGTTTCTATCCCATTTTGCAAGTGAAGTTTTATATTTTTCCTGTAATTTGGTATCATATCCTAGTTTTTTAAATATGATTTTGCTGTATTCTTCTAAAAGCCCGTCTAAGTCTAAAATGAAATCGTTTCCTGTATTCCATATGGTATTTGAAGTTTTATCACTGCTGCCGATTTCCCGGCTGTATTTTTGTATAAGCAGCTTTAATTCTTCACCTAAAGATTTGTTCATTATTGGAATATAATCTACTATCAGCCTTTTTTGCTTTCCTGAAAGTTTTATAATATCTCCGTTTTTGTCTTGGTTTTTTGCGTGTCTTATCAGCTTGTTTATTATATATTTAGAAGGATAATCTAAGCTTTTAATGACCTCCAGGCTTTCAGAAAACTTATTTAAACGTTTTGCAAGCAGCATATTTACATATTCAATATCTGTTACAGCAACTGCATTATATAATTTACTCATGAAATGATAGTTGTCATAATCAAGCGATTGTCTTAATATAAAAATTTTGTCCTGTACATCTGTCGGCAGTACATCAAAGTATGCTTGAGCTGCTTCTGCATTTAACACTGAATATTCAAGATATTTTTTTATATAACACATTTCTAAATCAGAATATTCTTCATTTGTATTATTAATATATTTTTCAGGTGCCTTTGCAATTGATGGTATTATTTTAGATATTTGAAAAAAATTGTCAATAATTGTATCTTTAGAAACGTCAGGAATAAACATATACAAAAATAAATTATGCTTGTTAGATAAGTATTTTTGTACACTATCAATAAAGACAGGGTTTGTATTTTTACACTTGAGCCAAATTTCTGTTACTATACTATCTAAGTTATTATTAAGGAGTCCATTAGCTTTTTCAAAATTTGCTTTGGCATTACTGCTGAATAAAATATGCATAAGTTCTTTCTTATCCAAAGAGCATAATTGCTCTCGAATAGAGTTTATTAATGGAATATTTTGTCTGAAAGATTCTTTTGTCTTTGTATCCAGTGGCGGCATATAGTTTAGTTGGTCTGCATTTGCAATATCGTGCCCCCAGTCTTTATCTATTTGTCCTATTTGTTCAGCAAGCCAGATATAATCTTTAAAATCGGCCTTCATTACAGTTGTTCTGTCTTTTTTTAGTGCTTCATAATTTACTATGATAAAAGCTAGTTCTGTTTGTTTTATCAAAGTGAAAACTTTATTGGGAAGGGATTTTAAAACAGATATACCGTGTTTTATACTCTCAGCATCATATAAATTATCTAGCAGTAAGTACGGATGCTTTATTAAACTGTCTAAATCTTCTCCGCTTTGTTCGTATTGAATTATTAAATCAAATTTTTTAAGGAGTTCTTCGCTAACCTCTAGTGGTTTATAATATAATAAGGCATAATTTGCAAGTTTTTCGCTGTTGTTTAATTTCTCCAGAAAAGAGTTTCTTGTTTCAGGGGTGCTTTGTGCCCACTTTAAGGTTGAAGCGTAGTCATAGTTTGTTAATGTTTCATAATAAAGAATAAGTTCTTCTTTTGAGACATCCTTTACTTTATCAAGAAGGCAGGCAGTGTCTATATAGTCTTGTCCTTTGTTTTCTGTTTCTCCTATATTTTGAAAAACTGCATTGAGTTTTTCTTTATTACTAATAATTGATTTACAAGTTTCTTCATCTAATTTATCTAAATATTGGGTATTAATATCCATGATATCAAAAACAGGAGATGCATTTTCATATTGGGCATTCAATAAGCATTCAATTGCTTGATATTGTTGTTTATCAATAGAGCAAGATGCTAAGTCTAACAATTTATAAACTTCATAATCAGAAACTCTTCTATTTGAGTTTGCAATAATTCTTGCAAGTTCAGGAGAAGCATCATAAAGTTTATAAAAAGATTGCGGCGTAACCACACAATTTTGCATATTTAAATACAAGCTGTTTTTTTCGCTTGAAGAATTGTTCTCTGATATAATAATCGGAACAGATATCGCCCCGGTAACAGCAGCTATTTTAGACGCAAAAAAAGTCTTAGCAGAATTAAAGAAATGTTTTAAACCGTTTTCTTTAACCAGATATTTAAAGATATTTGATTTATGACTGCATAAGGATTTTAAAATTTTATTTTGGGCGCAAAATCCAGGCGTATAATCAGTATAAGAATTAAACTTATTTCTTGGCGGGGAATTTGGAGATATAGGTGGTACTTGCATATAGTAAAATCTTTCTTATAAAAAGAACAGTGGTAAATATTATTAATTGCCTGATTTTTACATTTTTTTACATTAAATGATTAAAAACAATTGTTTGTATAATAATTATTTCATGTTCGGTATTAATATATCACAGATAAGTATAAATAAAAATACACTTATGTTTATAACTTCTATGGTGTATATTTTAGGACTTAGCGGTTTTCTTGTGCACCATCCGATTATTTTTGCTGTATTAATAAGTGCTGTTATTGCTGCTTTGGGAGCTTTAAATGTAATAAAACTAAAGTATTTACTTGTTTGGATTTTAGTATTTTATCTCGGATTTTTTAATGCTATGTATAGGATTTCAGATTCTGATATATTATCAAATTTAGCACCCTTAGAAGGTAAATTTACTGGTCAGATTGTGTCTATTCCAAATAGTAATATTGAAAATAATTCAAAATTCTTTTTTAAAGTCTCTGAAATAGAAAGTGATTCTAAAGTCTATAAGTTAGATAATGTTAAACTACTTGTAAATTTAAAAAATAATAATGAATCAGGAGATTATAATAAATTAAAAATATCGGATTTTTATACTATAAGAGGGAGTTTAAGGCGTCCTTTTAAGCCAGGTAATCCTTCACAGTTTGATTACGGTGTGTATCTCAGGAATTATGGTGTGCATAGTATTTTATACAGCGGAATAGCGGATGTAAGCTGTATTGATAAAAGACCTCGCGGGTATGACTTGTTTATGCAGAAACTTAATAACCTCAGAGGAAAGATTATATCAACACATGCTAAATACTTAAAATCACCAAATTTAGAATTACTTGGCGGTATAGTGTTTGGTGATGATGCGGTAGCTCCGCCCGATTATATAAAAACTTCTTTTATAAACTCCGGCTTGCTTCATATACTGGCAGCCTCCGGGATGAATGTTGCTTTTATATATGGATTTTGGTTTATAATTGCCGGCTGGTTAAGACTTCCTTTCAAATTTAGAGTCGCAGGCGGTATTCCGCTTATTGTAATTTATGCATTTATGACAGGGCTTGGAGCTTCTGTCGTAAGAGCTGCTATTATGCTTATTTTTGTTCTTTCAGGCAAACTTATTGACCGAGATTCTCATAGTATTGCGCTTTTGTCTTTTGTTGCTTTCCTTATGCTTTTATATAATCCGGCATATATAAATAATGTTAGTTTTCAGTTATCCTTCATAGTGACTTTAGGGATTCTCCTTTGCGCACCGCTTGTTGTTACATTTGGAGATAATAAAAAATTAACTGTAAAAGACCGTGTATTAAACTGGACGGCAGGAACGGTTTTTATACCTTTGATTGCACAGATTTGGGTAATACCGATACAGGTATTTTATTTTAATACAATAAGTGTTTATTCTCTTTTTGCTAATATAATAGCGGTTCCTTTTCTTGCGGTTGTGAGTTTTGGCGGCTTTGTAAGTTCAATTTTGGCGCTTGTTCCTGTTATAGGGACATTTATTTGCAGAATTTTTGATTTTATTCTTAATCCATTTTTGGCAATTATAGTGAAAGTGTCTGATTTCTTTGCCTCCCTTCCTCATTCGCTTATAGTTACATCTCACCCGGGGATTTTTCAAATAATGATTTACTATGCTATTGTATTGGTTCTTGTTTATATGATAAGAAATAGTAGTTATAATAAAAAATCTGCGGCAGTACTAGTTGTTTTAATAACGATTTTAAGTATATCTTTTATAAGAATACCTAATAAAAATCTCGATGTAATTTTCTTTGATGTTCAAAATGCGGATTGTATTTTGTTAAAAACTCCAAAAAATAAATATATTATGATTGATACAGGTAAATCGGGATATAATGGTGGTAAGTCTCAAGCTGAGTTTATTGTTACAAAATATTTAAAAGATAGAGGGATAAAGAAATTAGACACAATAATTGTTACTCACTTTGATAATGACCATTCAGGCGGAGCTGCAGACTTGATAAATTACGGTCATCCTGACAGGATTTTCTTAAATTCTGATATTACTAAAACTTATACGGCAAAAAATATTTTTAAAACATTAGACAAAAATAGAAATACACAGATTAATTACGCTAAAAACGGTGAAGTAATATATAAAGAGCCGGATTTAAAAATTACAAATTATTTTGCAGGGCTTAATCCTCTGGAGGAGGATAATGAGAATTCGATAATAACACTTGCTGAATATGGAAAGACTAAACTATTGTTCACAGGTGATGCGGGTATAAAGGCTTTTAATAGTATAGTTTGGGAAATCCCGGATATTGATATATTAAAAGTGCCTCACCATGGGGCAGAGGGTGTTTTAGATAAAACAATTCTTGAAAAATTATCACCTTCATTTGCGGTTATTTCTGTAGGCAGGAATATATATGGACATCCTGCAAAATCTACTCTTGAACTACTTAATGATATTCCTTATGCAAGAACAGATTTAAATAATGCAGTAAAAATTTCAGTAACTAAGAGCGGGTATAAGGTATATTATTGGGATATGAAATATAAAAAGTTCCAGCTTCAACATTAGCAGCCTTTTAATGCAAAAAAAAACCTTTCGAAAAGAAAGGTTTGGAATTTTTTTCATAATTCCTCATGTGTAGAAGGTTAGTGTGTAGGTTGTATGAAAGGTTTGGAGTTGTATGCTGTTTTATTAATTACATATATATAAAGTATATCCGATGCAGAAAATTGCGCATTTTAAAATATTTGTTACAAAACTTTACATTTCTGTATTTGGCAGCTTCAAGAAACAATAACAGAGAGCACTCTGTCATATTTGAACAGCATAGAGTAAATAAAGTAATTGCCGCAGCTTAAAACTTGCCGTAGGAGCCTATGAATTTAATTTCATCCGCAAATGGGCGGAGCTCTTCTATAACAAGACGCGTGCGCTCTTCTTTAATATGTCCGTCAAAGTCGATAAATACAGCTTGCTGATTAGAGCTGGCGTCGCACATTTGTGAATTTATATGTGAAATATTTATATCGTGATTAACAAAGACTTTTACCATGTCAAGGAGTGCACCTTTTCTATCATTTAAAAAGAGTACAATACTTGTTGTGTCATGCTCGGTGAGCTCTGTTTCAAGATTGCCGATTATTATACAGCGCATGCTTAAATCTGTGTGGTTATCAATATCTTGCTTAAGGATATTAAGATTATAAATTTGTGCGGTTTTTGGCGTACCTATTATTGAATAGGTCAAATTGTATCTGTTAAGCATTCCTGCGGCTTCAGACATATCGTCTGCAAGTATTATGTTTAAGTTTGCAGGCATTTCGTTTTTGATAAACGATTGGCAATGAGCAATTGCGTTAGGATGGGCAATGATACCCGAGATTGAGTAAAATTCGGTTGTTTTAGATAAGAGACAGTTGTGTATAGGAATAGTTGTTTCAGCAAGAATTTTTACATTTGAGTATTGAGAAGAGATAAGGCATTCTCTGGATTCTGCAATGACTCCTTCAACATTATTTTCATAAGGAATTACACCGATTGTTGTCGGATTCATATTTACATAATTAACGCATTCTGAAATTGTTCGGAAACATCTTTTATAAGCGCTTATTTTGTATGTATCATAGAACTTGTCTAATGCTATTTCACAATTGCTGCCCCCCTGTCCCAGGCAGATAATTTCTTCAATATTTTCAAACATAAAAATCTCCTATGGTACAATTATAATAAAAGGGAGCGGATTATGGCAAATATTAAATTTGGTACAGACGGATGGCGCGGTATACTTGGACAGGAGTTTAATGAAGAGAACTTTACAAAAGTGATATACGCAATTGGCAAGTATTTATTTGAGCATGCTAAGAATAGCATTTTAATAGGCTATGATGGGCGCCGGCTGGGCGATTATTATGCCGGGCTGGCATCAAGCATTTTATCTAATCAGGGGATAAATGTAACATTATCTTCTAAGATTGTGCCGACTCCTGTCTTGGCTTTTTATGCAGGTTTAACTTCAACTCCTGCTGTTATGCTTACGGCATCACATAATCCGCCGGAATATCAAGGGGTAAAATTTATTCCTGAGTATGCGGGGCCTGCAGATGATAATATAACATCAGAAATAATGTCAAACCTTGGAAAGCAGATTACGTCTGTTGATGCGGGTGTGATTAACGTTTTTGAATTTTTTGATGAGTATGAAAAACACCTTTATTCACTTATTGATTTTGAAAAGATTAAAAAATCGGAAATCCCTTTTATATTTGACGGGCTTTATTCAAGTACAATAGGGTATTTTGACAGGATTTTAAATAATGCCGGAATCAAGTATAGTTCAATTAGAATGGCGCACGATACTGATTTTGGCGGTGAAATGCCCGATCCTAAGCCTAAATATCTTGCTCCTCTGATTGAGAAAACAAAAGCAGGCGGTTGTATAGGGCTTGCAAACGACGGTGATGGAGACAGGTTTGGCGTAATTGATGAAGAGGGCAGTTATGTCTCGCCTAATGAAATTATATCCATTCTTGCAAAACACTTAATTGAAAATAAAGGTGCAGAAGGTTCTGTTATTAAGACAGTAGGTTCAAGTATTTTAATTGAGAAAACGGCAGATAAACTGGGTGTACCTGTTATAGAAACCGCTGTAGGATTTAAACATGTCGGAAGCGCGATGAGGGAAAATAAAGTAATTATCGGAGGGGAAGAATCCGGCGGGTTAAGTATTGGCGGACATATTCCTGAGAAAGACGGGATTTTGGCAAACCTTCTTATATTAGAAGCTATAGCATATTCAGGTAAAAAACTTAAAGAGCTGCGTAAAGATTTGTATGATTTTACCGGGGCAAAATATTACACAGACAGGATTGATTTAACTTTTACCGAGCGGGATGAGATTAGCAAAGTCCTTGATAAGTACAGAGAGGCAGAGTATATTGGAGACTTTAAGATAACACGCAAAAATTTAATTGACGGTGTAAAATTATATCTTGGCGAGGATACAACTATTTTAATAAGACCCAGCGGAACAGAACCTCTATTAAGAATTTATTTTGAAAGTTCTGATAAGAGTGTTCTTGAAACATTAAAGAGTTTTGATTACGTTTAAAGGACATGTTTTAAATGTGGGTATTATTAACAGCACTTACTTTACGAATTTTTTCCAACCCGGTTGCAAATGCCTGTCAAAAACAGCTTGGAGAAAAAACTTCATCTTTAAACGTAAATTTTTATATCGCTCTTTTAATGTCTTTAGTGTGCGTAATTCCGGCATTTTATATTGATTGGACGGTTTACAGCACGAATTTTTGGTTTTATGTTTTTTTTGCCGGGCTTTTTTGCTTCTTGGGTACAGTTTGTCTTATTAAAGCGCTTAAGCTTGGGGAATTATCTGTTTTAGGACCTCTTAATTCTTACAAAGCAATAGTAGGACTTGTAAGTGCATTTTTGCTTTTGGGTGAACTTCCTTCAGGGTATGGAATATTTGGAATCTTCTTTATTGCAGCGGGCAGTTTAATTTTGATTTCACCTGCGCAAAATAAAAAATGTGATAAAAATTTCTGGATTTCTATCATTCTCCGTATTTTGGCGCTTGTTTTTACCGGGTGTGAGGCAAGTATTTTAAAAAAGATAATTTTGCTCTCCTCTCCTGAAATTTCTTTTATACTCTGGTGTTTTTCAGGAGCACTGTTTAGCGGAATATTTATTATTTTAGCAGGTAAAAAAATTGAACGCCCAGAAAAGGCGGATTTGAAATTTTATATTCTTGCGGCATTTTGTCTTGGTATAATGCAGTTTTCTACTAATATTGTGTTTTCAAAAATGGAGGTCGGAACAGCTCTTGCACTTTTTCAACTATCTTCAATCGTAAACTTGTTTTTAGGGTTTAAAATTTTTCATGAAGGCGATATGCTTAGAAAGTTTATAGGCACAGTTATTATGATTATTGGGGCAGTTATGATTTTGGTCTTTTAAAAAGCGTACCGGCAATAAATTTTAATAATTGCTTCTAAACTTCACAATTATTTTTGTTTCTGTTAGAATTTTAAGGCAAATACTTTTTTATAGGGAGAAATGAAATTGAAAACACGTTTTAAAACGAACAATTGCGGGGAATTAAACCTTAGCAATATAGGTGAACAAATTACTTTATCAGGCTGGGTATCAACTGTTAGAGACCTTGGCGGAATTTTATTTATAGAATTAAGAGACAGAAGCGGATTTTTTCAAATAGTTGCAAACCCGCAAATAAATCCAGAGGTACATAAAGCACTGGAAAAAGTAAGAAGTGAATATGTAATAACAGTTACAGGCAAAGTTACAAGACGCCCTGAGGAGACGTATAACGAAAAGTATCCTACAGGACAGGTTGAGATGTACCCTGATACTATTGAAATTCTTGCAGAGTCTAAGGTGCTTCCGTTTGCAATAGGAGATGAAAATGTTTCTGAGGATATAAGATTAAAATACAGATACCTGGATATCAGAAGCGAGAAGATGCTGCATAACTTGAAAACAAGGCATAATATAGTCCAAGCTGTAAGGAATTATTTAAACAAACAAGATTTTCTTGAAGTTGAAACGCCTATTCTTATAAAAACGACGCCGGAGGGCGCAAGGGATTATCTTGTGCCGTCACGAGTTCAAGAGGGTAAGTTTTTTGCACTTCCGCAGTCACCGCAAATATTTAAACAATTACTGATGGTCGGCGGTATTGAAAAATATTACCAGATTGCAAAGTGTTTCCGTGACGAGGACTTAAGAGCAGACAGACAGCCTGAGTTTACCCAAATAGATATGGAATTATCTTTTGTGGAGCAGCAAGATGTAATTAACACAGTTGAAGGACTTTTAGTTGAGGCATTTAAGGCTGCAGGAGTTGAAATTAAGCCTCCGTTTATTCAAATGCCTTGGCAGGAAGCTATGGACAGATACGGTTCGGATAAACCTGATACACGTTTTGGGCTTGAATTGTTTGATATTGGTGATATTATTCTCCAATCAGAGTTTGAGATTGTTAAGAAAACACTTCAAGCCGGCGGTATTGTCCGCGGAATAAGAATACCTGGCGGGGCTAAGTATTCCAGAAAAGATATTGATGATATTACAAAACTTGCAGTATCATTCGGTGCTAAAGCTTTGGCAAATATTATTTATTTAGAGGATGGGACGGCAAAATCACCTGTATTGAAGTTTGTGACAGAAGAGCAGGCAAAACAAATTCAGGAAAGAGCAGGCGCAGTTGCAGGTGATATTATTTTCTTTGTTGCAGACAAACCGAAACTGGTTTATGACATTATGGGCAGATTGAGATTGCATTTTGGTAAATCTCTTAATTTGATTGATGAGAATAAACATAATCTTCTATGGGTTGTTGATTTTCCGATGTTTGAATATTCGGAAGAAGAAGGCAGATATATGGCTATGCACCATCCGTTTACTTCTCCTAACCTTGAAGATTTGGATAAATTAGACAGCGGAGATTTAGGGAATGTTAAGTCAATTGCCTATGATATTGTATACAATGGCACTGAACTTGGCGGAGGCTCTGTAAGAATCCACTCGTCAGAAGTTCAAAAGAAAATATTTAAGGCACTCGGATTAACTGAGGAAGAAGCGGCAGAAAAATTCGGATTTATGGTAAACGCACTTCAATACGGAACACCTCCGCATGCAGGGCTTGCAATCGGCTTAGATAGACTTGTTGCTCTGTTGTGCCGCACAGACTCTATACGCGATGTAATTGCATTTCCAAAAAATGCAAGCGCAAAAGACTTGATGAGCGATGCGCCGGGCGAAGCTTCAATTCAGCAGCTTAGGGAATTGCATATTAAGAGTACGGTTAATCATAATAAATAATTAATGCTAAGCCCGGCGGAATAAAATTCCGCCGGACTTTTGTATCTAAATGAAAGGAGCCGGTTTAACCGAATAAAGGTTTCTGAAGAAGAGCAGGATATTTTGCGTCTATTTCATATACTCCCTCTTCTGATGCATGGATATAAGCATCTATAACTTTATCAATCGGAGCAAAGACTTTAACACTGCAGCCGTTGTTTAGTGTCATATATGCACCGTTAGCAATTTCGATACCATCATCGTCATCATCACGGTCATCGTCATAATCGTCTCTCTCGTGCGGCTTTTTATCAATATAAGTATCCTTACTTATTGATGTGATTTCTTTTGTATTAAGGGCTGTTGTTGCAATTCCTCCGCGTCCGTCTTTTGCATGAACAACCAGCAGTCCTCTAAACTGTGGTGCTGCGTCAGGGCTTAGCTTCATATAAACCTCCTTTTTCTTTGTATGAAACAGGTGAATATAAAAAATTGTCATGATTTTATGAAAAATTTACAAATATTAACAATGTGTTACCCTTTAATATTATATAAATGTTGCACTTCTTGCATGTTTGTAGTACTCTAATTGGGTATTAAAAGGAGTAATAGAGGATAAAATTATGAAAGCAACAATCGAAAAAGAACCGCAAAACGTAGTAAAAATTCATATAGAAGTACCAGCAGCAGATGCTGTGGATGCTTATAACAAGGCTTGTAAAAAGCTTGCACAGTATGTTAATATCCCGGGATTTAGAAAAGGTAAAGCCCCAAGAAATATTGTCGAACAAAATATAGGCGAAGATAGAATTAAGCACGAAGCACTTGAATCTGAACTGCCTAAAATTATGGATAAAGTGATTGAAGAAAACAAACTCAATGTTGCAACTCAGCCTTATGTTGAATCTTATGATTTTAAAATCGGAGAAGATTTAAAAATCACTGCAAAAGTAGAATTAATGCCGGAAATTACTTTAGGGGAATATAAGTCATTAACACTTGAAGTCGGCGGTTTAAAACAGCCAGAAAATGCGGTTGATGAACAATTAGAAACCCTGCGCAAGCAAGCGGCAGCTCTTGAACTGGTTGTTGAAAGAAACACAGTTAAAGATGATGTTATTGTATTTGATTTTGAAGGTTTTGTTGATGGTACAAAAATTGAGCATGGCGATGCGAAAAATTATTCAATGGATTTAGCCAACTCAGGTTTTATCCCTGGATTTGCTGAGCAGCTGGTTGACAGACCACTTAATGAAGAATTTGAAATCAATGTAACATTCCCTGAAAGCTACCACCAAAAAGAACTTGCAGGAAAGTCGGCAGTATTTAAATGCAAGATTAATGAAATTAAGACAAGAATACTTCCTGAATTAAATGATGAGTTCGCCCAAAAAGCTGGTCCTTTTAAAACTTTGGATGAATTAAAAGCAGATATTCAAAAATATCTCGATAATCAAAAAGAAAATGCTGATCGTGCAGCTTCTGAAAAAACATTAATGGATAAAATTATTGAAACAACAAAACTTGATATTCAAGATTCAATGATACAAAGAGAGGCAGATACTCTTCTTGAAGAATATAAACAAAGACTTAAAATGCAAGGCTTTACTTGGGAACAGGCTCTTCAATCCCACGGATATGATGAAATAATGAAAGAGCTTAAGGAAGACGCATTGTATAGAATCAAATGCTCAATGATTATTAATAAAATTGCGGAAGCCGAAAATATAAAAGTTGAACCATCAGACTTTACGGCAAAACTTTCATCAATGGCACAAATTTATAATATGGACACCAAGACCATGTTAAAGGAAATGGGCAGCAACCCGCAAATACTTAATCAGATATCACAACAGGTTTTGACGGAAAAAGTTGTAGAGTTCTTATTAGCCAACAATACAATAAAGTTTGTTTAAATCTGAAAAATAATGTATAATGTATCTGGTAGAAAGAAAGGAAAAAGAGATGAGTTATATACCTGTAGTAATAGAGCAGTCAAGCCGCGGAGAAAGGTCTTTTGATATATTTTCACGCCTGTTAAGAGAAAGAATTATTTTTCTAGGCACTCCGATTGATGATATGGTAGCAAACTTAATTGTTGCACAAATGCTGCTGCTTGACAGTGAAAACCCAGAGAAAGATATTATGTTATACATAAACAGCCCGGGAGGAAGTGTTACTGCCGGTTTTGCAATCTATGATACAATGCAGCACATTAGAGCAGATGTTTGTACAATTTGTTTGGGACAGGCAGCTTCAATGGGCGCATTCCTTCTTTCATCAGGTGCTAAAGGGAAGAGAATGGCTCTTCCGCACTCAAGAGTACTTATCCACCAGCCTTTAGGCGGCGCGCAAGGGCAGGCTACTGATATTGAAATTCAGGCAGCTGAGATTATCAGGATTAAAAAATCTTTGAATGAAATCCTTGCAGCTAATACTGGTCAATCACTAAAGAAAATAGAAAAAGATACCGATAGAGATTACATTATGACTCCGCAAGAGGCACTTGAATACGGTATGATTGACAAGGTCGTAACTAAAGACTCTATGTAATAGGAGAATATTATGTCATTAAATGACAGATTAAAATGTTCATTTTGCGGCAAGACCCAGGATCAGGTTAAAAAACTGATTGCGGGTCCTGATGTTTATATTTGCGATGAGTGTGTTGAACTCTGTAACGAGATTTTAGATGAGGAATTTTTTGAAGGTAAAAGCACTGAAGAACAAAAGCAGAGCGAGGAGCGTGAAGCTGATACATCATCAATACCTAAGCCGCAGGAGATAAAGGCTTACCTAGACCAGCATATTGTAGGGCAGGATGATGCCAAGAAAGTACTTTCTGTAGCAGTTTATAACCACTACAAGCGGCTTTTGCATAACAAAGAAAATTCTGATGTTGAAATTCAAAAATCAAACATTCTTCTTGTCGGACCGACGGGAAGCGGTAAAACACTTCTTGCCCAAACATTGGCAAAAATGCTTGATGTACCGTTTGCAGTTGCTGATGCAACTACATTAACAGAAGCCGGCTATGTTGGTGATGATGTTGAAAATATCCTTTTAAGGCTTTATCAGAATGCTGATTATGACGCTCAAAAAGCCGAACGCGGAATTATATATATAGATGAAATCGATAAAATTGCAAGAAAATCCGAAAATACATCTATAACTCGTGATGTCTCTGGTGAAGGTGTTCAGCAGGCATTATTAAAAATGATTGAAGGTACTATTGCAAATGTCCCTCCGCAAGGCGGCAGAAAACACCCGCATCAGGAGTTTATCCAAATTGATACAAAGAATATTCTGTTTATTGTTGGCGGTGCCTTTGTTGACTTGGATAAGATTATTGAACACCGTGTTAAGGAAGGCTCATCAATCGGATTTGGCTCTAAGGCTCCTGCAACACAGGCAGAAAAAGAAGCGCAGCAGGCAAAGCTGCTTAAAAAGCTGCAGCCTGAAGACTTACTTAAGTTTGGTTTGATTCCTGAGTTTATAGGTCGTATTCCTGTTTATGCTGTTCTTGATGCTTTGGATGAAAAAACTCTTAAGATGATTTTAACAGAGCCTAAGAACGCTGTTATTAAACAGTATCAATGCTTATTAAAAATGGACGGCGTTGATTTAGAGTTTGAAGACGACGCAATTACTCTTATTGCACAAAAGGCAATTAAGCGTAAGACAGGCGCGCGCGCGCTTAAGTCAATTGTAGAAGAACTTATGCTTGATATTATGTACGAAATTCCGGGTAAAGAGGATGTAACTAAATACGTTATAACTAAAGAAATGGTAGAGAACATGAATCAGGCAGAGCTTATTCATTTGCCGCAAAAGAGTGAAGCAGAAATCGCATGAGAAAAACTTTAATCTTAATTGATGGTCATTCTTTGGCGTTCAGGCAGTATTTTGCACTGGAACGTACTGGAATGAAAACAGCGCAAAATATTCCAAGCTGGGCTGTTTATGGCTTTTTTAAAGCGGTTTTTGATTTACTTTTAAAAATAAAGCCGGATTTTATAGCTGTTGCATTTGATGTTGGAAGGCAGACTTTCAGGGTAGAAAAATACGAACAGTACAAAGCCAACCGCGAAACAATGCCGGATGCAATGCGTATTCAGATGGGGCTTATTGTAGAAGGATTGAAGGCTTTTGATATTCCTATTTATACCAAGGAAGGATATGAAGCCGATGATGTTATAGGTACTATTTCAAGAATTGCATCTGAGGCAGGACACAATACACTAATACTTACCGGTGACCAAGACGCATTCCAGCTTATTGATGATGAAGGGCAGGTTAAGGTTTTAATTCCAAGTAAAGGTGATTTGATTGAGTATGATAAAAATCAGGTTTATGCAAAGCTGGGCGTTTATCCAAACCAGATTACCGACTATAAAGGTCTAAGGGGCGATACAAGCGACAATATCCCGGGAATAAGGGGGATAGGAGAAAAGACCGCACAAAAACTTTTAAACAGATACCCTAACCTTGAAGCAGTGCTTAACGATTGCGGCAATATTCCTGAAAAAGCTGTAAGAGAAAAAATATGCAGCGGGAAAGAGTCTGCCGTTTTGAGTAAAGAACTTGCAACAATTATACGCGATGTGGATATTGATTTTGATATTAATTCTGCCTGCGTTGCCATGCCGGAGCTGGAAAAAGTCTCAGACTTTTTGCGCGGAATGCAGTTTTACAGCTTTATAAAAAATATCAATAAGATTTTATCCGCGTTTAATTCTTCGTCACCTTGTGAAGATAATAAAGCCTCTGAGCAGCAAATTTTAATTACTCCCAAAAACGAAGATAACAGTAAAGCCGTTCAGCAGAATTTGTTTACTCAAGTGATGAAGGAGTCTGTAAATGATGTTGAGTTTGATTATACAATAGTTTCAGATTTAGCAGCAGCAAAAGAACTTGCTGATAAATTTACGGCATCGCAAGAATTGGCTATAAAGGCATTATATACAGCTGATAAAAAAGAGCTTGCCGGATTTGCTGTTTCGGATGGAAATAATTATTATTTTGGAATGGAATATTTTGATATTTTGCGTCCGATAATTGAATCTGAAAAAATAAAAAAAATTTCGTGGGATGCAAAATCCGATATTAAAACACTTTTAGATAAGGGTGTTATATATCGCGGCTTAAGTTACGATGTAATGCTTGCAAGTTATGTGAGCGATCCAAACCGCAACCACTCGCTTGAAGCTCAAGGGCTTGATTTTATAAATCACGTAATACTTGAGCGCGGGGCAGCAAATACTGACGATAAAATATACGCTTGTGACTGTGTTTATACGATTAGAAAGCTTGCTGAATATTGGAGAGAGCAGCTTACTGACAAGGAGCAGAAGCTTGTAGCTGATATAGAAGTTCCATTAACAGTTGTACTTGCCAAAATGGAAAATACGGGTGTTGCAATTAATGCAGAATATCTTGAGGAACTTTCTTCATATATGAGAGAAAAGCTTGCAGAATTAGAAGATATAATTTATCAGATGGCAGGTACCCCATTTAATATTAATTCGCCTAAACAGGTAGCAGAAATTTTGTACGACAAACTCGGTATAAAATCTAAGAAGAAAAAATCAAGAACAACTTCTGCGGAGGTTTTAGAGGAGCTTGCAGAAGATAATGAGATATGCGAATATATTTTGCAGCACAGAAAATTCAGCAAGCTTAAATCCACATACACAGATGTTTTACCAACACTGGTTGATAAGCGCGACGGGCGTGTACATACAACGTTTAATCAAGCTCTTACTGCAACAGGCAGACTATCCTCGTCTAATCCTAATTTACAAAATATTCCAATAAGAACGGAGGAAGGAAATAAAATTAGAAGTGCTTTTTGCGCGCAAGATAGAGAAAATAGTGTTATTTTATCAGCAGATTATTCGCAGATAGAGTTAAGGCTGCTAGCTCACGTATCAGGAGATGAACACTTAATCGAAGCTTTTAACGAAGGAATAGATATTCATACAAGAACTGCCTCCAAGGTATTTGGCGTAACGCCGGATGAGGTTACAAAAGATATGCGCCGCAAGGCTAAAGCTGTAAACTTTGGTATTGTATACGGGCAGTCAAAATACGGACTTGCAAAATCTATTAACGTTACTGCCGCTGACGCACAAGAATTTATTGATAAATATTTTGAACATTTTCCAAAAGTACATGAGTATATGGAGTACGAGCGGGAATTTGCAGCAGAGCATGGGTATGTAGAAACGATGTACGGCAGACGCCGTTATCTTGGGGCGGAGTTAAGCAGTTCCAATTTTCAAATACGTGAATTTGCCCAACGCGCAGCCATTAATCAGCCGCTCCAAGGCAGTGCCGCTGATTTAATAAAAATGGCAATGATTGAAGCAGATAAACGTTTAACAAAGGGCGGGTACAAAACCAGAATGATTTTACAAGTCCACGATGAACTTATATTTGAAGTTCCAAAGTCTGAGCTTGAAGATATTAAAGCGCTGGTAAAAGAAGCAATGGAGTTAGGTCAGCCATTAAAGGTTAAACTGGAAGTAGATATAGCTGCGGGGGCAACATGGAACGAATAAAACTGCTTTTAATAGTATTGTTGGCTGCCGGCGGATTTTTTATTCCGGCGTATTCTGATAACACTAAGTATACACCATCTTCTGTAAAGGCGGTTAATCTTTCGCCTATAGAAACAAAAACGCCCGAAGTCAAAGCTGTTAATCTTTCTAAACCGAGAACTCCCCAAAATAATTCGGAGCCGTTAAAAGTACAAGCAGTACCTGTGAATACAAAATCAGAGTCGGTTAAAGTTCAGGCAGTGCCGGTTAATTCTCAAAATGAAAACGATAAGCCTGTTTATCAGCCGCCGGTTCAGCTTGCTGAGCCAAACGGGCAAGGTGTAAATTCTCTTACAGTACCTGTGGATATTCAATCTGAGGCATGTAATAAGATTTTTAATATTGAGTGTGAAGAACTCTTTAATCTTACACTTGCTGCAATTATTGCAAATAATTTTAGCATAGAAGAATTGCAAACTAAAGGCGGTTATATAGAATTTAAAGCTGCAAGTAAAGAATTTTTAGCAATAATATCAGAGGTAGATAATAAAAATTCTATACTTAAAATAACACCAACTAATGGTGTATACCACTTTGCTCCGGGAATTGTTTATAAGATTTTTGAATATATATCGCTTAAAACAAAATAAAAAGGAAAGGATCCCCCAAAAAAAATAACGAAATGAAAATCAATAGAATAATAGGATATAGTTTACCCCAGGAGTCACAAAATCAAGTAAATTACAAGGCAATGAAATCGTCGCAGTTTGAAGGATTGGATTATTTTTGTATGCGCCAGCAAAAAGCGCCAATTGAAAAATTTAACGGCTTAAGAGATTTTTATAACTGGGCACTGATTCAATTAAATAAAAAAATAAAAAAAGATTTACGCGGTAAAAGTGAAGGAACCAAAGAAAAAAGAATAAGTTTGCTTGAAGCCTGGAAAGCGGGTTTAGAAAATTATTCGCCGATAGTAAGTCTAATTACACTGCCATCGCTCGTTAAAAATTTAAAAACAAATAATGATAATTTACCGCCTATATTTAACAGTACGGTGTTTGAGGAAACAATATCAGATTTAGAAGGTGCATTATTTTTAGATAGAGAGTTTCAGTTTGATATTTCAAGTGTATACAAAAAAAATTTGCAAGATAAAATGCTGCTGATTACAACCAGAAAATCTGAATTTCAGGAGGGCTGGATAAAGATTACACCTTCTAAAAATGAAGAAGAAGTTAAGAAAAACGCTGAACTCTTGAACGTTTTCTCCAGAAAAACCTGGTGTACCAAAGGAGTAAAAAGCGAGATTTATGTAAAGAATTTTGGTTTTAGAATTTTTGTCCGTAATGGTGAGCCGGTGTTATGTATAAGACTGCAAAACAATACAGTATGCGAGATACAAGGTTCAAATAACGATTCTGTAATTCCGCAAAACTATAGACCGTTAATTATGGATTATATTGATAAAAATAATTTAGAACTAGATTGTGATATGGAAGCGGAGTTAGCGGGTTATTTATGATAAGTTTCTTTTTTAATAATTTTAAAAGCACGGTAAATCTGTTCAGTTAGTATTAATCTTGCAAACTCATGTAAAAAAGTCATTTTAGACAAACTTAGTTTAAAATCAGCTCTTTGAGAAACCTTAACAGAAAGCCCGTGGGATGAGCCGATTACAAAAACTAACTCGCTTATGCCCGAGCAAATTATACTGTTTATTTTAGAGGCAAATTCTTCTGAAGAGAGTTGTTTTCCACTAATTTCAAGCGTTATCACATAACTGTCTTTTTTAATGTTTGCAAGTATTTTATCCCCTTCAATATCAAGAGATTTTTCGAGCAGGTTTTCATCAAAAAACTGTTCCGGCTTTATTTCCACTACATCAAGCGGGCAGTACGCTTGAATCCGTTTTAAGAATTCTATAGTACCTTCTTTTATATAAGTTTCTTTTAGTTTACCAAGAGCGATGATTTTAATTTTCATTTTTTTGAACGTATACAGTTTGAGACGGGAAGGCAAATTCTATTCCTTCCTCGCGAAACCTTTTTATTATTTCTCTGATAACAGCATCTTTAATAAGACAGTATTCAGCCCATAAACGTGTTTTTGTATTAACATAGAGTCTTAAGGTAATTTGGCTGTCATCTAATGAACTTACAAATGCAAGAGGATCATCTTCTACTTGCGGGTTATTAATTGCAGCTGTTTTTAATATTTCAACAGCTTTAGAAATTTTTTCGTTTGATGTGGAGTATTCTATTCCAATAAACATGTCTATTCGGCGCGCCTTTATTGTGGTTATATTGGTAATTGCTGAATCAGCTATGATGTTATTAGGGATATTAATGACATAATTGTCCATAGTAATTAGTTTTGTAGAGCGGAAATTTATATCAGTTACAGTACCCTCCATTCCGTTAAATCTAATAAAATCTCCAACTTTATATACTCTATCCCAAATAACAGCAAATGAACCAAAAACATTTGCGATAGTTTCTTTTGCCGCGAAACCGACTGCCATACCTACAATACCAAAACCGGCTATAAGCGAAGTGACCGAGTAACCGTTTGACTGCAGGAAGGAGGCTATAATTACAAACAAAATTAGGATTTTAAGTATTTTAATTAATACGGGGACAAGCCTTAAGATTGGAGCTTCACTTTTGTGATTTTTGAGTTTTTCCTGTACTTTAGCATACAGTAAATCTAAGGCTTTAATTGATATATAGATTATGATAACGTTAATTATGATACTAAATATTAGTACCTTGTGGGTTAAGAAAAACTTTCCAAGACTTTCGGTTAATTTAGTACTAAAATCCATTAAATATTCTCCTATTTATTAAAATTTCTTTAGTTTAGCAAAACTTGCATCCATTGCTTTTCTGCCTTTAGCGCCAAAATCAATTGTATACATGGTGCTTGAGCCTACTTGAATAACTTCAACGATATGTCCAATCCCCAGTTTTTCGTGAAACACGCGCTCTCCTTCGTTAAAGTAATATTCAACGTGTCCTGATGTAATATCGTGCTCTTTTTTAAGTTCCAGTTCGTGTTGTATTTGTTCTTTTTTTTGTTTTTCTTCAATCATCCGTTTAATAGCGTTGTCTTCAAAAAATTTGTCGATTTTTTCTCTGTTTTTTTCAATATTTTTTTGAGATTTAACCATAAAACTTTTTGCCGGTGTCATTTGCGGTTTTTTAATATAAGCAGATTTATTATTTTGTGGTGCAGAGGAAATATTTTTTAGACTGGGAGCGGTAAAATTACTGCCAAAACCGCTTACAGGTTTAACATAACCGTCTTTGTCAAATGAAGATTTGCCTGTTTTAATTTTTTCAACAGCGCTTTTGAAAGTTCTTGTAATATGACTGGCATTTGATTCTTGACGGTCAAGCAGTTTACTTGGAATTTCCTCTAAAAAGCGGCTCGGGTTGTAGTACTTGTATTCGCCCCACATTTGACGGCGCTTAGCATTTAGCAGGTAGAGTTTTTCTTCTGCACGTGTTACGCCTACGTACATCAGCCTTCTTTCTTCTTCAATTTCTGATAAAGAATTAAAAGTCCTTTGAGACGGGAATATCCCGTCATCCATACCGGCAAGGAATACTATAGGAAACTCAAGACCTTTAGAGGAGTGCAGAGTCATTAGAGTTACATTATTTGCAATTTCATCTAACCCGTCTAGGTCTGAGACTAACGAAACCTGTGCCAAAAATTCACCCAAAACATTATCCGGGTCCTCCGGCTCAAAGTCATTAGCCACGTTTACAAATTCCTGTAAGTTTTCAATACGAGCTTCATCTTCCGGCGTATTTTGCATTTGAAGCTCTCTTATATACCCGCTCCTGTCAAGAACAAGACCTATAAACTCGTATAACGGATATTTAGGCTGCTCTTCTTTAAATTTGTCTATTAAGGTAATGAAGTCTTTAAGCTTTGCCGCTGTTCCGGATTTTATTTGTGTTATTTCACTAATTCTTTTAACTGCCTGGTAAAGGCTGATTTCATTAGCATCCGCAAAATCCTGCAAGTGTTTTAGCGTTGTATCGCCAATAGAACGTTTTGGAACATTAACAATTCGCTTGAAGCTTTGAGAATCATCAGGGTTATAAATTAATTTTAAGTAAGCAACTGCATCTTTAATTTCCTTACGGTCGTAGAACTTAAGTCCTCCGTAGATTCTGTAAGGAATACCAGCGGCAATCATGGCCTCTTCAATAGCGCGCGATTGGGCGTTTGTACGGTATAAAACTGCAAACTGATTGTAATTTGATGACGTATTTTTAATAGTAGATGCTATATAGGTGGCTTCATCTGTTTCATCTTCTGCTTCATAAAGTGTAATTTTTTCGCCGTCGCCCTTTTGGGAGTAGAGAACTTTGTCTACACGCTCTTCGTTATTTTCTATGACAGCATTTGCTGCTGCAAGAATATTTGCGGTAGAGCGGTAATTTTGTTCAAGTTTTATTATTTTTGTATCTTTAAAATCTTTTTGGAAATTAAGAATAATTTTAAAATCAGCTCCCCGCCAGCTGTAGATTGATTGGTCGACATCGCCGACAACACAAAGAGAGCGTTCAGGCGGAATTGCTTCAAGATTATTTGTGTATAAGGCTCTTACAAGCTGGTATTGTGCCTGGTTTGTATCTTGAAACTCATCAACCAGAATATGTTTGAATTTTTTGTAATATTTTTCACGAACTTCTGCATTTTGTTCCAGAAGTTTTACTGCAAGCATTAACATATCGTCAAAGTCTATTGAATTATTGTTTGTAAGGGTATTTTCATACATCTCGTAAATCTGGGCAATTCTCTGAGTTTTATAGTCGCGGGCAAAAGTTGCAAAATTATAAGCATCCTCCATCTTATTTTTAGCGTTAGAAATAACAGCTTTGACAAGTTTGGGCTGATAGAGTTTATCATCCAGATTTAACTTCTTAATACACTGTTTAATAATAGCAAGTGAGTCTTGTTCGTCATAAATTGAAAAGTTTTTATCAAGGAATTTTCCTGATTGAAATTTATAATTTTCAATATCCTGTCTTAGTATTCTGCCGCAGATACTATGAAAAGTTCCTACCCACATATTTCTGACGGTTTCCTCTCCCAGAATTGAAGATAGTCTTGCGCGCATTTCTTTAGCTGCTTTGTTAGTAAAAGTAACAGCCAAAATATCTCGGGCGCGTATTCCTGATTTAATCATATAGGCAATACGAGAGGTTAAAACTCGTGTTTTTCCGCTGCCTGCTCCTGCAAGAATAAGGAGAGACCCCTTTATTGTCTTTACTGCTTCCAATTGTTCTGAATTAAGATTATTTAAGATGTTTTCCATACCCTATTTCCAAAATTACGTTTTTATGCTAATATAGTTCAGCATACTCAAAATAAATATTTTTTGCAATTAGAAAGCGGGTAAAGTATTATGACAGAAATTAAGAATTTTGCAGATGAAGAAGAAAAACAGCAGCAGGCATCAATAATGGTGCCGGTAGATGATATGGATGTCGCCCATGCGTCACCTGATACGGTTGATGAATTGGCAATGGAGCTTGCAACAATAAAACAGCCGGCAAAAAGAATTGCAATAATCGGCTCAAGAAACCTCGCAATAACTCATCAGCAAATGATTGAAACTCTTACTACCGCGCTTGTATTGCAAGGTAATACAATTATAACCTCCGGCGGCTCCTGCGGAACAAATGCAGCAGCCATCCGCGGTGCTATGAAGTCTAATCCTGATAAGCTTAAAGTTATTCTTCCTCAGACTATTGGACAACAGCCAAGTGACGTTCAGGATCAATTGATAGGAGTACCAAATATTGTTGAGCATGCTGATCGTGCAATGATGACGCTTGCCGATGCTTCAAGAGTTTGTAACAGAGAGATTATTGACGATTGTAATCAGTTGATATGTTTCTTGTCACATACATCAAAAACTCTTCATACAGCAGTTGAGTACGCTGAGGAAGGACATAAAGTAGTAACCGTTTTCTATCTGGATTAGTTATGGAACTTTTGAAAAAACTTACCGGCAAAAATCTGGCGGAGTATGAGGTCGCGGCACGGGAGCTTGTTAATACACCAAATGTTGCTCTGTTTAAAGAACTTGTTGCGCGTGATGATTATATTTTCCCGTTTATAAAACAAAATGTCGCAAAAAGAATATTAGAGGCTTGTTCTGATACGAATTATCAGAATCTGTACCAGTTTATGCCGTATTACTCACCTTATTATGAAGATGTTATAGTTTCTGTTTTAGCAAAGTTTGACTCGCATAATGCTGGACAAAAAATGATTGAATACTTGAAATCAGGTACAGAAGACGAAAAGTGCTATGCGTCAGCTTATCTAATCCGTAACCCGGACAGTGCTGCAGGTGAATACCTGAGAGAACATATTTTTTCAGAGAATGAATACTTAGCAGCAAATTCAGTCATGGCTCTTAAAAAATTAGATGATTCTAAAGCCTTTAATATTGGAATCGAAAAATTGAATTCGGCTGATGACTACGAAGTATACGCCGGCGTTAAGTTTTTAGCCAGCTGGGGTGATAGTTCATACATAGATAAGTTGTATGATGTCCTTCACCATACTTCTATCCCTGAGTATATAGCTCTTGAGATTAATACGCTTGAACCGCTTATTGACGGACTTAGCACCAAGAGAGCCGAAAATGCTGCACTTGCTCTCTGCCATATAATTTCCAGTCTGAGTGAATTAATTTCACTGGATACAATTTTTGAACTTAATTTTTTCGATATTTTAAAAAAATTGGCAGTTTCTAATGAAAGTTATGCGGCAGTTGTTCTTATGATGGCAAAACAATTGTTCGGAGAGATTTCTGCAAATGATGAATACCTCTTTGACTTAGACAAAAATACAAAAGATGAAATTTATATAATTAATAATATACTATCTAATTTACAAATAAAAAAACTTGAAAGCGGTATTCTGGAAGAAGCTTATGAAGATAGTCCTTTTATCTCTTTTGTAATTGATTTCATAAATGATGCAGAGGTTTTAAAATCGTTGATGGAAGGAAATAATCAGACGGTTATATTAAAAGCATTGGAACGTTTAAAAGTGCTGGGGCTTCTTGATGATGCATCTAAATCGGTCGGATTAGCTCATATAACAAATGAAAATATTAAGGCAGTTGCTGCCGCATTATAGAAGCTTGATATCCGCTTGTGTTTGGATAATAATACGGATAGTATGAAAACATTAGAAGAGATAAATGATTTAATAGCCGCAAATAATTTTGATGAGGCAAAGTCAGAACTTGAACAAGTAATTAATACTGAGCCAAATAATTTTGAGTACAAAAAATTACTGGGGCTTTGCAACATAAATCTTGATAATTATATCGAGGCAAAATCCAATTTTGAAGACGTATTAAAATATGCCCCAGAAGATGCAACATCCTGGTTTTATCTTGGTAACTGCTATGATTCAATAGACGATATGCAATCTGCAGAAGCTGCTTTTAAAAAAGTAATAGAACTCAGACCTGATTACTCGGAAGGTTACAAAAGTCTTGCACTTGTTTACATGAAAGAAGGGAAGTATCAAGAACTCTCTGTATGTGCTCAAAAGGGTTCTGAAATCGAGCCCGATGAGTACATTTTTCCGTACCTCATCGGTACTTCTTTTATGGCTCAAAAGGAATTTGATAATGCTATATTGTTCTTTCAGAGAGCGCTTAAGCTTTCAGACAACAATCCTCAGGTGATTAACAGTCTTGGCACTTGTTATCTGACTATGGGTAAAAATGATAAAGCGCTTGAATTGTATCTTGAAGTCTTAAAAACATCTCCTGATGATGCCCTTGCAAACTATAATGCAGGTTCTGTCTATCAATTATTAAATCAACATGATAAAGCGTGCGAATATTTTGAAAAAGCAAATGAATTGGGTGAAACAGAAACATTCCTTGTTGCCTGGGCTTTGTCATTAATGAAATCAAAACAGTTTAATAAAGCAATTGAGGTATATAAAAAACTTGCTATTTCTCATCCTGAGAAAGATAGTTACAGATATAACATGGCTCTATGTTATGAGGAGATTGGAAATTTTCAGGCTGCAATTAATTTGTTAGAAAATATTGTTATGGTAAATCCTAAATTTATTATGCCCGCTCAAAAACTTGCTGCCCTATATATAGAAACAGGGGAGCTTAGAAAGGCAAAAGATATATACGATAAAGTACTTCTTAAAAACAAAGTAAATGCGGAAGTTTTTTATCAATATGCAATACTTTCAACCCAGCTGTGTGATACTGATACGGCAGAAAAAATCTTGAAAAAAGTTATAAAAATGAATCCAAACACAGCAAAAGCGCATAAAGATTTAGGGGTAATATACTTAGGCAAGCGGCTTTTTGATTGGGCGGAAGATGAGTTTAATACTGCAATTAAGCTGGCACCAAATGATATAGATATAATTTTTGAATACGCAAACTATTTGTATTCAATTGCGGATTATAAAAATGCGGACAAATACTATCAAAGAGCAATGGAGATTGATCCTAATTCTATTATTAAAACGTTTGCTGCACTTAATAAGTTAGCCCTTAATGAACTGGATGATGCTAAAACTTTAGTACTGGAAGCTCTTAGAATAGCAGGAGAGCACGAATATATTTTGTTTGTCGCAGGCAGAGTATTTTTTGCCCTCAAAGACTATGAGTGCGCAAAAAACTATCTTATAAAAGCGCTTGAAAGAAAAGTCAGCGACGATACAATGAATCTTCTGGCTCTCACGTATTATGAGCTTGGAGAGTACGAGCAGGCAAACAATATTTTCTTAAATTTGATAGAAAAAAATCCTAAAAACACAATTTTACTTCTAAATTCAGCTAAATGTTACGAGCAGTTAAACAAACAGGATGAAGCCTTGGCACAGGCTGATAGACTGCTTGAAATATTTCCTGATTGCGAAGAAGCGCTTGAATTAATAAGACGCGTTTCTTAAAACTTGTTACGTAAGGTTTACAAAAACTTGCTTTTAATTTTTATTCGCGCTAGAATAATGGCAGTCGGAATATAATTATCAAGTTTGGAATCTTGAAAAGAAAGTAGGTAAAAATGAAAAAAGGTATTCATCCTGATTATAAAAAAACAGTTGTTAAGTGCGTTTGCGGCAACGAAATTGAAACAGGTTCTGTATTAGACAATATCACTGTTGAAATTTGCTCCAACTGCCACCCCTTCTATACAGGTCAACAAAAAATACTTGACTCAGAAGGTCGTGTTGAAAGATTCAAAAAACGCTACGGAACAAAGTAGTTTGTTATTAAGATTTTACAAAGGGGCTCTAAGAAAGCCCCTTTTTAGTGTAAATGGCTAATCCCATTAATAAAATTTTTACTTCGATATAATGCTTGATAAATAATTTGTGTAAAGCTGTGTCTGATGTTTTACTTTAATCTTTACCGTGTGTAGTATAATCCTCTCCGGCGATAGCAGAAAATAATACTTAATGTTATTCTGCCTCAAGTGGAGGGATAAATATGAATAGTACTAATGAACTTTCAATAAAAAAAGAAAACGTATTTTCTACATTTTTTATCGGGTGGGTTGCGTACTTGTCAACTTTTAAATTAAGTTTCAAACAGACTATAATACCGATACTTGGGCAGTTGTTTGGAATCTTACTTATTTCGCTTGTTCCTGTATTGGAGTATCGAGAGATGGTAAGTGTGAAATCTACTCCTGATGGGTGGATTTATTTTGCATTATCAATTTCTGGCGGCGTTATTTTTATATATTCTTTGTGGAAATTTTTTGTTCTTTTATGCGGGGTAAATCTTCTTGCGCGTGATATTTACGATGATAGAGCGGTTGCAAATATAAGTTTTTATACTTCGGATGTTCTTAGGAAAAAATGGAGTTATATAAGATTTCTTGCAGGATATTTGGTTATTGGGTTATTATTTGCTGCTGCGACTGCCGGGGTTATGTATATGGCTGCTAAAATTGTTACCTATAATTTTCTTACAAGTACTGCAAATATTATGCTTCTTCTTATTCAAAGTGCTTTAGTTTTAACATATATCTTATTTTCAAATATAATTATCCAGTTTTATTCATTTAACCGCATCTTGGGATTTTTTGAAATTGTAAAAAGGGCGTTTAGGTTTATAGGCAGTAATTTTGTTTCATTAACAATATTATCGTTTATTACTGTGGTATTTAGTAATATAATAGCTTATTTGGTGCAATTCTTAATAACTTTTATTATAACAAATCCTTTTGGAATTACGCCTGATAATAGTGCAGGTGTTGCAATACGTTTTATAATTGGTTTTGTAATAAATTCTTTTATAGTGGTATTATTTCAATACATTTATTCGAGATTTTATTTATCCTCTTATGGTAATTAATAAATTATGGTAATTAAAAACCGCTTTTGAAATCTCAAAAGCGGTTTTTTAATAAATTTTTTTCTAAAACTATCTCAATTTTACAGTTACGGACTTAGCCTTAGGAGTGTAATCGATTTTATCTTCTCTTGATAACCATCCAAGACCCATAGCAGTAAAGTTGCCGTCTAAGTCGAGGTCTTTAGTCATTTTGTTGATAGAAACTTCACCCTTGTCAGAAAGGTAATTGTAGATTTGACCTGCTGCATTGATGATTTCTTGTTGAATGTTTTTTTCTTTTGTTGCCATTTGTTTTCTCCTTGTTTACTTCTCTATTCGTGTAAGTGTTTTACTCACAATTCATATTGTAAACAAAAATTTAAATTATTGCAAGAATATTAAGCTAAATTAAAGATAAAATAGTATAATAAGAGTATGTTATTAAACATTTTGGGTGACGTATCTAAAACTAAAGTATTAGCTGATGAGTTTAAAAAACTTGTAAATCAGGGTGTTAAGGCATCAAAGATTCTTGTAATTTTACAAAACGGAAAAGCAAAAAATGCATTTGTTAATGAAATTTTATCAGATATAAATGTAGATGTAATAGAAAAGCTGCAGATATATAGTTTTGGGGGATTAGTATATAATACGGTTGTAGATAATTGGGGAATTTTAGAGAATAAAATTTCATCGAATAAGGCGGTTTTATTGCCGAATAATTGCGGGCTGGAACCGTCACAGTATATTTTGAAGAATATAATATCTGAACTTAAATTTGAGGGATATAATTCAAAGCATTCTCTTTTGCATCAGTTGTTTAGGCGGTATTCTTTAATAGTCCAGAATAATCTTAGCGATGAGGAGGTTAAAAAAAGAAGTGAAATATTAAAAGAATCTTTTGGAGATGATGCTGCATTTGCTTTAAAGTCATTTTACCGTAAGACGTTAGGGTATAGGGCTTTTGATTATTTAAGGCAGATACAAGTTTTTAATTATATTTATAAAAATACGGATTATTTTAAAGAAATAGAATATTTAATTGTTGATGATGCGGATGAAATGCCGCCGGTCTGTATAGATTTTATAGAGCATATATCCGGGCAGTTAAAAGGACATTATATTTGTTATGATGAGCGCGGGTCAAGCCGTTTTGGATATTTAAGCGCGGATAGAAGCGCCGGGGTAAGGCTTGCCGGTATATTTAACGAGAAGCCGGCGGAAACGGATATAAACAAAGAATTAGATGCAGAGAAAATTTATGATAATATACAGGGTGCAGGTAGTAAATTATTGAAAAATTTTACTATTTTATCTTTGCCAAAACGCGCGCAGATGGTTGATTCTGTCATTAATCAAATCCAAAAATTATTACAAAAAGGCACGGTGCCTGGGAATATTGCAATAATTACACCCATACAGGATGAATTGTTAAAATTTACGGTTAGAGAGGCTCTTTCGCCTGTAAAGTGTATATTTCTTTCTGGCAGTGAAAAACTTATTCAAAATCAGCTTATTAAGTCTTGTATAAATATTTTGAAAATCCTTGAGGGACAGAATATAAGTGAGTTTGAGTTTAGAAGTATTTTATCGGATTTTCTTAATATACAATTGAAAAACTGCAAAGAATTAATTGATAAATTTAAAGAAAAAGGTGAAATTCCTAATATTAATATAAAGCTACAAGATGAATTATACCAAAAATTTTTAAATTTAATCAGCAGATTGAGTGCAACGGATATTCCTTTGTCTGAGAAAGTTACACGCTTGTTTTTTGATTTGGCGGGATATACGGCGCCGATAAATATAGAAAAGATTAATTTTTTTGTAAAGCAGCTGCGCGGATTTGAGGAGGTTAAGGCAAACGGGCTTCGGATAAGCAACTTAGAAATTATAGAGCAGATTGAACGTTCAATTATTTCAGAGAATCCTTCGTTTACAGATTTTGATTTTGACGGAATAATTGTAGCTACTCCGCAAAAAATTATTGATTTCAAATTAAATACAAAATATCAATTTTGGCTGGATATATCATCGAGCGAGTGGATAAAAAGTGATACAGGTCCGTTGTATAATGCCTGGGTTTTTCAGGCAGGATGGAATAAAGGAACTTATACTATAGAGGATGAAGTAGCACTTAGTAAAGAGAAAATAGCACGTATACTTAGAAAATTAACGCTGTTTGCCGGGAAACATATTTATGTGTATTCGAGTCTTTTTGATACTTTGGGGATTGAAAATTTTGGAGGTATAGAAGGTTATCTTTCTTGCAGAGAAGAAAATACTGATATTAAAGCTACATTTAAAATTACACCGCGCACGGACCAGAAGCCTGTTTTAGATTATACAGCAGGAACAATGGCAATATCTGCAGTGCCCGGAGCCGGCAAGACATTTATTCTGTTGGCGCTTATTGTTAAATTACTGGAAAGAAAAGTTAAGCCTGAAAATATATTTGTACTAACGTATATGGAGTCAGCAGCCAGAAATTTTAGAGAACGAATAAAAAATATATTTCCTGATACTAATCAGCTGCCTAATATAAGTACAATACACGGTCTGGCACTGAGACTATTGAAAGAAAATGCCAATTATGAGCGGCTGGGTTTGAGTGCAGATTTTGAGATTTGTGATGATACTCAGCGCGGGAAGATAATAAATGGTATTAAACTAAAACTCAGTAAAAATGAAGCAGAAGAATTTACTAAAGCAATATCAATTATGAAATTTCAAGTCGGCAGAGAGTTTGATATTCAGGGGATAACAGATAAAAAAATGTTAAAATTTCTGGAGTTTTATAAACTGTACCAGGAGGAAATGCGTTTAAATAATCTTATAGACTACGATGATATACTTTTAATGTCGGTGCGCTTGCTTGAAGATAATCCTGATATTCTGGAGTATTATCAAAATATTTGCGAATATATAATTGAGGATGAGGCGCAGGATTCATCTTCTGTGCAGCAGCGTTTGCTGTCGCTTTTAGCAGGGAAACACGGTAATCTTATCAGATGCGGAGATATAAACCAGGCGATTACGACAACTTTTTCCAATGCTGATGTGGCAGGGTTTAGGAATTTTATAGAGACGGCGCAGACCAGGGTCAATATGAATCATTCGCAGAGATGTGCTCAAGGTGTTATGGATTTAGCAAACTCTCTTGTGAATTATGGAAAGACCGAGCTCCCGCAGGCGTTTTTTGATATTAAAATGATGGGGGTGGAGGGAAAAAATCCGATTTCGGAAAATCCTGTAATCAAAAAAATATTTGAAGATGCAAGGGAAGAAAAAAATTATATTTTAAAAACTATTAAAAACATTTTTGCTCAAGATAATAAGGCGACTATTGGCATACTTTTAAGGCTGAATTATCAAGTTGCGGATTGGACAGAATTTATTAATAATGCCGGATTTAAGACTATTACCAGAGGTGACAAGCTTGAGCAAAAAGCGGTTTTCAAGGTGATTTTTGCGGTAATGAAATTTATAGTGTCCCCATTTGATAATGAAGTTTTAGCAGACACTTATGAGCTTCTGTCCGGGTGCGGGTTGTATCCTTCAAGAGCACAAGAGGAAATTAGAAATTGTACTGTCCCATTTATATCATTGTTATCAGATGATATTGTATCACCGTATTTGGGGCAATTTTACTGGGATATGAATTATTGGCTTAACAGTGCAACTTTAGAACCTGAGGAATTTGCAATAAAAGTTGGAACGTACTATTTTTCATCAGATATAGAGCGCTCAAATGTTTATTTGATAGCTACGCTTGTAAAGCGTATAACCACGATTAACAATGACTGGAGATATGTTATTGACAGACTTGCAGAATTAGCACAGCGAAATACATTAAGCGGATTCAGGTTCTTTTCTGAGGAGGATGAAACAAAAGAACTTGGCGGTCAAGTTCAGATTATGACGCTGCATAAGTCAAAAGGGGATGAGTTTGATTATGTATTTATTCCGCAGATGTCGGATAGAGATTTTCCGTTATCAATCGAAGAATTTACTATAAAAAAATCAAGTAAATTTATGGAAGAAATAAAATCTCTTTCAGGCAGATATAAGGAAAAAAGTGATAAAGAACTGAAAGAATTTGCGCTTGCAGAAATATACCGGCTTTTATATGTTGCAATAACGCGGGCAAAAAAAAGATTATATATAACAGTTTCGACAAAGTCTAAAAAATCTTCTGAGCGCGAGGACAGAAATCCTAGTGCATTGTTTGATATACAAATCAAAAATGATTAATAAAACATAAATAAATTTCTGATTAAGTAAAAGTTATGCTATAATACGAATAAAAGGATAAAGGAGGGAAAAATGTCAAACCCTGTATTAAATGAAAAATTTATTGACCGTACAAATGTTGGTGCTGAACCGCTTACAATGAACGGTGTATTGCAAAAGACCTTTGTGCTGTTTGCAATAATGGTGTTCAGCGCGGCATTTTTGTGGATGAAGGGCTTAGAAGGTAATACGGATTTAGTAATGGCTCTTACAGCCGGTGGGGCAATTGCCGGTTTTATTATTGCATTGATTATAATTTTTGCACGTAAAATGTTTTTAACCCCGGTTTATGCGGTGGCTGAAGGCTTATTTGTCGGCGGCTTATCGTTTGTAATGGAATCTATTTATCCCGGAATTGTACAGACTGCTGTTCTTGGAACTGTTATGACAGTTGCAGCTATGCTTGTTTTGTATTCAACTAAAATTATTAAATGCAGTGAAAAATTTACATCGGTAGTAATATTGGCAACATTTGCAGTCGCTGGTATCTACCTTGTTCAGTTTATAGGCTCATTTTTCGGACTTTCTATACCCGGAATTTTTGGCAGCGGTACGATTGGACTGGTCTTTAGCGGAATAGTAATTTGTATTGCAGCTTTGAATTTGATTATTGATTTTCATTTTATTGAAAACGCTGTTCAAAGTTTTGTACCTAAAGAGTATGAATGGTATTTTGGTTTTTCTCTGATGGTTACTATTGTCTGGGTTTATGTAGAAATCCTGAGACTATTGGCTAAGTTTAACAGCCGTGAGTAACTTGTTACGGACTTATAGCGGCGCGGACAAAGTCCGCGCCGCTTTTTTATAAATACTTTAAACAATTTCCATATTGCAAAAATCTTTATATGCGCAGTATTTACATGCATTTGGATTGTATGACGGCTCAAACTCATAGTTTTTGATGTTTTTTATTGTGTCTTTAAATTTATTTATAATATTATTACATTCAGCTTGAGTAAAACAAATCTCGGTATTATGTGTAAAATCTTCAGGATAAATAAAGATGGTAGATTTTACAATATTTTTAGTTGCTTGCTCAAAGAAATATTTGTAAAGTCCTATTTGGTTATAATAATCTTCGTGCTCGCCGTCTGGTTCTATTCCTTTTTTAGCGCTTCCCGTTTTGTAGTCATAGATGGTAAAAGTTCCATCCGGGTTTTTATCAATTCTGTCTATTATTCCAGTAAATTTTATTCCGTCAAGTTCAAAATTAATACGATATTCAGCAGCATAAAGCTGAATGGTCGGAGTATTTATTAATTGATTATAGTATTCAGAAAGAGCGTTGACTCCTCGGGTTTCAAAATTCTCTCGGTTTTGAAAACTCGACATTTGTAAATCTGCAAACCTGGCTTTGAAGCTGTTGATAAAATCTTCTTTTGCTGGATAAATACCATTTTGTATTGCGTATTTTACAGCAAACTCGCAGGCGGCGTGTATGGATGAGCCGTAGCTTAAAATATCAGGATTTCCGTCTCTGCCGTTAAAATCTAAAATTTTGTCATAAAGATACTGGCGCGGGCAGTTTAAATACGAATTAACAGCAGTTGGTGAATAGGCGCGGTCTCCGAGTTTTACATCAACTAAGGCTTGAAAGTCTTTTTTGTAATTGTATTCTCTCTTGATAAGACTCTTTGACACTTGTTCCCAGAAGGTTGGTTCTGTGTAAATAAATGGTTCAGGTTCTTTTTCAAGCATATTCTGGATGTTAGTTATAAATATACTGGGGTTTTTGGATTTTCCTTTGTCCATCTGGGGGTAAGACAGACGTAGGGTATGTTTTGCTCTTGTCATTCCGACGTATAAAACTTTTATCCTGTCAGAAATTTTTAGTTCGTCTAACTCTTCTTTTGTTTTATATTCTGCTAAATCCAATGGAATTTCAGGTCTTTGTGTTCTATAGCCTTCCCATTTATCCCGTAAAAGGGTTGGCATATATACGTATTCAAACTCTCTTCCTTTAGCTGCAAAATATGTGCATAATTGTACTGCATTCATTGATACAGGGGCTTTTTCTGTAGTTATACTTATATCATCGTTTAATAGAATTTGCAGATATTCTACAAATTCTTCCAGAAAACTTGTTTTATAAATATCAGAGAAGGATACAGCTTCATCTAACAGCCGCTTAAGTCCTGCAATGCTTTCCGTTTTATTTATTTCAGTATTTAGATAATAGTCAAATATACCTGTTTTGGCGCCAATTTCTAATACGGAATTTTTTATACTTTCTTTAGTTTTGTAAGCTGATAAATAATCGTATGTTGATATGAATTTTTTAACTTTATCAGGGGATAAGAAATCAGTTTCAGGAATTTTTCTCATCGCATCAAGCTGAATGGGAGCGCTTTGCACGCGTTCATATATTGTTTGGTAATCTTTGGGGTGAAAATTAAACGGCGGAGACAAAAGCAGCTGGAATATTCTATATGAGTACATTTCAGGATTAACAAGCATTTGCATATAAAACAGCATAATATTTACCGCTGATATTGTGAAAATGTTTTTGCCTTCTTTTAATTCATACGGAATATTTCTTTGCTTTAAAATTTCTGCAAATTCTGCAAGTTCTGCATTGGAACGTGTCAGTACAGCTATTTCAGAGAGTTTTTTGTTTCCAAGATTATCTTTGGGGCAGTCGTTAGAATTAATTATATTTTCTATTTCGGTTACTATTTCTGTGTATTCCTGAGCGGTATCTGCATATTTGTAGCAGCGTACGGGGATATTAACTTGCGCAAGGTTTGGATTTTTAGCGGTGAGCTCTTTTGTTATTCCATAATTTTTAAAACGCGGATTTGTTTCTAATCTCCGTGTATCTTGTTTAGCAACTTCTCTTGCAGCGTCAAGGATATTTTGGGTGGAGCGCATATTTTCATTTAAGCAGATTACTTTTGTATCAGGAAATTCTTCTAGAAATTTTTCCATTGTATCAAGTTTAGCTCCTTGGAATGTGTAGATTATTTGGTCATCATCGCCGACGACAAAAACATTCTCGCTTTTTAGTGCGTGTGTAAGATTAAATACTATAGAGTTTTGTGAGGTATTTGTATCCTGATACTCATCAACTAGGATATATTCATATTGATTGGCTATTTTATCTAAGAATGCGGGGCTTTCTTCAAATTTTGCAAGCACCATATTTATCATGTCATTAAAATCTAAATAACGGTGTTCTTCCATTTTTGCCTGATATAATTCGTAAAAATCCCAGAGCTCTTTAGCTTGTGCAATTTTATGTTTTTGTGCTTCAATATTACCTTCAAGTGTTCTTACGCGTGTTTCACCGTTTTTAAGTTTCTCATCAAGTAAATTTTTCAATCTTATAAGTTCGGGCTCCCAGTCTGGATTTACCTTTATATTCTTAAAAAATATTTCTTTTGTGAGCCGGTATTTTTTAATTTGTTCAATACGGTATTTGATAGTATTTATATAGAAGTATGGGTCATTTTTTTGAGTCCGAAATTCTTTAGGATTGAGTTCATTAATACACTCTTTGACAAAAGCATTTGAAGCTGCTTCTGAAACAATTTTGTAATTGCGCGGTAATTCAAATTCTTCTGTATTATCATCTATAATGCTGCAGCAAAAACCGTGATAAGTAAAAATATTTACATTTATAGAGAGCTTGTCAAGCTCTTTTTCAAGCCGCATTCTCATTTCATTAGCGGCAGCGTCGGAGAATGTTAGACAGAGTATTTTAGAAGGATTAATACCTCTTTGAATCATAGATTTAATTCTTTGGATAATAGTAAAGGTTTTGCCGGTTCCGGGACCTGCAAGGACTAAATATTTTCCGTTAATACTGTCAATACATTCCTGTTGTTTTATGTTTGGCTTAATTTCTGTCTTTAATTCTGGCATGAAAGCCCCCCTTGGAAAATATTGTATCATATTAAGAAGAAAAGCGGCATGGGCGAATATAAAAAAATATTTAGAATATTTATGTTATTAATAATTTATGATACAATGTAAACAGAGTTATTAAAAGGATTAAATCAATGATGCCAATAAATATTGCTATGATTACTGATAACAATTATGTAAAAAATGCTATTACTGCAGTAACATCAATAGCTTTAAATGTTAAAAGTATATCAACTGATAATATATATATATTAGTAAATAATGTTTCCAAGGAAAATGTCGAGCTGTTTAAATTATGTCAAAAACAATTTGAAAATATTAGATTAAATATTGTAGATTGCAGTAATTACTCTTTAAAACTTGAAGCTATTAAAGAAAGCAGACACGTAACTAAATCTGCTATTATAAAGTTTTTTATTCCTGATATTTTATCTGATTTGGATAAAGTCCTATACCTAGACTGTGATATAATTGTACAAAAAGATTTATCAGAGCTTTATAATACTGATTTAAACAGAAAGTATGCGGCAGTTGTAAAAGATACAGTAAGTTTAAGTGTTGGTAAAGATTATTTTAACTCAGGAGTTATGCTGCTTAATCTTAAAAAGATGAGGGAAGATGATATCCCGCAAAAACTGCTCAATCAAAAACTTAGCCAAGATACGTTCTATATGGATCAAGATGCTTTAAATGAGATTATAGGTAATAATGTTAAATATGTATCCTGCAAAAATAATTTTCTAAATATATACCTCGATAACTTTAGTATTGATGAGTTATCAAAACTTTTTCAGGAGCAATTGCCCACCTCTCCTGAAGAAATATATAAAAATTGTGTAATTATACATTTAGCAGGTCCATTAAAAGCTTGGAAATATGATTTGGGTTACTGTTCTGAATTGTTTAAAAATTATTGGAATAAATCAATTTTTGCTAATAAACCGCTTAAGTTAAAAAGGTGTGCTCCTTGCAGTTTATTGCAAACGATATTCTCAATAAAAAATACTACTGATAAAAAATACAAAGTAATATCGGTTTTAGGAATAAAAATCTACATATCTAGACGTTCCCGGTAGAACTGTTTCTGTCGTCTTCTAATTGCTTTAATTGACGCATATCAACTTTTTCATCGGTATCATAAGCTGCAATTGTTTGAATAGAAGCGTTAATATCAACATTTACTTCTGCATCCACCATTTCGATATCGTCTTTGGTAAACTCTTTTATTTTTCCATCTTCAAATTTTACAGCTACTATACTGTTTAGGAATTTGATATAACAAATTTTGCCCAGCCCGGCAGGAGTCATAACTGTAGAACCTACAGGCGGAATCCCTTTGGCTGCTTCAATATAGTTAGAGTATTCATAAGTGAGGCAGCACAACAAGCGTCCGCAGCTTCCTGAAATCTTGGATGGCGTAATCGGCATACCTTGATCTTTTGCCAGTTTTACATTTATTGATGCAAATTTTCTTAAAAACGAACAGCAGCAGAAAGGCTTGCCGCACATGCCTGTTCCTTCCATAATAGAGGTTTCATCTCGCACACCTATGTGCCTTAAATCTATTCGCATGTGCCGGAATACTTGGGTTAAATCTTTTAATAATGCTCTAAAATCAACTCTTTCAGGTGCAGTATAATAAAATGTTATTTTTTTTCGGTCGAATGTAAGCCGGCATTGTACAAGATTCATTGTTAATTTGTGCTGCTGGACAAGTTCCTTGCATTTGAAAAAGGAGGTTACTTCTTCACGTTTTATATCCTCGTAAATCATCATATCTTCCTGAGTCATAACCCTGACAAACGTAAAAGGCTCAGGTTTTTTCGCTGTATTTTCAAACTTTTTGGCTATCTCTGAATTTACTCTGGAAACTTTTAAAACTTCTTCACCCTTATCTGTGCGGACAATAATTGGCTGGTTTTCTTCAAGCTCAATATTATCAGGTATATCAACAGGGTGAAATGTATTTTTAAGATAATTAACTGCCCACTTTATCATATCTCTCTTCTTCCTTGAGTTTTCTGTTCATAAGTTTGTCTAAGATTTCTTGGGGGGTAATGTCAGTATATAGGGCTTCGTAAATAGCATTGGATAAGGGGACATCAACACCTAGTTTTTTACCTAAATCACACATTGCTTTTGAAGTCTTAACACCTTCTGCTACTGAGCCAAGCTCTTTTAGAATATCATCAATTTTTTTACCTTTTCCAAGAAGCGAGCCGACTGTAAAATTCCTAGACATAGGACTTGAACAAGTTGCAATAAGATCGCCCATGCCGGATAAACCATACAACGTTGATGGCTGCGCACCGAGCTTTATACTCACACGGATAATTTCTGCCATCCCGCGGGTAAGAAGTGTACCTAGGCAGTTGTCGCCTAATTGCATACTGTGAGCAAATCCCGAAGCTATTGCAATAACATTTTTTAAACTTCCGCCAAGCTCAACGCCGGTTACATCGGTATTAGTATATAGCCGGAATTTTCCGCTGACATTGAGCGCTCTTTGCACAAATTCAGCCGTTTCCATATCCTCAGATGCAACTGAAGCGGCAGTTGGTTTACCCTGCAAAACTTCTTTTGCCAGAGTCGGACCGGAGAGTATTGCAAGCTTTTGGGCAGGTAGTACATCTTTGATAACCTCAGACATTCTCATAAGCGTATTCAATTCAATGCCTTTAGAAGCGTTTACTAGTATTTGTGACGGTTTAATCCCGGTGTCTTTCAACTTCTCACAGACATCTCTCATCCCGGAGGTCGCAATAACTGCAAGTATAATATTCGCATTTTCTATTGCGGATTTAAGATTTGATGTGATTTCAACTTTTTTATCAAGCTGAACTTCAAGCGGCTTAGAACAGTGCTTATTGTTTACTAAATCATCATATAAATCAGCATCTCTGCCCCAGACAGTTATTTCATCAAAATTATTAGTTAAGAGCCACGCAAGAGTAAGTCCCCAGCATCCTGGTCCGAGAACGGTTAATTTCATCTAAAAATCTCCTAATACTTTTCTTAGTACGCCTCTGTGTTCTGCAAGTTTTTTTTCAGCTTCATCCTTATCAATATTAAGCTTTAAAGAAACAATAGCAGTTTTTATATTCCATCCGCATTTTAGCAGCGTTGTAAAAGCTACTGAGTGTTGAACATCAGCAAGCTGTGATACAATTCTTATTGCTCGGTCTTTGTGTTTTTCATTATTAGCTTGCAAATCTATCATAAAATTCTTATAAGTTTTGCCAATTTTAATCATGGAGCCTGTTGAAAGCATATTAAGAACCATTTTTTGTGCGGTGCCGGCTTTAAGCCTGCTTGAACCAGCAATAACTTCCGGTCCGACTTCCACACAAATAACGTGTGCTGCTTCTTCAACAATTCTGCCTTTAGAGTTGCAGGTAAGAGCAATTGTTTTACATCCTATTTCGTTAGCATGTGCGAGGACGCCCATAAGATAATTTGGATTTCCGCTTGCAGAAATTATTACAGCTACATCTTTATCTGTTAATACTTCGGCGTCAGCCGCGCCTGCATCATAATTGTCTTCAGCACCTTCAACTGCAGAACTTAATGCATCCTGTCCGCCGGCAATAATCCCTTGTACCATATCTTGAGGAACATTAAAGGTCGGAGTGCATTCAGAAGCGTCTAATACTCCTATTCTCCCGGAGGTTCCTGCTCCAAAATAAAATAACCTTCCGCCAAGCAAAAATTGCTTTGCAATAATATCAATAGCTTTTGCTATGTTTTCTGCTTCATACTCAACTGCATTTGCGACAATTTTGTCTTCATCATTCATCTTTTTTACCATATCAAGTGTTGATATGATATCAATGTCCATAGTGTTTTGATTAACAAATTCAGTAATTACTTCGGTCAATGAAAACCTCCTTTACAGATTATATAGACTTAATAAGATTTGCCATTTCAATTGCTGTGCGAGCGGCTTCTGAGCCTTTATTGCCGGCTTTTGTTCCTGCCCGCTCTATTGCTTGTTCAATATTTTCTGTTGTGAGGACACCAAATATTACCGGGATACCTTCATCAAGAGCAACTTTTGCTACGCCTTTTGAAATTTCAGCACTTACATAATCAAAATGTGCGGTTGCTCCTCTTATAACAGCTCCAAGCGCAATTATTGCATCGTATTTCTTGGTTTTTGCACATTTTTGTGCAATAAGAGGTATTTCAAATGAGCCCGGAGTCCATACAACGTCAATTTCGTCTTCTTTTACCCCATGACGCCTGAGTTCATCTAATGCTCCTGATAACAGCTTGGATGTGATAAACTCATTAAACCTGGCTGCAATAATACAAAATTTACAACCGTTTGGTGTTAAATATCCCTCAATAGTTTTCATATTATCTTACTCCTTGTATAAATTTTATAACATAATTAAAGTTTTTACAAGTCGGATAAAGACCAGTGTAAGAAAGTAATACGTCAAATCTGTTATTGCTGTTATTTTGTTAAAGACATAATAACAGCGCAGCTTGATGTGTGGTAAGTTGAATAACCTAAAACTAAATCTATAAGTTAAAAATCTGGAATTTGTGCAAATCTGATTTTAATTTGCTTTTATATAATTACAAATGTTTGTTTGCGGTACGTAATCATAGTTCCGCATCTCAATTTTGTTAATAATCTTAGAGCGTTTTTTACGATATAGCATGTCAATAAATGCTTCCAGCCTGGTAATAAACCCAGCTTCTCCTGTGTGCTCGTCAATGGTTAATGATAGCAGAGGTTTGCCAAATTCTTTGGATTTTCTAATAATATTTTCAATCATAAGAGAATCTGGTCCGCATCCAAATGCAGTTAAAACAATTAAACCGTCAATTTTATTATCTTTTAGATAATGTCCGGCAGAACCTGTCATCTCATATTGATTTGCCCAGTACGGTTTTTGCTCTAGTGCTGCTATTCCTTCACTCATCTGCTTGTCAGTTAATTGCAGTGCAGTAAATACTTTTACATCCATTGCTTCTAATTTATCAAATATTTTCATAGAGGTCCGTTCATCATATATATTATATCCGTGCGAGACAAGAGCAACTGATATAGGATATTCTTTATTTTGTACATCAATAAATACTTTACCCTGAAGTGCATAATTCATTGCGGACTTATAGTTCATTCCGGAATTGAGCATGACTCTAAAGTTGTTGTAAACCTTCCAGCCGGCTTTTGATGCTTTTTTTATAAGCTTTTCATCAGTAATGCCAAAAGGTGCAGCTGCTTCTTTTAGAAAACTGTATAAACCTTTACCTTTTTCGGACTTATCAAGTGTTGCTTCAACAAGATTGAAATCACGCTTAATAACATTACGGACTAAATCAGGGAGTCCTCTTATTTTGGAACAATTGTATACTTTTGGAGCAATAGACTGCAAGCTGGGTACAAAAATATTTTTAATACCTTTATCCAAAAGATTTATTATGTGTCCAAGATATATTTTAATAGGCAGGCAGGTTTCAGTTACAACGAGCGCAGATCCGTCTGACATAGTTTGTTTTGTGGTTAAATCAGATAGAACAGGTACTATATCAAGAGCATTAAAAAATCCGTACCAGAAAGGGTAATTATGATAAAAAGACATGCCTCTCGGTATACCTATGATATTTTTATCTGAATGTTGTTTCATATACACTTACCTCAATATAATCAATATAACTATGATAATACAGACAAGATGTAAAGTCACTATTTTTTTGATTATTGTAAATTTACTGTTATAATTTGAATATGAGAATATTAGGAATTGATCCCGGCATGGCGCTTGTAGGATATGGGGTGGTAGAGGTTAATAACTGTAAAATTGAACTGGTCGCATCCGGCTCGATAAGGACGGAAAAAGGAAATAAAGTGGCTGCGCGCTTATGTGAAATAATGGGAGATATGAGAAAGCTTATTGAAATGTATGCTCCTGACGTGGTTTCTATTGAGGATTTATTCTTTTTTAAAAATCAAAAAACAATAATTCCGGTTGCGCAATCAAGAGGAGTGATACTAGCAGTTGTTGAGAAATGCGGCATTCCTATATATGAATATACACCGATACAGGTAAAACAGGTATTAACCGGCTATGGGCGCGCTGAGAAGAAAGAAGTAGAGAGGATGGTTAAGCTTGTCTTTGAAGGACAAAAGCTCCCGACTCTGGATGATACAGTTGATGCAATTGCTATTGCTATTACTCATGCCCGCTCTGTTAATAAGTTCTAATTTTGTGAATGATAAAGTTGTGAATGTATTTAAGTGTATTTAAGACAATTAAAGTTTTTAAATAAAAAAGCTTGTCACGTATCGGCAGTTAAGCGATAGTGACAAACTTTTCTTTTTCTGCTCTGTTTTCTGTTGTAACTGCTGCGCTGTTATAAGAATTATTATTTGTAATATACTTAAATGTTCTGTATAATTTGTAGCCTAAAGCGGTAATAGGGTCGCTTTCATTTGCTTTTTTTGCTTCTTTTTGGTTTTGCTTGAAGATAACAGCGGACTTGGGGTCTTGAAGCATTAATAACGCATCATCTGAGCCAATAGCGTTATTTTCGGCATTAAGCATAGTTCTGTAACCTCTGTTTGAAGTGAAGTTTAAACTATTTTTTTGATTTATTGGTGAAACAAACATTGTTTCCTCCTTTCTTTTTATTAAGTGTTTTTTTTACACTCATCTAACACTTTTATTATGCAACACTTTTATTTTTTTGTCAAGTGTTTAGGTGTAGTTTTGTAAATGGATTGAAAAACCTTTATAATTACTGATGTGTGAGGTTAAGTGTGCTTTGTACATTTATTTTTTACTGCCTGAGCGGCTATTGCCGCATGGTGGGATTTTTTCGCCTTAAATTCTGCCCCGGTTGTTAATTGCATATCATGCCCAATAACTGTTAAATATTAGTAAATCTTTTTCATACTTCCAGCTATTCTTAATTCCAACAGGAGCTTGCTCCTGTTTTTTTTATTCCAGAATTTCTTGTTCATTTATTCTTTTCATTAAAGCATTCTGTTTGCCTATTATATTATCATACCACCATCTGAATTCTTCTACTTTGCTTATTAGTTCCTCATTTTCAGGCAATTGCAGTTCATCTATAAATTCTCTTATTATTTGGGCGTTTTTAAGTTCTTCATTTATACTTGTTAATTCGGTGATGATCTGTTTGCTGGAATCTCCTACTGCCGCTTCTAAAATATTTGATAAAAAGACAGAGACAGTTATCCCTTGCAGATCCCGAATTCTATCTGATTCTATTACATTACTAAAGGCGGAAATGAGATCAGCTATATAATAACTATCTTTTTTAGGGCACTCTTTATTAAGTTTATCTATAATCCTCCGGCAGATTGATGTTATTTGGGTTGCCGATGTCTCTGAAGGAAGTGATTTTAACCATTTGTACAGCTGATTAACTATTTGAATTTCTCTGCATATCCCGTTGATATCTTTTTCTAGATTTTTTATAATTTCTTCTGCAATTTTTACTTCAGGCAGCTCTATTAACAGCGGTATAACTTTTTCTTCAATGTTGAATTTTTGAATAAAATCAATTGCGGCACTGTTGTTGTTCTCCATGATTAAAGATTTAACCATATAAGTTAAAGCTTCAGGCGAAGACATTGGTACTAGTTCACTTATATATGCTCCGTTTTCATATTTAATTAACTCTACATCAACATTATCAAATTCTTTAGAAACAGCGTTTGTAACTCCATTCCTTGTTGCGTCCATGATTATTTCTTGGAGTTCAATTTGTCTTGAACTGTGAAGCAGCATTTCAAGACTCTTTCTTAATGGTATTTCAAAATATTTGGTTTCAACTGTCTGATTATTAGCTTTGAGTAATAAATATTCGTCAAGAAGCGTCCCTGGATTATCAAGAATATAGCTGTTGATAGAAAGATCTACTAATTCGTTATATTTTTCTTTAATATTAGGTGTATTGCTGAGCAGTTCTTTAAACCATTCATTTATTTTTGCGCGTACTCTGTCCCGCATATTCGGTAAAATTTTTAACCTGAGATATACCTCTATTGAACGCTCTAAATCTAAATATGCCATATCTGTATTGTTTTGATATTCTTCCTTTGAACATAATTTTAAGAGTGTTGAGTTTAGTGTATCAACTTTTTTAACAACAGGTAATATTTTTGCCGGAACAATCAGCTCAGTATTTTTAAGAAGTTCCTCCAATTCTTCTCGTACATCATTGTATGCCGGTTCATCTTTTGTATAATTTACAATATTTAGAATTTGTTTTCTTAACTGTTTGTCTTCGTTCTCTGATAACCTCATCTTAGCATGTTTATGCACAAAGCTGCTTAGTTGTTCTGATATATTAAAAACTTTTAATTGTGTTTTAAGTGCTGAATAACGGTTAAAAGCAGTTTCTAATATATTGAGGGATTCTTCTATAGCATCAAGCCCTCCGCTTACTGTGTCGATTTTAGGATACCCCGGCAGAAGATTATATTTTTTATATGCCATCTGTTTTGTTTTGTTAAACAATTTATCATAGTTAATTACTTCCAGTTCTGATTTCAACCCCCTGTATATATCATCAAATTTTTTCTTCTTATAGGTTGCTCCTGTTACTTTGTTTTCAAAGCGGTCATATCTTACGTATGGCTCCAATATACTTGTATCATATGTCTTGTAATATTCATCTAAGAACACTTCATTTAACAGAGCATATTCAGCATCATCTCTGCAAGCAAGAATATTTTTTATTATATCGTAGCCTGTGACTTTTTCAGGTATAACATCTTTATCTGTAAGTTTTGATAAAATGTGCCTGTTGTATTCTGCAAATGTATAGTTCCTTATTTTATTAAATATAGATAAAAATTCTTCATCTGTCTCAGGCTGATAGGTCTTATCTATCCAATTAATAATTGTTTGCGGCAGTACACCTTCTTTTATATCTTTCGGTTGTAATTTGTAAAGGTTAATAATGAAATTATAAATATTCTCCTTCAGTTCTTTTGAAATATCAGTTGTAATACTTTCATCATATTCTTTTATGATTTTGTCAACAGCTAAATCTGAAATGGTTTTGGCAAAACTGTGGAAGCTGCCGTCATAATTGTAACTATCTATTTCTTTAAGCAGTAAATCAGGATTTAATATTTTATTGAGTTTATTTGACTTATAGCTGATATTCTCCTTATCCAGGATTGGAGTAATTATTTCTTTTATTAATAAAGTTCTGTTTTTAGCGGAGAAAACGTACTTTAAAGCTTTTATATCTTTGTTAAAAGTATAGCCAAAATTGCTCGTTGCTTCGTCAAGCATATTATTTCTTAATTCGTTTAATTCATTAATTGTGCTAATATCATTTATTTTACTTGTATAGGCAGAGTTTGGAAAAGATTTTCTTAAGGCTGCTTTTTCAAGTATTATTTTTAAGAAATCATTGTCAGGTAAATTTTTGTAAGCATCTTCACTTGCTATACTTTCACTGAATCTATCTCCCTTAATGCGTTGAATTAGTTTATTATATTTTGTATAATATGTTAGTTTTATATTTGACATTGTTTCCAATTTATGCTTTAAGCTTTCATACCCCATACTCCTTGCATAACCTTCAAGAGCTTTTATATTGTCATCTTCATCTATAAAAAGAATATCTTTAATAGATTTTGCTATTGATAAGGCTTTAGGGCTGCGGCCGGGGAGTATTGCACTATCCATTAATTCAAAACCAAATGTCTCTGAAGGTGATAATTTCTTTAATTGCTTATTGGTGTACGCAGGGATTGTCATTTTCCCTGCTTTGTACAGCAAATCATCGGTGAAGCTGCCGTTTCTGTACTTGTCATTTGTTATATAACCGTATTTATAGCCAAGGTCATTATTATAGTCTGTTCTAGTTAAACCTTTTGAATCTACCCAGGTATTTTCTTGTTCGGATTTTCCCCAGCTATTGTCGTGGAATAACACATCTTTTTCAACAACTCCGTTTTTTGTTGGCACTTTTACTGTAGCAATATCTGCTATGTATTGTGCGTGTAGTCCTAAATTGGAATCAGAAACAGATGAGTTTGATATTCCTGAAAACGCGCCGTTTTTAATGCTGTCGAATGCTTTTTTAAGATTGTTCTGTATAAAATACGGTTTGCCTGTAGCGGCTTCAAGCAGTACAATTTCTAAATTGACGCTTAATCCTGATGACGGAACAGTACCTACCCAGTACCTGCCGGAATTTACTCCGTAATTTCTGTAAATTTCCTCTAAATCTTTTTCCATTCCCTCAAAGGCTGCATTTTTCTCGCGTTTAATCATTTTGTACATTTGATTAATTTTTGACAGCATTCGATTTAGTTCAAGTTTTTCTTCTTTTGTAAAAGTTGTTAATTCTTTTCTCTTACGTTTGTATTCTTTATCTGTATATTTTGATTTTTCAGCATTCAGTTTGTAATACTCTTCAAATTTATTATTGAACGATGTAAGAGTTGTATCTTTAGGAAGCAAACCGCTTTTTTCATAGTGGTTAAGTACAAGAAGCGGGTAGTAAACGGAATTGTATATTTCGCCATTCTTTTCAATAAATAATGTACTTGCGATATTCTGTACTTGAAACGACATATTATTTATCTTTGAGGCAATTTGTGCTAAAGCGGTATTAATAGTTTCAACTGTTATCCTTGGCGGCAGGTTATTATTTATAAGTAATTCTTTTAAAAATTCTTCATCAACACTGTTGCTTATATTTGCAGTTATTGCGTTAAAATATTTTGGCAAGTCACTTTTTATTTCTTTTTGATTAATTAAGTTACAAGCTTTTTTGTAATAAAGATTATCGTATTCTCCTGACAAAATTGTGCCGGCATTTATTAATTCCTGCATTGCTGTATAGATATCAAGTCCTGTTTTGTCTGTTATGCTTCTTGCAAAATCATCATTGTCGTTAGTGCTTAGTTTTTCAAGTGCAGATTTAATATTTGTATACACGGTGCTTTTATCAGGTTCGCACTCAAGTACTTGTGCTAAGTCTTCAATAAGCTGCTTGTGTGTAATCATTTCAAGCGCTGAATGTATTTTTGATTGCAGCTCTTTAAGATTATATATACCAACTCGATGACAAAGATTATCTATCAGGCTGTTATCTTCTGATTGTAAAATTTTCTCCGCAGCTAATAGTTCTCGTTCTAAAACAGAAGTTCTTGAGCCTAAATTTAAACTTTTATATATGTCATCGTATATCTCAGGCAGACTTGTAATATACGCTTCTGCTTCGTTTAAAAACTCAATTACAGTTTTTTTAGACGGTTCTGTATTGAGATTGGCAGAAATTCCTTCTATTACTGTCATATCATTATTTTCTGCTTTCTTCTTCAGCTCTTTTATGTTTTCAAGCATAACAGTGTCTTCATCAGGAAGGTTTAGTTCAATAATATGACTGTGTAGTTTAGCAGGTATATTTATCCCTTTTATAAACTGGTTTTTAAACGCCGATACTGCTTCAATAATATTTTTTGCCATATTAAATTGGCTGTGTTTTGCAGGCGCTTCCAGGTCATGCAGTTCTTCTGTCAATTCAAAAATCTTTTCTATATCCATGTCTGTTAAGTCTCGGTTTAATGCAAAGCCGCATCTGTTATTCAGATATGATTTAATTTTTAATTGCTTTATATTATCTTCTTCATTGTCAATATATAAAAATTCGTGAGCTATATATTCATCGTTTGATAACTGTTTAGAATTAACCTTTTTTAGACTCATTAGTCCTGATATTATATCATGCCCCATTTCCTTATACTCATCACCTAAAAATGAGATTATTATCGTTCTTAAATGTTCTTGCAAGTCTTTTTGATAATTTACTTTTTTTAATTGATTATCTACAGAATTTTGTTCTTTTTGAAGTTTTTGTTTTATTATACTTAGTTTTACTTGTTTTAATTTATCTTCCGCAGCACTAAGTGCGGTAAAATAATCGTGTAACGGTGCAAATTCTTCATTTGATAAATTTTTTATATGTTTATCGTTATATGTTCCGTAGGAGTTTTCATCATAAGGTATATAACTGACAGTTATATCAGCAGTCGCTAGTTTAATATCTGCTATATTCATCCAATTGGCGTCAGCAGCGTCTACTATTCGGAATCCTCGCTTTAGCATTCCTTCATAATCTATGTCGGCTTTTTTTACTGCTGTTTTTTTACCAGTGCCTAATTCTCTTCTGTCAAAAACATACATAGTATCACTGTTGTCTAGCTCTTGTAATATAAAATCTGTGTAGTATCTCTTATATTCGTATGCTAAGAGTTTCCTTGTAATTGAAAACGCTGTACACATCCCGTGAGTATGCTGGTTTGAGGCTTTTATATTCGGGATTTCTTCGTTTATACTGTCAAGAGACAAATCGTTTATTATTTCTGAAAATGCCTGAAATTTTTTGTCTGCTAAACTCGGATTAATTTGATATTCATCGCTTAGAAAATAATCCAGTTTTTCTAATATGTATTTTTTATCTCCAAGTGAGGTCTCTGAAGATATGATGAAGTACTCAAGATTATTTTTGGCGCACTCATACTCTTTAGAATCCGGCTTAAACTCTTGTAAGCGTGTAAGTATACTGTCATGTGTTTTTATAATTGCCTGTTCATCTTCATTTAGTTCTCTGTTATAAAAAATATCTTTAAATTCATTATTTAGTTCTTTTGAATTTGTCATCCCGGCTTTTGCTGCACAGGCTGAAACTGCAAGCATCAGCAAGGCTTTCCATTTGTTTTTTGCTGCCCAATTGTAAGGTATATTGGTTGAAAATCTTAAATTTTTCGCTGTTTCCATAAGAAATTTTAACGTAGACGATGTTCCTGTCTTCGATAGATTTTTTATGGCTTTGGTAATATTTCTTTGATTGTTTTCCGCTAAAGAATATCCTGTTTCTGTTGATAATTGCCTGACAAACATTCTGTCTGTACGGAGACTTTTAAATGCAGTATTGTTTTTAAATTCTATTTTCATACAGCCTCTTTTTTTAATTACAAAAATTGAACATGATATAATTTGCTATATCATTTTGAAATATTACAAAAGTTTTACAATTAATACAAAAAAATTTTTATTTTTCTAAAATATCTTAATATGCTTGACGGCTAATAATGATAGGTGTTTTGCTCGAATTTGCGATATTAAGAAATGTAAAAATTTGTGCTTTTTTAGTGATTACCTGAATAAGTGAAATTATATTAATAAAAAATTATCTGTTTTTATTATACTTATTCGTAGAACTATTTATTTTCTGTGAAAGAAGGAGAGTAGCAATGCGGAAGATGCTAAATAATAATGAACTGAATAGTATAAATGAAAATATAATAGATGAGCTGCTTACCGTAGAAAGTCTTATTAAAACAACAATAGATAATTGTGTAAGCAAAGAGTGTTCTTCTCAGTATTATCGTTGTGAAAATATATCAAGACAATTAAGTAAAGAAAGAAACGATTATATAAATGTGCTTACTGCAGCTCTTGAAAAGATAAAACATATACAGATGCTGAATGATGAAATTGAAATACTAATTACAAAAACACGTATATAGGCAGAAAATAAAAGTTGATATTTTTCTTTCAGCTCTTATAATGGTTGTGGTGGGGGGTGAGGAGAAGGATTGAAGTTCCTTTGAGTCTAACCCAAGAAAAGACATTTATACAACACAATTGACAAGTAAAAATATATAAAAATCGGAATGTAGCGCAGCTTGGTAGCGCACCGTGTTCGGGACGCGGGGGGCGCAGGTTCAAATCCTGTCATTCCGATTTTTTTGTTTTTTATTTTAGAATAAACAAGCAGCATTCTGATTTACATATTTAATTATTTGTAACTGCTATTCTGTAATAACTCTATTAATACAAGCTTGATTTGAATACTGCCATTCTCTATACGTAATACGTTTTACAGGAAGTCCGCTTCTCTCAATTAATACCTGTTTTTTTGTATCAGAGACCTTTGATGGTTTGTTATCTTCAACTCCGTCACACTCTATTACAAATTTATCATCGACTGTTAAATCAGCACTTACGCCGGCTATCTCTTGTCCGGCTTTTACAGTATGTCCGATTTCACGCAGCACTTTGGCAACTTCTTTTTCAAATGAATTTTTGTAAATATTTTCGTCAAATTTATCAGAATTTTTCAAATTATATCTATTTGTATAATCTTCTATATAAGCGAAATACCCTCTTAAAAGACCATCTGGTAATTCTCTAGGGTCTTTTGAGATAAAATTTATTACCTTTTTTCTCGCTCTTGTAATTGCGACATTGAATAAATTTGGTTTTTGTAGAAATGTTAAACTTTGTGGATAGCTGTTGTTTGCAAATGCCCAGGAAATAAGTATAATATCTTTTTCATCACCCTGAAACGTGTGTGCGGTACCGATTTCTATTTTATGCTTTGTTATCATATAATCTGATAATACTTTACTTACAGATATTTTTAACTGCTCGACTTGAGCTCTGAACGGTGAAATTATACCTATTGATACAGGGTTATCTGGGTTTTTACGTTCATCATCAAGTACTATTTCATGCAGGCGCTTTACTACGGCTTCAATTTCAGGAAGATTCCTGGTTGCATCAAAATCAACTTTTCCATCCTCAACTATAATCGCTTCCAGGACAGGTTCTATAGAGTTATCTTTTTTCATTACCCTTAGACGCCCACCGTAAAATTCATTTGCTGAAAAATTAATTATTGGCGGCAGGCTTCTAAAATGTTCATCTAATAAAACAGGGTACATTGAATAGTAATTTGCGAGGTCAAACATTGAATTTGTACGGAAACGCCACATCAATTGATATTTATCGTCTATTCCGTATTGGCTTAAAAAGGATTGTTCCTTTGCTTTTTCTAAAAATGACAAGTGCGGCAGCTGCTTATCGTCTCCGACTACAACGGCTTTTTTAGCTCTGAATAGCAGCGGGAAACAGCTTGCAATATCACATTGAGACGCCTCATCAATAATAACCACATCAAACAGACCGGGTTTTAAAGGAAGGGATGAAGAAACTGCAAATGTTGTTACGCACCAGCATGGGAATGCTTCCAATAACGGTTTAAAATCTTCATTAGATAACAAGCGGTCTTGCAGGTTTTTCTTTCTCTCTACTAATGATTTTGAATGAACAAATAGCCGCTGCCTCTTTACCTGATCCTGCATTAGTCCTTTTAATGCTTCACGGCGTTTGTTTATAAGTATATTTATTGCAAGGTCTTTTTGTTTCTTTTTTAATGTTTTAATTTGACCTAATATCAGGTGTAAGTTTCCTATTGCTTGGATTGAAGTTTCTGTTTCTCTTTGTGTACATACAAGTTTTGTATATTCTAATTCATTTTTTAAAATAGCAAGATTGTCATTAGATGCGCTAAATTCTTTATCAAGAATTGTATTTAATTTTTTTAAAGAAGCAAAGTTTTTAAAAGAGGCAAAAATCCCGGATTTTTCCATATTTTGTGTAAGTGCTTCTGCAATTTTTTCAACTGTGCATATTTCTTCGCGCTTTAACGGTTTTTTAATAAAATTCATAGAACTATAAATAGATTTTATGTCACCTGTCTGAGTGTTTAACTCTGTCCAGCGCTTTTCTAAGGAGAGTATTTTTTCAGCTTTATCTTCTAAATTTTTAATGGAATCTAAAAGCTTTTTCATATCAGGAGTATCTACCAGTACAGAGTTTTCAGCTTTTACATTTAAATCAACTTTGTTTGCAAGAAGGTCTTGCAGCTGGAAACTCAGCTGCTTTTGGTAATTTAAACGACCGGCGCGGAGTGCAAGAAATGGTGCGCCTAACTCGTTCAAGCGTTCAGCAATGACATCAACTGCTTTATCCATTCTTGATGCAACAAGTACAGTTTTACCGTTTGCAATTAGGTGTGCTGCCAGATTTACAATTGTTTGTGATTTTCCTGTTCCAGGCGGTCCAAAAACAGATATAATTTTTCCTGCTTCCGTGTTTTTAATTACACTTTCCTGTGAATCACTTAAAGATAAAGGTGTTACAGGGAAAAAGTCTGCTAATTTTTTGCTGTCAAGATTATCTGTTGGTTTAGATTGTATAAATTCTTCATTAATTATGTTTAAAACTGTTTCTCTGTATAGCCCGCTCGGCTTTTCTGCTATCTGGCTTAACTCGTGCAGGACGCCTGCTGTTACTGATGGGCGCTTAGTGAGTATAATTGCACACTGGTTTGTTATTGAAATTGTGTCATATTTAGTTTTAGAAACGGAGGTATTTTGTTCCTCTTCAACTATTTCGTCGACATTTTCAGCATTAATTTTTTCGGAATAAAAATCTTTTGATACATTATCTTCTTCAACTGTCATTGCAGGATTTAGAGAGATATCAATTTCTGGTATGATTGATTTAAGAGTAGTTAGAAAAACATCAAGTTTTTCCTGTGTAACTGGAATATCAGGAACTACATCAAGCAGACCTTCAATAAGCTGCTCCATTTCATCCTCATCATCACTCTTTTTCATTAAGGATGTAAGTGCACCGGTATTGAGAGAAATAACTTCATCAGTTGGTATACAATTAATATTTATCCCATTTCTTTCAAGCCTGCATGAAGTGTACAAAAGCGGAGTTAGAAATTCATTCTGCTTTTTAGATTTGCCGGTTTTACCTACAAGGAATAAATATCCGTATATAAGATATTTATCACGCTGGCTCATTTCGCTTTGTATCATAAGTTCAGTAATTTTGTTGTCTTTACCGTCAAGTTTCAAATACTCTGCGCCTTGAGTGAATAATGTGTCTTTTTCAGGTAAAAAAATCCATTTATTATCTTTATCGGATTTGAGATTTCTAAACGTTGAACTCTTTACTTCTTCTCTAATACAATCGTGAAGATAAAGTGATAATTTTTTTACAAAACTGTTATTAAAAGCGGAGTTGATAGCCCGCGTTGCTTCCTGAAGCATTTTGACCCTCTCTTATGTACTTATATCCATACAAAATTGTAGCATTAATTATAATCATATTCCAGTTTTTAATAAAAAAATACTATGATTGAGGGGGTGTGTTTTTTGAGGTCTCTTAATGTAACATTTTCTTTACAAATATTTGTATAATAACAATTTTTTTTATTTACTAATGTTGTTTAGAACAAAGGTAATATATGGATATAAATAACAATAGCTCTTTACATACATTTAAAGCAATTAGAATTGTAAAATGTTCTAATGCGGAATACAACCAGTTATCTCAACTTTTTGGAGAAGTTCTTGAACGTAACGGGCATATATTATTTAAAAATCGTTCAGTAAGCGATATTGCAACATACTCTCAAATAAATAAAACAGCGGCAAATCTGAATTATTCTAAAGACTGGGTATTTGAAAACTGCCGGCAAAATAATATTAATCTGCCTAATATTGATACTTGTCCGTTGTATGATTTTACAGGTATTGATGTTTTAAAACTTGCGGTTTATAAATTAAAAGAATTGTGCCGAAGTTTTAAACACTTGTACATAACTATGCCTGGATTGAATAATACTCCGTCTTACTTACATTCCATTAAAACATTAAATGATAATGCCGAAAAATGTATGCCTGCATTCATAAAATTTTTACAAAAAAATAATGCTAAAGAAATACAGTTTGATGATTTTATGAAAGAATTAAAACAACAATATTTAAAAAATGAGGTTATAGGAAAATGAAAATAACAAATGATAAACTAAATTATACAAAACCTGCATTTCAAGCGATAAAGATGATACCGTGTACGAATGAGGAATTTGTTAAAATATTAAATAAGTACGGAAAATCTTTTGCAGAAAATTACAGTATAATATTTAAAAGCCGTTCAATAAACGATTTTAGTACTCTTTTGTCAATAGAAAAAGAAGCGGCAAAACTTGGTAGAAATTCTGATTGGCTGAAATTAAACTGTGGGCATAACGGTATTAATTTGCCGGATATTGATAAAGCTCCGTTATTTGAAATCTCAGGTAGTGATATTTTTAAATTATTTGTATACAGGCTTAAAGGAATACTAAAAAGTGTTGGATTTGTTATAAACCATGCAGATAATGTAAAAGATACACCCAGCCATCTTAAACAGATAAAATTACTTAATGATTATGCTGAATATGATTATCCGCGGTTTTTAAAATTCCTAAAAAAGAATAACGCTGAAGAAATAAGTTTGAGCAAGTACCTGGAAGAGCTGGTGCAAAGGTTTGGAAAATAGAATAAGGACTAAAAAGGGGGCGGCAGGTTTACCTGCCGCCCCCTTTTCTTAAACAACTAATCAGAAGCTAGAAGTTCCATTGCAAGCGGAGCTTCAACTTTACCATTAAGAGTTTTTGAGACTTCTTTTAATTTTTTAGCAGCAGCTTCCATTTCTTCAGTCCATACAAAATTGTCCATTACATATTTTTCACCTTTGTCAAAGTCTGCATCGATTTGAACTCTTACTATTTCTTCAAGCATTTTGCGGGCAGTCGGCACCATTTTATCAATATTAACGGTTAATACACCATCTTTTGAAATTTCAATAGCACCGTGCTTTACAAAGTAATAGTTCTGCATAACGGTACGTACTCTGTGTGCCTGGCTTAATGTTGGTTTTGATTTAAGCATATTATCAGCCGCAAAAGTAACAATAATTTGTTCCCGCTGTTCAGGGGTGTATAGTCCGTTTTCTGTTAATATGTCGAGCATTGCTAAGGAAACCATATCTGCTTTATTTTCTTCAATAATAGATTGATATTTCCCAAGTGCTTCGCGGTTTTTATTTGGACCAAGCGAGTGACCGTTTTCGTGTCCTACTGTAAACCAGTGATCTGCTTCATCATTATAATATTTATGCTGTTCTTTGTTTAAAGTTGCGTCTAAGCGTTTTTGAAGTTTTTGTTTAGCATCTTCACTTGTTATTAACCTGATTTGACGGTGATAAACATTCCTTCTTCCTCCGTCTATTGTAAGCGAGAGCTTATCATCATTAGGCAGGTTTTCGGCTAAAGTAATTCCGCCTCTGTACTCTCCGACATCTCCTGTTACGGCGACTAAATCCACATCAACCATTGTTTGTTTGGAATCTTTGTCAGGAGAGATATTTTGTTCGTATTCATCATTGAACGGCATATTTTTTGCCATTAAGGGTAAAAATTCTTTTACTTTTAAAATAGCATCTGTTCCTTTTTTATTAACAATACCGACTCTTCCTCCAAGCATGTCTTTTGAAACAGGTTTAATATCATATTTAGATAATATATCCATTAATTCCTTGTTTTCAATAACTGTTTGAGTCATTTCATCAGAATAATTTTCTCTTGTTATTGTAAATTCAAGCGGGGTATCTTGTAATTCTGCCCATTTTTTATCAGCGTAAGCATCAAGCATTGGGTCTGCTGTTCTGAGAGCTTTTGCCTGCAGGCGTAAAAATTCGTTAAAATCCTCGTTTGTAGAAACATTTGCGGCATTTTCCAATTCTTTAGCGACAATTGCAAATTCTGTATTGTACTTGTCTATATAATCGGTACCTTTTAAAAGGTCTCCGTCACGTTCTACTACGCTCCGTTGGTTTAAAATTGTTCTGACTTCATCAATTTTGCCGTCTTCAACCATTTTTTTTATGATTGAGTGGAACTCTTGAACTGATAAATCTTCAGGGTAAAGCCCTTTGCCTAGTTTTTCTTCTATACCTTTTGCAAGTGATATTTTGTTTGATTCTGAGTCAATTGCGCACACGCCTTTTTGAGCTTCAAATAAGATACGTGTTAATTTTGCGTCTTCGTTATCTTTTGCTATTTCATTGTTTAAAAAATCTCTGAATGCAAGATTGTGGTGGTTGTCAAGTTTTAGGTTTATACTTTCAATAGTGTATGCGGCTTTAACAAGGTGCTTGAGTGCTTCTTTGTCACCGTAAGCAAGAGCGGTGTATTCTTCTGAGTCAGGCGCAAGCATTTTTTTAGTTGTCATATAGTCTTTGCTTATGCGCTTAACGAGTTCATCGTGAGAGAGATTTAATTCGTACTCTTTAGGGTAATTAATCGTTGTTTTATTTAATTCACTCATTTTATTAAGCTCCTCTGTCAATTTAATACTACTGTTGTGGCTGCTGTTAAACTCCGTGGATTTTATTTCTTCGTTTGATTTAACAGTGTTGTAATTATTTATATTTTGAGAATTTGTACCGGCTATTGGTTTTAGATCCATATTAAACTCCAAATTTATTATATATTTATTTTTTATAAAAGTACAGGCTTGTAAATATAATCTTCTCCTTCGCGTATAGTATCAGTTAGTGTGTATCCGTATAGTTTAAGGATAGTATCGACTTCTTGCCTATGATTATAGGTTTCGATTACAATTATAGGTTTATGTGTGCTGATAGTTGCTGCTGCGCCTTTTAGAACTTCCGCTTCCGCGCCTTCAACATCAATTTTTATTAAGTCAATTTTTTCACGGGTTTTAAAATTATCAAGCTTGATAAACTTGAATACACCATTTGGATTTGGGCAAAAAGAAGTGTTTCCTATGTTAGATATATTGTAATGTGTTATTGAAGCATTCCCGTTATGACTGAATAAGCCTAAATTATAAGGTATTACTTTTCTATTAAGTTTATTTAGTTTAACATTTTTAGCAAGAGCTTCGTAGGCGCCTGTAAGTGGTTCAAAAGCATAGACTTTGCGTGCATTTTTTTCGATTGCCCAATAAATTGAATGGCTGCCGATATTGGCTCCGATATCAAGGATTACCGCATTATCAGGGAGGTATTTGTCGATTATGTTTAATGCGTGTGTATCCCAATAATCGCAGCAGTTAGCCATTGATTTTTGAATACAGTCCTCAGGATGGTTCGGTAGATAAAATCGGGCATTTTTAATTTGCATTATTGAATCTTTCATGCTGAGTTTTCTTTTAATGTCGTCTAAGTCTGCTGATATTTTTTTTAGTAGTTCTTCCATTTTTATATTCCTTATTAGTAAATCATATTAATTGTATATTTAAAATATGGTGGAACAACGTTCAAAAAGAGTATTAAGAATACATTTTTGTTATTATAATGCTAACTGGCAATTTTTTGAATATTAATATTATACTTGTATATTGCCCGGGGGATTATTGAATTTAAGCTTAAAATTTTATTTAATAATGAATAAAAGAAAGGAGCTATTATGTTAGAAGAAGACAGACACACTGTGAAACATGCAGTTATTACATTTATTGCCGCACTATTAGGCGGATTTTTGGCGTTTTATGTTGTTATGGATATAACACTTGCAAAGATGTTTGATCCAATGCGGGGGTTTAGGCGTGCAGAAAAAATGATACAAAAACAGGCACGCGAAATGCAGAGAATTGATAACGATATTTTTATGCCTTCTCCAATGCCTCTTCATCACTCGATTATTAATATGGTTAAGGAAAAAGATCAGTACAAGTTTATTATTGACCTTAAGCAGTTGAATAATAACGATAAAAATATTAATGTAACCGCTGAGGGGGATACAATTAATATTAAAGGTGTAATGGATAAATCTGAAAATAATAAAGATATGGTTATAGAATTTTCGCAGACATTTGCGCTAGGGGCGCCTATTGATGAAGACAAAATTAAAAAAGAGGTTAAAGGTGATAAATATATCATAACTGTACCGATAGAAGAGAAAAACGGAGATTAATAGATTAATAAAAGAAATGGGGCTTATATTTGAGCCCCGTTTTTTCATACTTTACCAATGATTTGTACTTTTTATCCTTACTAATATATTACAATTACTAGTAATAAGATACAATTGCCCGCGGTATAAAAATAGCCTGGTTTTGTCACAATTTGTTACAAATAGAGTGGGGCTTTTGACTGTAGTATAAGTTTAAAGCTTTATGTTCCGCTGTAGAAAATACTTTTTCCGTGGTTATCCAGACCTCCGCTCGGCATTAGAGCTGAGGTGCGGGCATATTGATTAATAATATTCAGCCAATTTTTACTTTTTCCGACTACTCCAAAATAGTGATAATAAAGCTCTGCGCATAAGGCTTTATCACCGCCGTACGTTTTAAAATTTTTGAAAATATCAAGTATTGCGTAGCTGCTGTGTTCTGGATATTTAAGAGCGTGTCCGACATCCATTAACCCCGGGTGAGCAATACTCATATATCCGTATTTTTGCTTCTTAAAGATATCTATAAATTCTTTCATATCAATATATGCGCTCTGTAGATTTACAAGCCGCGGACGTGCATCATTTGATATTATGGAAATTTCACTAAATATTTTTTCAAGATTTTCAGGCAGCGGCATTTTTGAAGCTGCTTCTTCTTTTGATATCCCAAGTAAATTAGCGGTATATTCGTGTAACTTGGTTAAAATGCGGTTCCATTCTCCGCCTCCGATTTGATATGGAAGACCTTTAAGATATTTATGTACTTCGTAAGTATAGTTTAAATTATTTAAATTAATATCTTTTTCGGCTGCAATTTTGTTTATTTGCGGGTTGTTTTTTAATAACTCAGAAAAGAGAACTTTTGAGTATACATAATCTCTGGCGTGATAATCTACGTGCAGAATACTTTTATTAATAGTTAAAAACGAAGATTTTGCTTCTTCATATGATAGATTGGCGGCAGTATCAGGGTATTGATGTGACAGTTTTTGCGAGGATGCTTTAATTATATCTTTTACCATGTTTGCTCTGCTTAGTTTCTTGCTGTCAAGGTAGTTGTTAAGAGTTTTATCAAACGGATTTATTCCATGCAGCAGCATATGTGTTGATACAGGTTTATTAAGTTCACATTGCATTAGGCTGTTTTCAACACTTAGCTCACACCCCAATACTACTCGCAGATTTCTATACTTCTCAGGGTTTGCATTTATTATTTTAACGGCTTCTTTGCAGCCTTCAAGAGTGTCATGGTCTGTAATAGCTATTGTAAATGGGGCGTAAGGAGCTTTAATATCTTTGTTTGTGTGTATTTTCGCTGCAATGTCATCGGCATATTGGGCAGACTGGTCAAGAAGTTCCGCAACACTCATTCTGCCATCAGAGGTGTTTGTATGAATGTGAAGATTTGCACGATAGGTTCCGTTAATTTTGCCGGACATATTAAATCCATCTTTTTGTTCTGTAATAAGGCTGCCTCCTGGGGAGTAATGTACTGGAGAATCGCTGAAATCTTTTATAATACTTTTATATTCCTGAGGTCCGACAATTGGACGTAAATATACGTACCCTGATTCTTTGCAGCCGATGCCTCTCATTAGATTTTTTCTGTATTCAATATCTTTAGGGAAAAGCCGGAGTTGTTTTTTTAAAAGTTTTATTTTTTTTGTATTAGATAATGCGGTATTGATAACGTTAGTATACTTGCACTTGCCATGATAAGCATATAAAGCACTGCCTATAACAATGGCAGCTGCGCCGGCTTCAAGATAAGTTTTATTTTTTTTAACAAATTCTTTTATGCGGGGAGTGCGCTCAGTTTGTTTATTTTGCTGAGCAGTAAAAGGCTTAGATATTATAGATTTTCCGCTTATTGCAGACACTCTCATATAAAAAACTCCCTTCGCTACTTTAATAATTGTTTTATCAGCGGTGCAAATAAATCTTCCCCGCCTCTTGAAAAGTATTTTGAAAATTCTTTGGTAAAATCTGTATTGTTAGCGCAGCTTGAAGCTATTAATGTTTTTATAAATCTGAATTGTTTATCAATATCCCAGGTGTCAAAATCTTTTTCAAGACGCATTCTTGCCAATCGCTTAGGTTTCTTGTCACCTCTTGTTTTTAATGCTTTTAACTGAGATAAGTTTACGAGGTTAAAAGTCGTGCTGTCCATTAGCTTTGAATAATCTATTTTGCCAAATTTTGTAAAATGTACGCCTTCGCGCATAGTTTCTATTACAAAACCGATATTTTTCATTACTTCTTTTGTCGGTTTTTCAAATACATTAAAACCTGTGTAGATAGGAAATTGTCTGCATAATTCTATGTAGAACTTGTTGGCTTTTATATAATCAGTTGTGTATGTGTTTTGTAGTTGTTTGTATTCATTGTACTTCCTTACATCTCTGTTTAGAATCAGATGATCATAGTTAAGAAGTGATAAAGCGGTATCAATAGGATTAAGGCTGAAGCTTCTTATATTCATTTTTTCGCAGGCTTCATCCGCTTTTTTAATCAGAGCGTTAAATTGTGCTTGTGTGTACACCTGCGGAAATGCTGCAGCGTCATGGTTATAGCTTAAAATGCGTTGATCGGTGAAATCCCACAATTTCCACATAAAGTTTTTAACATAAATTGGGTCTCCGCTAATTCTTCCTGTTCCGCGAATTATTATATAAGCTTTGTCGAGGTCGCTGCCGGGTAAAGCTTTATGTCTCCCTACAGAACAAATTCCGTCATAACCGGCTTGGATTATATCATATCCATGAGTTTCTCTGCTCTTGTTTAAAAATTCAGAGGCTTGTGTTACTGCTTTTACGAATGCTATTTTAATATTTTCGGAAACTTGATATAGAGAAGGAAAACCTGTAAGTTCTTTGTAATAGGAAATAAATTCTTGTTTTTCTGCAGGTGCTGTTACTTTATCTAAGAAAGAAAGATTCTCTTTTCTGATTTCCGCATTGCGGGCATAATTAATAGTATCATCACCTATATCCAGGTAATTCCCAAGCTTAAATCTTTCAAATATTTCTATTGCCTTTTTTGCAGTTATTGAACCTTTTTCAGGAACCTGCAGGAAATTAAAATCCAGCTTGTATGGGGCGCCTCTAAAATTAGTTGGATTATTTATCGGTATATATGTAAATCTAGACTCCGCACTTTTATTTACGTTGGAATAAAGTCCGGGCGATTTATTTGCTTTATTTACATTTAAATACTTATTACCTGCATTATATGCAGTAAATCCAATAGGAGCAATTGATGACATACTTTTACACCATTAGTTACATTAAATATTAAACCACTAAATACTTTTTTTGGCTATTATCCTCGTATTTAATTTACATAAATTAATATTTCAGCGCATTCAAATAAGAAAATAGATTTTTTTTTAAGTGGAGATTGTAACAATTTCTTAATAAATCGTATTTTACTAGCAAAAAAAATTGAGTTTACGGTTTATATTAAACGGGGGTAGTCAACTCTCTTAAAAAATTGTATAATGCTTTAGTGCTATAAGAGGTAATAAACATGAGTGAATTAAACGGAACAAACTTTAATAAATTCAATCCTGTCGGCAGCAATGTTGCTCCAAAAGTTTCGGCCGCTGATAAGCCGGTTGAAGAAATTAAAGCTGAACCTGATAAAATCAATGATTTTTCAAATCCTCATGCTGAAATCATCGGACGTTCCATGCTTTCTATTGAAAGAGACAGTACTAAAAATGATCTTGATGCACTTATAGAAAATCCTCAGATAGCTGAAAATTCTGATAAGATGTTTGAATTTGCGTATGCGCAGGCGGTCAAAATCGGTGTTGAAAATCCGTATGAGGAAGCTGCATCTTTTTCAACTTCTCAAATGTAGTTTATTAATTAGATTGTATGCTGACTGTTATAACTTTTGAAAGTTATAGCGGTTTTTATATTATGAAGGATTGCCCAAATTATTAATAAATCATTAATTATTTTTCTATTAGGTTTATGTTATGATATTTTTAATATGAGGAGTAATTATGATTGGATTTTTATTAAAGCTGCTTGGGGATCCCAATGAAAAAAAGATAAAGCATATGATGGGCGTGGTGGAGCGTATAAATGCTCTTGAGCCGGAGTTTGAAAAATTAACTGATGAAGAATTGAGAGCAAAAACTGATGAATTTAAAACAATATTATCAAAACGCCCTAAATCTGATAATGAAAAAGCTGATAGGATTTTAGAAAAAGAAGCACTTGATGCTATACTTCCGGAGGCGTTTGCAACTGTTCGCGAGGCAGGAAAACGTGTTTTAAATATGCGGCATTTTGATGTTCAGTTAATAGGCGGGTATTTTCTTCATAACGCGCATATTGCAGAGATGAGAACAGGTGAAGGTAAAACGCTTGTTGCGACACTGCCTGCATACCTTAATGCATTAACAGGAAAGGGTGTTCATGTTATTACTGTTAATGATTATCTTGCTAAGCGTGACAGCGAGTGGATGGGTAAGATTTATAAGTTTTTAGGATTGTCAGTTGGTGTCATATTGTCCAATCATAATTCACCAACGGAATTTGAAGATAAAAGGGCAGCGTACGCTTGTGATATTACGTATGGAACAAATAATGAATTTGGATTTGACTATTTGCGTGATAATATGGCTGCAAGTGAAGACATGCTGGTTCAAAGACCTTATAATTACGCAATTATAGATGAAGTTGACAGTATTTTAATTGATGAGGCGAGAACACCGCTTATCATAAGCGGCAGGGTAGAGCAGTCCGCTGAGGCGTATACTTTAATGGCAAAAATTGCTCCTCAGTTGACTAAAGATGTTGATTATGAAGTTGATGAAAAAAATAAAAACGTCATTCTTACAGAAGTAGGGATTGACAGAGCGCAAGAATTAATCGGCTGCAAAGATTTATTTGATATAAATACCCAGTATGCCCACAATCTTTTACAGGCGCTAAAAGCAAAAGAACTGTTTATTAAAGATACAGATTATGTAGTTAAAGACAATCAGGTTGTTATTGTAGATGAATTTACGGGGCGTTTAATGCAGGGGAGGCGCTGGTCTGATGGTTTACACCAAGCAATTGAGGCAAAGGAAGGGGTTGAGATTCAAGATGAAACCCAAACTCTTGCAAGTATTACATTCCAAAATCTTTTTAGATTATATCCTAAGCTCTCTGGCATGACTGGTACAGCAATGACAGAAGAGGCAGAATTTGGTAAAATTTATAATCTGGAAGTTACTTCTATTCCTACAAATAAACCGGATATAAGAAAAAATTATCCTGATGTAATCTTTAAAACTGAAGTTGTAAAATACAATAAAGTAGTTGATGATATTATAAAACAGCACGAATTGGGGCGTCCTGTTCTTGTTGGTACAATAAGTATTGAAAAATCAGAGTATCTCTCATCTCTGCTAAAGAAGCGGGGAATAAAACATAATGTATTAAATGCAAAACAGCACGAGCGCGAAGCTTATATTATTGCACAGGCTGGGCGCTTGGGGGCGGTAACAATTGCAACTAATATGGCAGGTCGCGGTACTGATATACTTCTTGGCGGTAACGCTGAGTATCTTGCGAAAGAAAAACTTGAAGCAATGAAGATATCGCCGGAAAATCCTGATTACGAAAGTATAAAGTCAAGAGTTCTTGCTGAAACAAAAAAATTAACAGAAGAAGAGCATACAAAAGTAGTAGAGGCAGGCGGGCTTCATGTAATCGGCACAGAAAGACACGAATCACGCCGTATAGATAACCAGCTTCGCGGTCGTGCTGCGCGCCAGGGTGATCCAGGGTCTACTCGTTTCTTTTTATCTTTACAGGATAATCTTATGCGAATATTTGGCGGAGATAAGATGACTGCCATTATGAATATGATGAATGCAGATGAGGATATGGAAATTGAATCAGCAATTATTACTCGTCAGATTCAGGCAGCACAAAAGAAGGTGGAAACATATCATTTTGATATAAGGAAAAGTGTACTAGAATATGATGATGTTATGAATATACAAAGAGAAAAGTTCTATGCTCAGCGTCGTAAAGTACTTAAGGGCAAAGGTTTAAGAGAAGATATCAAGTTTATGATTGAGCGCGAAATTGACAGACTCTTAAAGTCTTATATTACACCTGAAATGAGCCCTGAAGAGTACGTAAAAGAAGACATTGAGACATTAATAAAAGAATTGCATTCAACTATTCCTCAGTTATCTTACATAGGTTTTGAAGATATTAAAAATTATAAATACCAAAGAATATATGATAACTTGAAAGATGCAGCCCTAAAAGCGTACGATGATCATGAGGAAGAGATTATTGATTTTTACAATAGAATCATGAAGCAGTACAACGGTGCAGACTATACAGAACAGATTCCATTTAGTGATGATAATCTTGTCCGCTCGCTTGAACGTGATATATTGCTGAGAGTTGTTGATAATAGATGGATAGATCATTTGCATAATATTGATATGCTGAGAGATGGTATTGGGCTGCGGGCGTATGGACAAAAGGATCCGCTTATTGAATATAAAAAAGAAGCGTATGATTTATTTAACAATATGATGCATGAAATTCAGGAAAATACAGTTAAGCATATATTTAGGGCAAAGTTTGGAATACAATTTGTTGACGGTACGGAACAAGAAATAGCGTAAAGATGTTTAACGAACAAGAAAAAGAAAAGATTATATCAGTATTAGAAAATGACGGTGTTATAGCCTTTGTAACTGATACTGTGTGGGGGTTAGGCTGCCTGCCTGATAGGGAAAAAGCTGTAAAAAAAATTTATGAAATAAAAAACAGAGAAGCTGCAAAACCTTTAATATTGATGTCTAATGAAATATATAATCTATTTCGTTTTGTAAAGCCTATACCGATGTCTGCTCAAAAGCTGATTAAGCAGCATTTTCCTGGAGCGCTTACAGTAGTTCTTGATAAATCTGCTGAGACTCCAGATTTTGTAACTTCAGGTATGAAAACAGTAGGTGTTAGAATCCCTGATAATCCTGTTTTTTCAGAAATTTGCAGGATAATACCGGGGCATGTACTTGCGACAACAAGCGCCAATATATCACACGAGCCTCCTGCTTTAACGTATCAGGGGGCTGTGGATTGTGTAGGAAGTAAGGTTAATTATGTAGTAAATGATTATGGTTACAAATCTCTTGGAGTTGCATCAACAGTAATTGGGTTTGTTGACGGGGCAGTTAAGGTTTACCGCCAAGGTTCTGTTAGGATTTAATGTCAAGCTGTCGTGGTTTTATTACATAGGTTTCAATTATATTTTTAAATGTATCAAAGGTTAATTTAATATTTTCATAATTTTTCCCTGCATTAGTGGCTCTTGTTCCCATGTCCATTGCTTCTTCAACAGCCTTGTCATATACTTTTTCTTTAAGTTCACGATATGAACATCCTTCTGTAAGTCGTGCAAGCTCTTCAAGAGCCTCATTATCTCTTATTAAAGCAGCAGTAAGTTTTGGGTGTTTTTTCATATATAATTTTAGTGCATTTTTACGTGCGTTATGATCAGGGTTGCCTACGAAAATGTATGAATTGAAACGGTCAACTGCTGCTTGGTTCATATCTCCGGCTGTTTTGTTTACGGGGTTATAAATTTCATTGGTTGTACCGAATATTGATATATTTTTTCGAGTTTTGAGCTGGTTTATAATATCAAGCATTGTTGTAACTTCTTCGGTTTTGTGTTCAGAAGAAAAATGTTTAGATTCAGTTAGCAAACCATTAATTTCATCAAACAGAACAAAGTAGGGCTGATTAGGATTTTTATCAGCTTCTTCAATAATAGCTTTTGCTTTTCTTTGTAAGTTGCCGGATGTTTCGTGGAGCAGAGCAGTACCTTCGCTGCTTATTTTGAAATCGGCGACAAGAGCTCCGACTTCTTTTGCAGCTGAGTATACAAAATTTGTTTTACCTGTTCCTGGAGGACCATAGAGCATACACGACATTTGCGGTTCTACACCGAAATAGGCAAAGAGTTCTTTATATTTTATCGGATTAATTATTTTTCTTTGAAATTCATCTTTTACTTCCTGCATACCGGGAAGTTTACTTAAGGGAATGATATTGGGATCATCTTTATAAGAAGTAAACATTGATATAGGTTTTGGCTTTTTGCCCATGCCTCCGAGGAGAGGTTTAAGACTAATTGCAATTAAGATTGTAAGAATTACAGAGGTTGCAAGACCGGCAATTCTGTAAAAATTATCCCAGTCAAATTTATGATGTTCTTTGTGTTGAACCATTGGAAAATATATACTTGGTCTTTGCTGAGGTTGTGTTGCCTGCGGCTGGTAAATCCGCGGGGCTTGAATATCTCCGCTCTGATTTGATGTTGGACTTTGTTGTACAAGTACGGGATATTGCGGTGCTGCAGCAACAGTAGTTTGAGCTGACTGAGGTGTAGTTTTTTGAAAACTGTCTTGCGTTGTCTGCGGGATTACTATTTTATACGCTTGGGCAGGCGCCTCTTGTTTGTAGTTATTTAAACCAGGGACTTGAGTCTCTGCACCAAAATTTACATTATACATAATAAACACTTCCTTAAAGACTTCTACACACCTATATTAAAACTAGTCAAATTTAAAAATTGACAAAAATAAAGGTATAAGTTTACAAAAATTTACAATAGGCGAAAGGGGAAAAATCTATAACTTTTTTGTGAGCTTACTATTTGTTTGTTTTTTTTTGAATAAAAGATGGGAAAATTTTGAGAAAATACTATTTGCGAAATGCTTGTATTGACTAAATTTGAAGTTGAAACAGGATTAAAATTTGATTTTTTATTTTTTTAACTATATAATTATCAAGTGTAAAAAATACGTTGTATAGTTGGAAAAAGAATGGCTCTTAATTTTCAGGATTTAATACTTAATTTATCAAGATTTTGGTCGGATTACGGCTGTATAATACAGCAGCCTTATGATATAGAAAAAGGAGCTTCAACAATGAATCCTGCAACGTTTTTGCGCTCGCTTGGACCTGAACCGTGGTCTACAGCTATGGTAGAACCTTGCAGACGTCCGACTGATGCAAGATATGGTGAAAATCCTAACAGATTAGGTCATTATTTTCAGTATCAGGTTATTTTAAAGCCTTCGCCTGATAATGCACAGGAGCTTTATTTGCAGAGCCTTGAGGCTATGGGGATTGATTTATCCAAACATGATGTAAGGTTTGTTGAAGATAACTGGGAGTCTCCGACTCTCGGAGCTGCTGGTGTCGGCTGGGAGGTTTGGCTTGACGGTATGGAAATTACCCAGTTTACTTATTTTCAACAAGTAGGAGGTTTGGAAGTTAAGCCTGTAGCGCTTGAGCTTACTTATGGTTTGGAGAGAATTGCTATGTATCTTCAAAATAAAGAGTCCGTTTATGATGTCATGTGGAATAATGAACTTAAATACGGCGATATTTATCTCCAAAATGAAATAGAACAGTCTAAGTATAACTTTGAATACTCAAATCCTGAGTTGTTATTTAAGTTATTTGATTTATACAGCCAGGAAGTTGATAATTGTGTTAAGGCAGAATTGGTACTGCCTGCTTATGACTATGTACTAAAATGTTCTCATACATTCAATCTTCTTGATGCGCGCGGTGTTATATCAAAAGATGAAAGAATCAATTTTATAAACAGAGTAAGGACAATGGCGTCAGCCGTAGCAAATTTATATGTGGAACAGAGACGGAAATTAGGTTTTCCGTTGTGTAAGGAAAGTAATTAATGACAGAAAAAAACAACTATCACACCCACTCTTCTCTTTTGAGAAGTTTACTCAAACGTAAAAATCCAGATGAAATGATGGCAAGTGCAGAGAAGGGCGGCTTAGAAAAGACTTTAGGCGTCTGGGACTTGATTATACTTGGTGTGGGGGCTATTATAGGCTCAGGTATTTTTGCAATTGTCGGAGTTGCTGCTGCAACACCAGAAACAGGCGCAGGACCGGCTTTGATGGTATCTATGGTAATAGCGGCAATTGCGTGTGTCTTTTCGGCGCTTTGTTATTCTGAGTTTTCCTCAATGATACCTGTTGCCGGCGGAGCTTATATATATACTTTTGCAACGCTTGGTGAATTTGCAGCGTGGATGGTCGGATGGATTTTAATGCTGGAATACGCAATTGGGTATATCGCTGTTGCGTGTGCCTGGTCAAATCATTTTATGCAGTTTTTAAGCGGATTTAAAGCTTTTTTGCCGCACTGTATTACAAATCCTCCTATTTGGCTTGTATCGGATTTTCGTTCTGCCGGAACATATTTAACGTCTCAAGGGATTGACCCGGTAAGCGTAATTCCTCATTTCGCCGGTATACCAATATGTATTAACCTCCCTGCCTTTGTTATTGTAGCAATAATAACTATGATATTAATAAAAGGAACGAAAGATTCTACAAAAATGGCAGCTATAATGGTTGTCGTTAAATTAGGGGTTATTGCTTTATTTGTAATAGCCGGCGCCTTTTATGTAAAGCCTGAAAACTGGGTGCCGTTTGCTCCAAATGGGTTTCAAGGGCTATTTATGGGGGCATTTATAATATTTTTTGCATACATAGGATTTGACGCATTAGCTACAGCTGCTGAAGAGTGTAAAAACCCTCAAAAAGATTTACCGATTGGTATTATAGGGTCATTGCTTGTAACAACCATAGTTTATGTCCTTGTTGCACTTGTTTTGACAGGGGTTATGAAGACAAACGGGGCTCCTGTTCCTCAAGAGTTTTTAAAAGCGCCGATGGCATATATTATGGAGATGGTTGGTCAAAATTGGGTTGCAGGTTTAATTTCGGTTGGCTCACTGGCCGGGCTAACTTCAGTGCTTTTGGTTTTACAGCTTGCTGCAACTCGTATTCTTTATGCAATGAGCCGTGATAATTTCCTTCCGAGTATATTCCAAAAACTCCATCCCAAATTTAATACTCCGCATATTCTTACGTGGGTAGTAGGCATAATTTGTATGATAGGAACACTTACTTTAGACTTAAATGTTGCTTCTGAATTATGTAATTTTGGAACCTTTACATCGTTTATAATTGTTTGTGTTGCCGTTCTTATATTAAGAAAAATTGACCCGGACAGGCCGAGACCGTTTAAAGTCCCGTTTTCTCCATGGTTCCCGCTTGCAGGTATAATTTTATGTACTGGTTTGATGATTTTTTCAATGGTTATAAAACATTCACTTTCTGCACTGTTATTTCCTGTTTGGGTAATAGTCGGTATCATAATTTATGCTTGTTACGGGTATAAGAAGAACAGGTTAATGGAAAGTAATAGTACACTGGAAGAAATAGAAAAAGATGAACATAAAATTACTACTTAATAATCTTCTTAAGCGTAAAAGTACAGATGAATTAATAGAAGCTACAAAGAAGTCAGAGTTAAAAAAGACACTGAATATCCTTGATTTAATAATAATAGGTATAGGGGCGGTTGTTGGCACAGGTATATTTACTATTATTGGTACTGCAATTGTTGGAACTCCTGATTCAGCAGGGGCAGGACCGGCAATAATTTTATCCATGGTTTTAGCAGCTGTTGCATGTGTGTTTACTGCACTTTGTTACTCTGAAATTGCTTCAATGATACCAGTTGCCGGCAGTGCGTATACTTATACTTATGCAACTATGGGTGAATTTATGGCATGGATGGTCGGATGGATTTTAATGCTGGAGTATGCCATAGGAAATATAACAGTTGCAAGTGCTTGGACAGGTTATCTTGTGCAATTGCTAAGAGGGTTTAAGCAGTATTTGCCTGATTTTATTGTGCATTTTCCTTTATGGCTTAGAAATGACTATATTTCTATGCTTAGAATGTGTAAAGTCTACGGCTGGGATATACACGATAAAATCCCTTATTTGTTTGGGGTTATACCGATTTCAGTTAATCTTCCGTCCGTGTTCATCGTTCTTGCCCTTACGCTTTTGTTAATCAGAGGCGTAAAAGAGTCAACCCGCGTAGCTGGGATTATGGTTGGACTTAATTTGTTTATGATATTAAGTTTCGTTGTTGTTGGTGCATTTTATGTAAAGCCTGAAAATTGGACTCCGTTTATGACAAATGGGTTTGAAGGCGTGTTTATGGGTGCATTTTTAATATTTTTTGCGTATATCGGTTTTGATGCAATATCTACTACCGCCGAGGAAACAGAAAATCCACAGAGAGATTTACCGATAGCAATATTAGGAACACTGGTTATATGTACTATTCTCTATATATGTGTAGCACTTGTTTTAACTGGGATTGTTCCTATTTCACAAATAGATACTGGCGCCCCGATTGCGCATGCTATGAGTTTTATTAAAAAAGACTGGTTTGCAGGATTTATTTCTGTAGGGGCGCTTGCTGCTCTAACTTCTGTTCTTTTAATATATCAACTTGGAACAACGAGAATACTTTATGCTATGAGCCGTGATAGGTTTTTACCAAAAGGCTGGAGGCTTATTCATAAAAAATTTAGAACTCCGTATGTTATGACTTGGCTTGCAGGTATTGCGGTTATTGTATTTTCACTGTTTATGGATTTAAGGATTTCTGCTGAGTTATGCAATTTCGGTACATTTACATCATTTATAATTATTTGTATTGCAGTACTTATATTAAGAAAAACAGATCCCAACAGACACAGACCGTTTAAGGTTCCATTATCACCGATTTTTCCCATTTTAGGAATTGTTGTATGCGGAGGATTAATGGCTTATTCGCTTAAAGAGCTTCATGAATCGTCTGTATACTTTCCACTTTGGCTGCTTGCAGGAATTTTAATTTATGTTTTATATGGCTACAAACAAAAACGTATTGAAGAGAATCAGCGAAATAATCGCAATAATTAAAAATGAAGAGATTTTTTACATCATTATTAGATCTTATATATAAGCAAAAATGTTATTGCTGCTCTTCGTCGGAAGAAAACAGCAGACTTTGTACAAATTGTTATAACTCTCTTACTATGTGCGAACTTCAGCCGAGTAAGTTTGTATGCGGTGTTAATGTATATTGTGCCGGGCTGTATAATAAAAATCTGCAAAAAATGATACGCGGGCTAAAATACCATAAACAGAAAGAAATGGCTTTTTATATTGCTAAATTTATGTATGAATATTGGCAAAATTTAGGAATAAGCTCTAAATTTACTATTATACCTGTGCCATTGCACTTTAAACGATTAAAGAAAAGGAAATACAATCAAGTAGAACTTATAGCAGATGAGTTTTCAAAATTAAGCGGTTATGAAATAAATACAAAACTAATAAAAAGAGTAAAAGAAACCCAGCCGCAGTATAAGTTAAGCAGAATTGAACGGCTGGATAATTTAAAAGACGCGTTTGAAGTTAATAAAGAAGAGTATAGGGGCGGCAGTGTATTAATTTTAGATGACATATCCACGACAGGCTCTACGTTTGAGGTGATGGTGAACGAATTAAAATATAACGGAATTAATAATATAATTTGTTTTGCAGCCGCTACACCGTTTTAATTTGCAGGATTACAAAAATATAGCGGTAAATTAAATAATTTTTCGCCTATACCTTTTATGTAACGAAATGTTAATAAAATTGTAAAAATAAGCAATTTTATTATAAATAAAAACTTTATATTAATGTAAGGTTAGTAATAGGAAAATTTGCAGGAGGTTGTTTATGCCATATCCTGATAGCATTCAAGCAGCAGGTGGTCGTTATGTCAATCCATATTTATATAACAATACAGGTTATATGGGATTGACAACCCCATTGTATAATGATTCTATATGGGATATAGGATCGACAATGGCGGCAGGTTATAATCCCATGTCGGATTTTTCTCTCGGATATGGCTTTGGGATGTCACCATATGGCTGCGGGTATGATATGTATGGACTTGGGGGATTTGGATATGGAATGTATGGTATGTCTCCTGCTTATGCTCAAGCCATGATGCAATCTCAAAGTATTTATATGGATGGCATGGCTGCTTTAAATAGAAGGCAGCGCGCGCATACTTATAACGGGCAAATTGATACAATGCATTATGATGTAAGCTTAAACGATGCAAAAGATACACATCATGAAGATAAAACAAGACGTGATACAAATATTTCTGATGTATTCCAAAAAATGAATGAAAGATTAGAGGCTCAAGATACAAAAGGATTTTATGAAATATATAATTACGGATTAGCGTTGTATGCAAAAACTTATGCTGATGTAAATGACAAGAGATTATCGGAAACCCCGTCAAACAGGACATCAATAAAAGCAGCATTTCATGAAAGATATGCTGAGGCAAATGGCGGAAAAACATTGCAGCAAAAAATAGATGAAACTCTGCCTGGGGCATTTGGCGCCGGATTTAACTCTGTATGGCGGATGCAGGAGGTTGATTCTGCTGAAGATATTAAATCTTTGGTTGATGATAGATCGGTTGCTTATAAAAAGCAGGAAGATAGTTATAAGACCTTTGGTAAGATTACGGGCGGAGTTGCTAATACAGCAGCATGGACGGCAGGCGGTGCTGTTGCCGGCGGAACTGCAGGTGCAGGAATTGGTGCATTGTTTAAAGGAGCAAAGAAAGGCGGAAAGATAGGCGCTCTTATTGGATTGGCAGCAGGTTTTGTAACAGGTATTGGACGCAGTATATAACTTTAAACATAAATAACCCTACAAGAGCCCTTGTTTTTATTAACGAGTGCTTTCCTTGTTTTAAGGTACGGGGTCATATCCGCCCTCGTTTAGGGGGTGGCATTTAACAATGCGTTGGATTCCGAGCCAGCTGCCTTTTATAACTCCGTATTTTTCTATTGCCTGTTTTGTATATTCACTGCAGGTTGGGTAAAATCTACAGCGCGGCGGGGTGTATTTGGATATTTTTTGATAGATTTTTATTAAAAATAAAATAATTTTTTTAGCCATGTTTACCCCCCGTATCTCGCATTATCACCAATAGTATCAACTGCTTCAACTTTTATATCGGTTATCAATTCCGAATAAGAAATTACAACAATTGTAGGGATATGCCGTTCAAGAAGCTGGAATAGAGGCAGTCTTATTCTTGGGGAGCAAAGTATAACAGGCTGGACGCCAATATTTTGGTGTGCATTCATTAATGTTGTTGCTGTTGATTCTATCAAGTCTTGAACCTGCATTGGATTAAGCAGGAACATTGTTCCAAGCTCTGTTCTTTGGCAGCTGTCATCAAGGATTTTTTCCCACTCAGGAGAAAGGGTGAGTGCGTATAAAACTTTATCTTTATCAATATTAGATAGACATATTTGACGACCTAAGGCAGCGCGCAGACGCTCTGAGAGAATATCCGGCTCTTTAGAAAAACGTGCATAATCGCATAAACGTTCAAATACAAAAATAATATCTTTAATAGAAACTTTTTCTCTGATAAGATTAACAAAAATTTTACGAAGGTCACTGGTTGATATAATAGCTGGAACAAGGTCATTAACAAGAGTTGGGTCTTGTGAGCGGACAAGTTCCATAAGTTTAAGGACATCGGTTTTTGTCATAACTTCGTCTACGTGTTTACGGACGCATTCCTGCAAGTGTGTAACAAGAACATCGGTTGCATCTACTGCAGTAACTTTTTTAGCTGCCTGAGCAGCTTCTTTGCTTATCCAGTATGCCTGGGTCATGTAAGTAGGGTCAACGCCGATTATTGCATCATCGGGTACGGATTTCATAACAGAATCCCATTGGTCTGCAATAACCATATATTTGCCAGGATAAACAAAACCTGATGCAACGGCATTGCCTCTGATAGAAATAACATATTCGTTTGCTTCTAGTGCTGATGAGTCCATAATTCTTATATTAGGCAGGATATAGCCTAATTCATCGGTTACACGTTGACGTAAGGCGGCGATTTTAGCAAGTAACTGACCTTCTTGATCCGGGTCAGCAATAACAAGCAGTCCGGCTCCGACTTGAAGGCTTAATACATCCACTCCCAAGCGTTCGTACATTTTGTTGGGGTTTACCAAATCTTGCATATTTTGGCGAACACTTTCTAATTGTCCCATTTGAGCTTGAACATCAGCGTTAATTAATACAGAAAATCCTGCAAATGCAAGGATTACTGTGAATAACAGGAACGGAGCCCACGGCAGACCTGTTATTGGGCAGGTTATGGTTATCAACCCTAAAAATACCGAAGCAAAAAATAGTGAATAAGGCTTGCTCATTATTTGAGAGGTTAATTCTGCACCCAATGAGGCACTGCCGGCTGACGCCCGGGTCATAACGATACCGGCGGCAATTGACATAAGAAGAGATGGTAATTGTGAAGCAAGACCATCACCTATGGTTAATACTGTATATTTAGAGAGTGCGTCTGCAATCGGCATGTTATTCATTAAGCATCCAACGCACAATCCGCCGATGATATTTATAAGTACAATAATAATACCTGCAATTGTATCTCCTTTTACGAATTTCATAGAACCGTCCATAGACCCAAACAGTGAAGACTCTCTTTGGAGGTCTTCACGTTTTTTAACGGCTTCTTCCGGTGTTATTAATCCAGCGTTAAAGTCGGCATCAATGGTCATTTGTTTACCGGGCATAGCGTCCAATGCAAATCTTGCTGCTACTTCTGCAATACGTTCTGCACCTTTGGTAATAACCATAAACTGTACAATCGTAATAATTAAGAAGATTACACCGCCGACAATCATATTACCGCCGGTTACGAATGTACCAAATGCGTGAATAACTTCTCCGGCTTCTCCTTTTGATAGAATAAGTCTTGTCGATGCAATTGAAAGTACAAGTCTAAACATTGTGCCGATAAGGATGATTGATGGAAAAGCAGCTAATTCTAGGGGCTTTTGGACGTAAAGAGATATCATTAACAGTACAATTCCAAGGGTGATATTAAGTGAAATTGAAAAATTGATAACCCAATTTGGCATCTCAATAATTAAGATGAGAATCAGGGCTAATACAAACCCGGCAAGAAATATTTCGCTTATTGGTTTTGATCCGCCTTCCGCTGCCATTCTATATTCCTCTTAACGCCTTTCTTATAATTTCCAGCTGAGCATCTATACTTGCATCAACTATACCGTTGCTTGTTTCAAGGATACATCCGCCCTCCTGGACATTTTCATCACCTGTTATATTAATCTTTGCCTCTAAACCTAATTCATATATTGTATTTGGCATACTGTCTTTTACAAATTGAACTTCTGCAGGGTTTACTTTAATAAGTATTTTAGGTTCTGTTTTTGAGATTGATTTAAGAATATCAAGTATTATATTCATCACAACCTGCGGATCCAGAGTTACTTCTTTTTTAATAATTTTTTTTGCAATATCAACGCTGATTTCTAAAATATCAGGGGCTATATATTCAAAAACTTCTTTTTTTGCTGTGAGAAAGGCATTAAGTTTTGTTCTAAATTCTTCTAAATCTTCATTAGCTTTATCAATACCGGCTTTATATCCTTCATCAAACGCATTCTTTTTAATAATATCAGCTTCATCTTTTGCGCGGGATACTAATTTCCTGTCATCTATTCTGCGATACCCTCTTCGCCTTGTACCGCTTCGGCGTTCGATTCTTTGTGTGAAATCCAGATTATCAATATCAAAAATTTTTTCTGATAAATCATCTTCTTGAGGAATTTCTTCTGCCGGTGCAGCAATTTCAACGGAAGCATGCTGTACTGCATCCGTCTGTGTATTTATAACCTCCTCAGTTTTTTTCTCAGGAATCTTAATCTTTCCGATTCTTTGAGAATTCTTTTTTATTAACATACTTAGTATTATATACTATCCTGAACATATTGTGCAATAACACCGGCTACTCTTAGCGGAATATGATAATACTCGTCATCGTAAACTGAGGATATGAATCTCTTAACAAATGGACGTTCGTACTTGATAAGCTGTTCAATTTTATCACGCCCGGTAGTATCAAGTATTCTTTGCATGTGTTTTACAATATTCGCTTCTGTAAGTTTAGGCTTTTTAGGCAGATACTCTCTCATTTCATTTAAACATTGGCATGTTAGCTCTGGATCAATCTGTGATTCCAAATCAGGTGTTTGCATATATTGAGTAATTGCTTGTGTATCTTCCGGCGAAAATTTGTTTAAAATTGTAACGACTTTGTCCTGAGAAAGAAGTTTCAAGAGTAATGCAACAGAAAGTAATTTGGCTGATTTGCCGGCAGCAGGAACAGGTTTTGCATTTTGAGCTGCGGCGGGCGGCTGAGGCTGTACAGTTTGTCCTCCCTGCGGACCTCCTGCTTGTGCGGCGGATTGGGCTGCTGCTTGTGCAGCTTCTTCTTCCTGTACTTTTTTTGCCATATCGTCAATATTTGACTGTTTTGCTGCAAACTCTTTTACTTCATGAGAAATTAATTTTTTCTTTTCCAGCGCCTCTAATCCTGCTATATATGCTTTATTGACATGATGTTCGATTGCTTGCAGCATTTGGTCTTGAGGGATATTCCTTATTAGTGCCTGTTTGCCGACTTCAAATATGGTAAATGCTATTTTTTGCATTATACTGTCCCAATGCTCTGGGAGAATTCTTGAATGGATTAAGTCAATTGATTTGTGAAAAGACCATTCTGCTATGATTTGAGAGATTAAAATAGCCTGCTCTGCGCTTAATTTTATACTTGTATCATTGTAAAGCGCTTCTCCTGCCATTCTTGTGAAGTTTTCAATAGTTTGTACGATATAATTCTTTTGCTGGTCATTAAACTCAGGCGGAACAAGTTCTTTTGCTTGTTTCGCCATCTCTTCCGCAAATTCTTTATATTGAAAACCTTCTATTGCCATTTTTGTTTATTTAACCTTGTTCAATCCAGCTTCTTATTTTGTCTCCAGCCTCAAGCTCATCTACATCATCAAATTCTTTCTTTAGCTCTCTTAAGGCGTCTACCAGCGCGGGAGATGTAGTGTAGGAACGGTTTTGCTGCTCTATAAGCCCTTGAGCTAATTGAGATTGCTTTTCTATTAGTTCCGCTGCCTGCATACTTACATCTTTAATTTGTTTATCATGCTGGGCGTCTTTTGCTTTTAGTTCATTCATTGCCGATTCTTGTTCGTACTTTGCAGCCATTAATTTGCTTGATAAAATTTTGTGTCCTGCAAACAGACCAACTGCGATAAGGGCTATTGCTAACCACCACGGGTTGCCGGTCTTAGGTTCAATAGGCGCTTTGTTGCCTTTGTCTGCGGTTAAGAATGGATCAAGAGTTTCAGCAAAAGCAATTGTTACATTATCAGGGTCGGCTTTAGGGCTTGCTGCTGCTGCAATAAGCTCTTTTAATTCCTGCAGTGTTAAATCTGTCGGAAGAGAATCTTTTTCTAATGTAACAGCTATTGAAATTTCTTCCAGCATGCCTGGTGACATGTATTCATTGATTTGGCTCTTTGTGACCCCATATTGGGTTTCAGAAGCAGTTCTTGAGTAGCTTCTGTTTTGAGACGAGTCAGAAGAACCTGCCGGCAGTCCATTTGGAAGGTATACACTTACCGCATTTGTGTTTTTGTTAATGTCTTGAGTCTGGTCTCCTAACCCTTCTGAAAATACTTGTTGATTTACTGCTGTTTTTCTATTTGGATCATAGTCAATTGTAAATTTTTCAACCGGCGCTTGTTTTAAGAATGTACTTACAGTTGCTACATATTTACCGGCTCCGACTAATCTGTTTAACTGTGCAGAAACTTTTTCCTGCATATATCGGTCGTTTTCTTCCATTCTTTCAATTAATTCTGATTCAGCGTTGATTATGCTGGAGTAAACATGCCCGTTTGTGTCGGTTATTGATATATTTTCGGCTTTTAAACCCGCAACGCTTCCAAGAAGGAGGTTTGTAACTGCTTTTATTACTCGAGAATCAAGTTTCCTACCGATATCTACTGTTAATTGTACAGTTGCAGTGGTTGGTTTTTGCATTGATGAAAACATGGTCTGTTCAGGTATTGATATAAATACAGACGCGTCACTTATACCGTCAATTCTTTTTATTAATCTTGCAAGTTCTCCGTTCATTGCACGGGTAAGACGGATTTTTTTATCTTCTTTTGTTGATGTAAAATCTCCTTTATCAAAAATCTCTAAACCGACATTTTGATCGTATAACCCGCTTTCAACAATAGCAATAATTGCTTGTTCTCTTTTTTCGGTTGTGCATTTTTTCATTCCGGGAGTACAATCACCTTTTTTTAGGTATATTACGGATTTTGTACCATCAACTCTTCTGCTTGCTACAATGTTGTTTCTAGCAAGAAGCGATTGGATTTCGAGGGCTTTACCTAAATTGTCTGTAGTTAATAACTCTACATCTTCTTTCAGCGGTTCTTCGCTAACTTCAACCCCTTTAGATTCAGAGTTGTTTCCGCCTTTTGCAATTGCAACAGTAAGGATAGCCGCAAATAACACTAATAGGACGCCCCCTATTATTGCGCCAAGTATCATTTTATTTTCTAATAATTTGTTTAAATCCATACTGTTTTATTAAAACCTTCCCTACTATATTTTATATCGTAATCTGCATTATTTTATCATACGCTGATATGACCTTTGTTGTCATAGTGGTTACCATATTAACAGAAAGTTCCGCTTTGCTCATAGCAGTCATAACATCATGAATATCAACGTTTTCACTCCCCATCATAGCATCTCTTAAAAGATTATCAGGGGCTTCAATCGTTTGATTGAAGTTTTCAACAAGCCCGGACATGACTGATTTGAAGTCCTGACCTTCATGATCTTCTATTCTGCTCATCCTTGCGGAGGGAATATCCCATACTCCTGAATCTAATTTTGTATGCTGGATTCTTGCTTCTAAATCATATCTTGGATAAAATCCCTGAAACATATGGTACCTGCTTTCTTATATGTAATTACTGTTTTATTTATCGGAATATCATCATAAAGTCTGAAGTATTTCGTTAAAAAATCATCCGTTTAGTGTATACTTAATGATTTATTAATTAAAATCAAGTTTAATAATTTTTGGAATGCAATATTTACAAGAAATTTGTTATTTGTATTTGTTTTTCGTATTGATTAAGAATTTATTTCAGAATCCACCTATATGCCTATTGTAAATTTTTGTAAATTTTTTCTTAAAAATGTTAAAGTTTTAGAAAAAAGTGCCGATATATATATTGTAATTAAGGGATTAAATTATATGTCAGAAGCATTACCAAACAACTATAACAATGTAGCCTTTGGCGGCGGTTATGACCCCGCAAAACGTTTTGCAGATGCAGAGCAGCGTGCAGCGGAACGTGAAACACAGATTGTTAAAGAGGAAGTTAAAAAAGAAGAAAAATCACCATTTGGCGGATTAACACTTGGTCCTCATACGGCAAATCTTGTTAAAGGTATCGTTTCTGAAATGGCATTTGGTGCCTGGGATGATTTTGCTAAGTGGCTTGAGGATAACGAAGCCTTATTTACCGGTGAGGCTGGGGCTGAAATGCGTAGCATCTTTGTACATGGATTTAATACAGGTGCTGCTATGCGCGCCGATGATGAAGAAAGAAACGGAAAAACTACGTTTACACTTCTTAGTTAAAACATAACATTTTTTGCGAGTTGATTACATCCCGTACATAGTTGTAGTAATCATTATTACCATATTTACTAATTTGCTGCATTAATTCGTCGGCTGTAATAAACCCTTGGTTTAGTGCTATTTCTTCAAGGCAGGCTATTTTTACACCTTTATTAAGTTCCATTGATTGAACGAAATTACTTGCCTGGAGCATTGAATCGTGCGTTCCTGTATCCAGCCAGGCAAAGCCTCTCCCTAAGATTTCTACTTTTAGTTTATTTAATTCAAGGTATTTCTTGTTTAAATCCGTAATTTCGAGTTCACCGCGTGCGGATGGTTTAAGCTGTTTTGCTAACCTACAGACATTATTGTCATAAAAATATAAACCTGTTACAGCGTAATTTGATTTTGGATGCTTAGGTTTTTCTTCAATAGAGAGGACTTTTTTGTTTTCGTCAAATTCTACAACTCCAAATCTCTCGGGGTCTTTTACGGTATAACCAAAGACAGTAGCGCCGTCATTATTTTTGATAGCTTCCCTCATAATAGTAGAAAAGCCGTGACCGTGAAAAATGTTGTCACCAAGAATTAATGCAACATCATCATCTCCTACAAAATCCTCAGCTATAATAAATGCATCTGCTATTCCGCGTTGAATAAATTGAATTTTATATTCGATATTTATTCCAAACTGTGAACCGTCTCCAAGAAGTTTCTTAAAATTATCGTAATCTTTTTCGTTTGTAATAATTAAAATCTCACGTATCCCAGCCAGCATAAGCGTTGAAAGCGGGTAGTAAACCATTGGTTTATCATATATAGATAAAAGTATTTTGGATATTGGCTGTGATGCCGGATAAAGTCGTGTTCCTGCACCTGCTGCCAAAATAATACCCTTCATTGATTTGTTTCTCCTTAAATGTTATTATTACAAAATTATAATACAAAATTAGATTAATTTGCTATAGGCTTTAATAAAATTTTCAATACTTCTGTCATAACTTCTTTCCGCCCCAGGAGGGAAAAAACATCCGGGAATTTCACCTTTTTCTCTGTGTTCTCTTACACAAATACAGCACATTCCTCGGTTTGCGCATGAGGTGTAAGTACAGGTACATCCTATTTTATTTTCTTCTCGTCTGCATTCCATTTTTTTAATCCTCATGATAAATGTTTCTTTGCAAATTTGCATCCGCAGTAGTTTTGCCGATATAAGTTTAATTCTTTGGATATTTTATTTGTCTTTAAAAAGCCGTCTTGCTTTTTAAAATTTATTCCAAGATATTCTAAATTATACAGTTTACCAAGTTCATTTCCAATAGCGGTTATTTTATCATAATCCTTATGAGGGCTTATTACGAGCGTTGTTGTAAAAGCCGGGATGCTTTTTTCTAATGCTGTTTTAGCGCTTTTTTTAAGCCTTAGTTCTATACATTTAATGCAGCGTGCGCCTTTTTCAGGTTCTTCTTCCAGTCCTTTTATTGTGTTAAGGTACTCATCTGGGCGGTATTCATCAATTAAATAATCAACCCCAAAATGCCTGCAGAGAATAATTAAAGCAGATTTCCGCTTATTAAATTCTTCTAAAGTATCTATATTATCATTAGAAAAAAGTATAAGCGGATTATGTCCATTTTCTTTAAGCATTTGTATTGGGTAACCGGCGCATATTGCACAGCAGGCATGAAGTAAAATTGAATATGTCATATTTTACTTTCTTTTTACAGCGCCGTATTTTACAAATATTTCTTCTAAAGTATCATACGCCTTTAGTCCTACATATTTATCTCCGTTTACAAAAATCGTTGGAGTGGCGTTAATCCCAAGTTTTCGACATTTTTCTATATCTTCTTGAAGTTCTGCTTCTGTTTCATTAGAAATCATGTCATACCAAAATTTGGGATTATCAATATTAAATTTTCTTGCCATTTTGATAATTTCTTTTGTTTTAAGCTCCTCTGAATCATACAACATAGAAGCTACTCCCCAGTAATGTCCTTGATTTTTAGCGGCAATTGCAATTCTTGAACGCATACATGCCCCTTTGTGAAATTGAACGGCTATATCTTTGTTACATTCTTTATCAAGCGGGTAATTATAATGTTCTATATAGATATTACTGTAATCTTTGACTGCTTTATGGAGCATCATATTTGTAATTCTGCACATTGGACACACAAAATCAGAAATTAAAATAACTTTTACTTTACCATTTTTATCACCGAGTTCATTCCCTGATATACTATAAGGGTTATGTTTATGTTTGGTGAATTTACTTATTTTACGTGCAAACTTGAGGTGCGGTGTAAATACATAAGTAATATCAGTGTATGCTAAGAAGCCTACGGCGGCTATAAGACATATTGTAAAAAGTATTGTGTATTGCTTAACTCCTGCAATAAAATCTGTAAATGATGTTTTAATACTGTCATAAAATCCGCCGTTTTTAAAATCTGTAGCTATTAATGAGATTGCTAAATCAAGAAAATAAGTTGCGAGGCAGAGTATACATATTTTTTCAATCTTAAATAAACTTATTCCTGCAAGAGTCATAGAGATACAAAAAGAAATAAGTCCAAGAACTGAAATATACTTAATTGGGTTCTTGAATACTATAAGCGGGGTTTTTATCTTTGAATTAATTTTATCGACAAAAGACATAAATAATACAAATAAATAAAAGAAAATCCCCCACCACGCAAGCGGTATCCCAGCAAATTGCGAGTATGAAGATTTAGCTACACCATCACAGTCGATATAGCTGTTTATTGAACAAAAACTATAGAGCGCGCTTTCATCAAAATTTGCTCTAAAATAAATAATTGCAAGTTCAATACTCAATCCTAAGCCAATTAATGCAATAATTCTTATAAGCCACATTCTTTTTGTAATATTCATAATTTATATACCTTACTAACTCTCAATAAGAAAATTATATTCGATAATCAGGCTATTGCAAGGTCAAAAATAATTAGTCATTTAGTATATATATCAGGGTAATTGAATATTTATGAGTTTAAAGGAATAGAAAATCTAAATGTGGCTCCATGATTTTTTATAGATTCAACGTATATATTCCCTCCATGGGCCTCAACAATTGACTTGCATAATGATAATCCGACTCCGCATCCGTATTTCCTTTTTGTAACGTCACTGTTTCCTTGTGCAAAAAAATTAAAAATAATTTCTTTATCCTCGTCATTAATACCATCACCGTTGTCTGTTATTTCAAAAATAAAATCTTTATCACTGTATGTTATTATTCGAATTTCACCCCCGTCATTACTAAATTTTACGGCATTACTTATCAGATTATAAATAACCTGTTTAAAGCGGGTTTCGTCAGCAAAGATATTGATTTCGCTTAGTGTGTAGTTTAAATTTATGCCATGAAAGCCGCTTATTATATTATAAATAACCTCTCTTGTACTAAAGTTTGTTTTTACAAGTTCAAGAGGTTTGTACTGAGAACGGGTTACATCTAGTAAATCTTGAATAAGTGCAAGCAGATGCTTTGAGGAGTGTGAAATATTATTAAGGCATCTATAATCATCTGCATTCTTACTTCTGCTCTTTAAAATATCTGCAAAACCGATTATAGAATTGAGCGGTGTTTTAAATTCGTGAGATAATTTAAGTAATACAATTCTTAAAGTGTCCTGCTTCTCTTCCTCTTCTAAATATTTATTAACATATTTGATTGTTTCTTTCTTAGTTCGGGTAATGAGTTCAATGAGCTCTTTTTTACTCATACGTTCCAAATTATTATTCATAGCCGTATATTACAACGGTCAATAAAAAATAATTATTACCCTATCGGCTGATTGTTACTCAAGCGTAAATGCTCTGCGTACATTTGTACGGCATAAATCCCAAATATTTCCTTTCGTTTCAGAAATCATTTCTTTTAATAGAGCTTGTTCTTCAGCATCGTTTGAATTTCTAAAATCACGTCTAAGAGTACTTAATTCTCGTCTTTCATTGTGAATTTCCTCCTGGCAGAGTTTAATTTCTTCTTTTATTGGTTCATTATGTGCTTTTACATAGTTGAGCCAAGCTCGTAACGGGCTGATTTTTTCCTGTTTCATTAGTATCATAAGACGTTTTTTATCAGCTTCTGAACCGTTAAGCATAATATCACCGATATTTAACGAGGAAAAATCAAATCCTTGTGCTTTTACAGGCGTATCAGGTTTTTTATCATATGTTTTTATTTCTGAATTTACTCGTGTGCCCATAGTAATCTCTTAAAGTTTCTCCTTAATTATATAAAGTATATAAATATATAAAAATTGACTTTTTATTATTAAAAATAACGGTCATGTAGTTAAAAATCTTATTATACTTAAGTTCTAGGAATGTAAACATTTGTAACAAAAATGTTATTCTAAAATAGTACTGTGGAATATTAATAGTATCAATCTCTTTTCTTTATTTTCTCCTCCACTCCTTTATCACGACGAGAGTTATTGCCGTTCCTACAACGGCTTTTTTATTATGTATTATTTATTGTTAGCGGGAAGAGCGGAGGTTTTTACATCCTGCATCTTCATAATCAATAAATCCGTCGTAATTATTATCAATCCCGTCACTGCAAGAGCCGATGGAATCTTCACCCTCGGCACGCGGAATATACATCAGCCACCAATTATCTATTTTCTTCCATAAATATTCGAAAAACTCCCGATATCCTGCTGCTATTTTGGTATCTTTAATTATAAGAACATTTTCATCATTAAGATTTTGTCCGCTTTTTGAAAAATTCATAGAACCTACTATGGTTATTTCATCATCTATTATAATAGTCTTAGCATGGAGTTTTCCTGCATAATTTTCTGCCTTTACTTCTATCCCTGCAGTACGTAAGTTTTTTATTTGTGAATATTTAGAACGTGCATTTAATGAATCAAGTATAATTTTTACATCTACATTTCTCTTATGTGCAAGAATGAGTTCATCGGCAAGCCATTTATCTGTTATTAAAAATGCCGGTATGTAAATATATTTTTTTGCATCTCTAATCAATGGTAGTATTTTACTCTGAGTAATTTTGTCCTGCGGAGAAAAATAAACTGATATTGTACTGTTACCAACTCTTATATTGGAATGGTTTGATAATTTATTTTTTTGCGTATGAAATTTGTTATTGAACATTTGTTCAAATTCGGATTTGTATATTGCCGCAATATCCGAAGAATTAATTACAATAACTGTATTGGAGTTATACCCGGACATATCTGAAGAACTTAAGTTCGCTGAGCCCGTAAAAACTGTTTTATCATCAAAAATAAAAAACTTATTGTGCATAATTATATTATTATAAGTGTTTTTAATGAATTGTTGAGAATTATAATCACTCACACTATAAGGAATAATCTTTACTAATTCTTTTGTATCTTCATATATAGATTCTCCTTTTTTATCAAGGTCATATACTAAACGTATTTTAACCCCGCGCGCAATTGCATTCTTTAGTGCGGTCTCTATTTGCGGAATACTTCTATAGCCGTACACAGCTATGTCAAGAGTCGATTTAGTATCGTTTATCCTGCTGAGAAGCTCTTTACATACGGATGTTTCACAATTTTTGTCCGGCTTTAATTTGGTTGTAAAATCTGTGTAAAATATTTTTATATTTCCACTACCTAAAACTGTATTGTCAAAACATTCAGTCTTATTATCTTTTATTGCGGCAGAGAAACAAAGTTTACAGTAATTTGCTTTTGATGGGAGTTCTTCTTCTTTAAATAATCTATAATTGTCAGACTTTAATGAATATTTACAGCTATATTTATGTACTCTGTAGTTGTGCATATTTACAACATAAAAAGTGTTAGCTTTTATATACTTTATGATTTCGTCATATTTTTCTGTGTTAGTTAAATAATTGTAGCCGGAGCTGTTGAAAAGTTCTTCGTAGGATTTATTATTGATAAACAGTTTCGATTTTTTGAAGCGAGCTTTTTTATTAAAAAATAAATCCTCTGTATAGTTTTTTGCTAATTCTTTGAATATAAATTCTTCTTCCTTAGATAATTTATCATTAGGATTAGCCTGAACTTTTATATCTTTCAAAAAGACTTCTTCTGAGGTGTCTATTGTACCGTTATGATTAAAATCAATAATTAAATCCGAGGGTGTTTTTATTTCCATAATATTATAGGCGGTCTCACTATAATAAATAGAAAATAGCATTATACAAAATAATGTTATTAATAATAAATAGAATAATTTTTTCATAATCAGCAACATTTTAGCATAAAATACTTATAAAGAGTTTAGGCACTGTTCATTATATGTGAAGCATAACACAAAAATTATTTTGAAAGATGCTGTAATAATTAATTTGAGAGTAATTTTAATCCAGTTATTCCAAATATTATAAATCCGATACAGGCAAGTCTCATAGCTGTAGCCGGCTCTTTAAATAAAATAATTCCTAAAATAACTGTTCCTAAAGTGCCAATTCCAGTCCATACAGCATAAGCAGTGCCAAGCGGCAGATGTTTAAGTGCAAGCGCGAGGAAATAAAAACTTGCAATCATACAAATAATTGTAATAATCGAAATAATCGGACGAGAAAAACCGTGCGAGAACTTCAGTCCTATTGCCCAGCTTATTTCAAATATTCCTGCAATTAACAAATGTATCCACTCCATTATTAAATTCTCCTTTCAATTATTCAGCCCGGGAGATACTTAAGTATCTCCCGGGCTTTTATCCCTCCGTGTCCGTAAATTATTTACGGTGATTCTCTCGGTCCTGTCCGGGGATTTCCGCGGAACCCTAGAAATCTTTTTTACTAATTACATGCTATCATATCATAATTAGAGTTTACCTGTAAAACGTTTAAATGTTTTTTCCTAATTCATAGGCTTGCTTAGGGTAATTTGTTCTGTTTATTTCTCCTGCCTCCCAAACTCCGGGGGCAATAATTTGCCCGGCATCACTCCAGCCTAAATACGAAATTAATCTTTCATAATGTTTAGTAATAGGCTCAGCTTCTATTGGGGCGGTATCAGCGTAGGTCATTAGTAAAACTGCTTTTTTAGGTTTATGTATTTGTCCGTTTATCGCATAAAATCTGTCTATAACTGCTTTTAATTGTGCCGAAATTCCAAAATAGTACATTGGAGTTGCTAAAACAACAGCATCAGCATCAATGATATTTTTACGTACAAACTCAAAATCATCTTTGAATATGCATTCACCGTTCATTCTGCATTTATTGCATGCAATACATGGGTGGATATTTTTTTGTGCAGCATCAAATCTTACTATAGAGTGACCAGTCTCTTGAGCTCCTTTAATAAAATTATCCGCAAGAGTATTTGAGTTTCCGTTTACTCGCGGACTCCCTGTTAGAACTAATATTTTCATATTCTGCCTATCTCCTTTTGTGTTATTTAGTGCTGCTGCCCCTGCCAGACCTGCTGCAGCAGCACTTGTAGTAATTATTAAAGTTTTTATAAAATTTCTTCTATCCATATCTTAAATGTATCACATTAGAGCAGCTCTAAGTCAATAAAAAACGAGAAGAAATTTTCTTCCCGTTTTTTTACTATTATATGAAACTATGTATTTAGCCAAGGAGTTCCTTAACTTCATTAGCCAAATTTTTAGTATCAAGTTTGAGCCCAGGTCCCATTGTAGTTGTAAGATACGCTGACTTAACGTAAGTGCCTTTAGCAGACGCCGGTTTTGCTCTTAAAACTGCATCTGCGAGGGTTGCAAAGTTCTTAACCAGGTCTTCTTGTGAGAATTGAATTTTGCCGATAGGGCAGTGTATCATACCCTGTTTGTCTGCACGGAACTCAACTTTACCAGCTTTAGCATCTTTAACTGCTTTTGCTATATCAAGAGTAACTGTTCCTGTCTTAGGGTTTGGCATTAAGCCTTTAGGACCAAGAATTTTACCCAGTTTACCAAGCATACCCATACAATCAGGTGTTGCAATAAGAGTATCAAACTCAAACCAACCGCTGCTGATTTTATCAATGATATCTTCAGTTCCTGCAAATTCAGCACCGGCGTCTTTCGCTTCAGTAACCTTAGCACCTTTCGCGATAACACAGACGCGGACTTCTTTACCAAGTCCTGCTGGCAGTACAACAGTTGAACGTACCTGCTGGTCAGCGTGTTTAACTTCAATACCTAATCTCATATGGCATTCAACTGTTTCATTGAATTTAGAGAGTTCTTTTGATATTTCTTGTAATTTGGCTATGGCTTGGGTTGATGTTGTTGGTTGTTCAAAACCCTCTAACATTTCCATAACCTTTTTTTGTTTTTTAGTTATTTTTGACATTTTTAATTTCCTTTCATGGTATTAACGGACAAAAGTCCTTCCATATTTTACTTACGCTTCTTCTTTAACTGTAACGCCCATTGCTCTGCAAGACCCTTTAATCATATTAACGGCTGCTTCCATAGATGTAGCGTTCAAATCGTTCATTTTGATTTTTGCGATTTCTTCCAGTTGAGCGCGGGTAATTTCACCGACTTTTTGTTTGTTAGGCGCTGCGGAACCTTTTGTAAGGTTTATTGCCTTTTTAATTAAAACAGGTGCCGGCGGTGATTTTGTAACAAAAGTGAAACTTCTGTCTTCATAAACATCAATAACAACAGGAATAACATATCCTGCCTGGGACTCTGTTCTGGCATTGAACTGTTTGCAGAAATCCATGATATTTACACCGTGCTGACCCAGTGCCGGACCTACCGGGGGGGATGGGTTAGCTTTTCCTGCTTCGATTTGCAGTTTGATTTTTCCTACTACTTTTTTTGCCATTTTATTTCTCCTTTCGTGGTACGAACGGGGGGCAACCCCTTCCACGTACTATTCATTATATTTTTTGAATTTGTTTGTATTCTAGCTCTACAGGGGTTTCACGACCAAATACTGAAACGTTGACTCTAAGTTTAGCCTTATCAGGATATACTTCTGTAATATCGCCGACAAAATCTGCAAACGGACCTGAAACAATCCTGATTTTGTCACCTGCCTTAACATCAAGTTCAATTTTTTGGACTTGTGAAGTTGAGCGATGAATAATTTTCTTAATTTCACTTTCTTTAGCCGGTATTGGCTTTTTAGCGGAGCCGACAAACTTGGTAACACCTGCTGTATGTCTTACTACGTACCAGCTGTCTTCGTCCATTATCATTTCGACCAGAACATAACCTGGGAAAATTTTTTCGTCTTTTTCGTGTTTTTTACCGTTTTTTATCTGTGTTACTGTTTTTTGCGGTACTTCAACACGGAAGATTTTATCAGACATATTCATGTATTCAATACGTTTTTCGAGGTTGCTTTTAACCTTATTTTCATAGCCTGAATACGTGTGAACAATATACCAGCGCTTTTCATTTTTGCGGCGGCTTTTGTGTTCTGCTTCTTCCTGTTGCTCTTCCGCTAAGACTTCTTCATTACTTTCTGTTTCAGCTATATTCTTTTCTTGGTCTTTTTCACTCATTACCATTCACCTTATATTTTTGATAATACAAAATCAAATAAAATATCTACAACGTAGATAAATACTGTAAACACAAAAACGATACCCACAACAAATACGGTTTCTACGACAACCTGCTGTCTTTCAGGCCAGGTAATTTTGCCCCATTCGGATCTTACGCCTTTAAAATAATTAACAATTCCGTTTGCGGCGTTGGTCATTTTAGCATTTTCGTTAGTTTTAGTACTCATTTTTGTTCCTTTTATAAAAAATCACGCCCTGAAGGACTCGAACCCTCGACATCCGGTTTTGGAGACCGACGTTCTACCAACTGAACTAAGGACGCTTATGACAGACGAGCCGATTCGTCTGTCTTATTGCTACTTAGTTTCTTTATGGTTAGTGTGTTTTCTACATGTCGGACAGTACTTGCTTAATTCTAATCTATCCTTTATGTTTTTTTTGTTCTTAACGGTTGTGTAGTTTCTTTCTTTGCAGTCTTCACATGCTAAAACTACCATTCTGTCATTTTTTCCTTTAATGCCCATTGTTTTATTCCTTTATATAATTTGTTTTCTATCTAAAACAGAATGTGGCTTCCACATTCTGTTTTTATCGGCGTACTATTTTATAGTATTACAAACAATTTTTAATTGCAAATATTTGCGAAGATTTGTTAAGAGGTGTTCTTTATATGTCATTTTACTCTGCCGGGTAACTGTGTTCAATTTCTTCTTTAACTTTATTACTTATTATTGCACGCTTTATTATGCCGGCAACAGCACTGACTGCACCTAATCCGATGAGCCCGTATCCGATATTGTTTATTGTTGCTCCTTTTTTAGGAAGCATACCGCCGCCCATAAGAAGTCCAGTTAGTAAACAAACGTTTGCAGTATCGTCGAAAAACTTTGTTTTATCTTCAAGTCTTTCACGCAGCGCCATATTTTTCTTAAACTGTTTTTTTCGCTGTGTCTTTTTGTCCTCACTGTTTGTAAATGATGTTGTGGAATAAGGTAAAATTGGTTTGATGTTCATAAAATAAATTCCTTTTGTTATAGTAATTAATTTCTATCTTTTTATATGTGCTTTATAGCTTTAAATTAAGGTAAAAATTACATCGTGTCAATAATTTTTTACTAAAAAATAGGCGGCATTATCCGGCACGGAGCTTATTAAAAATCCGCTTGAATTATTTAAAAATTCACCCAAAGAATTTCAAGCAATTGTAAGAAAAACTATTGATTTAGAAATATAAAATTCAAAAGGCGGCAATGTATTAACATTCCGCCATTGTAATTAAGCTGTATTTGTTTTTACGATTTACCCCTTTTTCCCCTTTATCCCAGCCAGTGGAGGAAACGTATTCCTATATACAGGGTGGACATTAAGAGTGATATAAAGGTGACAAGCACACCGTATTTTAAGTAATACATAAACTTAATCGGATACCCTTTGCCCGCCGCTGTTTCAGAAACAATAACGTTTGCTGCCGCGCCAATAATTGTCATGTTTCCGCCAAGACAAGCGCCTAATGATAAGCACCACCAGAGCGGGTGTGCATATGCAGCGCCCATTTGGTTTTGAATTTCTAAAATCATAGGTGCCATTGTCGCTGTATATGGAATATTATCAATAATCCCTGAAAGTATACCTGAGCACCATACAATAATCATTGATGTTGCGGCTTGCGAACCGTCTGTGACTTTCAAAATCCAATCAGCCATCATTTTTATACCGCCTGACGCATCAAGACCGCCTATAATGATAAATAAGCCGATGAAGAAGAAAATTGTACTCCATTCAACTTCTTCAAATATTTTTGCTGGTTTTTCAAATAATAATAAGAAACTTGCACCGAGCATTGCAGTTACGCAGGTTTGTACATGGGTAACATCGTGCAGTACAAATCCTATAATTACGAGTATCAGTACAATTGCAGATCTCCACATAAGAAACTTATCTGTAATGGTATTTGAATTATCTAATTCAGCAACTTTAGCCATTTTCTCCGGCGTAGTTTTTAACTGTTTTCTGAATATAAATGCGAGTATTGCTATATTAACAATAAGTATGTAAGAAACAATATCCGTCAATTCTTTAATAAAATCAAGGAAAGACAGACCGGCTGTACTTCCTATAATAATATTCGGGGGGTCACCGATTAATGTTGCGGTACCGCCGATGTTTGATGCCATTATTTCTGTAATAAGGAATGGTATCGGATTAATATCAAGCTCTTTTGCAATTGCAAAAGTTACAGGCATAATCAGAATAACAGTTGTTACGTTATCCAAAAATGCGGATACGATAGCAGTGAAAATCCCCAGACACACAAAAATCCAAACAGGGTGTCCTTTTGTCTTTTTCAGCATTTCATTAGCCATCCAGTTGAACATACCGCTTTTAGTTGCTATGCTTACAATAATCATCATTGATACAAGTAAAAATATTACGTTGAAGTCAACGAAGTTGATAAAATAATTAGGATCAATGCTGCCGTCTGCAGTTTTCTGATATTGGCTTAAAAGTCCGAGTATTAAGGTTAAACCGCCGCCTAAGAGGGCAATGGTTGTTTTGGGAATTTTTTCTGTTGCGATAAATATATATGCAACAATCAGAATTAGAGCAGAAACCATAACAGCATTGCTTTGCACAAATGTTGTTAAAAATTCCATAATTTTCTCCTCTTTACTTAATTATTCTATACTATATTTTTATAATAAACTAAACAAAAAATTATACAAAAATAAAAATTAAAATTGACTTCAAGATGGTGGTTTTATTATAATTTTGGTATGGGTGAAATAATTAGAGTACAAAAAGGAACAAAGGACATACTGCCGGCAGATATTGCAGTTTGGCATAAAATGGAAGCGTCTGCTCTTGAAATTTTTACAAGAGCGGGGTATAAAGAAATCCGCACACCGATATTTGAGGCTACAGAACTTTTTAAAAGGGGTGTTGGTGATACAACTGATATAGTTAATAAAGAAATGTATACATTTGAAAAATCGGAACGTTCGCTGACTTTGCGTCCTGAAAATACCGCTGGTGTTGTTCGTTCTTATATAGAAAACGGCATGCATAGATTATCTGCACCAGTAAAACTCTGGTATAAAGGAGCAATGTTTAGATATGAACGTCCGCAGGCTGGCAGACAGCGGCAATTCCACCAGGTAGGCGTGGAAATGTTTGGTATTGAAGATCCTTCGGCAGATGCTGAAATTATTCTGCTTGCTTTGAATTATCTTAAAAAACTTGGACTTCCTAATCTTTCTGTGGAATTAAATACTCTTGGGTGTTCTAAGTGCAGAAAAGAGTTTAGAGCATTATTAATTGAAACGTTACGTCCTCACTATGATAAATTGTGCGATGACTGTAAAGAACGATTTGAAAAAAATCCTTTAAGGCTTTTAGATTGCAAAGTAGAGTCCTGCAAAGCAATTTTTGCACTGCCGGAAGTGCAGAAAGTTATTCAGGCTGATTATACGTGCCCTGATTGCAGTCTGCATTTTGAGCAGTTAAAATCTTATTTAGATAATGTGGGAATTAATTATACTGTAAATAAACTTCTCGTACGCGGGCTTGATTACTACAACAGAACTGTTTTTGAGATAAAATCTGAAAATCTTGGCTCTCAGAATGCGGTTTGCGGAGGCGGAAGGTATGATTCGCTTGTAGAACAGCTTGGCGGTGAGAATACTCCGGCTATAGGCTGGGCAATGGGAATGGAACGTCTGGCAGCGCTCTTATCTGAAGAAAAAGAAGAAAAACTTGATATTTATGTTATTTCAAATAATAAATTAGAAGCTTTAAAGTTAGCGGAACGTCTGCGTGCTCTTAATTACAGCGTTGAGTTTGATATGGCTGGTAAGAAGTTTACGAAACAGTTAGAAAAAGCTGCAAAAACAGCGTATTTTGCAATAATTTTAGGTGAGGATGAATTAAATGGCGGATATTTGACACTGAAAAATCTCGAAACTGCTGCTCAAATTCAATTTCCGTTAGTTAATCTGGCTGATTTTGAAACTCATACTTACAAATTTATTAGTACAAATTCCTCAGAGTGGCTTCAGTCAAAGCTTTCAATGCTTTCTTCTGGGTTTGTGATGTAGAAATGTTTTAATTTTAATAATAAAGAATATGCAAGTTTAATTGCATATTTTTTTGTGAAGTCCTTTCTTTATTGGTTTGTGCCTTTGTCTTATGTGATTGTTTTTATAATAATATGTAAACATTTGTAACGAAATTCTTTCGTTTTTGTTACGAAAAATTTGAAATAAGGAATATATATTTTGTGGGAACCACGCAAGGATGCATGTAAAAAAAATACAAGACAAAATGAAAGGAGTCTCAAATGTCTTTATCTATCGTTACGAACGTACAGTCACTCAAAGTGCAACAAAACCTCACTGCGGCAACAGATACTTTAAATACCGCAATTGAGAGAATGACAACAGGTTACAAAATTAACAGTGCAAAGGATGACGCTGCCGGTTATAGTATTGCAGCGCAAATGGAGGCAAAATTAAGTTCTTATGACGTTGCATCAAACAATGCACAGATTGGTTTGGATATGTTGACTACGACAGAAGAAAACTATTCGTTAATTGTTGATCACCTTCAACGTATCAGGGATCTGGCTGAGCAAGCCGCAAACGGAACATATTCAGAAGATTCAAGAGCCGCAATTGAGGCAGAAATACAGTCAAGACTTGAAGAAATTGATCGTGTTGCAGGCTCTGCCGAGTACAATGGGATGAATCTTATGGATGGTACTCTTGTTGATGATGTTAATATCCAAGTTGGTATTGATGGGTCTGCTAACAGTAAAGTAACTCTTGTAAATACTTTATTTGAAGATGCAAAAGCTGAAACAATATTAGATTATGCTGGTAATACCATGGCTGATAATGCCGCTTTTGCAGAAGCGTGTTCAGGCACAGAAGCATTTGAACAGTTATCAATAATTGATGCTGCAATTGATAATATTAGTACTCGTGTTACTAACTTAGGTGCTTCTCAAAACAGGCTTGAATCAGCTTTAGATGCAATATCTGTTACTACAGAGAACTTAACCTCTTCTCTATCAACCGTTAAGGATGCTGATATTGCAGAGGAATCTACAAGATATATTCAGGCACAAATTCTTCAATCTGCAGCAACAACTCTGTTGTCTACTGCAAACCAAACGCCTTCAATAGCTTTACAATTAGTTTAATCGAGCTTTTGATTAGGATATGTGAATACGGGCAGAGTCTACTCTCTGCCCTTCTATTAAAAACGATCCCCTGTTAATTTTAATATAAGGATTACTTGACATTTTTATATGTATAACTTACCATTATTGAGTGGGGCGACATGGCCAAGTGGTAAGGCAGGAGCCTGCAAAGCTCTTATCCCCCAGTTCGAATCTGGGTGTCGCCTTTTAATTTATTCACTTTATCCGGCGGTCTTTTAATGCTTGTAGTTATTGGGTTACGTGTTTTAAGTTGATACCCTTTGTAACGTTTTGTAACAATAAAACTCTGTTTTTGTTATCAAAGAACAAAAATCAGGAATATATACCATGTAGGATTTGCGCAAGGCCGCGCAAGAAACATGGAGAACAATCATGTCATTATCAATCGTTACAAATGTACAATCCCTAAAAGTTCAACAAAACCTTACGTCAGCTACGGACAAGCTTAATACAGCTATTGAAAGAATGACTACAGGTTTCAAAATCAACAGTGCAAAGGATGACGCTGCAGGGTATAGTATTGCTGCTCAGATGAGTGCTAAATTAAGTTCTTACGATGTTGCATCAAATAATGCGCAGATTGGTTTGGATATGTTGACAACAACAGAAGAAAATTATTCTTTGATTAATGATCACCTTCAACGTATCAGAGATTTGACTGAACAAGCAGCAAACGGTACTTATTCTGATGACTCGAGAGCTGCAATTCAAGCCGAAATCACATCTCGTTTAGATGAAATAGATCGTATTGCAAATTCAGCCGAATATAACGGTATGTTATTGATGGATGGTTCTACTGGTGATGTCAATATTCAAGTTGGCATTGATGGTTCAACTAACAGTCGTGTAACTTTAGATGCAGATTTATTTGCAGAAGCTACTGCTCAAGAGTTGACTGGTGTTGCTAATGCAACATTTGCTCAAGATTGTTCGGCTGCTGATACGGCTGCTGCTCAATTAACAAAATTAGATACGGCGATTGATAATATCAGTACACGTGTTACTAACTTAGGTGCTGCTCAAAACCGTTTGGAATCTGCGATGGATTCTATTATGGTTACGACTGAAAACCTTACTTCTTCTCTATCAACTGTTAAGGATGCTGATATTGCAGAAGAATCTACCAGATACTTGCAAGCACAAATCCTTCAATCTGCAGCAACTACTCTGTTGTCTACAGCTAACCAAACTCCTTCAATTGCTTTACAATTAATTTAATAATGTAACTAAAATCTCACACTATCCGGCAGGTAATCGGTCCCCCCATTTATACTTGCCGGTTTTCTATGTTTATAAGATTAGGACAAGTTTAATATCATTGTCGGATACATCGATAACAAATTTTTCTTTATCGGCTCTTACTATATAACGTTCTTGTCCGTTTTCCGTATTTTCAGCTTTTCTTGCTTTAATTGTCGCAGGTATATTTCCTGGCTCAAAATCGTGTAAGTGCTTTATAACTCCGTTTTTCATTCCTAGTAATGCAATTTTATTATTATATGGTGCTATATATAATTCAGTTGAAAAATCTATCTTGCAGGTTGCATAAATATCTGCTTCCTCTTGAAAAGACTCATCGGTAGAGTTGCCGGCTGGATATTCCGTATTGGTAGTGGTTTCCTCTGGTAAAGCAGAAGGCAGTTCGATAGGTTTATCTTCCAGCTCTTCAACAGTCTCCAAAGTTTCTTCTGCATTTTTATTTTTATCAACACTGAAATCAATACCTAATGCTTTAAATTGTGCCTCAATATCGTCCATTGATGTAAAAATTGTAGTTGAAAAATCTTGTGTATCTTTGACTTTTTCTACGTCGGGTTTAATCAATTTAAATTCGGATAAGACATCATCATCTGTTTCAGCTTTATCGATTCCTTTTTGATTATTGATTAACTCCATTTCTTTTTCTATTGCTTTATCAATATCTTCATTAGATGGAATATTTGCTTCTGGGGCATTAGGTTTTACAAAAGAAAATTCTTTAAATATTTCATCATTTGAGAAGTCAACATTTTCTAAATCTGGATACAAATTGTTATCTAAAACAACTAAATCATCTGCATTCTCCATGTCCTGCGGTTTGATAAGTGTAAATGCAAAGTCTTTTTCATTCTCATAGTATTGAATATTTTCTTCGTCTTCTTTTTCTTTTCTCAGCTGTGCTTCAAGTATTGCATCTTCAGACATTTCATAAGAAGTAATAGGGGAAAAGATTACATTAAGGTCAATATCATTAAATAAGATGTTATCATTATTAATAATTTCATCTATTACTTTGTCACTTAGCATGGGATACTGTTTATCAAATTCTTCTACTGTATATTTTTCATTTGCTATAGCATTATCAGGGCTGAAACTTGTCTGTTTAAGCAGTGACAGAGATAAATCTGCTTGAAGTTTAGCTTCAAGTGCTGCTACATCCTCATCTGTAAAGGACATGTTTTGAGTAGTAATAACTTCGTCTATTAACTCTTCAACTGGAGCTTCTTCAATTAATTCATCATCAGTTTCTTGTGTATCACTTAAGCTGTCTTTAGATAAGTCAGGTTCTTCCCTTTCGAGCTCTTGGGGCTGATTGCTGGTTTGATTATGAGTGATTGCTTCTGTTTGTGCAGTTTGTTCAGCTGCGTTTTCTTCAGAGACGGGCGCGGTTTCATTGTTGTTATCAGAAGGTGTTTCTTCTTCATCCGCATCAACAAATGAAGCTAGAAACGCGTCGATATCTTCTTCGTCATCAGCATTATCTGTTTTTTCTACTTCTTCAGCCTGTGTGATAATATTATCAGAAATAGTTTCAGTTGGTTGTTCTTGTACATTCTCAGGTGCTTGTGCTGGGGAAGGCTCAGCCGAAGCAATTGGACCTGAATATATTTCGTCTAAATTTATTATCGTTTGTTCTGGCTCTTCCGGCTCTTCTTCTTTATAGGCGGATGTATTTGCCGAACTATTGTTTTCTAGTTGAAATGAAGCTGTACTATAACTATTATAATTTAACTCCTCTATGTTTTTCAGCGGTGCTGCTTGTGAAATAAGTTTAGACTTAGCAGGGCGTTGGGCTTCTTTTTTTTCTTTTTCTGGCTGCTTTTTAGTTTTTTTGTCGTCTAAATCCAAATTTATTCCCATGTCTCCGCATAATTCATGCATTCGGTCTTTGCCTTTTATGTATAAAAGAACTATTACCAGAATGATTGCTGCAGAGCTTATTAAAAAGTACAAAATTTCACTTGTGTGATTTTGTTTAGCATTTGAGGGGGTATAGTTATAAGTAGTCTGTGTTTGTACATTCGGACTTTGCGGATTTTGGTTTGTTTCAATAGGAATATTCTTTTCAACCGTATCTGTTTGCTCAAAGTTTTCATCTTCATACTTTTCTTCCGTATAGTTGGAATCCTCTTCAGTAAAGGTTTCCTCTGTCTCTGCTGTAGTATCTTCTACTGGCAGATTTTCTTCTTCCTCAGGGATGGTTGTTTTTTTTGGTTGTGTGGTCTGTTGCTCCGCTTTTTTTTCTGCTTCTTTAAGATATTCATCATCAACTACTTTACTTTCTGCGGAAAGAGAGATGCCGGAAGCCACTTTTATTGAAACTTTTGTATAACTACCCCCGCCGGTTGAAGATGGCAGCGTAGAAACTTTAACCAGTTGAATATTACTGTTATTTGGAGTATATCTGCTTTTTTCACCTTTGTCTAAGTTTGGCAGAATGATATTATAGTATGACCCGGATTTTACCGCTTTTATTGGGACTGAATATCCTTTTTCTGTTATTATTGTGGCTGTTATATCTCCGCCGGACTCTTTGAATTGTATATCAATTATTTTATTATCAGGGCTTGCGGCGTATGATAATGATACACTTAATATTACTGCTGCTGATAAAACGCAGACTCTCTTCTTTAAACAGCTATTCATATTTTAATTGTACCACAATACTTGTATATTGTGTATATTTGTAAAGAAATTTTTGCTTGATGAAATTAAATAAAATATTTATACTTAATATATATATAACAATGGAGGATTATTATGACACAAATTAACAGTAACCAATTTGCACAAATGTTCCATGACGTTTTTGGGGCAGCTAAGATTACTAAAACAGAGGCAGAAGCTAAAGGGCTTGATGTGTCCAATATTGACGGACAGCAAATTAATGCGGCGGATGCATATGAAGACAAAGATATGCAGGAATATGTTATTGCACAGTATAATGCTGATATGGAGACGCTGGATGAAATTCCTGAGGAGGATGAAGAACTAGGTGCTGCCGAAGGCGGAACAAAAGCAGATGTGTAATTTTAACTAATTTATTATTAAATAAAATACCTGTATCATTACAGGTATTTTATTTTACTAAGAATTCTCCATTTGCAAGCGGCAGATTTAATTTTTGTGGGTCATATACTTGTAAAATATAACGCCCGGGCTGGTGAAGAACAAAGTAATCTGTTTGATAATATACTTCATCTTTCATTAATCTATAATCTTTTACACGTACCATTTCATATCCGCCATGTGCTATATTGTCTCCTGTTTTAAAAACTTGGACCCTGATAAAATCGTTTTTTAGTCTTTTTTTTGAGAAAAACATATAATAAATTTTTTCTCCGCTTCTAAATGTTGACACAGGCTGTAATATGGTTTCCTCTGTTATAGGGCGGTTGTTAAAGCATACAAAACATTGCTGTTTTATCCAGCCGGAACAAAAAATCAATGCTATAAAACATACTATAAAAGATTTTAATGATAAATTATTCTTCAAGTTTCTTAATTTTTTCGTCAATTGTTTCAAGCATGCGCTCATCATCTTCAAAACCTTTATATAGTGTGTAATTTTCTATGGCATTAAATTTGTCTCCTATGTTTTCATACGCTTCACCCAGAGCGTAGTAGCAGTATGGGTAATCAGGAGTTAGTTTTATTACTGTTTCAAAGCATTTTATACTGTCTTTATCTCTTTTCATTTTTAAATATATGAGTCCAAGATTAAACCATCCGTTTGCATATTCAGGATTAACTTCAACTGCGTGTTCATAAAAAAGTGCAGCTCTTTCTTCGTTTCCAAGTAAATTATAAATATTGCCAATCTTAAGCATAGTTAAGCTGTCAGAGGGTTTTATAATTGTTGCTTTTGTGTAACAATCTACGGCTTCATTGTATTTTCCTGATTGGTAATATTCGTTGCCTTTTTTAATTAATTCGTCGTAGTTTCCGTTTTCTAAGGTTTGGTTCTGTAAATTTTCAGCTGCTTCAGTTGTTTTAGTTTGGGCTGCAGAGTCGGTTGAAGAGGTTACTTTTGCTTCTTCTTTGGGCAGAGTAGATTCAAATTCTTTATAAATTTTGTAATACTCCGTGTTGTCAGGTTCTTTTTCAAGTGCTAATTTATAATTATCCTCAGCAAGTTCTGTAAGCCCCATAGCTTTAGATGCTTCTGCAATGCCAAAATAGGCTGAGCCTTCCTCCGGGCTGTCTCTTAGTGCATCTTTAAAATACAGTGTCGCTTGTGCGTAGTCAAGCCTGTCTAATAAATAATATCCGTATGCAATTTGTGCTGATACAAGGTTCTTTGCAATTCGATCATTTTCTTTTACAAGCAGTAAATCTTTATATAAATCAATTGCTGCAGGATAATTTTTCTGTGCGTGCAGTACAAGTGCTTTGTTTGCTTTTACGTCAAAATCCTCTGGAGCGCTCTGCAGGACTAAATCATAGTATTTTAAGGCGTTTGCATAATCCTTATTCTCGTGGTAATAACGCGCTAAAAGCTTTTGTGTATCAATATTAGCAGGAGCTTTTAGATAAGCTTTTTCCAGATTTAACAGCGCAAGAGCATCTTTGCCTGTTTCTTTATAAACCAGTCCTAGATTCTTAAATGCTGCGGCATCTTCAGGAAAGGCTTCAATGTATTCTTTATAAGCTGCTATTGCTTCTTCGTATTTACCCATATTACCTAGCAAATTAGCATAATCAAATTTTAGACCCGTAAGTTTGGGGTTGAGCTCAAATGTTTTATTAAAAGCACTTAGTGCTTCTTCTTTTTTATCAAGATTTTGGTAAGATAAAGCCAAGTCTGCCCAGGCTAATGTATTTGTATCATCTTTAGAAACTGCTGTCTGCAGCATTTGTACTGCACTATCGTATTTTTTTGTATTGTATAATGCTACACCGTATCTGAAATAATCTTTAAAATTTGACGGGTAGTTTTTATACAGTTTATTATAAATATCGCATGCCTTTTCATATTCTTTTATTGCAAGGTATGAATTAGCAAGATTTTCGTTAGCTTCCAGGTGTTCAGGGTACGCGGACAAAAACGTATTATAATAATCTATTGCAGATTTATAATCTTTAGAAATATATTTTACATTTGCAAGATTAAGGTAGTTATATTTGTAGCTTGGAAATATTTCTGTTCCTTTTGCATAAGCTTCAAACGCTGCATCATAGTTTTGCAGTGTTTGCTGCAAGCCGCCGATACTTATATAAATAAATGCGTCATTAGGCTGGAGTTTTAGAGCTTTATTATACGCATTAAGCGCCGCATTATAGTCTCCTGTTTCAGTATAAAGACCTGCAATTTTTGTGTATAACATTGCATCGTCGCCATTGATTTCAAGGGCTTTATTTATTATATTTATTGCCTGAGTATAGTTATGCTTATATTCGTATCCGCACGCTTCCTGATATAATTCGTGAGCTTCTTTACTCATTTTTGCTTCAGTAACACCCGCTGCGGTGATACTAAACATTAATATTAAAGCTGCTGCATAACTAATATATTTCATAATTATCCTCTTCTTTTAAATTTATTTCTGTTTTTTAAAAATGCCTTTTATACCGTTCAATATATTTTTCCCTGTGTTGACTATTTCTTTAACGGCTCCGGCTTTTTCCTGTGCGGTTTCATTGAATAGCTCAGGATGTTGTTCCATTTCTTCAAGAGTTCTTTGTTTGATATATGAGTTTGCATTATCAATATCACTTTGCAGAACAAGCCATTTGAAAGATTTTACCAACGAAAGAGGTTTAGCAACATCTCCCCTTGCTATAACTTGGAACTTTGTCGCATTATAATCAGAATACTCTTCACTAAAATGAGGAATTGCATCCATTTCTTCAGGAGAAACCGTTTCACAGAATAAGGAATATAAGCCTAATGTTGCGATACTCATTATGGAAGATCCAGTTTTTGTTTGTATCATGTTTACAGGGTTAAGCATTGCTATAGGTCCAAGCATATCGGATATTGTTGACGCAAGACGTCCTCTTATTTGTAAATCAGCAGTATTTGCCAATATGTCAAAGATACCTTCTATATTGAGGCACATTATTTCTCCAAGGGATGTAATCGGTTCAATGGAGGCAGTCCCGTTCTTTAAAACGATATGCCCTTTTAGTTCGTCAAAGTGAGACGTGTTAACAGAGAGCAGGTCATTTATGACACCGCCTAAGGATGTTTGGAAAAATTCAGACTCTCTGATATTAGGCGCTAATATTAAATTTTCTAGTCTTCCGAATGGTCCAAGCTGCCCGTCAACAAGAGTAAAATCAACTATTCCGTTTAAAGATTGCATCTGCTCTTCGTAAGAACTGCCTTTTAGTGATACATCAGCATTAAAACTTGCTGTTCCTGTCAGTGTATCTTTCATATTTGCAAGACCAAGCAGTGATTTTTCTACATTAAATCCATTGCCGTTTACATTGACATTAAGCAGTGTATTTATAAGATTCATTGACGCACTTCCTCTTAGAGTGCCATCAAAAGCGTTTGCGATAATATTTGTTACATAAAGAATATTATTTTTCATAAGTAAATTACAGGTAATATTATTTGCATTAATTCCGCCTGTTTTGACCTGCTTAATATTAACTGCTCCGTCTCTGATTTCAACAGGGATATCAGTGTTTGCCGCGGATGATACAGTTTTAACCCCAGTTTGTGGAATAAGTTTCATTGCAGTATCTGATACTGCTATTACTCTGTCTAAATCTATATAATCAGACTCCAGCCTCAAATTGTTTACTATAATATTTGCTGCCGGTAAAAGGCTGATTTGTGAATACAGCTGTATTACAGAGTCATTAAGATTAACATCTGCCGCTCTTATTTCCAATGTATTGCCTTTAAAATCAAGTATTACATTTTTAATCTTGGTGTAGATTGATGGCAGGTTTATATTTTTTATGTCAAAACGTCCTTTATACCTTGGAGAAGCAAATGCTCCGTATGTGAATAAGTGTCCGCCTATTGTAAAACCTGAATTGCTTAAACCTTGAACTGAGCCGCTCAAGTCCCCGTTTGTTTTGATTTTTAGGACATTAATATGCGGTGATGATTTTAGACCTGTAAGTGTTCCTGATAATTCTAGAACTTCGTTGTATTTTGTAATAATTTTATCTGGATTTTTTTCATCAGGTGTTTCTGTTTTTATGTAAATACCAGAGTCATGTATCTTTATTCTGTCCTGCTTAAAGTCTATTATAGACTTAATTGCAGTTTTTTTGCCTGATAGTATGTTAAGATGGATTGGAGTCAAATAATTACTGCTGTTAGTGTCAATTGATATATCTAGAGTTTGTTTTTTCTTGTCTCCGCTAACTGCGGCTTTTACAGGTATAACTCCTTTTGCATCAATAAACGGTGCAGCTGCACTTCCGCCCAGCTGTTTTATTCCTTCTGCCGTCAAATTACCGTCTACAAGAATATTAAAATCAGGATTTGAAAGATAATCAGTAATTCCTCCTGATAAGGTTATATTTGAAGTATTGTTAATTTTTAGTACTGAAGGCTCGATTGTTATATCTTTTTTGTCTATGTTAATTGTAGACTTGTCACAGGTAATTATTGATGTGGATTGTGGAATGGTTACTTTAAATCCTGTATTTGAAATTTTTCCTGTAATATTTTTCAAGTCGCTTACAAAGTTTCCTTCAAACAAATTGTTGGTAAGTTTTATTCTGTTTGTATTTTCATACATTACAAAATTTCTCAAACCGATATTTATATTGCTTACAGCTTTTTTTAATTCTCCTTTTAAGTTTATATCTGCAAATATATCGCCGGATATTATATCAATAGATTTTTTTAAATCAGCAGGGGCAAAAGATTTAAATAGAGGCGCGAGTGGTAATTTCTCAAGGTATACATTTATATCAGCTACAGATTTTTCATTAATTGTACCGTGTATTTTAATGTCTGTTCCGTTAATTGTTGCTCCCGTATTTTTTATTTCAAGCATGTTATTGCTTAAATCGATTAATGAATTAAAGTTCATAAAATTTAAGTTGTATTTTTTGTTTACTATTCCGGCGTCTTTAATTGTCACATTACCTAAAGATTTTAAAGTCTTCAGGTTAGTTCTAAACTGAGTATCAGCTGTTATGTATCCATAGCCTGCAAAGAGATTTAAATCATTTTTTACTCTTAACGTGTCAAGAACAGCTTTTGCAAGAATTATTACATCATTGAAATAAATTTTATCACTTTTTATTTTTAAATCTGCTAATTTATTATGCCCGTAATTTATAAGACCTTGAATATTTACTGACTGTTTATCCTTTATTACCAAATTTGTGTCGATGTCTGCTTTTGTGCCTCTAGTGCAAATTTTGATATATGATGGAGGAAGTTCTATTCCTGAAAGATTTAGTGTTAAATTTTCAAGATTTAACTTTCCATAAGTTAAGATGGTGTTTTTCCTTTGGCGGATTTTCATATCAATGTTGATATTGCCTTTTGGATTATAATCTCTATATAGTAAGACAGGGTTTACAAAGGGAATGTCAATTATTTCTTGCGGGTCATCATCTTTATCAAGCTTTGTTGCTTTAGGGAGTAAACAATCCAGGTTTATATTTGCCAGAATATTTGGATTGTTGTCGCTCATTAATTGTGAATTTGTTTTTACTTTAAAGCTTTTTCCGTTATAGCCCAGTATTAAATTTTCACCTTTTAGGGCAAGAAAATGTGCGGATTTTAAATCATTTATCTTTGCCTGGTAATTTGTTATCTTAACTGCCGGAACATTTATTCTTATAGGCAGAGGTATTTTTGAGGCATGTTTTTCTGCTTGAGCGTCTGCCTGCAGCAGTTTTTGTTCTATTTTGTCATCGGAATCATTGAGGATAGATTCAATAAGTGTAATTATTTTAAAATGCTTCCCGTTTTGGATTTCAAGGTTAATTATAGGCGAATCAATTTCAGCACAGGAAACTTTTATACATAATACCAGCAAGTGAGGCAAAGATATACGAGTTTTAATTTTATTTGCACTGGTTAAAAGAGAACCGTCTGGGAGTTTAACAGATAAGTCTTCAGCCTGCAATCCGATTGCAAGCAGCGGGGTGGTAATTATTTGTGCGTTTTCAAAGTTTACATCTAGTTTAGAGTACTCTTGGGCTAACTGTTGAATTTGGGGTTTATATTGATTTAAGTCGATGGCTTTTGGCAGTACGAATATAAAAGCCAAGTATAAAAGCAGGATAAGTATACCTGATACAATCCCAAACCACTTAAAAAATATTTTCATAATTACCTCGCCTAACCTCTTATTATATATAGGATAGTAGCACAAAAAAACATTATCAACAAGCTATCAAATTTAATAAAAACACAGATTTTAGATAGAGTTCTATAATTCAAGATAGAGTGCTTTATTTAAAATTCTGTCATTTCTAAAGTAGCTTTCATAGAAAATTGCTTTTTTGACACGTTCGTACCAGTCATCATAACTTTCTCTGTAATTTGTAATATTTTTATTTATATAGTGGATGGTAATTACGCCTCTATGACCTTTTGCAGCCCGCAGTATTTCACATTGAGGAACAAGTTTGTTATAGAACCCGGTACAGCGAATTGCAATTGCATCATTTGACAAGTTTTTAATAAATGTATAATTTGATGTGGGATTCTGTTTTTGATTTTGACCGATGACAGAGGAAAGAAGCTCTCGCGCAGTTCTGATATAATGATTATAGGCGTGAATAATTACTGTTTCTTCCCACTTGGAAGAAGTCTGACCTGATGGGACATATTGAATAATGCTTTCATTTAGTGATTGCTTGTAGTATACAGGTTCCCACAATTCTCCGTCCGGGTAGTTTATTATAACGGTTTCATATGCAAAAACGCACATGCCGATAATGAAAATTACAAATGAGCTAGTAAATAAAAGGACTTTTTTCATCAGCTAAAATCCCTTCTATTCCTGTTATTTCTCTTAATTTGTTTTTTATAAGTACTTCACTTTCAAAATGACCGATATCAAAAACAACTTTTTTAGTTTCACATGCAGTATGATATTTCAAATCTCCTGTTACAAAACAATCGGCAGAAGTTTCATTTAAAAATTCACTGCCGGAGCCGGTACAAAAGGCAATTGATTTAACTTGTTTAGTATTTGTATTATTAACATAACGCAAATTAGGAGATACCTTTCTTAATTTTTGCTCTAGTTCAGAAATTGTAATCGGATTATCAAGGTTTACGACTCTGACAAATTCATTTTCGCAAAATGAAGGTTGAAATCCGAGTATAGATATTAATGTATCTGTTGTTCCGCCTTTTGCCTTATCAAGATTCGTGTGTGCACAGTAAATCTGAATATTTTTGTATTTTAAAGGAACTGTAAAAAGCGGGTGATGAGCTATTATTAAATCACAATCTGTATTTAGCGCCTGATTATAAACATCGTCTGTTACGGTTAATGCATACATTACATTCTTTATATTATTTTTAGGAAGATCAACCACCCAGCCGCTGCAATCCCAGTCTTCTTGCACTTCAGGCGGGGCAAAGGTTTCCAGCCTCGATATTATTTCCTGTTTGTTCAAAAATACTCTCCAATATTACTTTTGCTGCTTCTTGTTTTGTGCATTTTTCTACAAATTTTGTACTCAGATTTTTGTTAATTATATAAACTTCATTATAGTCACTTGAAAATCCGAAATCTTTTTTTGATATATCATTTGCTATTATAAAATCGCAGCCTTTGTCTCTAATTTTCTTTTTTGCATTTTCAAGAAGATTTTCGCTTTCTGCTGAAAATCCAACAATTAATGGTACTTTTTCACCTTTTTCACTGCGTTTGAGACATATAGTTTTTAGTATATCCGGATTTTTAATAAGTTCTATATTCCAATTATCAATATTATTTAATTTTTTTACTTTTTGCGGATTGTAATTTTTTACTTTCCAGTCTGCGACAGCAGCTGCCATAATAATACAATCTTGATAGTCAAATTCTGCAAGGATAGTGTTTAACATATCTTCGGCAGACTGTACTACTATATTTTTTAATTTTCCGTTTGCCTTAAAAGTAGATATAAGGGTTACTTCTGCTCCCATATTTGCGGCTGTTTCTGCTAAGGCAGCTCCCATTTTCCCTGATGAAAAATTTGAAATATAACGGACAGGATCTATTTTTTCTATAGTTCCGCCTGCCGTTATTAGTATTTTTTTATTGTTTAATGGTTTTATTGGATTAAGGAGTCCGAGAGTTTTAGAATATATCTTTTCTAAACTTGCGAGTCTGCCGGCTCCGTTTGTACCGCAAGCCAAAAATCCATCTTCCGGCGCTAAAATGTTATATCCGAGTTTTGAAAGTTTACTTATATTTTCTTGAGTGACAGGATTTGTATACATATTACAGTTCATAGCAGGTGCTATTAAAAATGGTTTGTGATAAGCGGACGCTAGTGAAGTTAGAAGATTATCACATATTCCGTTTGCAATTTTTGCGATAGTGTTTGCGGTTGCGGGAGCTATAACAAGAATATCACTCCATTCGCATAAAGAAATATGTTCCGGGTTATAACATGCGGTATCAAAGTTATTTATATATACTTTATTATTTGTAAGAGTTTGTATGGTGAGCGGGGTAACAAACTCAAGGGCATTAGGGGTTAAAACTGCTTTGACTTCTGCACCTTCCCTTTTATACATTCGTATTAGCTCTAAACTCTTATAAGCAGCAATCCCGCCTGTTATACCGAGTAATATTTTTTTACCTTCTAAATTCATTTATACACATTTCCTGCTGCTAATTATAACACGCTTGTTTCCTTAAAACAATCAATGTATCTGTTAATAAATCTTAATAAAATGTTTAAAATGCGTATCCCTGGTGTAATACTTGTGATTATGAGAGTATATAACATTAATCCATATACCCCGGAAAAGCAATATAATTATCCTGCTTTTAAAACAATGAAGCCTTCGATGTTCAGCGGGGCGGATTATGCGTGTGTTAGAAAGTTTAAAGCTCCGATTGAAAAATTTAATACTCTAAAAGATTTGCAAATGTGGGCGGAAGAACGATTACATGAGCTGCTGCATAAAGATTTCTCCGGCAGGCTTCAAGCTTCAACTGTACAAAGAAATGCAATGATTTCAGAATGGAGTAAATATTTAACATCTGAATGCAGTACAATTACTTCAGCGTTTGCTCTTATTATACTCTCTTCAATTCTAAAAGAACTTAAACATAACAATGATAATATCCCGCCAGTTTTAAATAAAAGAGCGCTTGCTGGTTCTATAAATGATTTAAATAGTATTTTAAGTGCTGATAAAAATTCGCAGTTTGATTTTAGCAAAATATATCAAATGAATATAAACAAATTGTATTCTGAGTCTTTATTTAAAAGTAACGGCAGTGGTTGGATTATTATTCCATCTCTCAAGCATGATGAAAAAAATTTTAATAAAAATATTGAGAAATTGAAATTTTATTCAGCAGATTCGTGGTGTACAAAATCTTTTAATGCAGAAACGCACCTGTCAAAAGGTGATATTCATATATATTTAGAAAATAATAGACCGCTCCTTTGTTTAAGGTTTGTAGATGATAAACTATTTGAAATCCAAAACGAAAAAAATAATAATATTATTGCTTTAAAGTATCTGGATATTTTAGAACGCTATATTAGGGAACATGGTCTTGAGCTTTCTATCACGATGGAGCAGAGTATAAAGTCAGCCGCTGAGAAAAAATCACTTGCTGAAAAAATCCGTCAAGAGATTGGAGTTAATGCTATAGCTGACAATGATGTTTACCGTATAATGGATTATTTGGGATTTAAACCTATATACGTGGATAATGGTGTAGTAAGTATTGAAAACTATGCTCAGCTTAATTTTCCTAAAAATTTAACTCTTGAAGATATTGGTATTAGTGAAAATAAACTTTTTGAAAGAATTATAGAAATACGAAAAGACGCATTTTTTGCCGGCACGGAAGTTACTAATCTTGGTAAATTGAAGAAGATAAAAGGTTCTGCTGATTTTGAAAATTCACTGGTTATGTCGCTTGGTGAACTTGAAGAAATAGAAGGATACGCGAATTTCGCAAATTCATTGATTAATACAACGGGAAAATTAAAAAGAATAGGAAAATGGGTAGATTTTGAGGGGGCTATTCTTGAAACTTTAGGAAATCTTGAGAGTATTGGCGGAAACGCGTATTTTAATAATTCAAGAATAAAAACACTCGGCAGTTTAATCTATATAGGAGGAATGGCAGATTTTACGGGCTCAGTTGTTGAATCAGTGTTTCCTCTAAAAATTATTGCGAAAGGTTACAAATGTAATAACTCATTTCTTAAGGCAGAAGACTTTAAAAATATTAATAAACCGCAAACTGTTTAGTCTGCGGTTTATTAATATTATTTTTCATACTCTGCCAACTGTTTGTACAGTTCTTTTTCCTTTGCCGAGAGTTTTTCAGGAATTATAATTTTGATTTTTACGTTTAAATCACCATAACTGCCGTCTTTAGGAAGTCCGAGTTTTTTAAGTCTTAAAGTTTTTCCTGATGATACATTAGGCGGAATTTTAATATTGATTTTGCCGTGCAAGGTTTCGATTTCTCTAGAGCCGCCAAGGACAGCAACCGGCGGAGTAATTTCCACTTCTTTTGTTAAATCTGCTCCGTCAATTTGGTATTGGCTGTCTTTTAGGTGAACAATCAAGTATAAGTCTCCGGCATTACCTAAAGTATCTTTTTTGCCTTCTCCTTTAAGTCTTATTTTTTGCCCTTCTTTAACGCCTTTAGGAATTTTAACTTTAACGGATTTAGGAGTAGAAACAATACCTGTGCCGCCGCAATGTGAACAGTACCCGGTGCCGTTACAGAAGTTACATTTATCCATTTGGGTAAAAGATATATTTACAGCTCCTCCGTCAAAAATTTCTTTTGCGCTTAAATTTATATTTTTTGTAATATCTAAATTCTCAGTACTTTTTGAGGTTTGCCGCCTGCTTCTTGCTGTTGTTTCGTAATCTGAGCTGCTAAAGCCGGCGTTTCCAAAATCAAATCCTGAAAATCCGCTTCTTGTGCGTCCTCGTGAGGACGTTTGAGATGCCCCCATCATATCACCAAACAGCGAGCTAAAGAAATCGGAAAAACCGCCGGAGCCGCCGAAGTCAAAGGTTTGAGCTCCTCCGTTATTGAAGTTGAAACTAAAATTCTCAAATCCCGGTGGCGGTGTATATTCCGCTCCGCCCTGCCAATTTGAACCGAGACTGTCATAACGGCTTCGTTTATTTGTATCTGAAAGAACTTCATAAGCTTCGTTTATATCTTTAAATTTAGTTTCTGCTTCTTTAGTTTTATTAACATCTGGGTGATACTTGCGTGCAAGTTTTCTGTAGGCTGATTTTATTTCCTGAGCAGTTGCATCTCGTTTTACACCCAATATTTCATAATAATCTTTGTATTTCATAATTATCTCCAATAATCATATTAATACAAAAAACTCTCAAACGCCTTATAATTAATATTTTTTTAACTATCTATATGATGTTGGTAAATTGCATGAGTTCACCCGCCGTTCAATTGTAAATTTTTGTAACAATTTAGTAAAAAATGGGTTAAATAATTAAAGATAATAGAAAAAATGCCGATAAGAATAGTAAAGGAAAAGGATCGGGTATTTTTTATGGGA
>CALVFU010000002.1 GCA_944326905.1 Candidatus Gastranaerophilales bacterium
ATTAAAGTTAATGGAATTTGTCAATGTATAGATGGATATGAACGTGTCAACGGCACATGCCAACCTATTGAATGTCCTACTGGCACTATGTGGAATCCTCTTATGAATAAATGTACCCCTATATTATGCAAAGCAGGTTATGAACTTGTCGGCAATACATGTGAACCGATTAAATGTCAAGAGGGCTATGAACTCGTCTTCGACAAATGCCAGCGCATATGTCCTCCAAACCAGCACCTTGAGGGTGATAATTGTGTTTGGGACGAGTGTGCTGTAGAAGGGCAGACTAGAGATGAAAATGGAGTCTGCCAGTGTCCATCAGGAGAAAGACTTTCACCAGATGGAAGTAGATGTATTACTGTATTCTGCAGAAAAGATCAAATAATTGTAGGTGATACTTGTCAATGTCCTGAATATAAAATTGAGATAAATGGTTTTTGTGCTTTAGAACCATGCGATATAGAAGGGCAAGTACGAAACATAGAAACAGGAGTCTGCAGTTGTCCTCCAGGTACTCAGGCAAACGCTGAAAATACTGCCTGTGTGACAGTGCAAGAGCCTAATACTGGATCTGATACTCCTCCTATTTTGTCCACAATTACTACTTGGCTAACTATATATAAAGATAATTATACTGGTGAATATAGTTTTAGTTTGAATGGTTTTTATTCTTGCAGTGAAGATGCCTATAAATTAAATAACATGAAAGTTATAATAGAAGCAGATTTGCCTAATGGTGATCATATATTATTATCAAATTCAAGTAATATAAATAATCCAACAAGTGGTCCTGGAAATTATAGTATAGGTATTGGGCAAAATAATGATAATTCTTCACGTGAAATAGTATTTACGACTGATCCAAATATATACAACAATCCTAAACCAGGTTATTCACAATCTTACTCACAAAATGCGGCAGCAAGTGCAATGAGAGAAATGATAGGTTCAATGAAAATATATGTAGTGCTTAATAATGATGATTTATTAGTTAAAGAAGGAGCAACTCAAGATACAGGCAAAAATTACTTTATGAGCTCAGATGGAAATATAACAAAAAGAACCAATAGCAACGGAGATACGGTAGAAGTCGTACTCGGGGATGCGCTAACCATGTATATGCCATCAGTAGAAGATGGTAAAAACCTGCCATCACATATCAAAAACTTAATAAAGTAAATATAATTTGACCTCTCTTTCTCCCTGTCTTAAATATTTAAGGCAGGGATTTTACTATATAAAATACTAAATTTTTACGAGTTTTAATATGGATAAACTCAGTACCGTTGCAATATAATCTTTAGCATATATGATTTAAGTGTAGATTTTACACTATGGGATTTAAAAGTATGGATAACAAAAAGATAAGAAATATAGCTATTATTGCTCACGTTGACCACGGAAAAACGACGCTTGTTGACTGTATGTTAAAGCAGGCAGGGGCGTTTAGAGAAAATCAGCATATGCAAGAAAGAGTTCTTGACAGCAATGATTTAGAAAGAGAACGCGGTATCACTATTTTGTCGAAAAATATTTCAATTAATTATAAAGACTATAAGATTAATGTTGTTGACACTCCTGGACACGCGGATTTTGGCGGTGAAGTTGAGCGTGTACTTGGTATGGTAGACGGTGCTTTATTAATTGTTGATGCTGCAGAGGGACCGATGCCCCAGACCAGGTTTGTTCTTTCTAAAGCGCTGGAACTTGGAATTAAAATAATTGTTGTTATAAATAAAATTGATAAGCCGGCGGCAGATCCAGACAAGACTTTGGATAAAGTTTTTGATTTGTTTACCGAATTAACAGACAGAGAAGATTTAATTGACTTTCCGTATATCTATGCAAGCAGTTTAAACGGATTTGCTATAAAGAATCTAGATGATGAACGTAAGGACATTGTTCCTCTGCTTGATTGTATCATAGAAAATATAGCTCCGCCTGATGGCGATTCAGGTAAACCTCTTCAGTTACGAGCAACAACATTAGATTATAATGATTACGTTGGCAGAATTGTAATAGGAAGAATTGCAAATGGTAAAATTTCTTCTCAAGAAATGGTCTCTGTTGTCCATTCAGACGGAAGTACCGAACGGGGAAAAGTTACTAAACTCTTTGGGTTCAAAGATTTGGGCAGGGTAGAAATTGATGAGGCTTATGCCGGTGACATTGTAGGTATAGCAGGATTTTCTGATATTCAAATTGGAGAAACAATTTGTGATTTGAATAATATAAATCCTCTTCCTTTAATAAAAATTGATGAGCCGACACTGCAAATGAATTTTTCTGTAAATGATAGTCCTTTTGCCGGTGAAGAAGGCAAGTTTGTAACCAGCCGTCAAATTCGTAAACGTTTGTATGATGAATTGGAAAAAAATGTATCAATGCGGGTAGAAGATACCGACAGCACAGATATGTTTAAAGTGAGCGGCAGGGGCGAGCTGCATTTAAGTATATTGATAGAAACAATGCGTCGTGAAGGTTTTGAATTCCAAGTCTCTAAGCCGGAGGTTATATTTAAAAATATTGACGGCGACACTTATGAACCGTTTGAAAATTTGACAATTGATGTGCCGGAAGTATACGCAGGTGCTTGCATAGAACGGTTAGCAAAACGAAAAGCAAATATGCTGGAAATGGGGAATGCTACCAGCAGAACACATATAAAATTTTCAATTCCGGCGCGCGGGCTTATCGGTTTTAGAACTGAGTTTATAAGGATGACAAGAGGTGAAGGTATAATGTATCATACCTTTGATGAGTACAAACCTTACGCAGGTGATATTCCAAGGCAAAGAAACGGCAGCCTTATAGCTCACGAACAGGGAGAAGCAGTACCGTATGCTTTGGCGCAGTTTGAGGACAGGGGGGTGTTCTTTATTACTCCTAAAACTCGTGTATACAGAGGTATGATTGTCGGAGAAGGTAATAAGCCTCAAGACATTGTTGTTAATGTTTGTAAGACTAAAAAACTTACTAATATGCGCAGCGCGACCGCTGATGTTATGGTTACTCTTCAGGCTCACAGAGAGTTATCTCTTGAAGATGCGCTTGAATATATCGGAGATGATGAGTTGATGGAAGTTACTCCTGAAAATATAAGGCTAAGAAAAATGGATTTAGTTAAATTCAGAAATATATAAAGAAAAGGGGCGTTTTTAAATGCCCCTTAATATCCCAATATATATTACCCCAATAAATTTCTATTTCTTTTTAATGTTTTTCTTTACTATATTGTAAATCCCTCTTGTAAGTAACCCAAGAATTACACCTATAACTCCCCCTGCTAAATATATTACATTTCGGTTGTTTCTTAATTGAACTATACTATCCTCGATATTGTCTGAAGTTTGCATTAGTTCGTCAGCCTGTGCTTCCAGGTTTGGTAAGTATGCATCAGCTTTTTCAATAAATCCTATTTTTTCTTGTATATTAATGTGTGTTTGTTGAATTTTTTGCCCGGTCTCTATAATCAAGTTTTCATAGCGCTCTTGTCTTGCTTCATAATCGTTATAACGATTATATTGCTTTGTGTATTCACTATATGGTACCCAGTGATTACCCATACCGTCGGTATATACAGTTTGTGCTAGATTAACCGAATTGCTAGATAAATTAGACTTATGACTGCTTAATCCCGCAGATATTAGAGAAAGAGCAAATAGTGCTGAATATGCAGTTTTTGTTATTTTCATATTTGGTTTCGCAGATTTAAATGTTTGATTGCTGTAAGAAATGGGTTTTATATTCATTAATTTATCCTTAGTACAATTTTTTAGTCCTGTTTTTATCAAGCATTGCGGCGGTATTATTCTGATTATTAGCATCAGGGTTTTGTTTATTTTTCTTTTTTTCAATGCTTACAATAGCGGCTATTCCGTGTGTGATTAGGAAAGATACAATAAGTGCCCCTAAAAAATTACCTCCGATATACTCGCCTTCTTCTATAAGTTTTTGAGAAAAATATTCTATTCTTTGATTAAAGTATTCAATGCGTTCAGTTTCTGTCTCCAAATTTTTTTTTAAAGGCTCGTATATATCGTCGATTTTAGATTCTTTTGATTCAACTTCATTTAAAACTTGCTTGATCGTTTGATATTGTTCTTTTAGCTCGTTTGCCTTTTCTTTTGCTTCGTCTGCTTCATTCTTTAAATAGGTATATTCACTATATGGCGCCCACTGTCTTCCCCACATGTCAATATATAAATTTGGAGCTTGGGCTTTAGTCTGATATTCAGTTTGAGTTTTCTTTGTGCTGTTGTTGTTTTGAAGAATTGCGGTATTTATTAATACACCTGATATAAGTGATAGTGAAAACAGTGAAGAGTATGCTAATTTTGAAACTTTGCTTGGAGAGAGCGACTTAAAGGTATTACTTGAGCAGCAGGTATTATTTCGTTGTTTACTTGGACTTTGGGTTTTAGTATGTTTATTGCCAAGGATGCTGTTATTCCGTATCCCGGATATTCTCATATGATATACTCCTTAATAATCCCGTTATATTATTAATAGTATGTTAAACAATATATATTTCAATAGATTATTAAGAAATATTTTATTACGTGTCTTAGAACATTAGTCTAAATAGTAAGAAACGCTTATTTAGTTTTTCAGAGAATTTTTTTAAGTTTGATACAGAGACGGAGGTGTCTGTAATTATTTGCTGCAGGTTCGTTTGGTTTCCATCTTTTGCGCAGCTGTTTAAAGAGTCTAATGCAATATTAAGTTTTGCAAGTGAAATATTAACATTATCAATACTTGTCATTATTTTGTTTTTAACATTTTCATCACTTGTCATTGAATTAATGGATTGAGATATTTCGTTTAAGTTGTGCATAACTGCATTGAGGTCGCTTGCAAACGCTTCATTGTCAATAGAACTTAGTATTGGCGAAACACTATTCGAAAGTTTCGTAACAGCTTCTGTCATATCATAAAGTGCCGGTTTAAAGTTTTCGTCACCTATAATTCCGTTTATATTAACAGCAAGCTTGTTAAAGTTTGCTGTTACATCTTCCATCATATCCATAAGGATATCGAGATCTTTATTAGAAGATTCAATTAAGATTTCAGCTTTGCTAAGAGTTGTGGTTGCTTGTGCTGTAAGAGCTTTGAAGTTTGTTACAGACTGTTTAAGATTTGCAACCATTGCATCATTGAATAATTCATTAATAATTCTGTTTGTTTCAGTAAGTCCTTCAGCTGCTTCGTATTGAAGTTCCATAAAATCAGCGATTCTCATCGGCTCGATGATTGTATATGGTGATGTTTGGTTAGGATAAGGAATAGGGGCATTGTCACGTGGAAATATTCTTAGTTTTTTCTTTCCGTTTATTGTTACAATTTTCCCTGTCATAAATTCCGGCAAAATCAGTCCGGGCATATCAACCACATAACTTATTTTATATGCGTAAGGCGTTTTTATATCTTCTTTAAATTTAAGAGGCACAAGCTGAGCGGTTATAATTTGCGATTTTTTTACTGTTCCTACATCGAAATACTTTGAATCAAGCTTAATTTCAACAGGAACTTCTGCCGGCAATACATCTTTGTTTGCTACAGGAAGAAAAATAGTTTTGTGACTTGGCGGGGTTATTTCAAGAAACTGTTCTCCTATAAGTCCGGATTGCTGGATAGATATGGTAGAAGCTTTTGGGATAGTTATGTTTGGATTAGTAATAACAAACTTAAGTTTTACATAGCTGTTAGAACCATCAACAACAGGAGTGATTTCTTCAACTTGCCCTACTCTAAATCCCATTAGCTGAACGCCGGAGCCTGGGCGCATACCATTTACATCTTTGAATTGTATTTCAATACGTTCGGCAGAAGAGAAAGAACGACCTTTTACCCACAAAATAGTTATAAAAAATATAGTTAATGCTACAAGTGCCAGTATTCCTACTTTTATTGATGATGAAACCTTCATTCTGCCCTCATTTTCTTATAATTGTATCAAAAAAAAGCTATTCTGCAAACATTTTCATTGGTCCGTCTAAGTCTGCATTAACGAACTGTTTAGTATAGGGTGTTTCTTCTTTTTGCAGTTCTTCCGGCGTGCCGGTGAAAACAATCTTCCCGTTATATAACATTATAACTTTATCTGCTGTACGCTTTATTGTTGACATCTGGTGGGTTACAACAATAGAGGCGGCGTTTGTTTCATTTTTTAGTCTTACGATATAATCTTCAATCAGAGTGGATGATATAGGATCAAGCCCTGCTGTCGGCTCGTCGTACAGAATAATTTGAGGTTCGGTAACTATAGCGCGGGCAAAACTTACGCGTTTTTGCATACCGCCTGATAATTCAGATGGAAACTTGTCTTCAATTCCGCTAAGACCAACAAGCGCCAGTTTTTCTCTAACTATTCTTTTTAAATCTTCTTTTGAAAATTTTTTTCTTAAATCTTTCCTTTCAACCAGCGCAAAAGAGATGTTATCAAAAACGTTAAGTGAGTCAAAAAGCGCAGAATATTGAAAAACCATGGCAATGTCGCCTGTTGTAATAATATCGCCGGAATCTGGAGTAATAAGTCCGCTGATAAGCTTGAGCACAGTACTTTTCCCAGAACCGCTGAAGCCGACTATTGCTAATATTTCACCGTCATTTACATTGAATGATATATCATCAATAACTCTTTTTTTATCAAATTCTTTTATTAAATTTTTAACTTGTATACCCATAAAACCACCTTGTTCAAAAGAAAAATGCTATAGCAAAAATCATATCAATAAAAACAATTGCAATAAAAGACCAGACAACAGCATCAGTAGTCGCGTCTCCTACACCTTTAGCGCCGCCTTTTGCGTAGTAACCAAATGTACAGCTGATAAGAGAAATAACAAATCCAAAGACCGCAGCTTTAAAAATACTTATGTAGATATCCCGTACAAAAAGTCCGAACCATACTGAATCAAAAAAAGCACGGTAAGAAAGACCGCTTGACAGATTTGAAGCAACCGCACCTCCAACGATACCAAAAAGAGTTGCAACAATAACAACCAGCGGCATCATAATTATCCCGGCTAAAATCCTTGGGACAAATAAGTATTTTATCGGATCAACTTTTAGCACCTGTATTGCGTCAATTTGATCGGTTACTTTCATAGTCGCTATTTCAGAAGCCAGAGAGGAACCAATCATATATATAATAGCAAAGCCTGACATTATCACAGCTTCTTCTCGGACAAGTAATATTGCAACAAACATTCCTACATAGTTTCCGCCGCCTTGCTTAATCATTTCTCCGGCAATTTGGGTTGCAACAATTATAGAAGACATTCCGACAATAGAAAGTGTTATAGGCAGAGAGCTTACTCCAAATCTGGAACATTGATACATAAGTTCTTGGAAATCAATATCCAGTTTGGAAACCCTCTTTAACACACTTCCCATCATCATAACAATGTGACCGAGTGTTGAAAGAAAAACAGTTAAGTACTCCCTGAGTGTAAGCAGCAATTTGTAACTAAAAGTATTCTTGAAATAAAAGCGCTCCATAATGTTATTATATCAAAAAAATAATTTTGTCCTATACAAAATGAATTTTACATGATATTATAAAATTAGATGTAGTAGAAAAATTTTTGATAAATATATGCGATGAAGTTGTTTAAAAAATTTTAAATAATGTTTCGGTAGGTTATATGTACCGAATAGTTGCGTATAGATAAAAAAAATAGAAAAGGACAAGGTGCAGGTAATGATATTAACAATCACCGCCGCTATTGTATGTGTTGTGCTTTTAATATTTGTGGTAGTGCAGCAGGTAAGGTATAACAATGTTGTAGCAATGGCAGAACAGAGCAAAGCAGACTTAGCCCAAAAAGAGGCAATTATTCACAAAGAAGCTTTAATAAAAGCAAAAGAGGCTTTGCAAGCAGAGAGTGAACAAATTAAAGAAGATGAAAGAGAAAGAAGAAGAGAACTTTCAGCTTTAGAAAACAAACTTATTAAAAGAGAAGACTTTTTAGAAAACAAAATTCAGGAAGTTACGGATAAAGAAGCAGAATTAGAAAAGCTTAAAGACCAAATTATTGATAAAGAGGATTTATTAGCTGAAATAATTCAAAAACAAACCTCTGAATTAGAAAGAATCAGCGGACTATCTACAGAAGAAGCAAAAAAGATGTTTCTTGATCAGCTAAAAACTGATTTAGCGCAGGAGCAAATGCAGCTTATAAAAGAAAATGAAGCTAAAATAAGAGATGCAGCTGTTGAAAAATCAAAAGAAATTCTTTCTACAACAATGCAAAGATGTATGATAGAGCAGGTTGTTGAATCTACTGTTTCTGTTGTATCACTTCCGAATGATGAAATGAAAGGCAGAATAATTGGAAGAGAAGGAAGAAATATAAGAACCCTTGAAACATTGACAGGTGTTGATCTTATAATTGACGATACCCCTGAAGCGGTTGTTCTTTCCTCGTTTGACCCCGTAAGACGTGAAGTCGCAAAGCTCGCCTTGGAAAAACTTATTCAAGATGGTAGAATTCACCCGGTCAGAATTGAAGAAATGGTTGAAAAAGCAAAAGAAGAAATAGATAAAAAAATTCTGGAAGAAGGAGAGAATGCCGCTCTTGATGTTGGTATAATCGGATTGAATAAAGAACTTATAAAAAATCTGGGCAGATTATATTACAGAACAAGCTACGGGCAAAATGTACTTAAACACTCCTTGGAAGTTGGTCATATAGCAGGCATGCTGGCAGCAGAGCTTGGTGCAAATGTATATGTGGCAAAACGCGCCGGACTGCTGCACGATATAGGTAAAGCAGTTGATCAAACCCAGGAGGGTACTCATATTGAGCTTGGAGTAGAACTTGCAAAACGTTACGGCGAAAAGCCGGAAATTATCCATGCTATTGAGGCTCATCATGATGGGGTTACGGCTAATACCGTAGAAGCGGTTTTAGTAAAACTTGCTGATGCGATTTCTGCTTCAAGACCTGGTGCAAGACGTGATACTCTTGAAATTTACATAAAACGTTTACAAAAAATAGAAGAAATTGTAAACAGTTATGATGGTATAAAACAATCTTTTGCTGTCCAAGCCGGTCGGGAGGTCAGAGTTATTGTACAATCAGAAATGTTTGACGACTTAGCTTCTCAAAAACTTGCAAGAGATATAGCTAACAAGATAGAAAATGAATTGGATTATCCCGGTCAAATAAAAGTTACTGTTGTAAGAGAATTCAGAACAACCGAAATAGCAAAATAAAACAAATGATAAACAAAAGTTTCAAAGTACTATTTTTAGGAGATATAACCGGGCGCCCCGGGCGTATGGCTGTACATAAATTTTTGTCATCTTTATGCGGAGAAGAAAAACCAGATTTTGTTGTCGCAAATGTTGAAAATGCCTCGCACGGTTTTGGGCTTACTAAAAAGAATTATGATGAACTTTTGTCATATGGTATTGATTGCTTTACTGCTGGTAATCATATTTTTGATAAAAAAGAGATATTTGATTATATTGCAGCAGATAATATTCTTGTTCGTCCGATAAATTATCCGAACTATACAATCGGGTGCGGATGTAGAATATTTGAAAAGGCAGATAAAAGGATTGCTGTTCTTAATGCATTAGGACAAGTTTTTATGCCTCCTATTAATTCTCCGCTGGAGTGTTTGGCAGATGAAATAGAAAAAATCAAAAAGGATGTTGATTATATAATTGTAGATTTTCATGCCGAAGCCACTGCTGAAAAAATTGCAATAGGTAGATTCTTGAGTGAAAAAGGTGTGACTTTATTTGCTGGAACGCATACCCATGTTCAAACTGCAGATGAAAAAATAATAAATGGTATGGGGTATATTACTGACGCAGGATTTTGCGGAAGTGCAGACAGTGTAATCGGTATGGATTATGAAATATCTATAAACCGCTTTCTTACACCGTATCCTGTTAGGTACGAGGTTGCTCCGGCGAAGGTTTTGCAGGTTAATGCAGTAGTTGCGTGTTTTGATGATAAAAAAACAATTTCTATAAAAAGAATTAATGAGTTGTATAAAGATGATACTTCTGAATTACGCGGCTCAGGCGGTGAAAATGAAGGCTGATTTTCATATTCATACATATTATTCAGATGGTGTATATGCTCCTGAAAAAATAGTTGATTTAGCAGTTGAAACAGGGCTGGAAGCTATTGCTTTAACGGATCACGATAATGTATTATCATATGATGTCGCAAAAAAATATATAGAAGATAATAATATAAACTTGAAAATTATTCCCGGACTAGAGGTTAATACTTTATATAAAGATTATGAGGTTCATATATTGGGATATTTCCCAGATGTAAATAATTCCGATTTTATTGCTATGTTAAGAAGCCAGCAGCATGCACGATTAAAACAGACAAAAGAAATAATAAGACTTCTGGCTAAAAAGGAAGGAATAAAAATTTCACTGGAAGATATAAAGAAAATGGTTGCAGAAGGCGGCAGTATAGGTCGTCCGCATATTGCAAAAGCGATAACAAATGCAGGAGGGACAAGCGGGGTTATTGAAGCCTATAACAAATATATTCATAAGGCGTCGCCTGTGTATGTTGAGCGTAAGACAGTTTCCCCGTTTGATGCTGTTGAAATTATTTATGATAGCGGAGGCGTGCCGGTAATTGCACATCCTTATGATATTGATATTGCGGAAAAGCTTATAAAAGAACTAATGAATTATGGCTTGCGCGGAATAGAAGCTTATCATAGAAAGCATTCTCCGGCTATAGTAGAATATTTTTCATCAATGGCAGAGGAGCTCGGACTTATAGTAACAGGCGGCTCTGATTTTCATGCTCCAAATATTATGAATGGGCAGATTATATTAGGAAAAAATTTTGTGCCGGAGTGGATTTGGGATACGCTGATAAATGAGAAAAGACGTTTAGATATGGCGTAAGGAGAGTAAATTATGTTAAAAAAAGGATTTACTATTATAGAAATCAGTATATTAGCAGTAATACTTATTATTGTTGGGTGTTTGATTGTGCCATTTTCGATTGATGATACGAGACAAGCTTCGCGTGTATTAGAGTGGAGGGCTCTGCAGGATAGAATAAACCATGCATTTTCTGCTGTAAAAGTTTATGGCGCTTCATCGTATGCTGAAGTTGAGGATTATATAATGAAATCAATTTCTGATTCCGAGTATGAAAAAATAGACTCATACAAGATTAAATATATGAACGGTCGTTCCGCATCTGGAATTGGTAATTTCCAAAGTGTATATGCTGTTGGTGAAGATAATGTTATAGGGTTTAAGTGGGGGCAGGGTAAACCTGATAATAGAGTCGGAGTTATGTTTTATGATATAAATGGCAAGAAAGGTCCAAATCGCTGGGGTAAAGATGTATTTGGTATAAATATTTATACAGATAAGATTGAGCCGTTATGTGCAGGAAAGTCACATGATGAGATAAAAGCAGACTGTGCAGTAAATGGTACAGGCTGCTGCTGTTCATATTATTATTTGGTAGGAGGAAATTTTTAGATGATAAAAAAAGTTTGCGTATTTGCCTCCTCGTCATCCATCTTGGATAAATCATATTTTTTAGACGCAGATGAATTGGGTAAATTAATAGCTCAAGCCGGCTTTGATATTGTATATGGCGGCAGTAATCTGGGATTAATGTGGGCGGCGGCTTCTTCTGCAAAAGAAAATGGAGCAAAAGTGACGGGTGTTATGCCTGAGAAGCTGTACAAACTTTGTGTAAGCAAAGAAGAGGCGTGTGATGAGTTTTATGTAACAGAAGGAATGCGGGAGAGGAAAGCAAAACTTGATAATCTATCTGATGCAATAATTGCTCTGCCTGGCGGGTTTGGTACGTTAGAGGAGCTTTCCGAGATGATTGTACAGAAACAGCTGGGGTATAATAAAAAAGCAATTGTTCTTTTGAATACAAATGGATTTTATACAAAATTAAATGAATTTTTTGAAGTCATAATATCGGAAAAATTTGCAAAAGAAAAAAGCCGTGAAATATATTATATTGCGGATACCCCAAGGGAAGCTGTAAATTATTTACTGAACTATATGCCGCCGGAAGCTATTGAAAGCAAACTTGATATTTATCAGTTAGATGCGAAGAAAAATTAAGTATTTTTTAGATTTTAAACTTGAATCATTGCAATAGCAATTGATTTATCTTTTTCGTGGGAAATACTTAAGTTTATAGATTTGTTAATATTTTTCGGCAGTTTAACGTATACTGCACCATTTTCTTTTTTCAGAATTTCAATTGACTTGTATGAATGTATATTTATATTAAGAGAAGATAGAGCTTTGAATACAGCTTCTTTTGCACAAAATCTTGCTGCAAAATGCGGAGCCGGATTTCTTTTAGAGCGGCAATATTCAATTTCATCGTTTGTAAAGAGTCTTTGATAAAACTCTTCAGGCTTGTTTTCAAATCTTGAATTATCTTCAATATCTATACCAATCATGATTTTATGATTTTACGATAAAAAAAAATTTTTTCCTACTTTATTCAGAAATATATTTATGATATCATTTTGTAAGATAGCTAGGTGAGTATAGGATTCTTGAATAAAAAGTATTCAAAGAAAGTATTTATAACTATTTTGGGATTGTTATTAAGTGCACTCCCGCCTGTTTGTGCAGAAGAAGCGGCGAATACCGTCGATACATCAGAATTAGAAGAGAAAAGCACAATAAATATTGAGACTCCTGTTCAACCTGTAGAGTTTAATACTGTATATATAAAAGATATAGAAATTTTAGGGTCTAATATTATCCGCCCTGAGAATATAAAAAATGTAATGCAGTTAAAGAAGGGCGACGTGTATGATGAGGAGTTGCTGCAGCAGGATTTGTCAAAAATATTCAATATGGGGTATTTTACTGACAATATGAAAGCAATACCAATTCGCTCTGCTGATGATACTGTTACATTAAAAATTCTTCTTGAAGAGAATATCCCGGTAACAGATTTCACAATAGAAGGTAATACGGTTGTTGCAACAGAGGAGTTAATGCCGTATTTGCTGCCTTTAAAAGGTAAACCCCAAAACATTACAACTATAAATGAAGCTATTGAAAAAATTAATGATAAATATTACTCAAAAGGTTATATTTTAGCACGTATTGATTCGTTTTATGATGACCCAGACGGTGTTCTTAATATAAGAATAAACGAGGGGCGAATCAATAAAATCATGATTGTTGGAAATGAAAAGACAAAGGATTATGTTGTTGAACGTAATATTTTGACAGAGCCGGGCACTGTGTACAATGAAAATCTTATAAAACAAGATTTGGTTAAACTATATTCAACCCAGTCCTTCAAGGATGTCAATAGACAAGTTGATGTGAGCGAGGAAAATCCTGACTTGTATGATGTTACTATAGTCTTAAAGGAACAAAGAACGGCGTCTGTATCAATTGGCGGAGGCTTGGATTCTATAACCGGTGTATTTGGCTCATTAGGGATTGCTGATAATAACTTTAGAGGATTAAATCAGAGAGTGTCCTTATCGGGGATGGTAGGTTCTGGTGTCCTTATGAGTGATGCGTCAATTAAGGATCATATGAATTTTCAGGCAGAGTTAAGCTTTTTTGAACCGTATTTCTTAAATGCGGATACATCACTGATGAGCCGTGTATTCTTTAGAGACTTAGGCAGCTATCAGGTTCCGCTTGCTATAGAACAAAGGCTTGGTGTAGAAGCTACCACTTATCATCGTTTGAAATTTAATGAACATTTACAAAGTACATTTACTCTAGGAGTAGAAAATATAAGCTTAAAAGAAGGTGCTGCAGATCAAATTGCATCTATGTATGCAGCAAATAATATTCCAATATCAAGACGAGCTGAAGAATTAGCAGACGGCGCATTCTTTAATATATCGCCAGGATTAATTTATGATTCACGGGATACCAATATGAACCCAAGAAACGGGGTTTTAGCGTCTGTGAGATTTGATGAAGCTTTAGGTCTGACTGATTTTGAAAAGACGAACGGCAGACTTTCTGGTATGGTTAAGAAATACATTCCTATACTTAAAAAATCAGCATTATCATTTACTGCCCGCGGAGGGTTGAAAATACACGGAGATGAAATGCCTGAGGTGATGGCATATAAATTGGGCGGTCCATATTCTATCAGAGGTTTTAAGATTAACGGTGTAGGTACTGGTGAATCCTATATTATGGGGTCTGTTGAACTGACAACTCCAATACCGTTTTTTGATAGGCTTAAATTTAAGTTCTTTGATAATGTAAGATTGGCTTTCTTTGTTGATGCAGGTAAAATATTTGATCCAACAATTGCTTCTACATTGTATGATCGACCTCTATATGCAATTACAGCTGGTGTAGGATTAAAAGTTTATGTTCCAGGCGTTGGACCGATGTCTATTGATTACGGTATTCCGCTTACAAATTCAGGTGAATATGGCTCACCTAACGGGTACTTCACGTTCGGTGTAGGTGATTTAATGTACTACTAATTTAAGGAGGTTTATATATGAAAAGAATTAAATTGTTTGCGCTTATCGCACTAATGGGGCTATTAACTGCTCCTGCATTTGCAGAAGGCTTGGGGTATATCAATTACGAAAAAGTAATTGCAAACTATGATACTGCTAAGTCTATAGCAAAAGAGCTGGATGCAAAGGGAATGGAACTTCAGCAATATTTGATGGATAAAGAAAAAGAATTTAAATCTATTGATACTCCAGTAAAAAAACAAGCGTTTAAAGATAGAATTGCTAATGAATATAAAGCAAAAGAAGAGGCATATATTAAGTATCGTGTAGGTAAAGAAAAAGAAGTTTTTACAAAAATCCAAAATGTCGCTAAAATAGTTATGGCTGAGCAAAAATTGGATGCAGTTATTGATATAAAAGCTGTATTTTGCGGCGGTGTAGATATTACCGATATAGTTATTGAAAGATTAAAAGGAATTAAAAATTAGTGAGAATAATAGATATAATAGAGGCGAAAAAACAAGGTAAGGAGCATTCAAAAGAGGAGATTGATTTTTTAATTAATTCTTTAATGGATGGAACAGCTGCTGATTATCAGGTTAGTGCGTGGCTTATGGCTGTTTATTTTCAAGGAATGACCGATACTGAGACGGCATATTTGACGGATGCAATGGTTCGTTCAGGTGAGGTTATAGATCTGGGAGACTTAGCAGCACAAGTTATTGATAAACACTCAACCGGCGGAGTCGGTGATAAAGTTACAATCACCTTAATCCCGCTCCTCGCCGCCTGTGGTGTTCCTGTTGCAAAGCTATCAGGTAAAGGACTTGGGCACACCGGCGGGACTATTGATAAACTGGAGTCGATCCCAGGGTTTAATACAAAGTTATCTATACAAGAAATGATTAGTCAGGTCAAAAAGATAGGTGTAGCAATAGGCGCCCAGACCCAAAAGCTTACTCCGGCGGACGGCAAATTGTATGCATTAAGGGATGTTACTGCAACTGTCGATAGCAGACCTCTTATAGCGTCCTCTGTTGTATCTAAAAAAATTGCATCAGGTGCTGATAATATAATCCTTGATGTTAAATACGGATCAGGAGCCTTTATGAAAACCCCTGATGATGCAGTTAAGCTTTCAGAGATAATGGTTAAAATTGGTAAGAAGCTTAACAAAAATATAACAGCAGTTATAACTTCTATGGATGAGCCACTTGGGCGTGCGGTTGGCAATTCTCTAGAAATTATTGAAGCAATTGAGTTTTTGAAAGGTAATATAACAGAAGGTGATATTGCTGAATTAACTTATGACATTGCAGCACTTTCGCTTGTACAATTGGAGAAGTATTCTGATATAGAAAGTGCCAAATCTTTTGTTAAAGAAATTATATCTTCAGGCAAGGCTCTTGAAAAATTCAGAGAATTAATTGATGCACAAGGCGGCAATTCCGAGGTTATTGATGATTATTCTAAATTTCCGAAGGTAAAATATACATATAAAATGAAAGCGCATACAGATGGTTATGTCTCACGAATTGATGCCCTGAAGGTTGCGTATGGGTGTAAACTATTAGGCGCCGGCAGGGAAAAAAAGACTGATGAAATTGATTACGGGGTTGGAGTGTATTTGAATAAAAAGTCCGGGGAATTTGTTAAATCAGGTGATACCCTTTGTACTATTTATTCAAACGATGAAAATAAAACCAAAACGGCTGTTGAATATTGTGAAAAGGCGTTTACTTTTTCATCAAGCCTTCCTGAAGGGGAAATTTTAATATATAAAGTTATAAAATAAAGGCAAATAGTGATGTTTAGACAAAAAATGCAATATATGATAAAATCGGCATTGCTGGAAGAAAGACAAGAGCTGGAAGATTTGCTTAATGAAATGTCTTCCGCCGGCTGGGATTTGTATGGCATGCATGAGGTTGAAAAAAAAGGCGGAATTTATTTTGATTGTATTTTTATGCGCCCTAAAGAAGATGAAGAGACTCATGAATTTGATGATGTTGTCAAAATTAAAAGCTTCAAAAATCAGATGGAAAAAATGTTTGCATCCTCGCTTTCTCCGTATGCTACCTGTAAAGAGCTGCAAGTAAAAATTAAAGAACAAAAAGAGCTTATATCAAAGATAAAATATCAGTTAGATAATGATGCTTTTACATTAAAAGAAAAAGAACTGTTAAATAAACAGTTATCAGATGAAATGAACAGGCTTGACTTTTTAAAGCTGTCTTTGATAAAGGAAATATCTCCTGAAAATATGTATTCATCGCTATCACAGGATAAATTTGTAATTAATTTAGCAGATGAACTAATAGAAACAGTAATTCAGGATACTGAAGAAAATCTTTTGGCTGAAACTGTAAAAGTTAGACAGAATTTAGCAGATGCACTAGGATACGTTATACCGAATATTGTATTTTCAAATGAAGATCCTCTTGAAGCAAATGAGTTTAATATTGTGCTGCATGGGATTGAAATTTTCAGGGCAAATGTATTTCCTGGTAAAGTTTGTATATTTAAAGAAGAACTTGATGGGTATAAAAAGAAAAAGAACGATATTCATAGTAAGGATGAAATAACCGGCAAGGATATTTTATGGATAGATGAAGTGACTGCGCGTGATTTTTGGGTAAACAAGTTGTCTCCTGTTCAGTTTATAGGGAGGGCGATTGAATTTGTGTCAATAAAGCAAGTTGATGAAATTCTTGACTATAGTGCAGTTAATAAGTATCTTGAAATTGTCCAGGAAAATAATTCATTTTTGATTAATAACATATATCCTGATTATATGTCGGCGGCTGAAATTAAATATATTTTAGCTTCTTTAATAAGAGAAAAAGTTTCGGTAAAAGATATAGTTTATTTATTTGAAAAGATTAATGATTTTTCATCAGAAGAGTCAAAGGATCATTTAATAGAAAAAATAAGGTTGTCGTTATCAAAACAGATTTTAAAAAGTATAAGGATACCCGGGGAGTCTTTAAAGGTAATAGAATTATCATCAAAGACAGTAGCACATTTTTATGAAGCATCATTATGCGCTGAAGATGAAGGTGTTGTAAAAATGGATGGAGACGAAGTCTCTCGGCTTGTTAAAAAGATAAATAAGCTGGCGAAGACGGCAGAACTTGATGAAATTATACTTCTTGCTCCGTATGAAATAAGACACATGGCGTTTTTGGTATTTGCGGAATTTATAAATAATATTCGTGTACTGGCGTTTGAAGAATTGGGGCAGGACACAGAAATCGAAACAGTCGGCGAAGTATAATGTTTTGTACTGTCAGGCGCTTATTACAGTACGCATAAGTTTTTTATGAGTCACGCTGGCGTTTAATAACAACTATACAAGCATTTATAATTGAATTTTATTTAAATCTGCCATTTGTTTAGTGACATTTATATCTGTAGGATTAAGTTTATAGGCTTTTTTTATTGCTTTTTTAGCTCTCTTATAGTATTTCTTTTCACTTGTTGTATTGTAGAGGTATTCTTCCGCATAAGAATTATACAGATATGGTACATAGTTGTCTGTAAGTTTTCCTAGTTTCTTAAAGAACTTAGAAGCAAGTACCATATTACCTTTTTTATAACTTATGTACGCAAAACGATTTAGTCTCTCTACTGTGTTTTCCGGGACATAAAACTTTTTGTCTTTTTCCGCACGCGGAATAATAAACGAAACTCTGTCAGAGGACTTTTTAGGAATTAGAACAGAGCTGTTGTAAATATTTTCCCTTCCTTCAAAAACCCAATCAGGGTTTACCATTGCAAAGTTTTCTTTTGCGCTTTTTACTCTGTCGACTCCGAGCGGATGGGTATCGCTTATAACACTGCCTGATAATGAACTGATAAGAGTAAGTGCTTCCATTGCTTCTGTCGGAGAGTATCCGGCTTTAATTAGTAAAATTATAGCTTCAGCATCTGCCATGTATTCCATCATTTGTAAATTTTTCTGCAGCTGCATGTATGCAAAATTATTACCATCGGTTCGATTAAAAGCTGCGTAAACAGCTGCGGTGCGCCTTTGATGACCGAGAATTTGATGAGACATTTCATGCGCTAGTACGAATGCTAAAGCATCATTGTTGTTATTTAAAGAATCGTATAACGCAGTGTTGATGTAGATGAAGTTTCCATCTGTAGTAGCCGCGTTAACTTTGTCAGAGGTTTTTCTTATTGAAATACGCCAATTGGCATAATCAAGATTATTTGCACGTATCAGCTTTTCTGCAATCCGATAAACCGTATAATATTCAACATGTGATTTACTTGCTAATTTTGATTTTACTTTTGATTTATATATTTTTTCATCTGCTGCCAGTTTCTTTTCAAAATCCTTATCGCTGATTAGTTTACTATAGGAAGGCAGCGAAATTAAACCAGGATCTTTTAAATCTTTAATAGGCTTTATTGTTATATCAATATTATCTGTATAGTTAGACTTGTATATGTTTATAGATTTGTAATGAGTGTTATTACGGACATCTTTTATTTGTTTATCAAGATAAGAAGAACCCCAGGCGTACACAGGTAAAGACAAACTCAATGTTAAAAATAAAGTAAAAATTTTTCTCATAAATCCCTCTTGGATTATTATTTTATACTAAAAATAAAAAAGCTTCAATATTTTCTGGAAAAATAACAAGGTGCGGACTGATACTTAATCTGCACCTTGTTATTCTAATTGTAAACTTGTATAGGAACACTACTTAACAAGTTCTTTGAAGTTTTTACCAGCTGAGAATGCAGGAACTGTTTTAGCCGGGATTTTAATAACTTGGCTTGTTCTTGGATTGCGGCCTGTTCTAGCTGCTCTTTTGCGAGCTTCAAAAGTCCCGAAACCAACAAGAGTAACTTTTTTACCTTTAGAAACAGTTTTTTGAATAGTGTCAATCCAAGCTGATAAAACATCAGAGCTTGTTTTTTGTGATAATTTGGTTTTCTTAGCAATCTCTTTTACTAACTCTTCTTTGTTCATAATAGCCTCCTTGAACAATGTAATACGTGTAACACTAACCATTTGTATAAATGATATTCTTAATTATACACATATTTATGGATTTGGCAAGCTTTTTTTCTTATAAAACACCGTGTCTACTAAAATATAGCCTAAGCGGGCTATAAAACGCTGATATATCTTATTTATAGGCTTCTGGATTTAGTCTTGCAAATTGAGTATTAGCGTAAAAATATTTTAAGATTTGATAACTATTGTAGCCTAATTTTGCTAAATTATTTGCACCATGCTGAGACATGCCTACTCCATGCCCCTTTTTCTTTACATTATCATCATAAGAGGGTACAGAACGGGTGAAGGCGACATCCATATTCCAGACTTCTTTTGCTGTAAGAGTTCTTCCTCCAGCTGATGCAGAGTAATAGGCGGGGATAACTTTGTTGTTGCTAACAAGAACAATACCTTTGGTGGCTTCAACTGCGTTGTTTGTTTGGGCTGTTTCTGCAGAGGCGCCATTATATACTTGATCGGATTCTGTATCGTTAAGATCATAACCGTATTTTGCGCGCTTGCCCATATTTGCTACTGCATAGCTTCTTGCTGCAATAGCCTGGGCTTTTTGTGCATCCAGTTCCCAGCTTGAAGGCATTTCAGCAGGCACAACCCCTAGAAGATATTTTTCAAGTTCAATATCGTTGATTACGGTAAGCCCGGCACCTGTATTTGTTATTCTAAAAAATCCCCGGTACCATTTTCTTTTAACTGTTAGAAATCCTTCAGGCGCGGTTTTTATAACAACATTATCTGTAGGCAGCTTAGTCCATTTACCGGCGATTTTTACGGTTATATTTCTGCCGTTTGTCCGAAAATCATACCCTTTCATTTTAGTCATTGTAAAAAGCAGTTTATTAGTTCTCACATCAATAACTTCTGCCTGCTCAGAAGCTCCGATATACGCACGGTTAGAGTCTGTTAAAAGCCCTATCTTTATTGCATGCGCCGGAACTGCAGACAGCATTAAAAAGAGTAGTGTAAAAGCAATCTTTATCAACTTCATATAAAAATTATACTCTGCACTTTTTGCTAAGGCAAGATGAATAAATTTATATAGTAGTATAGCGGAAACCTTTATTATGATTTCCGCTATAATTGTATTTAAATATTAATTTAACTTATTTTGCAGCTAATGATTGACCTAATTCTTCTATTTTTAAGTCAACAAATTTCCAATAGTTTAAATTTCTATACTCAGCAGGGGCTTGCAATACCTGTCCATTTTGTATATATCTGCCGGTAAAAATAGGGATACCATTATAGTCATTAGGTATAATTTCAAGTGTTATTCCGTGTTTGTTTAGTAACTCCATTTTTACATAGCCTTCACCGAAACCGTTAAGTCCGCGTTCCCATAACTTGACTCTGGTTTTTTCATTATTAATACGTTTCAAGTTAGCGACATAATTGCGGTCTTTTAAAACAAGTTCAACAGCGTCTTTTCTCAGCGGCTCAGGAATCTTGCTTAAAGTTCCGTTCGGATGCATTGCTAGTTCTGTACTGACGGGGTCGAAGCTGTGAAGGCGTGTCAATCCATCTGGTGTAAAATTAGTATTTCGCTTAAGTATATTTGGGACAGTCGTTGCATAAGGGTTTCCTGCATGATCAAGAGCAACGATTTCTCCTTCTTTTACGGTTCGTAGACCTTCAAGAGTTTTTATTTTTGTTCCTTCGGGTAATATTTTAAAAGCTCCGGGTGCTTGCTTAGTAACATTAATTACTTGTCCGTATTCTACTTTTGTTGGATCTACATAAGCTTTTGTACCATTAGCTTTAAATGCTGCTTGATTTACGTAGGAGCCTTTGAAAATTGCTCCGTCACATACTGCCATATCATCTCCGCCGTAAAGCATAACCATTTGTTCTTTTGAGGGGTCTATTAAATAAGGTTCGTTAGGGCTGTGTTTGTTTGGTACATAGTACTTGCCATCTGCCCCTCTAAATACGCCCGGATTATTAGTAAGAATTTCATCTGGCGTACCGTTTGGATTAAACCTATAAGCTTGTACATCATTAGGTTTGCTCATATATGTATCGGCACCTTGTAATGCATTTGAGTGGGCATGAATAGTTTTGGTTGTCCAGGTCAGGATATTCCCTTTTGCGTTTAATCCGCTCATTTTTAATGATTCAGGAATAGATTTAAAAGTTTGAAGAATCACCTTACCAATGCTTAAATCCTTGGCTCCTTGTGCTGAGTTGACTCCTGCTTTTGCTGCTGCATTAAGCGCCGGTCTCATTCCAATTATCGATAAGAAGGTTGTTAGAGTGCCTTTCCCTGCTGTTTCTAAGCTGCGCTTAGCATCAGCATCGTTTTCAGATGAGGCATAGCCGTAAATACCGGCACCGATGATGCCGGCACCCAAAACTCCGCCTAGTGCAGTCATAGCTGGTAGTATAGCTCCTCCAGTTAATCCAATAAGACCTAAGCTTACACCAAGACCAATAATTGTTTCCTTTGGATGATTTATAATATCTTTGATTAATCCGCCTAAAAACCCTTTCCCAAAACTCTCAATCCCTTCGCTAAGAGATAGTGAGCCATCGTCTTTTCCGTCTGTACATACTTTGTCTTTATCGTTTAACCAGTCTAAAAAACAGCTGGTTTCTGTTTCCGGCTTTTTAACTTCATGCGGGGAAACTTCATTTTTGTATATCGGCAGATATTCGGCAATTCCCTGTGTTGAAATACTCATTCTTTTTTTCTCTCCTTTTTTATTCCCTATCGTGTATGATGTATTAATAAAGTGTTTTTATAGAGAAAAATTGCCAACCGCAAAAATGTCCAGTTGTGATTAATCAGTCTGAGCAATAGTTTTAGCTATAAAAATTGCTTTTACAAAACTTAATAAATAATTTCTAAAAGAAAAGCATACTTAATAATTTAATGCAGTAAGAATGGTTTTATTATGTCAAGCAAATTATTAAAAACTTCATCTATACTTTTTGAGGCATCTATGACTTTTACTCGATTAGGTTCAAGTTTTGCAATTTCAAGATAACCATTTCTTACTCTGTTAAAAAACTCAATTCCGGCAGATTCCATTCTGTCTTTTTGTACTCCAACACGTGTCATAGAGGTATCAATATCAATATCAAAAACAATTGTTAAATCGGGTTTTAGTCCGCCGGTTGCAAGATTATTAAGATAATGGATTTCTTTAAGATCCAGCCCCCGTCCATACCCCTGGTATGCGGCTGTAGAATCCGTATGACGGTCGCATAGTACAATTTTCCCTGAATTAATTGCAGGCTTAACTATTTGTTCAATATGCTGAGCGCGATCTGCAAGAAATAAAAAAGATTCACACTTTGGCGCGATCTCACCATCATAATTTAAAAGGATTTCTCTTAATTTTTCACCTAGACCTTTTGCGCCGGGTTCTCTTGTTATTATTACATCTCTTGATTTTTTTAAAAAATCTGCAAGAAGATTAAGCTGGGTAGTTTTGCCGCAGCCGTCTGCACCTTCAAATGTTATAAACAACCCTTTTTCCATCAGCACTCTTTAACAACATCAATAAAATCGTAATCTTTAAGGTAAGGCAGATGCTCTTCTCGTATTATTTCACCAGGGAGCAGGATAGAAATACCCGGCGGGCATTCCGCAATTACTTCTGCTGCAATTCTGCCTATTGAATCGTGCTTAGATACGGTTTCTTTTGATGCGAAAAACGCATCGCGCGGGCTCATTTTGATTTGCGGTACAACAAGCGGCATGTGCTTCCTGTTTTCTAAATAATATAAATCGGTGTAATTTGTTTTTGAAATTTTTTCAAGTGAATCGGCAAGATACTTAACATCGTTAAAAGTGTTTCCTTGATTGATTAGTAATAAAACCCCAACATCGGAGGCGGATTCAACTTCTATGTTAAAATCTACTTCAAGAATAGTTTCCAGTCTTTTCCCTGATATTCCGTCCATTCTTACAAAAACTTTTGTAACATCTGTTAAGAAGCCGAAATCTGGTTTTAACTGCTGTATTTTGTCCATTGAGTCAATGCGTTTTCTTAAATATTTTGCATTCTTAATCATTCTTGTAATAAGTTTTTTACCTTTTGTACTTACAAGATTTGCTCTAGCGGCGTCAAGACTTGCGAGGAGAAGCATTGACGGGCTGGTTGTATGTAACAGCTTAAGAGTTTTTGCAACTGCTTCCGGGTCGATTAAAGAATTTTTAGCAATATGCAGCATTGAACTCTGACTCATACTTCCGCCTGTTTTATGCAATGAATGCAAAACTGCATCAGCGCCTAATTTTAGAGCTGTTTCAGGCAGCTGGCTGCTAAAGTTCCATAAACATCCATGAGCTTCATCAACTATTAAAGGAACATTATAGCGCTTACATATTGCAGAGATTGATTTTATATCAGATACGACCCCTTCGTATGTTGGGTTTGTAATCCAGACTAAAGATATATCATTGTGGGCTTTTAGGGATTCTTCGATATCTTGAGGAGATATACTTCCCCAAATAGACCATCCGTCAACCTGCTTTGGTATAGCCCAGATTGGTTCAGCTCCTGATAGTATCAGCCCTGTAAGAATAGAACGGTGGCAGTTTCTGTTTACAAGAACTTTATTCCCTTTTTTAGTACATCCAAGAGCCATTGCAAGGTTGCCGACCGTTGAGCCGTTTAAGAGAAAAAAAGTTTTTTGGGCACCAAATGCTTGGGCTGCTAAGTCTTGTGCTTCTTTTATTGGCCCTGTCGCCGGATGAAGTGTTCCTAGATTGTCAAATTCATCAGTTGTATCAAGAGATAAGACTTTTGTTCCTGTTAGATGTTTAAAATCGTCAAAAATAGCACGCCCTTTCGTATGCCCCGGGATATGGAATTGGTATGTGGGATTTTCCCACGCCGATTTTAGCGCTTCAACAATCGGAGCTTTAACCTGAACTCTTGTTTTATCTTCCTTTTTTATTTTTAATAACTTTGCCACTAGCCTTTTCCTGTTAATAACTTTAGTATCAATATATTACAATAAAAAAAAATAGGGTACAAAAAATTGCGTTTTTCGTAAAGAATTGTTAATAGTAATCGGGTAAATTTTTGTAAATATTGTAATATTAACCTATTGCCGAGATTTTTAAGCAGTGGTAAATTAATTATATTAGGGTGTTAAGTCTATCAAAAAGGGGAAAATATGAAAATTAATCCGATTTCTTCAAGAGGTTATGCTTTTAGTGGTCTAAAAAATAATAAAAATGAGAATCCCTGTAAATCCAAAAATTGTATAAAGCAATTAAAAAGCGATACGGTCAATTTTTGCGGTGATGGAGGCGCGATTAAAGGAATAGTCGGCGGCGGGCTCTTAGGTGCCGCAGCTGCTGGAATTGTTGTACTTTCAGGCGGATTGGCAGCGATTGCTGCGACAGGTATAACTACAGCCGCGGCACTGGGCTGCGGAGCCGGATTGGGTATGAATATCGGAGGTATTATCGGTGGTGCCGTTGATGACAGTAGTATTGAGGATGTGGAAGAACAAGTTAATGATAAAATTTCAAAATTAATGGAGAAATTAGGTATTAAAAAATGATATTTCCTATAACTCAATATAATTTATCAAAAAATGTCTATCCAAATTTTAAAAATACATCTTCTCAAAATACTCTCGCTCATAATCAACCGTTTTACTTAAGTAAAAGATTTGAAAACATAAAAACAGAAGATGATTTTAGGAAGGCTCAATTAGAACAGAATGAAAGGTCGATAGCTATATCAACTATAACGGCGTTTCTAATGGCTGCATGTGCGGCTTTTTATATATTAGGTATCGGTAAGACTTCATCCAAGGGCGGGTTGCAGAATTTGCCAAATATATATTTTCACGGATTTGAAGGTTTAAAAGATAATCCTAAAATTCCAACTTTGGATACGTGTAAAAGTATAAATAAAACTTTAAGGGAGTATTTAGAAATACAGTTGAAACAGTCAAAAGCGAGTGCCGAAATTCTTGCCGAGACAGGAATTGCATCAACATCTAACAGACTGCTGCTTTACGGTCCTCCAGGCGCCGGGAAGTCTTTCTTTGCAAAAATTTATGCAAAATCTCTGGATGCTGAATATACTGAAGTATTATTTTCTGATTTTAACTCAAAGTGGGTAGGAGAAGGGGTAGAAAATTTAAAATATATTTTTGAAGCTATTCTTTCTACTGCCTCAAAAAATCCAGATAAAAAGTATGTTGTTACATTTAACGAAATTGATGCAATTGTTCTTCCGCTGGGTCGTTTGGCAAGAAACAGCTCTGGGCATGAAATTTCAAAAATTGAAGAGAGATCTGTTGTATTAAACTATATGGAGATTTTAAAAGAAAAAGCACCAAACGTAACAATTATAGGAACAACTAATTTATCTCCGAAAAATAACGGATTGGATAAAGCTGCAATGAGCCGTTTTCAAAATATTGTCGAGGTTCCTTATCCTGATAAGGAGGCATTGTTTGAAGCTTTAAAGATGAATTTAAAAGAAATAAAAAACAGTGAAGCATTTATCACACAAAACGAACAGGAATTAAAGAAATTGGCAGAATTTATGTCAAAACGGAAATTTTCCTTTAGGAACCTGGAAAACATGGTAGATAAATCTAAGCAATACTATCAGCTTGATGTAATGGAAGGAAAAAAGGATGGCTTTAAAATCTCCTATCTTACAAAAAGTGAAAAAGCTATTAATCTTTCTGATGGAGAACTAGATACGTAATATTTAACATTTGTGTTATACTAATAAAGTATTTAATAAAAGGAGTGTTTTTATGAAAATTAGAGCGAGCCATATTTTAGTAGAGACAGAGGATGAAGCAAAGAAGTTAAAATCAGAAATTGATAAAGGTGCTGATTTTGGTGAGCTTGCAAAAAAATATTCAAAGTGCCCGTCAGGACAAAATGGCGGAGATTTAAGATATTTTGGAAAAGGTATGATGGTTAAACCATTTGAGGACGCTGCTTTTGCTTTAAAGAAGGGGGAAGTGTCTGAACCCGTTCAAACTCAATTCGGATGGCACTTGATTTACTTAACTGATATTACAGAATAGGTTTTTATTATGCAAATAGACCTGGAAAGTCTTGGAGTTGATTATCTTTTAGTTAATTCTACAAATGAATTTTTGGCAGAATATTCAGATTTAAGTGAGAATTCAAGATATGAACTAACTAAGTTTAGTGGTTCTGCTGGTGATGCACTGGTTTGCAAAAACGGGCAAATTTATCTTTTTGTCGACGGCAGATACCATACCCAGGCGGAAAGAGAAACTAATAATGGTATTACTTTAGTCAAGCTTCAAACAGGACAGCGCCAGGATGATGAAATAAAAAAACGGATTTCGCCGGGTGCGGTTCTGGGAATTGTTGCTGCCAAAAATTCCCAGACTAGAATTGAGAGTTTTTCTGGTTTTAATCTAAAGCTGCTGGATGAGGATCCGATTAATTTTAATACGATTTATAATACAAGTAAAATAGAGTTTTTACCATTAAATTTATGCGGCAAAAGTTTTGAAGAAAAAATTTCAGAAATTCAGCGTCCGTTTTTTATCTCAGCGCAGGAGGAAGTTTCATATCTTATAAACGGCAGAGATTTCTCAAAAAATTATTCAAGTAAGATACAGGGCAAATTGTTATTAGACAAAGATGAAAATATCTTATTTACTGATATGACCGCTGAAAAACTGCCGTATAAAAATCTTAAAAAACTCCCTCTAAATAAATGCATTGAAGTTTTACATTCAATTGACAGTCAAGTTTATGTTGATAAAAATTTAATAAATGCAAAGGATTACAGCGCTCTAAAATATCCTGAAAATATTGTTTCGCCGGTTAGTATTATGAAATCTGTAAAGACGGCTGAAGAAATTGAAGGTTATAAACGAGCTTTTAGAGCAACTGATGAAGCACTTTTAGCAACTAGAGATTTTATAATGACTGCTAAAGAAACTTCTGAGTATGAAATAGCGGAAGTATTGGAAAAGAATTTTTTGAAATCAGGTGCTCGTTCTTTGAGTTTTAAATCTATAGTTGCAAAAGATAAAAACTCGGCACTTGCCCATTATTCTAAATGTTCTAAGGATGAAGTAGTAAAAGATGGCTCGCTGGTATTGATAGACTGCGGGGCGTATTATGAAAACGGGCTGGCGACTGATATAACACGTGTATTTTATAAGGGAAAACCTTCCGATGAACATAAGAAGATATATACATTTGTTTTGAAGATGTTTTTAAATGCGTTTAATTATCAAATTAAAGACAGCGTTTCAGGATATGATATTGATAAATCAGTGCGTGATATAGTTAAAAATGGTGAGATTTCGGGATATACTTTTGGCCACGGGCTTGGGCACGGGATTGGGATAAATGTTCATGAGGCTCCGCCTAATCTAAGTCCTTCCGATATGGCTAAAACTCCGCTTCAAAACGGTATGTGCTTTACTATTGAACCAGGTCTTTATAATCCTGACACTTTTGGAGTTCGTTTAGAAAATTCATGTTATTTGGAAAACAACAGGATATGTTCATTTGCAAAAATGCCTTATGAAAAGGTACTGATAGATTTTGATGCTCTTACCCAAAAAGAAAAAGAATGGCTTGGAGAATTTGAACTAATATGATAGAAATTACTTCACTTACAAATGAATTAGTGAAAGAGACTGTAAAGCTTAAGCAAAAGAAATATAGAGAAGAAACCGGCTTATTTCTTTTAGAGGGGATAAAGCCTGTGGAAGAAGCAATTAACGCCGGGGTAGAACTAACAAAGGTTTTTGTAAGTGATATACAAATATTGGACAGGCTGCCTAAAAATGGAGCGGATGTTATTAAGACAAATGCGGCGGTTCTAAAGAAAGTATCTACAACCGACACGCCTCCGGCAGCTGTTGCTGTTGGTGTTCAAAAGAAATCTTCTGAAGATTGGTTATGTGGTGCAAAAAAAATAATTCTTTTTGATGGTATAAAAGATGCTGGGAATTTAGGCACGATTCTAAGAACCGCTGCTGCGTTGGGGATAGACGGTATTATTTTATATAAAGACACAGTTGATGTTTATAATCCAAAGTGCGTACGCTCAAGTGTTGGTAATTTGTGGAAAAATAACATTTTAAAAATAAATGATTTTAATAAACTAAAGAGTGTGCTTAGCGGCTTTACTAAAATAGGCACTCTTCCAAAGGCTGAAAATTCTGTTTATTTAAGTGATTTCCAATTTCCATTGAGGAGCTGTGTTTGCTTTGGATCTGAAGCGGAGGGGCTTAGTGAGGAACTAAAAGATTTTATGGATACAAATGTAACAATTGAAATGGAAGATTTTGTTGAGTCTCTTAATCTTAGTATTTCAGCGGGTATAATTATGTATAAAATGAGGTTGAAATGATTAAAGATTCAATTGACAGAGCAGAATTATATTATAATCTTTCCGATAGTGTTAAAAGAGCATTATCTTATGTAAGAGATACTAATTGGGCTAAAATAGAAAACGGTAAATATTTAATTGACGGTGAAAAACTGTATATAAATATTAATAGCTATAAAACAAAAGATTTAGGCGATTGGGAAGCTCACAAACAATATATTGATATACAATATCTTATTTCGGGGGAGGAAAAAATCGGTATTAGCAGGCTTGATTGCTGTAATAGTAAAATTCCATATAATACAGAACGTGATATTGAGTTTTATGATGGGGATTGCGGTGATTATATTACAATGAGACCTGGTGATTTTATGATTATCTATCCTCACGAACTACATAAACCCGGTATAAAATCAAAAGATAATATAGAAGTAAAAAAAGCGGTAATAAAATTAGCAATTGATTATTAGGAGAGAAAATGAAACTTCATAATTCATATACAAACAAGTTAGAAGAATTTAAGCCAATAGAAGAAAACAAGGTAAAAATGTATGTCTGCGGACCAACAGTTTATGATAATGCACATCTTGGGCATGCAAGATGTTATATTACTTGGGATGTGCTATATAGGTATTTAAAGTTTAAAGGGTATGATGTTACTTACTGCCGAAATGTAACTGATGTGGATGATAAAATTTTAAAAAAAGCCGAAGTTGAAAATAAAACTCCTGAGGAGGTCTCGAAATACTGGTATAATAAGTTTGCAGAAAGTATGAAAGCGCTTAATAATCTTTCACCTGACATAGAGCCGTTTGCAACAAAGACATTGGGTGAAATGATAAGTATGGTTAAGGATTTAATATCTAAGGGATATGCATACGAAACAAACGGGGATGTGTATTTCAGGGTAAAGAAGTTTCCTAAGTACGGTTCTCTGTCAAAACAGCCGATTGATGCATTGGAGAGCGGCGCTAGGGTAGAGGTCGGTGTTCAAAAGGAAGATCCGCTGGACTTTGCTCTTTGGAAAAAGGATGAAAAGTTCGGATATAAATCACCTTGGGGTGTAGGGCGCCCGGGCTGGCATATTGAATGTTCAGCAATGAGTCGTAAATACCTGGGGAAAACAATAGATATACACGCAGGCGGTGCCGATTTGATATTTCCGCACCATGAGAACGAGATAGCACAGTCAGAGTGCGCTAACGGCTGTAAATTCGTTAATTATTGGCTTCATAACGGCTTTGTAACAATAAATAAAGAAAAAATGTCAAAATCACTTGGTAATTTTTTAACGATTGATGATTTACTAAAGAATTATGACAGCAATACTATCAGGTTTTTTATATTAACAAATCATTACAGGATGCCTGTTGAATTTTCTGATGAAGCCTTGAAATCGGCAGCTGCCGGTGTTAAACGTATGCTTAATGCAAAAAGGACACCGATAGATGAGGAGCTTGATATAACAGCTTTTGATGAGTATAGAGAATTTACGGAAGCAATGGATGATGATTTAAATACTTCAAGAGCCCTTGCGGTTTTATTTGAGCTTACAAATAAAGCAAACAAAGAAATAGAAGGTGCGTTTACGGTATTGTATAAACTTGCAGGAGTTCTTGGGTTTACATTTGAAAAGCAAAGACTGTCTGATGAGGAATTGAAAGATGTTATTAATTCTTTAAATACTGATTTAGGAACAGATTATTCCGGCATGGAAGAAGTTATAGCGGCAAGAAAAAAAGCTAGAGATGAAAAAAACTGGGATGTAGCAGATTCAATACGTATAGGACTGGATAAATTAGGAATAGTTTTAAAGGACGGGAAAGAGGGAACGGTTTGGGAATTAAAATAGTCAAAGCTTTTTTACTATGTATTGTATATTTATTCCTGCAAGCTGCAGGTATTGCTGATGAAATTGTAAGAGTCGGGATTACTGATAATAACTTCCAGTCGGTAAAACGTTCAGATGAAAGGGTTTATGCAACTGCGGACTATATGATATGCGATAAGGAGACAAAGCAGATTATTGCTAAAATTCCGGCATCAAAGACACTTAGAGTAACGCATGAAGAAGATTCCTTCCTTGTGAATGTTGATAATGAAAAGACACTTGGGCTGCAGTCTTTTGTTATTGTTTCGGAAAAGGGGCTTATAGGTATAGAAGGTTTAAAAAGAAGAGGAAAACCAGCCCTGTACCATGGAGCTATGGAGTTTTGCAGAACTAAATCAAATGACGGCTTCTATATAATAAATTTAGTTGAAATGCAAGACTATTTAAAAGGGGTTGTTCCAAATGAAATGCCGGTAAAATTTGGCTTAGAAGCGCTGAAAGCGCAAACAATAGCTGCAAGAAATTATGTTTTGGCTCCAAGAGCAAAGGCGTACGATGAGTTTGATGTTGTAGATAGTGTTGCAAGTCAGGTTTACTTTGGCGCTAATACTGAGGAAGCAATTACTAATCAAGCGGTAGAAGAGACTGAAGGACAGGTTGCTTCATATAAGGGTGAGCCCATACTAGCCTTGTATAGCTCAACTGCGGGAGGATATACGGAAAGTTATTCAAATGCGTTTTCTGATAAGTACCAGTTCCCAGCAGAAGAAAAACCTTATCTTAAAGCGAAGCCGGATATGCTTTCTTTTGTTCCGATGACAAAAGAAGAAAATGCGCGGGCTTTTTATATGGAGATACCATCAGCGTACGATATGGACTCTCCGTATTATAGATGGAAAAGGACATGGACTCTTGAAGAGTTTGAGACAGATATTAATATAAATCTCAAATCCTTGGTTGCAACTGGCTTTATAACGCCTCCGCCGCAAGATAATTATATTTATAAAGTTAAGGATATAAAAGTCTTAAAACGTGGTGAATCAGGTAAAATTATGGAGATAGAGATATTTTCAGACCGCGGAAATTATATAGTAAAAAAAGAACTAATAATAAGACGCCTTTTTCTTAATCATGGTAAAGCATTGCCGAGTGCAAATTTCGTCCTAGATATAGAACGTGATGAGGCAGGAAATATTACTAATATAACTGCATATGGAGGAGGCTTTGGACACGGAGTTGGGATGAGCCAATATGGTGCTGGTTTTATGGGATTAAAGCTAAATAAAAATTATATGGAAATACTTAAGCATTACTATACTGGAATAACAATAGGAACAAATCCGATTATTGTAAAAGAAAAACCAATAAAGCAAAAGTTTTATGCCGGAGATAAAAAAGGTTATGTAGTTATAGATAACTATGGCGGGGCGAAAATGCTGCCGGTAAGAATCAATGGACTTCTTTTAGAAATAGGGCTTGGCAGCGGGCTTTTAAATCGGAATTTTGAATATGAAATTTCAAAACACCTGCAAAAAGGCGAGAATGAAGTAATATTTTACCCTCCGGGAAATGGTAAAGAAATAAAAGCATATATAGATTTAGGGCGGGACTCAGAGGATGGCGTCAGAGAGTAAGGCTGAAACAAACGGGATATTGCGTGCAGCGTGGCTAATAGCTGTTATTACTATATTGTCTAAGTTTATTGGCTTCCTCCGTGATATGGTTCTTGCAGGACATTATGGGGCGTCTACTGTTTCTGATGCATATTTTTATGCAAACCAGATTCCATCCCTTGCGATAATCCTTTTAGGCGGTGTAGGCGGTCCGTTCCATAGTGCTACAGTTTCTGTCTTTTCTAAAATGATACCAAATCTTAATACTAAACCGCCAGAAGATGTAAATAAACTGTATTCAACTTTTTTTACAGGAACATTTATTCTTTTTGGCATAAGCTCAATACTTTGTTATGTTTTTGCCCCGCAAATTATGAGTTTTATAATTTCTAATGGTAGTCCTGAACTGATTACTTTAGCTGTTCAGCATTTTAAAATAATGTCTCCTGTAATATTATTTGGTGGAATTATTGGTATATATTACGGTCTGCTTGTTTGTTATAAGCAGTTTACACTTCCTAATATTTCACCAATCGTATTAAGTTTAGTGATTATAGCGGCAGTGCTTCTATGCGGGGATGATCCAAACGGGCTTGTACTTGCCTGGGCAACTACAGTAGGCGGGCTTTTACAGCTTATAATTCAATATCCGAAACTTAGACAAATAGGATTTAGAATTAAACCGAATTTTAATTTTCTAAATAATCAGAATTTTAAAACTTTGTGTGAACTTCTCTTTCCTGCTGTTTTAAGCTCTACTATCGGACAAATAAATATTTATATAGATATGTTTTTTGCCTCCTCACTAAGAGAGGGTGCGTGGACTGCAGTTGTTTATGCAAACCGAATATTTCAATTTCCTGTAGGAATCCTGGTAACTGCGTTTTTAGTGCCCCTTTTTCCATTGTTCTCAAGGTATGTTGCTGATAAAGATTTTGAAGGAATAAAAAATTATTTTAATAAAGGTGTCGGGGTTTTATTTTTTATGTCAATACCGATTATTATATGCGTGTTATTATTGGCAAAAGATGCAATAAGCCTTGTCTTTGAACGCGGAGCATTCGATGAAAAGGCAGTGATGATGGTTTCAGAAGCCCTTTGCTATTTATCTATTTCAATACTGCCGTATGTATTTAGAGACTCTATAACAAGAATTTATTATTCGTTTAATGATTCTAAAACCCCATTTATTGTTGCGACCTGTTCTATTCTGCTAAAATACTTGTTAAATGTTATTTTAATAACCAAACTTAATATGGGAATAGCCGGGATTACGCTCTCTACTTCGTTTATTACATTATTTAATGCTGTTTTGCTTGGAATATTTATTTCAAAAAAAATAAAACTAAATTATATATCTCTGTTTAAAAACTTATTCAAAATGCTGATTTGCGGTGTTGTAACATTTGTGATTTGTGAATTACTTGCACATTGGATGAATGTATTATTGCTCCCAAAATATATTTTTGAGATAGTAAAAATTATAATAGTTACATTTATGTGTTTTGCTTTGTATACTGGATTAAATCTTGTGTTGAAGATGGAGTATGCAAATGAACTTTATGTACGTTTGTGCGGTAGATTTTTAAGTAAGTAGGCTTTGAGTTTTGCAGTATAATTAAGATGTGAATAAGAAAGAATACAGAGAAAAGTCAAAAATAATAAGAGCAGGTTTGGATATAGATAAAATAAGTGTTCTTATAGTGAAACAGATAAGAAATACGTCTGTTTATATTAACTCAAATAATGTTATGCTTTACTATCCTAAAAATGGTGAGTTGAATTTGTTAAGCCTAAGCTCGGACAATAAAAATTTTTATCTTCCGCGTATAGTCGGGGAAGATATTGTCCCTTGTTCTTGGTGTGATAGTGATGAACTTGTATTATCAAAGTATAATACCTTTGAACCACAAAGAGAAAGTGCGGCTTGTGAGTGTATTGATTTAATAATATTGCCGGGTCTTTGCGCTGATAAAAATAAAAACCGATTGGGTTATGGCAAGGGGTGCTATGATAGGTTTTTGGAGAAATGCGCTGCGGCAACTATATTTGCAGTTCCTCAAAAACTTTTATTTGACAGTATACCGGCAGAATTTCATGATAAAAAAGCGGATATTATTATTACTGAGAATGCAGTAATTTTATAGTTTTTCCTTATTATACTAAAGTTATACAAATACTATATGTTTCGGTAGTGTAGAAAAAATCTGTATATTGATAAAATTTTAGTATGATAACCTATGAGACAGAGAATTATTTTATTTTGTGTCCTAAGTACAGGATTTTTTCAAAAAAAATAGTGGCAGAAATCAGAAAATTGCAGCAATATTTACTCCAAGTATCAGTACTAAAGAGTATAGCAATTGATATGAGTAATATATATTCATTGTCATATGATTTTTTTGCAATGATTGATGAAAGCAAAGAGCGGATTGTGCTGCTAAATGTATCGGCAGAGGTTCTTACAATCTTGAATTTAACCGGGTACGATAAAAAAATAAGACTCTTTATAAATACATTTGATTTAGAAGAAGATAGACGTGAACTAAGAAATAGAAAATTTAGTATTGTTTAAATAGTACTAAGTTGTATAATAATTTTGGATGCTGGAGAATAGATGGAAACGATACATATAACCAAGATGCAAGGGTGCGGAAACGATTTTGTAATTTTGGAGTATTCAGAGTATAAGAAGTCAAGAATGTTTATGCCTGATCTGGCTAGAAAGTTATGTGACAGGCATTTCGGTGCGGGGGCAGACGGGCTTATAATTCCAGATACAAAAGAAAAAGAAGCTGATATGGGCTGGTATTTTTATAATTCAGATGGCTCGACGGCACAAATGTGTGGTAATGGGATGCGTTGTTTTGCTAAATACCTGTATGATAAAAAATTAATTGGTAAAACTGAATTTTCTGTAAAAACAGGAGCCGGTATAATTACTCCTGCAATTCTTCCGTATGGTGATGTGAGAGTAAGGATGTCTATACCCGTTCTGGAAGTTGAAAAAATACCGTTTTTAGGAAATAAGCCTTTAAATTACAAATTAACGGCAGGTGGAAGAGAATTTATAGGTAATGCTATATCAATGGGCAATCCTCATTTTGTGATTTTTACCGAGGAAGAAACAATGTCGCTTGCTAAAAAATACGGGAAAGAGATTGAGAATAATCCATTGTTTCCTCAAAAAACAAATGTGGAATTTGTACGGGTAGTGTCAGCTAAGGAAATAGAGTTAAGTGTATGGGAGCGAGGCTGTGGTATTACATTAGCCTGCGGGACTGGTGCGTGTGCATCTGTGGTTGCTGCAATTTTAAATAACTTAACAGAAAGTAATGTACAAGTAAATCTACCCGGTGGGGTTGTAACAGTTGAATGGCAAGGCTCTGAACAGGATTTAAGCCGGCATGTTTTCCTTACAGGACCGGCAAGTTATACTTTTGAAGCAGATTTCGTATTGTAATTTTCTTTTTTATGTTAAAATTGTTATTAAAAGGAGAAATATAAATATGAAAAAATACGAATTATTAACTATTCTTAAGCCCAATCTGGATACAGAAGAAGTAGATAAAGTTGTAGAAAAACTAAATTCTGATATTGTTGAGATGGGCGGGTCTGTTATATCTTCTGATAAAATCGGACGTAAAAAGCTCGCATTTGATGTACAAAATTTTAGAGATGGTTTCTTCGTAAATACAGTTTTATCTATTCCATCAGAAAAAACAGCAGAATTTACTAGAAATCTGAGACTTAATGAAAACATTATTAGAATAATGTTTTTGGAAGCCTCTAAGAAAGTACAGGAAGTGAAGTAATGTCATTAGCAAAAGCAGTAATAACCGGTACTGTATTAAGAACACCGGAAGAACGTTTTACACAGAATAATGTTTCAGTTTCTTCGTTTGTAGTAGCAATAGAAGATAGAAATTCTGAACCAATTAATCTGAGAGTTATCTCAAAACGTCAATCTCATCAAGAAGTCTTGTCATCTATTTCAAAAGGTGAAAAGGTACTTGTTGAGGGCGCTCTTCAAATATCAACGGTTAAAGACGAGCGTGGCAATGAAAGAAAAGTTTTTGAATTGGATGCAAATACCATAGAAAAATTTGGTGCAGCCTCTGCTGCTTCTATTGCTGCAGTTGAATCCTCTGAGCCGATTGTTAAATATGCTGATTCAGAAGAAACTGATGATGTTAATGAATTAATCAATGAGGAAGAAATTCCTTTTTAATGTAGTGTAGTAAATAATAATTTAAGGCTAGAAAGGCAAATTAAAACAATGGCAAAACAAGATTTACAAGACAAGAAAAAACGCAAAACATGTTCATTTTGCGCTGAACATGTCGAAGTAATCGATTATAAAGATGCATCAAAATTAAAACGTTACTTAACAGAAGCTGGAAAAATTATTCCCAGACGTGTTACAGGCAACTGTGCTAAGCACCAAAGAATGATTACAAAAGCCGTTAAACGTGCTCGTGAAGCATCTATTATCGGATACGTTTTTGACTAATCTATTTTATAAAGCGAAATTGCCCTTTTGCAGGTTTAGTTTCGCTTTATTTTCTGTTTAACTTGAAATAAAAGGATTAAATTATGGATAATAAAATTACAATAAGATCTGATAGAAAAGATGATTATACTTTTCAATATAAAGGAGAAGATGTCGTCTTAAAAGCTGGCAGTATTATTAGTATTGCAGACGGTCTTCACGAAGTAGTTCTTCCTACTTGTGTAATGAAAATATTTAATAACCTTATTGTTATAAAAGATAATGTTAAATAGTTTAAAAATAAAGGAGACCGGCACTCATATGTATGAGTGCCGGTCTCCTTTATTTTATCATTAATTATTTTCAGCAACTGCAGCCCCGCGGTTAAAATTTTGAGTATATATAAAATCACGATAGTACTCATCAAGTTCCGGCGTTTCAACTTCAAATACATAAGCTTTAGCTGGTGCTAAAATAGCTCTTATTTCATTATCTGCAGTTTGGAAGGTGCTTTTTTCACCATATTCGGGGGCAAGGTTTTCTAATGATTGTCCTTCTTTTATTCCGGGTACAAATACTTTTACAGAAACAGGTCTATTTACATTTTTATTTGCGATAACAATTAAAGTTTTACCATTTAACTGCCTTGCAAAAGGAATTACCCAGTCACCCTTATCGCCTTCTTTATATAGTTCAATAAAATTTCCTTTTGTGATTATATCATTATATTTGAGGCGCATTTCATTGGTTTCTTTCATTACCCGCCCAATATCGTGATATTTACCTTCTGCTGGAGCTGCAAAATTAAACAAATCAAGCTTATGTTCGTGAACTTTGTTGATAGGGCTGTCTGTTTGAGTTTCTATGTCTTCTTTGTTTGCATAAGGATATCCGTAATCATCACCATACTGGAATCCGTCAACGTAATAAGGGTTTGTCATTGGAATTGTTGATTGAACAATAGTTGACAAGTCAGAAAAAATCTCTCCGCCTCTAACCATTGCAGACATATCATCGTGGGTGGTGAATGACCCAATTAATGACTTGCCTGCCAATTCCATTATACCATCCCCTTCATAGTCGCGGTGGGTTAAATCTAAATTCATTGTTACATAATCTATAAATTCACTTGCTTTCATTTCGTGAAACATGTGGTATTGACCATAATAACAGTCAAAACCTGCTCTTAAAGAATCTATAGGACGATCATGCATCATATTAGCTTGAGGCGAAGCGCATTCATAAGTATAAGTTTCCGCAAGCCAAGCAAACTCAGGATCAAGTTCGTGTGAATGAGTTATTAAAATATCCCAAAATTCGGTCGGTTTTGCTCTTGCTACATCAGCTCTTATTCCGTCAATACCAAGCTCTATACAGCTGTCTAATAGTTGTTTGTGCATTTCTAATAATTTAGGATTTAAAAGTCTTTTGGTTTGATCAGCCCAAGGCTCAAACATTCTAATATCAACCCAGCCTTGAGGACACTTGTCTTCTCCATGCCGCCCGCGTGCCATAAGTTCCGGGTCATTAATACTCATCTCTAATGAAGCACAGCTTGGGAGATCTAACATAACACTGATATCTCTTTCGTGGCATGCATCAATAAATGCCTTAAATTGCTCCATTGGAGTTCTTGGATCATTAAAATCAACTAGGACAGGGTCTATTGCGATATCTCCGTTATCTTCAACAAATTTTAACGGAGCATATACAGAACCGGCAGTACCCATAGCGTGTTTTTTCCCCGGCGGGTGGATTGGTAAAATATGTAATGTATTTATACCCAGCTCTTTTATGTCATCTAACTTATCAATGCAGCTAAGGAAAGTTCCAGGTTTTTCTCCTAGTTTAGGATTTATTCTTCTGTCACCGTTTAAGTCTTTTGCTCCTAACATTCTTGGTATAATAGCCATAATAACAGCGTCATTGTTATGAATTTTTGTTCTTAAATTGTTTTTATATTCAACTGTTTTTTCTTGTTTATCATTGATGGCATTCGTTTTTATAACTTTAGCGGCATTAACGGAGGCTCGGCTTTCTAAGAATGTATTAAAAGGATTGTCAGTTTTTTGTTCTTTAATAGGCGAAGGAGTTTCTTTTTCAGCCGACTTGAAGTTCGTTTGATACTTATGGATATTTACATTGTAAATAGAATTAATTTCCATTGGCTGCCTCCATTTCAAGTTTTTGAACAGATTCGTTAGTTGTATTTTGCGTTAAAGTTTCATTCTGTTCTCGTCTTAACCTTGCTATACGATTTTTTTCTAATGGTATAGTTGAATCTTTTTTGCCAAAGAAGAACTGAGCGAGTATTGAAAAACCTAGAACACAAGTAAATAATCCTCCAAAAGTTCTTAACCATTTATTACTGTTATAAGAATTTTTAAATCCTTGATTTAACAGTTCAACTGGGTTTTTACCCTGTAGTTTAAATCGTTCAAATGGTGTTGTTGTCATGTTATCAAATACTTTGTTATCTGTACTTACACTTGGATATACAAATTCACAATATTGCCAAGCATCTTTAAACGCCATGCCCATAACATCATGTGTTCTTTTTAACCAGGCGGTAAGGGTGCTTTTAGATGCTTCAGACATTGCGCTTTTTGTTTCATCCAGCAGGTATCCGTCGTATATAAGCTGCATATAGTTTCTGAATTTATCAGGCTTATTTACATTATTGAATTTTGCGAAGAAATCATGACCTTCAGCACTTATTACATTAATTTTAGCTTCTTCCAGCAAAGTTGCTTTGTATTGTGTCCAGTCGTTTGCGTGAGCATACCCATCAGCTCTTTTGTATATATCAAGCGTATGGATAAGCCGATCGCAGGCAGTAACAAAGTTTTCTACTTTTGTTACATTTGCGCTCGTTTCAAGAGATGCAATAGATTTAGTATAGTCAACGCTGTTTCCTGCAATTATATTTATAAGATTTTCAAATGAATGGTTTACTTTTCGGAAATTGGAAGCAATTTTGCTTTGGAGTTCAATAAATTTATCCATTTCCGTACCTTGAGAAGAGAATGTTCTTAAGTTCCAGGCAACACCGCTGCCGTTATTGCCGCCTAAAACAAAATTGGTATACGCTCCTTGACGCCCTTCGCCCAGCATTGCTGCAAGATATTTATCTTTTAGTGTGCTTATGGCAGCTACAGCCCGCTTGTAGGCATCATCATTTTTTACAAGTTTTTCTAAATTTTCTTTTGTTCGGATTTTAATCGCTTCTTCATTATCTACTAACGGCTTAAGCGCTCTAGAAGTTATAACATTATTAGGCTGAACAATATTTGTAAATGTTTTTTCTAATTGTTTCCAGAAATAAGCATTTTGCGAATCTGCAATATCACCCATTTTTAAATTATTAATTTTTCTTAGTTGTATAAAATTCGTCAGATATTCTTTGAAAGGTTCTGTTAAGGAATTTATTATTTCCGCCTTTTCCCTTGTCATAATAATTTTATCTGAGCTTGGAATGATATCAGTTCCTTTGATATCTGCTGCTGCCATTTGTTGTATCCGTTTAAGCAGAGAACTGTTTATATTGCCGCTTTTTTCAAGCTTTGCTTTAACTGCTTGAATTATAGCCTCTTCCACTGATTTTTTATTAACAGCTCTGTTTTTAAGCAGACTTTCTTTTATTTTTTCTTTATCTAGAGTATTTGCATCATTAGTACTTTGAGAAAGTTTTTTATGTATAGTTTCTGTTAAAGCTTCTGTTATTTCATCAAATGAAATAATACCATTTTTAAGAAGTTTATGACCTTGGAACTTTGTTTCAATATTTTTTGCTAGAGTTTCTATATACTTACTGTCAATAACTGTTTTATCCGGGGTCGCAAGAATTTTTGAAAGATCTTTGGCTAAAGCGTTAGATACTCCGGCGCCTGCGCCTTCTGTTACCGTATTAATAAAGTTTGTTAGTTCTTTTTTTGTTATTATTTTTTCACTCTTATCTAAATCCATTGCAGTGAATTTATTTATAGAACTTGTTACTTTATCTTTTGTAAAAGCTTTTTTGATTTTTGTTATAAATGTCTCTTCTTTTTGATTTTGAGGATTTTCAATTAAATTTTTATAAAGCTCATCTATCATTTTATCGTGTTTGCTTGCTTTTTGCTTAACAATAAATGGTTCATATCCGCGCTCGAAAGCATTACACATAAGCGCAGTGAGAGTTGGAACTGCCGGACCTGAGGTTAGCATCCAGAGCGTATGATTTTGGGTAGCTATTTTTTTCATTTGATCTTTAACTATTTCTTCTCTGTTATCTGCATCTCTGTCTATCCCCATATAATCTGCGATTGCAGATAAGTTTTCGCTTTTTTTCTTTCCTCGGTATAAATCAAACGGAATATAATTAGGGTCTTGGAATACAGATTTATTTCTGCCCTGATCATCTATGTAGCGTTTGTCGGCATCAAAACCATGAACAAGTCTTGCCGGTCCAAATATCCCGATTTTGGGCCAAAGTGCCATAGAAGCGAGGAACGACGCAAGTCCTATAAACTCCATGTGCTTAGGCATGGTAGCTATTCTTTTTGTTGTTAAAAATGAAGCGATGCCTAAACCTCCAAGAACAAGTCCTACATCATTAGTTCTGCCAAGCTGATGGTCATTTGCTGTCCCTTTATATCCTCTGTATACAGATTTAATATCATATATTCTGTTAGAGAAAAATCTGCCTATCGAACCAAATAAGCCGCCGTTCAGGAGATGTCCTTGTCCGGGCTCTGGTTTAATCATATTAACAGAATTAGGAATTTCATTATGGTTTTTGTAGTGTTTTCGCGGAAGATATACAAGACGTTCCATATTAACGTTTGCTGAGTGCTGAGCAACGTTTGGTCTTTGCGTAAAAGCTGTTTGGTTTTGAATTCTATCTATTGCCATACTACACCGCCATACTGTCTTTTGAATTGTCTATAATATTTTTATCACAAAGATTTTTTCCTATAGAGCGTGCCCTTATAATTGTATTTGCAACTCCAAAGATACTGGAGCCGAGTGCTGTAAAGAATAAAATCTTCCCGGCATGTTTTTTAAAGCCTTTAGAGCCTGGGGCGCCTTTGTAAAATTCTTTAGCTGAATTTTTGAAGGTATTTCCAAGCGCAAGAGTTCCTTCTTTCGTATGCTGCCAGAAATTATTTAATTTAGCAGTTACTTTATCTTTTAACGGGGCATCTTTTTTAACATTACACTTACCTAGTTTTGTCCCGGTCAAGTAGGTGTTATAGTAACCGTCCCAATCACCGCTTGCTGCTAAGCCTACACCGCATGCAGCCCATAAGAAGGAAGAAATTCTAGAGGCTGTTGTTGCTGTTGAAATAACATTTTTCAAAATGGGTTTCGCTTCTGTTTCTGCACTATTAAGATTTTCCCCGAGTCCGTTTTTCTTAGCTATTTTGTCAAAATATTCAGGTTTTACAAGATCTATACGAGGAAATTCTACACTTTCCCATAATTTTTGATATTGATATTGAGGATCTAAATCCTGGATTATTCTGGTAGGCTGCTTGTTTGCTAATTTGTCATTAGGCTTAGGAGGTTCTGTCATAATAACTTTAGGAAAAGGATATACAACGTTAAGATAGGGCTGCTCAATATCTACCCCGGTAGCCCAGGCAACAGGTCTTGTTATTAAATCTTTCGAGAGTGTTTTGGCAATAGCATAAAATATGACGCCTGCAGCAAATTTAATGCCTAATTTTTTTGCTTGTTGGAAGCCGCGGGCATCAAAGTATTTACTTACACCATTAAACAAGCCTATAAAAGTTAAACTGCCCAATAAAGTTGGAACAGGTCTCATAGATAGAAATTCATAAAAATTTGAATTTATATCTCCCATAAGTCCTTTTGCCATATACTCAGTAAAAGCGTTTGTTGTTTTATGGTACGCCGCTTTTGTTCTATTTCTTATATTACTCTCAAGTACTCTTGGCTCCTCGTTTTCATTTTTTTTAGCAGGAGTGTTAGTGCGCTCGTGACGCTTTGCACCGCAACTAACTATCTCGCTTGTTACTTTTGGTATCATAATAACTCCAAATACACTACCATATATATCAAAATTCAAAAATATTTAAATTTGCTATTTATATGTAATAAAATTTACAAAAATTTACATTTCTTTTTAATAAGTGATATTCCCTTGAAACTCTTATATAGTACGAAAAATATAAAATAAAAAAAACTAAAAAATGTATAGCATATATTTATTATTTCATGCTAAAATTGTTTTGGGTAAGCATGATGAAAATATTAGATATAAGAGGCAATTTAGTAAAAATAGAGAGTAGTAAACCTGTTAGTATTTCCTCTTTGCTGAAAATATCAGACAAAGATAAAATCTATATTGGTCAGGTTTTGTATACGGATATAACTAGCAGCTCTTATGTCATATTTGTAAAAGTTATGACATATTATGATGCTCCATTTAACGCCGCTAATATCACTGAAATATCTAAAAAAGCAGAATGTGAATTGCTGCCTTCCTCCGAAATTGTAACTAATATTGGTGCAAATGCGGATATCGTATTGGGCGAACTTGCTTTTGAAAAAAATATTCTTACAGCAGAAAAAGAATTTTTTGATAAAAAAATTCTTATAGCAGCAGATAATGATTTGTCATCAAACTTGATTATAAGTAATTATGCATACCAAATAAAAAATCTTGGATATAATACTTTGGTTTTTGATTGTAATGGTACATTCGATGGGGTAAAACTGCATGCGGGTACTGATTTTAAACTGCCGCTGAATGAGCATGCAATTGCCTTTATCTATAACAAATATTTTTCAGATATCACGGATGCAAGCAAGGCATTGGTAAGCTCTATATTTGAGGAGCTTAAAAACTATGCTTCAACGGTTCCATATATTCCGTTCAAAGCTTTTAAATCCGTTATAGATAATGTATTTGATTATTCGAAACATTTAAACCTTTATTTTTTTAAAACAAAGCTAGAAAAACTTGATGAGGCTAATGTTTTTGCAAATTCTCATGATGATATTATGAACTGGGTTTCTCTTAATGAGTACGGACCGGGTACTGTTGTTATAGATTTAAGCGGTGTAAATAAATTATTTGTAAGCGAGTATATTAGTCTAGTTTTAAATTCGTTTAAAGATACCGATTGCAAGTTATATGCTTTTGCTAAGTTATACGATAATTTCTCTGATAAAGAGTTCATAAAAGAAATAATTGAAAGTAATAATGTATTAACTTCGTGTATTGTGCCGTCGAATTTTAAGTATTTAACAGCATTAAAGCAAAATGTCGGGAGTATACTTATAACCGGCGGAATAAAGAAACCAGATAATTTTGATTATTGTAAGTTTTTACTAAAAAATCTTCCAGCAGATAAGTTTATCTTAACAGGAAATGTTACATCGCCGTATTCTTTTATTTTTCAGCTTAAAGAAATAACAGAAGTTATTCCTCAGCCGAAAGCAATTGAAAATATTGAAGAAGAAACAGAAGATGCAGCAGATATTGTAGAGGCGGAGTTTGAAAATATATTGCAGGCTGATGATACAGAAACGAATAATGAAGTAGAAAACATAGCTTCATTGCTGCACGAAGAAATACAACCTGTGTCAAAGGAGCATGTTTCAGAAAATATAGATGTAGCTGAAAATATTCTGCCTCCGTCAGAAGAAGCAGATAGTGTAAAAAAAATAGAAAGTAAATATGAACCGATTCCGAATATTGATGAACAAGAAATATCTCAAGTAATAGAAGATTATAATCCTTCAGTTCCGAAGAATAATGAAACAGAAAATCAAACATTAGAAGTTGCAACTGAGATTGAAAATAAGGAAATTAATTTATACAATGAACGGTCTAAAAATAGTGATATTAATATAAAAGATAATTCTGCTATAGAACAGGAATTACTTCCTTTCGGCGAAGATATTCAAAATGGTGAGAATACTGAGTCAGAGAAGGTTATTCAGTCTGAAGTTGATAAAAATATTGAAGTAGTACAAGATGAGGAAATTGAGCAGGTAGAAAACAAATCAGAGGGAGATACAAATAAAGATACAAGCAGTGCAGAAGAAGAAAATCTCGAATTATCATCTAATGACGATGATGCAATCCTTTTACCTGAAACAGAGCAGGAAACAGAAATTTTGGAAATAGAAAAAGAACATAAAGGCATGTCTGTAGAGGAAATAGAGCCTGTGCTGGAGGAAGCGCCTGTATCTGAGATGTATGAACCGCTTCCGCCTCTCAATGATTCTAGCGAGCCAGAGCTGGAAATCCCTGAACTAGAGGAAATAAAAGCTGATGATTCTGAATATGAACCTTTGAGTCTTAGTGAAAATGAAGAAGTAATTGAAATAAGTGAAGATATTCCTGAGTTAAATGAAGTATCAGAAGGTGTTTTGTCTTTGGAAAATAACAGTGATTATGGCTTTGCATTGAAGGATAAAGAAATACCTGAAAAAGCAGAAACTATAGAAACGATTGAACAGGAAGTTGAAACTCCAGTTGAGAAAACCCCTGAAGAACTTTTGGATGAAGAAATCAAACGCGATGTTGACAAGGTTTATATGACTCCGTCGCATAATGAAGAATCCGATGAATTATCTGAAGATGATTTAGATTTCATTGAAGAATTAGTAGGTACTGATGATATTACAGTAGAAGAAGAAATTTCACCGCAAGAAGAGATAGAAGCTTTACCAGATATGGTTGAACAGCATTCTGATTTGCTGCCGGAGGAAGAACAAGAATTACAGCCGGCAGAAAATGATGCATATAAGAACGATAATGAAGGTGTTTTGCCCCAAAGAAATACGGCGGCACCAGCTGTTCCGATTTATACAGCAGAAATCCCTGAGGACGCAATTGTCCATAGTGATCCTATACAGCAGGGCGATCGTGTAATGCATGTTAAATTTGGAGTCGGCATTGTTGAGAAGATTTTTAGTTATGGAACTAAAAACTTTTGTTCCATAAATTTTGAAAATATTGGAAGAAAAGTTCTTGACCCCAATATAACAGAGTTGAAAAAGGTTTAAACTATACTACTCGATTTGTTGAGTTTTCACCTTTAAGGGAATCTCTGATGTTGCTAAATGTAACATCAAGTATTGTATTAATAGCATCAACAGTATTGTAGGCTATGTGCGGTGTCATTATAACTCTGTCTGATTCTGCAAGTTTTTGTGTAATTACTGCTTTTTGTATACAATTTTTATCAGTTTTATTGATTATAGAAACTAAGTTTTCATCATTATTAACAATAATATTTTCACATTCCTGTACATCTAATGCACATCCTGCAATTTTGTTTTTTTCGAGGGCATTATATAATGCTGCTGTATCAATTAATTCTCCGCGTGCGGTATTGATTAGATATACGCCGTTTTTCATTTCTGAAAATTCATTATCACCAATCATGTGATATGCTTCTTTTGTATATGGGATATGTAATGTAATAATATCAGCATTTTTAAGCAGTGTTTGGAAATCAACATACTCTACAATTCCTGTTATATCAGGATTTTTCTGCTTGTCATTTGCTAAAATTTCCATACCGAAGCTGCGGCAAACCTTACATACTGAACTTCCGATAGCCCCCGTGCCGATAACTCCAAGTTTAAGAGCTTTTAGATCTCTTCCTATATAGTTCTGTGTATTAATATTTTCGCTGCGCATGTCTCTTACTGCCGGTACAACATTCCTTATGAGTGTAATCATCATACCAATGGTAAATTCTGTTACAGAACTTTTTCCGTAATGCTCGACATTTAAAACCCTGATATTTCTTTTTGCACATTCATCAATATCAATATGGTCATAACCGGTAGTTCGAGTTGCAATAATGCGAAGATTTTTAAACTTATCAAGGACAGTGCTTGTTATTTGTGATGTCATAAAAATACTGATGATAGATGTTTCTGCGGAATCATGCTCATCAACTTCAGTATTGTCATTTAGTGCAGATTTTATAAATTTTATATCAAAATCGTCATTGGGGTGATGTTTAAAATATTCTTCTTCGGCGTCTCTAAAATCATAAAAAATAATGTTCATATATTTTACCTTTCTATCACTGTATTGATTATTTGTTAGTTAGTAATTTTTATCTATTGTCCTATAGTATTAGTACTTATTATTATTTTAGTGCTTTAGTCTAATGTTTTGTTTACAAATGCGGTTATTATAAGAGTACTTGTGAAAGGAGCAAATAATGAAAACAGATTTAATAATCAGAGAACCTGATTTGTATTTTGATAGTATACATAATGAATTAAATAATTTTTTGCGTGATACTGTTTTACATCCTGTATTTTCGAATCCGCTGGCTATAAAAAAGACATCTGTATGGCGTCCGGCAGTTGAAGTAAAACAAACAGATAAGGCTTATAAAGTAAGAGTGCAGCTTCCCGGTGTAAAAAAAGAAGATATTGATGTGGAGTTAGATAATGATTTTATGACTATAACGGCTAAAATTGAAGAAGAAAAAGAAGAGAAACAAGAAGCAGAGAAAAATGTAAAATATCATACATGTGAATTTAGGTACGGAAAATATCAACGGACAATTTCCTTTGATTATCCTATAAGAGCAAATGAAGCCAAGGCTGAGTATAAAAATGGAGTATTAAATGTTTATATTCCTAAATTATTTGAACAAGAAGCGAAATCTCATAAATTAGAAATATCATAAACTTAGAAACCGCCGCAGCCGTACTTCTAGAGATTATGAGGCTGTATTGATGCGGTAAAGGGTGGCTATTGCTCCACCCTTTTTAAATTTAGATATACTCTTTTGTGTACTACTAATTTGTAATGAAAAATTATAATAGAACGTTATCATATACTTGAAATCCTCATCGCTCAATCCTCTCATTTAGAGAGGTTTTTTTTAGTTATAAATATTTGTATACATCCAATAGGTACGGATAATTTTTTTTACATAATTATTTGTTTCAGGATATGGAATTTGTTCTACAAACTCATCTATGCTGCTGAATTTAAGTGAATTTTGCCAGTTCTTTACTGAGCTTATTCCTCCGTTATAAGCAGCGATGGCAAATAGAGCCTTATCGTCAAGCAGGTACAATAAGTTTGCAAAATAAATACTACCAAGTTTAATATCATTAATTACTAAATCTTTTTCTTTCTGTATATTGTAATTTGAAATTAATTCAGCTTCTGTTGCCGGCATCATCTGCATTAAACCTTTTGCTCCGGCATGACTTTCCGCTGTTTTATCAAAATGACTTTCTTCTTTCAAAATAGAAAGTAAAAGTATCGGATTATTAGTGTAGCGGTATTTTGTTATTACATCCCAATAGTGTATAGGATAAACCAATCTCCATCTTAAATCGTCAAAATCAGGCTTTACAGGAAGTTTTTCCATAGCATCCCTTGCAATAACTGCTGATTTTGCGTACTGTCCTCTTTTGTATGCAATCCAGCTTTGAACAAAGGCATCGGATTTGCAGATTTCTTCAACAAGGTCATAATCTCCAAGTAGTGCTAACTTTATAACAAGATTTTTTTCCATTGATTTTTTATACGGAAAAACAATCTTAACAGCATTAAGGTTTGCTTCATCAAACAATTCAATGTCTGTATTTAGAGAAAGGTAGGCACGGTATGCGTAATAGCTGTCAGGGTATTTTGCAATTGTGTGTTTGAAATATGCATTTGCTGCTTCGTGATGTTTTGTTTTAACAGACATTTTGCCCATAAAATATGACACCATAGGAGCTGATTTTGCTTCAGGAAATTTTTTCATATGAATTTTTCCGAATCTGTCAACATCTGAGTATTTTTTTTCAAGGTATTTTGCTAAGAATACATTAGCGAGAGCATCGGCAGCAAATTGACCGTTAGAATATTTTTCATATAGGGTACCATAACATGTAGTTTTAGCAGCCCCGGTTTTAGTATTACAATCAAGATATTGTATATAATCGGCGCCTTTTATTGGTTTATTTTTAAATAGTCCGTTTAATCTGTTTAATCCGTCTTTTTTTGAAGGGAACATAGATAAGTACATATCAACTGTTTTATATAATTCGTTTGTTTCAACAGTTTCTGAATATTTATTCAGTCCTTCTTCAATATATTGTTTTGATTTTGAACGTTCTTGGAGTTTATAGGCTAATTTTGCCCAATCATTCCAATTCTCTTCACGTTTTGTTTTATCCATGAATTTTTTTGAGTTTTGATACTCGCCGAGAGAGTAGTATGATTTAGCAATAATTAGATTATCATACTCTGACTTTACTCCTCCAAGCTGAACAATTGTGTCTATTGCTGATTTTGAAAATTTACCTGCCGGTTCTGCTTCCAGATAATTATACAATTTTTGCAAGGCTTCTTCTTTCAGTTTTAGTTTTTTATTATCATTGGCATCAGCGGTTTTTAAAAGATTAATTTGTGCCAGGTAATACTGTGCAGGTGCTGCATACTGTGATGCGGGATATTTTTTTATAATTTTTTTGAAATATTTTTCAGCAGATATATTTTGTTCTTCAAAATAAAGTACCCCAATATTGTATAAACTAAGTATTGCAATAGATGAGCGCGGGTGAAATAGTATTATTTTTTTATATTTAGCTTTAGCACTTTCGTTGTCATTCATTAAAGTAAAGCAGCGGGCTTCTCTGAATAAAGCGGCAGTTTTTACGCTGGAAAATATTGGTACATTTGAAAAATGTTCTTGTGCTTTTTGATAATTTTGTTGTTTATATTCTGTAAGTGCAGTATTGTAATTTTTAAACCCCAGAGATTCTGCCATAGAAATATCTATAATTATAACAGCAAGAACTGCACATAAAATAAATACTAATAAAAATAAAGCTTTATTTTTAATCTTTTCCATCAATTTTTATTCCAAATTTAAACTCACTAATAACATATACAGAGGGGCTCCCTGTTAGATATTAAAAAACAATCTGTTAATATTGTAACCTATTTTTATGAATAAGAAAACAACTGTAATAAAAAATTATGTTCTTTCAACGGATGTGCTATACTTAGATTATAAAAACGGCAATGAGGGCAGTAAAATAGATACATTGATAAAAAAAATATCATCGTTGACTAACAAACTTAAATTGTTAAGTATTATGAAGAGAATGGAGGCGGCGTTTGCTGCCGGAGATTATCTAGTCTCAAAGAGTTATGCAGATGAAATAATAAAATCTTTACCTGATAATGTAAATGCGCTGCGCGGGATTGGGATGAGCTGTTATATGCTGGATGAGTATGAAAAAGCAATTATGTGGCTTTCTAAATCTCTTGAACTGTCAACTGATAAAGAGTTTGATTATACTTATATTGGATGGTGTTTTTATAATCTAGATAATTATAAGCGCGCTTGTGATGCGTTTGATAAAGCAATAGAAATTAACCCCTTATATGAACAGGCATTAAACGGAAGAACTCAAGCTCTAATGTGTCTGCACGGGGAAAGACTTGATAAAATTGAAGCTTTAGAAAAAAATATTTAGTTGAGATTTATACCGCACTTTACACTAAAAAAGCTAATTTGTCATCCTTAACTTGTTTCTACAACTCTCCAAGATATTTTTGTGTAAAACGAACCAGCCTTTTTCCTGCATGCTGCGAGTTTAATGTCTCTCATAATGACATTAAACTTACAGGCTTGTATACTTGCAAGCTCTTTATTATGACCTGTCGCACAATTTTATCTTGTTTAGTATATAATTAAATCTATGATGAACAAACAAGAATTATTAGATTTATATAATGTTAATTTACTTAAGCTGATAGAGCTCTCCTCTGAAATAACAAACAAACACTTTGGAAATCAAATAGAAGCCTGCTCTATTATAAGTGCAAGGACGGGAAAGTGCGGTGAAGATTGTAAGTATTGTTCACAAAGCGCTCACAATCATGCTCAAATAGAATGCCATCCCTTGCTTGATTTAGAAACGGTAAGGAAAGCAGCCTTAAGTGCAAGAGAGAATGGCGCAGTCCGATTTTCACTAGTCACATCCGGCAGGCGCCCCTCCGAAGATGATTTTGAACATATTCTCGAAATGGCTAAAGTCGTAAATTCAATAGACGGGCTTACCTGCTGTGCTTCTCTTGGTATATTAACGGAGAATCAAATGAAACGTTTAAAAGATGCTGGATGCGTTCGTTACCATCATAATATTAATACATGTGCCAGCTACCATCCGCAAATATGTACTACACACACGTATCAAGACAGAATAAACACAATAAAACTTGCCCAAAAATACAATATGGAAATCTGCTGCGGAGTTATTATCGGAATGGGTGAAACCCGTGAACAGCGTGCAGAAATGGCGCTTGAACTTGCTCAAATCAATCCTTGCTCTGTTCCTGTTAATATTTTGACTCCCATTAAGGGAACTCCTTTTCAAGACTATTCAGATAAAATTACAGAGGAAGAAGTTGTAAAAACTATGTGTATTTTTAGAATTGCTCTTCCTAATGCCCAAATCCGATTTGCCGGCGGTCGCTCATCAAGATTAAGTCTTGAAAATCAAAAGCTGTGTATAAAGGCCGGTGTAAATGGCGTAATTACCGGCAATTATTTAACAACAACAGGTGTCAGCGCAAAGCAGGACAAAGAAGTGTTTAATAGCCTTGGAAAAGTTCTTGTAAGCTGATTATTTATTTAAGCTTAATTCAACATGTCCGCACTCTTCAATATATCTTGCAGCATAAACAGCACTGACTGCTCCATCCGATACAGCAGTTATTACCTGCCTTAGAGGAGTTGTCCTTATATCCCCTGCTGCAAATATTCCAGGAATTGATGCAGACATTGTTTCATCAGTAATTATAAAACCGTTTCCGTCTTGTTTAACTTGTCCGTTCACAAGTTCGCAGTTTGGCACGACTCCAATAAATGGAAATATACCATCAACTTCTAAATTTGTTATATTTTCGTTTTTAACATTTTTAATAAGTATACTCTTAACTTTATCCTCACCCAGGATTTCAGTTGGAATAGTATCATATATAAACTCAACTTTTTCATTCATTTTTGCGCGGTTTACAAGGATTTTATCGGCACGCAAAGTATCACGCCTGTGAATAATGTACACTTTTTTAGCAAACTTAGTAAGATAAATGCCCTCCTCAACAGCTGTATTGCCGCCGCCTATGACAGCTACAGTTTTATTTTTGTAGAATGCCCCGTCACAGACGGCACAATAACTTACCCCGCGTCCTATGTATTCTTTTTCGCCGGGTATTTCAAGCTTTTTAGCAGCTGCGCCCATTGCAAGTATTACTGCTTTTGATTGGAATAAAAACTCACTTGTTTCAATAACTTTAGGTTCAGAAATAAGATTAACAGACAGTATCTCCTGCATAGGAAATTTATCCGCCCCAAACTTACTGCAGTGCTCCTCAAATTTCTCTGATAGTTCAAAACCGCCAATTTCAGGAAAACCCATATAATTTTCAATATCAGCATAATTTGAAGGCTGTCCGCCAAACATTGTAATATCAATAATTGCACATTTGAGCGCACTTCTTGCGGCATAAACTCCTGCACTCAGTCCGGCAGGACCGCCGCCCAATATAACTACGTCATACTCATATACTTTCTTATCCATATAAACTTATCCTCTCATTATTTTAAAGCATTTTCGCCTGAGATTTTCTCACCGCGGATTTCATATTTAGCCGTATCTGATTTTATAATATGCCCGTCTACGTTTGAAACCTGTTCCAGTTTAATGTCGTTTATTCCTGAAAAAGTATTATTATTTAATCTTATTGTTACTACATCAGTAAGTATTTTGTTATCAAAATCCACCTTTCTGGTAAATGAAACGACATTCCCCTGAGCAGCGTTTATTGAAACATCAGCGCTCGCACCTGTAAAAGGGTTGCTTAAATTTAAGACGTTACCAACCCTCGATAAGTTCCACAAATCTGTGCTTTTAGGTTTAAAAAGCGCATAGTTGCTGGATTCAACAATTTCTGCCTTAACTGTCCAGCTGCCAAAAATTGATTTAGGAACTTCATCAATTGAAACTCCTGCCCTAAGCGTAAATGTATCATTTGCAGCTACCGGCAAAAGCATTACTAAAACTAATAACGCAAAAAATAAGAACTTAAAATAATGTTTCATTTGTTTCTAATTATAACATTGTATATAATTAATGTCACTTTGTTTTTTATTCTAAGCATATAATCTATTTATGCAATCCGCTACCAGCTATTATATAATGATAGACTTATGTTAAAATAAGAAGGCAGAAGGATACAAAAGGAGTAAACCATGCCGGAAATCTTATATGATACAAAGTTTTTGCAATTAAAATCCGCGAAATCACCAAGCGGAAAAGATTGGGTATACGCTCACAGACCAAATGCAGACAATGTTGTAATCATTGTTCCGGTAATCAGCAGTGGCGATGGTGAAAAAATTTTGTTTATAAAAGAACTTCGCCCGCCGCTTTATGCAGAGAACAGAAGCAGGTATAATATAGGACTTCCGGCTGGGCTTGTCGGAGACGAAAGAAAAGGCGAAAGCACTCTTGACGCTATAAAAGCCGAACTCCTTGAAGAAACAGGGTTATTTGCTGATAAAATTGAGATTGCTGCTCAAAATATTTCAAGTTCAGCAGGCTGCACATCGGAAACTTCTACCATTGCAATTGCGTATATTTCCGATCCTAATCCGATTCAAGCCCCAGTCTCAGACGGAGGAGTTCTTGTAGACAGAATACTTGTTGAATTGGATAAAGTTCCTGAGTTTTTAAAAAAAGAACAGGATAATGGAAATTCCATCTCCGGGCAGACTCTTGCAGGATTGTATTTTGTCCATTTAAAAAAAACTGAGAATTATTGACCGATTGATGCAAACATTATTGTAATTTCGTTAATTAAATCCTCATTTTCAGCTTTATATGCGTATGCAAGAGCTTTCTTTAAAAGTGAAGTTGATTTAGATTTATTCTTAAACTCCATCATTAGTTTAGCTGCAGATTTATAATTTTGTGCAAGCTCCTCGTAATCACCTGCTTTAGTATAGTTATTAACAGCTTCTGCATAATACTTGAGTGCAATATCTGCAAAATTGAAGTGGCTGTACGCGTCCGCTGTTGAACTGGAAATAAATCCTTTTGTCTTTGCATCATTTGTTGACGCTATAACTTCTTTTGCCTCTTCATAAAATTCAAAACACTGTTTATCATACTTATCGGTCAAAAGATTACCAATTTTAGCAAGTGTAGAAGATTGAGTTATAACATCATCCGTTTCTCCTGAATAAGAAACAGATACTAAATAATGATCAATAGCAGGCTCAACCTGATTTACATCGTCATAAATTTTTGCCATGGATAAATGGGCCTGAGTACGTACAGTATTGTCTGTCGTATAGTTAAGCGAGTTTCTGTAACTGTTCAGCGCCTGGACATAATAATCATTTTCATCATAAATTTTACCGACTTCTAAACAAATCCTGGATTGAGTTTCATAATCCTTTATTTCTTCTGCTCTGTAGAATGCTTCTTTGAAAATCTGCATTGCCATTTTAGGATTATCATCATAGGCATGTTTTTTTGCTTCTATAAAGAGAGATTTAAGCCGTGTATCCTGAGGAATAACAGTAATATTTGGCTTGCGTACAAATGTTTTTTGAAAACTTTCTTCTATAGATGCACTTTCATCAAACAAATCTGCTTCAGGCTCTTGCGGGACAACACCAATCGGCTCGTAATCTCCAATTGGTACATTATCGTTATCAGATACTTCAATCGGCTCGTGAACCGGCTCATTTTGAGCTTGATTAACATATTGTTTAGGCTGTGGTTTGGGTTGATTTTGCGGAAATTTTACAAGGAAAGACTCATTAACTTCTGATTCGTCATAATTATAGTTGATTTGCTGCAAAAATAACGCTTCCAGCCAATTTTGGACAACTTTTGATTCTTTTTTAAGAGTATCAGTTATATATCTGTCTAAAATTTGCGCTGCGCTTCTTAAGTTATTCTGTACAATGGGCACGTTAGGATTAGGACGTTTAACGTGCATTTCTACAAGCTGTAAATATTCCTCTGCCTGAGACTCCAAATCAGGCGGAGTCGCAATAGCTTTTATCGTATTTCTAAAATCTCTGAGGATTTGAGAAATATTAACACGATTGCTTCTCTTTTGTATCTGTGCAGCCGGTTGATTTATATCATTATTGACAGGAGCATACCTCCCCGGAATTTGCCTAGGTTGAGGAGCAGGAGCAATTCTCGGCTGGGATGCGGCAGGATAATTAGGGCGCTGGTATGGAGTATAGCCTATAGGATAAGCATTTCTAGGCGCTTGTGAGGTTTGATAGCGCCCGTTGTTTGACGCTTGCTGCTGGGCAATATGCTGGCTTGCACGCCCGCGGGCTACTACGTTTTCATCTTGATTTCTATTTTGCTGCTGATGAGAGGCGCTATTTTCAGGACGTTGATTGTTTTCACCATCGTCTGTTTTTTTTAATCCATTCTGATTACTCAGATACGGGCGCTGTCTTACTGTGTTTAATGTGTTTAGCAAAATCAACCGTCCTTCCTGCATGTTTATCGGTTATTATTATTTTTTTCTTTAATTTTTGTCAAAAAAATCATACATTAGTATGAGACTGATATTTTTTTAATGAAAATTTTTCAAAAGTCATAGTTACATAGTGCAATAAGCTGCATCTTTCATCCTTACAAAACTGAGGAACGAATAAACTTTGTCAGTCTAATACCTTGTACTGGATTATTTAGCTACTCCTCCTTTAAAGGAAGTACAAAATTGTCATTGCGGGGCTAGAATAAGCTGCGGCAATATAAAATAGACTGGATTACTTCGTTTCTCGTAACGACGCAAAAGAAGCGGATTGTTTCGCTTCGCACGCAATGGCGCTGCTCAAGTTGTCAGGCTGAATGTTCAACCTGCTAACTATATCTGCAATTACCAATCAAGAGACTCTAAACATTTGGAGTAATTTATTTTTGTTAAATACTACTTTAAGAGAATTTAATTTTATAAAAAATATTTAAACTGTAGTATAAAAGGAGAAACAAATGTTAGAGAGAAGTTTTTTAAATTTTGTTGGGGCGGACGGTGTGGTTATGCTTATACTTGGTATTATTACCCTTGTACTGCCTAAAATTACTAGTCTTGCCATTGCAGTGGTGCTTGCAGTTATATTAGCGGCTTATGGCGCATACAGAATTGTTAATTCTATCGTAGAACGTAAACATATCAGGCATGTCTTTTTAAATATAGCCATAGGACTGTTATTACTTTTAAGCGGTATTTTTTTATTTTTCTACCCGGTATTTAATCTTTTAATTATCACTTCTGCAATCGGTGTATATTTTATATTGGAAAGTCTTGCATCTGTTGCATTTGCATTTGAAACCAGGGGGCTTGTCAATATGTGGTGGGTAAATATTATATCAGGAATTCTGCAGTTTTTGCTAGGATTTATTATAATAATCGGTCTGCCTCAAACAGCACTTTGGACTGTTGGAATACTGCTGGGTATAAATCTGCTTGTGAGCGGCATGTCTATGCTCACAGTTTTTATGGCAACTAAACTTGCAAGAATATAAGGAGGTTTTTATGGATGAAAAATGTAAGGAATACAGAAACAACACTGAAAAAGCATTCAAGTTTTTTTCAAAGATGCTTGCATATACAGTCAGTCCGTATGATTTAAAAAAAACAATTGAAGAAACTAATGCTCGGCTTGTTGATGTAAGAGCCAAAGAAGATTATCAAAAAGGACACATTCCGGGGGCTGTTTCTATTCCGTATGATGAAATAGATTCAAGCATTGAAGCTTTAGATAGAGATGTCCCAACTATTATATGCTGCTATAATTCAGCATGCCTGCTGGGGGCTAAGGCCGCGGTAAAATTTGCACAAAATAACTTTCCTGTAATGACACTTCTTGGCGGATATAAAACCTGGACAGAAGATTTGCACTACGCTGTAGTACAGGAAGAATAAAAAAACAGTGACCGAATTGTCGGTCACTGTTTTTTTTATTTACATAAAATATAATGTGTAGAGCGTCCTTTACCTATTTTTTTTAATATTTAATATCCAAATTAGCTGTATCTTGCGAACAGTTACACATTTTTGCCCATTTTATTGTTGTAAGATTACCTTCAAAATTATCCATAAATCTGTTTAAAACTTTAATTTGCCTATCATTAAAAACAGTATTTGTATGTTTTTGCCAGAATTCTGCTATTTGTAAAACTTTACCCGTAATCTCTTCACTAGAGTTAATTGCAGCCAGAAGGTTTTCAAAAAACCATAAATGTACAATACCAGCTTGTATTAGATAATCCGTCTCTTTTTCTGTATTAATATAATTAATAAGTTCATTCATTTCATATTCAAGTACATCAGCGTTCGGAACTTCATAATGAACTCTTTCATTACCGGCATAACCAGATACTACCTGTATTGCACCTTGTTCATCCGCTCTGTATCTGCCGGTACTAATTTTATACATACCACTGTAACCTATTGGAAATAGTGCTGCATGCCAGCCTGCCAATCTTTCTTTTGAGAGTTTTTCAGAGTAATTTTGTGTTGCATCCAGCATCATTTCTGCAATGCCATCAATATCTCTTGAGATGAGCATTTCACCACCGATATCAATGCCTAAACGTTTTGCAAGTGATGAACGAACAAGGTTTTTATCTAAAATTTGCCCTTCAATTTCGGAAGATTTAATAATATTTTCTGTCAAAATCTGTAATAATGCATTATTTTTGATATCAAACCCCAAGGCTTCCATTTTACCACGCAAATAACCTTGTGCTTTTTTAATATCAAACAATAATTTTTGAATTTTCTCTCCGCGCCATCTAAACGTGTGCCAGTCTGTGTTTTGGTAGATGTATTTCATATTATCTCCGAATAATTCAAGGAGAAAACATATCATTTGCGGATAGCAGCATAAGGCGTTTCACTTCTTTGTATTTGATAAGCTGCTAGACTGTTGTGCTCGGCAATCCAGCTTATACGTTTGAAGTTTGTTTTTTAAACTGCATTTCATACAGAGTTTTGTAATGCCCGTTTTCAATAGACATAAGTTCATCGTGGGTGCCGAGTTCAACTAACTCCCCGTCGTTTATTACTGCAATTCTATCAGCGTTTTTAATAGTTGATAATCGGTGAGCAATAATAAATACTGTTCTGTTTTGCATCAAATTGTCCATTGCTTTTTGGACAATTGCTTCTGATTCGTTATCAAGCGCGCTGGTAGCTTCATCAAGAATAACAATCGGCGCATTTCTAAGCATGGCTCTTGCAATTGCTACACGCTGCCTTTGTCCGCCGGATAGTGTCAAACCGCGCTCACCCAATAGTGTATCTAAACCTTCAGGCAGGTATTGAATCATTTCTTCCAGGTGAGCGGAGTGAATCGCCTGCTGGAGTTCATTTTCTGTTGCGTTAAAGTTTCCCATCATTATATTTTCTTTTATCGTGCCTGAATAGAGAAAATTATCCTGAAAAACCATAGATATATTGCGTCTTAAGGATTTTATAGAAAATTCTCTGATATCTGTTCCGTCAATTTTTATTGAGCCGCTTTTTATATCGTAAAATCTGGGGATTAAATTAACGATTGTCGACTTGCCGCCTCCGGAATTTCCTACTATTGCAAGCGTTTCGTTTTTCTTTACTTTTAAATTAATATTTTTCAATACCGGGTGATTTTCTATATATTCAAAATTAACATTTTCAAAAGTAATACTATCATTTATAGTTGTTAAAGTTTTAGGATTTGGTGAGTCTTTGATTTCCGATTCTAAATCAAACAATTCAAACACTCTGCCCATTGCAACGAAAATATTTTGGATAGAAGTCAGAGTATTACCTAGTGTTTTAACAGGTTTATACAGTAATAATAAAGAAGTGGTAAAGGAGGCGAAACTTCCGGCGGTCATTTCGCCGCTGTTTATTAAATAAGTTCCGACGCCAAGGACGGTTGCGATCCCGAAAGAAGCTATAATATACATAATTGGACTCATCCAGCCGGAACGCTTGTATAGAGACATATTTACATTAAACGAATCTTTAATTTGTTTTTTGAAATAATTATTTTGCCGCTCTTGGAGCTCATAGGCAGCCATAACTTTATTCCCTGAGTACGTTTCGTTTATGTTAGTTGTAATATTTCCGCCGATAACCATGTTTTTATTGGAGGCTTCTTTTATTCTTTTTCTAATTAAAGCAACCGGTATAAAAGCGGCGCACAAAACAAATACGCCGATTATCGCGAGTTTCCAGGAGCTGTAAATCATAACAGCAATTAAACCTAAAGCGCCGAATACGCTTGTAGTTATTGTTTTAATATTATTCACAATTCCGCTTGATGCAGTTGACGGGTCGCTCATATATCTTGAGATAATAATACCTGAAGAGTTTTCGTCAAAAAACTGCGGGTGCATATGTATCAATCTGTCAAAGAGGTCTGTCTTGACATCATTTGTGATTCTTTGGCTTGTCCAGGTTGATAAATATCCGTTCAAGTATCTTAGAACACCCTGGAATGCTGCAAAAAGAATAACACCTATTGGGATGATAAATGACATTTGAACAGTATTAATAGCTAAATGAATTCCATGCCAGTCAAACGTAAAAACTTTACCTCCGATAACGTAGTCCATGTAGGGCTTTAAGGCAAAGGCAGTCACTCCGTCTAAAAGCCCAAGCGGAACAGCTATCAGAAACCCAAGAGTAATTCTAAACCAATATGGCTTGATGTATGGAAATATTCTGGATAATAACCAAGCGTATTTAAACGAGTTTTGTGCGGTTGTTTTACTTAGCTTCATTACAGTTCTCCGTGTTTTATGGTTCCCAGTAGATGTTTCTTTTAACGATTTTACCGGGGTTGCCTGCGATTATACAATTAGATTCATAAATAGGCTTGGTGACAGTAGAATTTAATGCAACAACGCAATCATCTTTAATTGTAACACCTTTAAGTACAACTGCATTATCTGCAAACCACACTCTGTTACCTATTCTAACGTCCTTTGGTACATTTAAATGTTCTTTTGTTTCCGTACTATATACCGGGTGTCCGTCAGTAGAGCGGATACGAATACTATGACAGCACATACACCTTTTGCCCAGGGATATTTGGCTATTTTCTCCAACATATATTTTTATACCGTTTGATAGAAAATCTTCATCAATATACAGCTTTGAATTGCTGAGTAGTTCAAATGAAGAGCGTTGTATTAATTCTTTAGAATGTTCAATACATAATTCTGAATCATGTCCTCGCATAAATATTTTACTTGTCCTTATATTTAAATCTTCTGCAAGTGTTATTTTATTATTGCTTCCTTCAAACATAATTTTTAAATTTGGGTACATTTTGGCAAACGTATCAAGATTTGTAATTTCTTTAACCGTATTATCCTTTGCTTTTACAAAAAATCTGTTATTTTCTCCGCCTGATATGAGATTTGATTTAATCCGTCTTGTAATTTTTATAAATAAAAATTTGTATACTATATATTTCCTATCTAAATATCCCATTCTTGTATAAGATAATTTATACGTTTTTTCAAAAAGTTTCATTCTGTACTCCCTTTTACTTGTTATTTAAGTGGTATAATGCTAAATAGTTTTTTTGATATCTGATTATCATTTTTCACAATCTTAAAATACGGAATCCCTAAGAATTTGTATTTGATTTTAGCATACTTAAGGTTATTTCTTTGGATAACTTTTCTTTTTATAAGAGGGTTTTTATTAGTATTAAAGAAATCCGCTATCTTGTTAAAGCCCATGAAATTTTCTATATAATAAGATGAATTTCCCGGAATATCACACTTGTCATAGGGCATTGTAAAAATCCGTATTTTAACTTTCAAATTATTCTCAGCTATCAGTCTTGTGATTTCGTAGTCCAGGCTGCCTTGAGCTCTGTAGTGTATAAATACAATGTTTTTATATTTTTTTAGAATATCAAGCAGTCTATTTTTATCAAAATTATTGATATTATAATAATTTATAATCGTGGGATTTAAATTGTTATTTATAAAATACTGCTTGTAATTGGCAAATTTATTCTCAATAGCAGCGCCGCCGACTGTTAGTATACAATTCCCATCTAATCCTTTAAAAGTTGAATAATCATTATTGATTTCATCGGGGACAGTGCTTGAATAATTGCTTAAACTTATAAATTTAGGAGTATTTTTATTTGTTGATACCTGCATTACATTCTCAAGCTCTTTTATATTGCATGGATGATAGATTTCAAGATTTGGGGTGTTAGAAATTATACTAAACTCATCAATTGGAAAATGAGAATAGCCGCCTTTTACAAGCTGTATTCCTGAGCATAAAGCAAGTATATTAATATCTAATTTTGAATAAGCTGCTAACTTAAGCTGGTCAACAGCTCTCCTTACCAGAAAAATAGCAGCAATACAAAGGTATACTTTTTTACCTTGCGCGGCCAGTCCAATAGCAATGTTTAGGGCGTTTTGTTCTTGAATACCGCATAAAATAACTCTTTGCGGGTATTTTTCCTTTATATTTAGACAAAAAGCAAATTCCTCACTATCCATGCAGACAAAATAAATATTTTTATTCTCATCCGCTGCTTTTTCTAAATACTCTCTTATATATTTATACATTAATTTATCTCCTCCAATATTTTTTCATAATCGCTTTCGGTATAAGGAAAACCGTGAAAATAAGGGTAACCTTTTTCTTCAATCACAAACCGGCACTCTTTACCTTTAATAGTGTCGGCAATAATGCATTTGGGACGCTCGGTTTTTGTTTTAAACGCCTGTTCAAGTTCATCAACACTATGACCGTTGCAAACCAGGATATCAAACCCAAAACTTTTTATCTGCTCTTCCAGATTTGAGGAGGAATCTATAATATCTTTTGTATACCCTCCAATTTGGGTATAGTTTCTATCAATAATGATTGTGATATTTTTTAATCTATGATATCCGATAAACATTAGAGCTTCCCAGCATGAGCCTTCCTGCATTTCTCCGTCGCCTGCGATAACATAAATATGCGCGCCCCCAGAGGCAATTGCCATGCCGGCTCCTATACCGAGGCTGTTTCCTAACGTACCAAAGGAAATATCAATTGCAGCAATTTCTTTGCCGCCGATTAAGTTAAAAATATCATGCCCGATTCTTTTGCCCCAGACTCCCCACTCGTATGCGACCGCTCTATCCAGCAGCCCTAATTCGGTTAATACTGCTATATGCCCCATTCTGCAATGTTCTTTTGAAATTAATACACGATCTCTTTCCGGGTCTGACAAATTATCCGGCGTAATGTTTGCTATTTTAGAATAAATTGTATACAAAATCTCTACACTTGATAGAGAGGATGCTACATGTCCTACTTTGTTTGTTCTCGAAATGTCAATAAGTGTTCTTTTTATTTTTGTAACCATTTCTTTATCATTAGAAACTGTTATCATATTTCCTCCTTCTCTTGAATTGCCGGCATGATTTTTTCGCTGCTCAAAATACAGTACTTGCAACCGTCTATATAATCATTTTGATAAAAGTTAATTAAATCTTCTTTTAAATCCCAAGAATTAACTATATCCACACTATCTTTTATATCAAGTAAATTAAGCTCCCTTGCGGTTGCCGCCTTTGAGCAGATATCAATATAACCGTTTAAGACTTGGTTACACTGGGTTCTGAAACATTTAAAATGCATTCTCTCTTCTGTCGTAATCTTATCAGAAGGCGTATCAGCAAACCCCATTTCTCTTACCCATTCCCGGTTTTCTGCCATTTGGTACTTGATATTGTTTTCTTTTAGTGTATCTATTATCTGCTGCTGGTGCTTTAAAATTGATTGTAATTCACTATTTACTGAGTAATTGCTTATATATACATAAACTTTTTTGTTGTTTCTCTTTAATTCTGTGATTAAATCATTTGGAAATTTCATTGTGCCGTTTGTAATCAGTTCAACAATATTAATCTTCTCTAAATTGCACGTATATTCAATCATTTTTGCTAAGTCTTGATTAATAAGCGTTTCTCCGCCCAAAAGTACAAAATGCCTGATTGAATTAACGTTTTCAAGTATTCTGTCAAGATACAGCTTGTACTCTTCAAAAGACATATTTATGTGCTTATATTTATTAAACTTAGGTATAAGCGCACAGCAATCTTTGCATTTTAAGGTGCACTTTGTAGTAATACAAAACTCGATTTGAGGAATATTGAGTTCTTTTTTTTTATAAAAATTTTCTATTTCTTCTTTTACATACGTTTTTAAAAATTCCTCCTTTTTCATGGGATTAATAAATCTGCCGTTTTTAAATAACAAGAAAGCCAGCATCTCCATCCTGAGTCTCTGTTTTGCATTTTCTTCAAAATACCGTTTATAGAAAAGTTTTTTAATATTGTATTTTTCAATTAATTCTTGCATTGTATTCTACCTATATTTATTTTACTTTTTTACAACATCGTTTGTTACTACTTTTAATATCGGAATAACGCCAAACACGTACCATTTAGTTTTGTTCCAGTGGTATTTTTTTGTTTCAAAATAGGAAATATATTAAATAATTTATATGTCCTTGTGTATGAAAGAGGTTTATACTCGTTTTTCTTTTGATAAGCATTCAGAGGGACATAAACGATTGGTTTTACTTCATCACAGTGCAGATGTGAAAACTCTCCGCCGTCTTGTCCGTCCAGTATTTTCATATCCTCACCAGTAATAGAAATATCATCCACTTGGAAATTAGACTTAATATGTTCTTTGTTCATGGAGCCTGACAACGCTGCAATGTTCTTATTTAAGCACCATTTAATTGCAATTTGCGCCGGCGTTTTTTTATATTTATCAGCGATGTCTATTAAAGTCTTATTCGTTAATATCTTACCTTGAAACAACACGCCCCAGGAGGCAAGCGCTATATTATTCTCTCTGCAGAACTCGACAATATCTCTGTTTTGGTGTTGAATTGATATCTCTATTTGGTTTACCATAGGTTTGATTTCAGCTTTTGATAATAAAAATTCCAAATGCTCAGTACCGTAATTGGACACTCCTATTGATTTAATTCTGCCCTCGTTATACAACTTTTCCATTGCACGCCAAGAGTCCAGGTTTTTAATTCTCCAGTCTAAATTTCTTCTGTTTACATTGTGGATTAAGTATAAATCTACATATTCTAAATTTAATTTTTTTAAACTTTCATCAAAACATTCTAATGCTTCATTATAAGATTGTCTGCCTGTATACAATTTTGTTGTAATAAAAAGCTCTTCTCTTTTTACAATCCCTTCTTCTATACATTCGTTTACGGCAATACCTACGCCTGTCTCATTACCATAACTCCAGGCTGTATCTATATGTCTGTAGCCTGCCTTAATTGCGTATTTTACGGTCTCTATAACCTCCCTGCCGTCTGGAATTCGATGTGTGCCGAAAACTTTTAAAGGCATTTTTTTGTTATTTGATAAAGTTATTACCATTTATTTTACCTCTCTGAGCTTTTGTCTTAACAGTGTCGCGTAATCTTTAAATTCGTTCTTCCTGTTTGTCTTACCGTAATTGGTATCATGAATCCTTCTATTACACGATATAAAATCAAGCCTCTTAAGCTTAATATTGTATTTTTCAAGTTTTGCCATCAAAGAAATCACTTCACCCGCCTGAACATTCTCATCAAACAATCCTATCTTTTCAAAAACCTCTTTTTTTAATAAAACAGTACCTGCTAAACAGCCGTAATACGGCTCTTTTTTTATTGTTTGGTTTTGGTTTTTAGCGTCAGCCGATATAAAATCTTTAATTTTGGTATATACAGCCATCAATTCTTTATCTCTATCAAACTCATCGAGCATTGTCTTTATGGCATTATCAGTTAAAACATCATCATGGTCGCAAAATAAAATATAATCTCCTGATGCTGCTCTCAGTCCGCTGTTTTTTGCTGTAACAGCACCTTGGGTGGTTTCATGGTTTATAACAATACAGTTATTCTCTCTTGCAATCTGCTCTGTGTTATCTTCTGAGCCGTCATTTACTACAATCAGCTCAAAATCAACGCCTTGGTTCTTAATTGAATCTATTGCTTCCTGCATATAGTTGCTGCCGTTTTTTACCGGCATTATTATAGAAACTTTTGTCATTTCTCTCCCATCCTCTTTCTTATATAAGTAATAGAAATATTCGGATTACAACAATTTAAAAAATCCTGGTAACTCTCTGTTTTATTTATTATGTCAAATAAAAATAATTCAAAATCATTGTATATTTCTTTATTTCGATTAACTAATGAATTAATTTCGCTAAAATATTTTTTGATATAATTATATTTTTCTTCCGTATCAATAATTAGTGATTCATTTGCAAACAGTTTAAAACCGCCCAACTCTTTAGAATTTTCTACACCATAATCAAAAATCTTTTTAAAAATTTGAATATAATGCCATCCTCTCTCCTTTTTACGCATAGCAGAACCGTTCCGCTGATAATAATGATAATAAGGACCTTTAAAAACAAAAGTTTCACTCTTATTCATTTCAGTTGCTGATACAAAATATACATCTTGCCCCAGCAGCCCTAAAGGAAATTTTATATTATATTTATCTATAAAAGATTTTTTAAACAACCTAATACATACAGAAGGCGGCAGCTGCCGCTGAACTATATCAGAAGCTATAAACTGTTCATCATCTTTTACAAAATCAAAAGAACTGTATGCACTCTTATTGTCATATTCTTTTATATAATTGATATTTACAATAGTATCAGAATTGGTTTTTAACACCTGATTATACATTACCTCTAAATAATCATCATCAATCCAGTCATCAGGATCTATAAAATAGATATACCCGCCCTTAGTAAGTTTTAGACCTTCATTTCTTGCCGCTGATACTCCTTGATTCACTTTAAAATCAACTACTTTAATTCTTTCATCTTTTTTTTCGTACGCTTTTAGCACTTCAAGAGAATTATCAGTAGAGCAGTCATTGATACATATTATCTCTATATCCTCTAAAGTCTGGTTAATCAAGCTGTTCAAACACCTTGCAAGGTATGGTTCTACATTGTATACAGGTACTATAACTGATATTCTACACATTTGCGATATCCTTCTTAATATTATTTCTTAATTTGTATAAAATATTTACTTCTCGTAATTTTGTACTTGAATCGTATTTAAGGAATAGTTTTGTTAAACTTTCACAATCATTTGTTTTAATATAATCTTTTAATAATAAGTAATCATATTCTTCATCTAATTCTTTAATTTTTTTACATTTATTATACAGTTCAATCAGGGCTTTTGCGCATTCAAATTTACCTTCGTATGAGCTGCTCTTATATAACGGATAAAAAATTGCCCCAAGATACTGTTTATAAACAGTTATGTATAAATCAAGAGACTGCTTGCATAAATCACTGTTATTTAAATCTTCTAAAATTAATTCTATTGCCTTTAAAGCTGATTTAACTTTATCAAGACTCAGTCTATCTGAATTAAGGCTGGTTTCACGGCGGATATAATTGTAAAAAACATTATGTATTACAGATAATTTATTAGATTTTAAAATACACCTGAATAAAAATACAATATCCTGTGCCTTTCTGCACTCAATCGGAAACAAAATATTATTTCTTTTAATTAAATCATTTTTATAGATAGCAGTTGTCCACTCATAAGAAAAAGCGAATTTATTGCCGGATTTAATTATATTTTTATTTAAATCGGTTGCGGTTATCCTGCCGTCTAGTTCAGTGGTTTTTCTTTCAGCCTTAACTATATCAGAATTATCTTGTTTAGCTTTATTATACAACTCCTCATAAAAGTTAAGGTCAACATAATCATCAGGGTCTACAAAGCCGAGATATTCGCCGTTGGCAAGTTTTAAACCTTCATTCCTCGCAGCTGCTGCTCCCTGGTTTTCTTTAAAATCAACTATTTTAATTCTTTCATCTTTTTTTTCGTACGCTCTTAGCACCCCAAGAGAATTATCAGTTGAACAGTCATTGATACAGATTATCTCTATATCCTCTAAAGTCTGGTTAATCAAGCTGTCCAAGCACCTTGCAAGATATGGTTCTACATTGTATACAGGTACTATAACTGATATTCTACACATTTGCGATATCCCTCTTAACGTTGTTCCTTAGTTTGTATATAACATTTGCTCCGATTAATTTTGTACTTGAATCGTATTTAAGGAATAATTTTGTTAAGCCTTCACAATCATTTGTTTTAATATAATCTTTTAATAATAAGTAATCATATTGTTCATCTAATTCTTTAATTTTTTTACATTTATTATACAGTTCAATCAGGGCTTTTGCGCATTCAAATTTACCTTCGTATGAGCTGCTCTTATATAACGGATAAAAAATTGCCCCAAGATACTGTTTATAAACAGTTATGTATAAATCAAGAGACTGCTTGCATAAATCACTGTTATTTAAATCTTCTAAAATTAATTCTATTGCCTTTAAAGCTGATTTAACTTTATCAAGACTCAGTCTATCTGAATTAAGGCTGGTTTCACGGCGGATATAATTGTAAAAAACATTATGTATTACAGATAATTTATTAGATTTTAAAATACACCTGAATAAAAATACAATATCCTGTGCCTTTCTGCACTCAATCGGAAACAAAATATTATTTCTTTTAATTAAATCATTTTTATAGATAGCAGTTGTCCACTCATAAGAAAAAGCGAATTTATTGCCGGATTTAATTATATTTTTATTTAAATCGGTTGCGGTTATCCTGCCGTCTAGTTCAGTGGTTTTTCTTTCAGCCTTAACTATATCAGAATTATCTTGTTTAGCTTTATTATACAACTCCTCATAAAAGTTAAGGTCAACATAATCATCAGGGTCTACAAAGCCGAGATACTCGCCGTTGGCAAGTTTTAAACCTTCATTTCTCGCCGCTGCTGCTCCCTGGTTTTCTTTAAAATCAACTACTTTAATTCTTTCATCTTTTTTTTCGTACCCTCTTAGCACTCCAAGAGAATTATCAGTTGAACAGTCATTGATACATATTATCTCTATATCCTCTAAAGTCTGGTTAATTAAGCTGTCCAAACACCTTGCAAGGTATGGTTCTACATTGTATACAGGTATTATTACTGAGATTTTACACATTAACAATCTCCTTTGTATTAGTTCTGTAATTATCATTTATTTGCGGCAGCAAAGCTATCAACTTTTCTAAATTAGTCTCTCTTACAACCTCTATAAAAGCGTTTACATCTTTTGGAAAACATTTCCCGCCGTACCCTAACTGCCCGTCCGGTCCTGGAACGTGTGTATGCGGTTCATTTATATATCCTGACAGCAAGCACCCTTGCAGAACTTTTGTATAATCAGCGCCTAATTTATGGCACAATTCATAAATGCCGTTAAAATAAGTTACCTTCAGCGCCCCAAATACATTATGCGCATATTTGGCAATTTCGGCTTCTTTAGTCGTCATTGTTATATGTTTTTTACCTTTAAAAATTTTCTCTAATAGTTCTATATGATTTGTAAAAATCATCGGCTGGCTGTTAAAATCTTCAAACGCCGTTCTCTGTGTTAAAAATTCCGGCATAAAATTAACATCCTTGTTATATTTTTTTGATAACTTTTCGCATGTTCCGGGTATCAGCGTAGTCCTCACAAATATAGGTACATTGGGACAATTGCTGATAATATCTTCCAGCGTTGTTAAATCTTGTGTATTATCTTTCTGCGTCGGTATGTGTATAGAAATAAAAACTACGTCCGCCAAACTTATATCATCATTTAAATTTTTATACGGGTCTTTTTTTAGAATATTAACATCAGGATTATTTTCTTCGAGCCACTTAATTAAAGCCCCGCCGATAACTCCGCACCCTATTATTGCTGCATTTATACTGCTGCCTGGCATTTCTCCGCCTCCTTATTGATTTCTGACTTTAGTACTTGTACTATTTCAGGATAATAACTAATTACATTTTTTAACTGTATATCATTTCCAACTATATTAGCTTGATATAATGTAAATTCACCATTCAAGCTGCTCTCTCTGTCGTAATTTACAGGCTGAACTTGTTTTATCGGTTCATTTATGACCTTGATTTTTTTACGGTTTAAAATCGCCATTGCCCAAAACCAAATATCATCAGCGTTTGGCGCAAGTTTAACAAAAAGTTCCTCTTTTAAAATATCTTTATACAACGAATTTGGAGGATATAAAATGCCGCCGCTGCCTGTTGCAAAATTAAAATAAGAGGTTGAATTGTCGTCAATCATTTTATCCCAATACTTATACAGCGCAATACTATCACCGTCAAATTTTACCTTATGCGCCCTATGACAAAGTATATTTTGCTTATCTTCAAGATGTGCATTATACAATTTTTTAAACCAATCCTTTGGGTAAAATATATCATCATCTGCTGTTATAATTACATCATCAGGATATTCTGCAAGTGCCGGAATTAATTTTTTATAGCTCTTTATATCCTTTGTAAATTTTATCGTAAGCCCAACCTCTCTGAGAGATAAAACCTCCCGCGGAAGATCATTTTCTCTGTTTGGAAACTGTTCCTGCCCAAGATAAAGAATAATTTCATCAGGTTTTAATGTTTGCAGCATAAGTGAATGCAAGCAGATATGAATATCTCTCATCCTCTGAGGAAAACTCGTTAATGAAATAATAAATTTTGGTGTTCTTTGTGATTGAACTTCCTTCCTCTTCATCCCCCAGGCAAGATTAACTCTTCTTTGCATTTCAATATTTTTTATCAATTCAGGATATTTAAGTTTAGAAAATATGTTTTTCTCTGCTTGTTTTACGTATTCTAATATCTCATCACTTGGTGATTTATCCTTTATAAAAAAAGATAAATATTTGGCTCTATCTATAATACCGCCTGTATACGTTTTTTCATCAATATTTAAACTATTATATAAGTCTATTACCTTTAAAATTGACTTTTCAACCTCTTTTACCTTATCTAATGCAATAACCTTTACATGATTTAGAGATTTATCCCTATAAACATAATAATAATAAACTTCTTCTGCTATCTCTATTTTATTTGCAGCGCTTGAAACATAAACTTCAAAAACACTGTCTTCAGCGCAAGTTAAGTCCTCAGGATACCTGATATTATTATTTACCAGCAGTTTTCTTTTTATTATCGTTGTCGGTACGTGGTTTAGTTTTAACTTGTTTTCCCGTACATCCTTAAGATTGTAATACCTCCCCGATGAAGTCTTGTTCCAGCCTACATTTTTTAAATTTGATTTTACAATATCAGCCCCTGTTTCTATTCCTTTTTTATATAACTTTTCATAAAAATCTAAATCTATAAAATCATCAGAATCAACAAAGCCGACATACTCGCCTCCCGCTGCTTCAATTCCACAGTTTCTTGCTCCGCCTGCCCCCTTGCCCTCATGTAAATCAATTATTCTTACCCGGCTGTCTCTCTCTGCATAATCCCTTAATACCGTCAGTGAATTGTCCTTAGAACAGTCGTTTATACATATTATCTCAATATCTTGCAGCGTTTGGTTGCAAACGCTGTCAAGACATCTGGGTAAATACTTTTCAGTATTATAAACAGGTATGATTACCGAAACTTTAATCATTTTATTCCTCTAATTTCTTTTCTCTTTCCTTTGTTTCTTCCTTTGTATAGCCGATTGAATCCTTTTCAGGAGTCCAGCCGGTTTCCTCCTTAACTTCATGAATCGGATCCGCCAAAAGAAGCTCTTGTGCGTCACTATACTCTTTTATACTCATAAAGAAGTCATCTTCTTTTGCTGTCGTTTCATCTATCTCTGCTGCCCGTGAGCCGCCGGTAGTCTCTTCCAAAATCTCTTTCTCAAGCATAACTTTTATAAATTCGTCAAGGTTTGATTTTACACTCTCCGGCGCGTTCATTTTCTCAAATGCGGTCATTATATCTTCAACAGACGAGCCGGCTGTTAAATTTTCGTAAACGCATGATCCTAATCCGTTCATCCCATAATAAATTCCGGTCTCTGAATTAATAATAATTGCTATTCCATCTGTTACATCAGCGAACATTTTCGTCTCATTTAATGTGTAATTAGTCATTTTTATTCTCCTTTTTTACAAGTTCAACATTCGTATCGCTATCAAAGCTTCTAAATGATAGTTTAAAATTATTTTTTCTTAGCAACTCCAAATCGTAATTCGGTTTTATTGCCTGAGAAGAAAGGTCTCTTACAAGGCTTCTTGTCCTGATTTCTTTTATTAATATCTTTAAATCCTCCTCAAATCCCTCGCTAAGCTCGTTTATCCCCCTAACCCGGGATAAAATTTCTTCCTCGCTCTCTCCTAGTAACAGGCTCTGATATACCGCCGTTGCAAAATGGTTCATCTGATAAAGTCTCCCGCTCTTAGGCTCCAGTATGTTTGCTATATCAAAAGTTATATCAACATATAGTTTATCTTCATCTATAACGCCTATTTCCTCTTGTTTGAAATTCGTTAAAAACTCCCTTAAAAATTCCGTATTGGCAAATATATCAGGACTTAAATTAAATTTATAAAAATTAAAATCCTTTACCATTGAATATAATTTTTTTATAGTATCCGTATTATTAGTATCACGCATCTGCGATACAGTAGATTGTATAAGCTGTACTATCGCTCTCCCTTTTTCTTCCTCGCTGCATATACTGATACTCGGTTTCTCCTGTCCAGTAATCTCCGGAAATATACACAATCTTATCGGATATTTAACCCTGAATTGTTTGTGAAAATTTTTTATGTTTATAACATACTTATCCTTCCGTGCATTATTCGACACAAAACGTCCGCCCTCAAGCCTATCATACAGCTCATTATACATTTTAGGCGACAACGTTATTATTGAATAAATTGGATATGCATAAAGATTATCACGCTCTTTCTTTAATATTAAATAATCATCTGATACATAATCAAAACCCTCCATCATTGATAAAACCGTTAACGTGGATTTTCCCCTCTGCCCCCTTGCACATAGTAAAACTCCATTATCTTTTATTCCGACAACGGCGCCGTGTACAATATTCGTATCGTTTGACTTTGCTATCTTATTTATAAATTGAACAAATAAATGCCCCTCTTTTATAAATTCCTCCGCCGATAAGTCTTTTACACCGTAATAATACGTCTTTTTCTCTAAGTCGCACCCTTCTACGGTCTCCTTTTCATAATTGCAAAATATTATCGGTGATATCTTTGAATACCCTTCATCAAATAACTTGAAAAATCTCAGAGGCTGTTTTCTTACCAAATATTCAATCCTTAATTTAAGATTGGTTTTTAAATCGAACTCCTCGGATAATACCGCCGGTAACTCTCTTACCGCCTCCTCCTGCCACAATACAAGCGTACAATCATAACTATCAAGTTTATCCCTTAGCACAAATGTCATCTGCCGCTCTATATGAGGAAGAAAAGCCGCTCCATATATCAGCAGTCTTACTCTTTGCGTTCCCAAATCTAAATACTTTACTATCGGATTCGATGTAATTTTGTTTATATACCTATTTAAATTTAGAAAAATCTCATTGATTTTATTCTTATCACTCGTTTTTATTATCATTTTGGTTCCTTAAAAATTATATTTCCTGGTTTTAATGTCCTTTATAAAAAATTTAATTAACACAGGATGACCTATAAGCTGCTTTAATAAAAAATACTTAGGTTTGATTTTCAAATAGTCAATCAAAGAAAATCCCCTGAAAATATCTTTTATCTTTATGCCTCTCGATTTTTCTCTTATCTCCTCCAGGTAAAACCGTTTATAAAGAACGCACAAAGAATACTCCCTGGTTTCCTTCTCAAATAAAGTGTTCCTTAAAGACTCTCTAAGTACATACGGCGAAATTCTACCTATAAATTTTAATGCAAAATTTATATAAATCTGTGTCCCTGTTATCCTTGCATTCTCCGCTACAATATCCCAATCAAAATCTTTCTTTGAATTTACTAAATAATCAAAATCAAATATCGCAAATAATGTTCCCGCCCTGCTTGTATTATTTCTTAAATTCCTTGATAAGTTATTTAAAATTATAAATACCATATCTTCATTAGAAGGTATAAGCGTTTCTACCCCAAAAACGTTTTGTTTTACCGCTCTTTTGAAAATCCTGGATATTACTTTTTTATCATCCCTGCCGTTCATATAAATGAATTTATGGATATCTAATGCCCCCCGCCCCTCGTTGTCATGCAAGTCTACAGAATGAATGTCAATTTTTTCATATGTATACCCCAGCGCTTTAGCTATACTTATACTCTTTAAAAATTCATTCTCCTTAACCAAAACGTCAATATCACCCATAATACGCGGCAATTCAGAACGCAAATAACGCATTGCCCCGCCTTTTATCAGCATTGGAGTTATTTGATTTTCATTCAGCGCTTTACCGATTTTTACATAATGTGAAAATATTTTTATATTTTTAAATCTCACATTATTAAGCAAGCCTGTTAATCTGGGTTTTGTGTAACTGTTAAAACTAAATTCAGGGTGATACTTCATATAATATGCAAGCAAAAGATTCTTTTCAGTATGCTTAACTTCGATATCCCATTTCTTTAACAGCTCGTCCAAATCCTCTTGGCGGACATTAGGTTTGAAAAAGATTGACAATAATTCCTTTTCTTCCTCTTTCATTATACTGTTTATAAAATTCTCTATAAGAGCATCTGTAATATCCAGTGTCTTTTCCAAACATCCGGTTTGTTTAATTTTTTCAATTTCTTTATTCCACAACACTGTCATTACTTATCTCTCCTGACAAATACTAGAATCAAATTAAATAACAAATATTTTTTACTATGTAGGCTTTCTTTCTTAACTAATATTGGAAATTTTTGCCCGGGAAAATATCCCGTTACTGCCCAAAAATCACCGTCCCTGATTTCAGCATTGTTTGACTTTAAGAAGTTCAGAACATCCCTGTTTGCCTGGATTTTATCTTTCGCTAATTTCTTAGTATGCCCTCTGAGTCTGGTTTTAACTGTAGAATCCGGGTTTCTGAAGTAATAGTAATTAATACCTGGTACAGCAGCCACACCGTTTGCATAATAAACAGCCTTTAATGTGAATATTCTATCTTCGCAATAAACCCCGGCAGGCCATGTTATATTGTTTTTATCTAATAATTCTTTTTTATAAATTTTATTTGTCGGACACGGATTTTTGGGCTGGTTGTTTATATCAAATTTGTCCTGTAAATTAGTTACAAACTGCTCTTGTTTTATATTCAGCCTCTTTTTAGTTTTGCCGTTTCCAATCCTGATATTAGCTGCTAATGCTATATCTGAATTATATTTTTTTGCCGTATTATACAGTTTTTCATAATAATCTAAATCAATATAATCATCAGAATCAACAAATCCAATATACTCCCCTTGTGCTATTTTCATCCCGGCATTTCTTGCAGCGCCCTGCATTAAATTTTCCTGCTCTATGATTTTTATCCTTGAATCATTGTCTGCATAACGGTTTATAATAGCCATAGAATGGTCAGTTGAACCGTCATTTACACAAATAATCTCTATTTCACGCAAGGTTTGTGCTGTAATGCTTTGAATACATCTTTTTATGTACTTTTCAGTGTTAAATATGGGTATTATAATAGAAACTTTTACCATACTACACATGGCAACCTCTGCTGTTATTAAAATATTGTTTAATTTTTATTTTTTTTATTAACAATATACTTTCCTCGATTATTAATAACTTCCAAATAATTTTATGTAATATTATTCATTAAACCGAATTTATAAGTTCAACACAATTAAACTTGTGTTGAGGTAAAATAAAATCCTGTATTTTTTAATAATTCTACCATAAAAAATAGAAAATAAATATAATTCTTTATTATATTAAGTTATGTAAATAAACAGGCTAAAATCGGTATCATTTATAGATTTTAGTACTATATGATGTCCAACATAATTAAACTTGTGTTGAGTAGTTAAAAAAATCTAAAAAATAAAGTTTTTAGCCTGTTAATTTTACAAAAATAATAAGAAGTTAATATAAATTTATTAATTTATTACGAGCCTGCTCTATGCTATACTTGTTTGTGGAATTTCCAAATAACTACTCAACACAAGTTTAATTATGTTGAGTTTAATAGCTCAATAAAAAGGTGCTATATATAAAATTCCCCCAATTATTTATTATTAATAAATAAAGGTACTGTTATTACGAGACTCGAAAGAGCCGTGGCAATCCAGGAAAATTTGTTGGACTGTGACTACTGATAAATTATTTTATCATGATCAGTTGCCGAACCAAGGTTAGTGCGGCAGTGTTAGCCGGTATTAGTAGAATTTGCTATATAAGTACCCTCTCATAATTATTGAAAAGTTTAAAAAATGATATATAATATATATAGAGGTGTTAATTATGAGCAAATTAACCATCTTAATGTGTCTTATATGTTTTGGTTGTTCTCTGTTTTTATGCGGTTGTGCAAAGCAAGCCGGCAGTAACAGTAATGTTCTCCAGTATCAGCGAAAATTTGAGAACCTTAATGAAAAACCTGCCAAAGCTATTGATGGAATAATTGACCTTTCAGATGGGAAAAAGGTTAATTATGACATAATGCCGGGTGACGCTGGAATGAATTTTGATATAAAATAAAATTATGAGTTTAGAAAACAGACGTCTTTGCGCAAGACTTATTTATGACGTACTATCAGGTAAAAGGATTACGAGGGAAGCATTGCTGAGATTTCCAAAAGGTGAGCACGATAAAAGTGTTCTTGCAGCTTACCATGCCCTTATTTATTATGAGGCAGATGATGACTTAAGAGAAAGAGATGCTGAGTATAGAGAAGAACAGGATTTGTATCTGAAATCTATCGCCGATATATTACTATCTGGCAAGCCGCTGCCGGTAAATATAATAAAAAATTATGAAGAGTATTACGGTGGGTCAGTTTTGCCTGAGAAAAAAGGATTTAAAGGCTGGCTCAAGTCTTTGTTTAGATTTATAACTTGATAACATCGACTTTTTGCTCCTAAATAATTGTGTTATTCCTTCTTAACAAATTGCACCGCATAATTTTTTGACATATAATCGAAAAAAAGCAGGAGGATTTATGAATTTGGAAAATTTGAGAAAAACAGACACTGAGGTTGCAAAATTTATTGATTTGGAATTAAAGCGCCAGCAAACTACTATTGAGCTTATTGCAAGTGAAAATTTTACATCTCCTGCAGTTATGGAGGCCTGCGGCTCTGTTTTAACTAACAAGTATGCAGAAGGAAAGCCTTATAAACGTTTTTATAACGGCTGTGATAATGTTGACAGAATAGAGGAATTAGCTCAAGAGCGTGCAAAAAAGCTGTTTAGTATGGCTCATGCAAATGTGCAGCCCCATAGCGGTGCACAAGCAAATATGGCAGTATTTATGTATCTGTTGAAGCCGGGTGATACTGTGCTTGGTATGGATTTATCTAATGGCGGACACTTAAGCCACGGATCGCCTGTTAATTTTTCAGGTCTTTATTTTAATGTTAAAAGCTATGGTGTAAACGACAATGGTGAAATAGATTACAATGATGTACTTAATAAAGCAAGAGAATATAAGCCTAAACTTATAATCTGCGGAGCAAGCAACTATTCTAAAATTATTGATTTTAAAAGATTTAGGGAAATAGCTGATGAAGCTGGCGCATATCTGCTTGCGGATATAGCACATATTGCAGGCTTAATAGCCGGCGGTGTTCATCCAAGCCCTGCAGGGTATGCACAGTTTGTTACAACAACTACTCATAAAACACTCAGAGGTCCAAGAGGCGGTATTATAATGTGTGATGCAGAACATGCTGCAGGGATTGATAAAGCTGTATTCCCTGGCATGCAAGGCGGACCGCTGGAACATATTATTGCTGGGAAAGCAGTTGCCCTTCTTGAAGCTTCTACTCCTGAATTTAAAGAATACGCAAAACAGATTGTACAAAATGCCAAAGCCCTCGCGCAAGGGTTATTAGATAACGGAATGAAAATTGTCGGCGGAATGACTGAAAATCACCTTATGACGCTCGATTTACGTGGCACTGGAAAAACCGGCAAAGATATGGCAAACACGCTTGAAACAGTTGGGATTACTGCTAATAAAAACACTGTTCCTAATGATCCGCAAAGTCCGTTTATTACAAGCGGAATAAGACTTGGAGCTGCAGCGGTTACAACAAGAGGTTTTAAAGAAGAGGACATGAAAGAAATCGCTGAAGTTATTGCAGAAGCGATAAAAAACTGTGATAATGATGCTGTATTAAAAACTTTGAGAGAAAAATCTCTTGAACTATGTAAAAAACATCCTTTATACTAACTTCTAAAAGAAAGAGGGAAATAAGATTTTAATAAAATTATCAAATGCTCATATAATAGGTGCCATAATATCGTATATTCTGGGAGTATTAATACTTCCTTTTGTAATAGATTTTTCTAAAAAAGAAGGACTTGTAGACGAGCCAAATGAACGTAAAATTCATAAAATTCCGATATCACGGCTTGGCGGAATAGCTATTTGGCTGAGTACTATCGTAACCTTTTTATTTCTTGTTCTGTTAAGCTATTACCCGTATGGAAGTCTGCTTTCAGGAATCCTTCTGGGCGGCTCGCTTATGTTTTTGCTGGGACTTGTGGATGATATTTACAACTTGCCGGCAAAATTTAAACTGGTTATTCAAATCTTAATAGCAACTCTTGTGTACTTGCTTGGAGTAAAAATAGATATAAACATTAGCCCGCCTATTTGCCCTATGTCCTTTGAATATTTGTCATATCCTGTTACCGTGTTATGGATTGTGGGAATAAGCAATGCAATAAACTTTATTGACGGAGTAGACGGGCTGGCTGGCTCTGTTGTAACGGTAAACTCAATCACTTTGGCGCTTATTGCTCTTGCTGTTTCTCCGGGTTATCCTATAAGTGCGCTTATTGCATTTATTTTAGCCGGCTCAATGCTTGCATTTCTTACATATAATTTTAACCCGGCAAGAATTTTTATGGGAGATTCTGGTTCTCTGTTTTCAGGATTCCTACTTGCCGCATTGTCCATTACAGGAGTAATGAAAGGAGCTGCTTTAGCAATATTATTACCATTTATAGTCCTTGCGGTACCGATTATTGATATAACGTTTGCTTCTTTAAGGCGTATTTTAAAAGGTAAATCACCATTTGTTGCTGATGCTGAACATATTCACCACAAGCTTTTAAAAGCAGGATTTTCTCAAAAGAAAACAACAGCAATAATGACTTCTGCTGCAATTGCAGGAGGCGGTGTTGCTACTTATTTCGCCGGGTCTATAAAACATTATGTTATTTATATTATAGCAATTGTTATAATAATGTTTTGTCTGAGTCTTATAAATGTTTTTAGAACAAAAAAACAAGTATAAAACTAGCATTTTTTTATATACCAAACTCTACTAATACCTGCTAAAACTGTCAAGTTTAGCTTGTTTTTGCAATGTTTCATTGTAATTTCGTGTAAATAACAATGAAATGATTAAAGATATGTATTGTGGCAAAAAGGAACATAGAAGAGACAATAAATTAAAGAGCCCTACCGAAAATCCGCTGTCTTGGATTATTCGGGGTATCGGAAAAATTCATCATTTACCGACACCAAACGGGCTGGGCTCGTTACACTCGCACGGTGCCCTACCGAAAATCCGCTGTTCAAAATGACACTATAGCTATATTTCTAGCATATTTGGTGTAAAGTTGTGTATAAGTTCCATTTAGTTACTCTTTATAATAATTTATCTTTAATATAAAATGTATTAGGTTGATACAGTTTAATTAAGGAGAATAATTATGGCATTTAAAAAGATAACGGAATCTGTATTATATTGTGGTATTAATGATTTTGACAGAGTTATATTTGATGAGCTTATACCGCTTGATAACGGAACGACTTACAATTCTTATATTGTAAAAGGTAAAGATAAAACAGCAGTAATTGATACAATGTATCCTAAATTTACAGAGCAGTATTTGAAATCTTTTGATGAAAATGGGATAGATAAAATTGATTATATTATTGCAAACCACGGTGAACAGGATCATTCAGGCTCAATCCCGGCGCTTTTAGAGAAGTTTCCAATGGCAAAAGTTGTAACAAATGGTAATGTCGCCGGTAATATTAAAGAAATGCTCCTTGTTCCCGGGGATAGAATTCAGATTATTTCTAATAATGAAGAATTGGATTTGGGCGGAAAAACTCTTAAATTTATTCTGGCTCCCGGTGTACACTGGCCGGATACTATGTTTACACTATTGATAGAGGATAATGTTATATTTACGTGTGATTTTCTTGGTTCTCATCATACGTTTGATGATGTATTTGCGGTTCCTTCCGAAAAATTGACTCGAGGAATTAAAAAGTATTATGCGGAGATTATGATGCCGTTTAGAATGCTTTCTAAAAAATATACTGCGCAAATTAGAGAAATGAATGTTTCGATTATCTGTCCGAGCCACGGTCCAATTTATAAAGGAGAAGGAATTAATTATATATTATCTCTTTATGAGGATTGGACGTCTGAAAATGGTAAAAATTTGGTTTTGCTTCCTTATGTATCAATGTACGGCTCTGTTGAAGAAATGGCAGATTATGTTGAAAGTGGGCTTAAAGAAAAAGGAATTGAGGTATTTAAATACGATGTTATTCGTGGTAACCTTGGAGATTTAGCAGTCGCACTTGTTGATGCTACAACAATTGTAATGGGTGTTTCAATGGTTCTTGCAGGACCGCATCCTGCGGCTGTAAATGTTGCTTATCTTGCAGGCGTATTAAAACCAAAGGCAAAGTACGCTTCTATTATCGGCTCTTACGGGTGGGGCGGAAAATTGTTTGATAAAATTGTTGAGTGTATTTCTCCAATTAAGCCTGAAATTATTGAGCCTGTACAGGTTAAAGGAAAACCTAAAGCAGAAGATTATGCTAAATTAGATGTTCTTATTAATTCGATTTATGAAAAACACAAGATTTTAGGTTTAGTTTAATTTAGTTTTTATCCCCTTTCTGAAAAAAAAGGGGATTTTATTATTCTAATTTTCCGCGCAGCGTCATTAATATTCTGTAAAAGTAGATTAAAAATCTGCAAGAGCGGCAAAATCTCTAAATGCGATATGCCAGTCTCGATAGGCTCTGTTATTATCAAGAACACTATACTTAGGATGCTTTACCACTTTATTTATTTCATCTAATTTACACTTAACTAAGTTGGCTTTGATATTAAATACAGAGAATATTTCTTCTGCAAATTCATATCTGGAGACTTCACCGCTGTTACAGATATGGTATATTCCGTATTTTTTACCAAATGTACTTAATATACCTGTTGCAAGATCTACAGTCCATGTTGGCGAGCCTATTTCATCATCTGATACTCTTATTTCGTCGTTTGGGTTTTTAAGTAGCAGTTGTGTGACAAAATTATGCCCGTGGTGTCCGTATAGCCAGCCTGTTCTAATTATGTAGTATTTTGAAAGCTCTTCTTGGATATATTCTTCTCCTGCAAGTTTTGTTTTCCCGTAATAATTAACAGGATTTGGGTGGTCGTTCACGGTGTATGGTTTGTTCTTTTCTCCGCTGAAAACTTCTGCAGTTGAAATAAATACAAGTGTAATATTTTGTTTTTTACATACTTTTACGATATTTTTTGTGCCGTCTATATTTATTCTATGAGCCTCTTCCCTATTTGTTTCAGCTTTTTCTGTGTCAGTGTAGGCTGCAAGATGTATAATAGTTTCTGGTTTGCTTTCTTTAACAATTTGTTCTATTAGTTCATAATTTGTTACATCCATTGTTTTATGGGTAGTTTCTATGACTTCATAGCCTTCATCCTCAAGCACTGGGCACAAATCTTCTCCAAGCATTCCATTAGAACCGGTCACAAGTATTTTCATAAGTACTCCTTTTTGCTGCATATCGTACATAAAGATTCTCATCATTTAGTACTTTGTTGTATAATTCTTTAAATTTACTATTATCACTGTATTTTGATAATATTTTTGCAGCTTTTTCTCTTATTGTATACTCTGGGCGATTTAAAACTCTTTCAAGAATGTTGAGAAGTATTGAGTTATCAATTGATTCTGAAAATACAAAAAGTCCTTCCAACGCCCAATAAATCTTAAACAACTGCTTATTTAATATATATTTTTTGTCTCTAAATTTTATTTTGCTGATTTCATCAAATCCTTCATTAATAAAAGAGAGCAGTGTATCAGTGTAAACTTTTACAAATTCAGTATTGTGTTTAAATATTTCCAAACTGTCAATTACAAGTCTTGAAATGTTCGCATTAATATCAATGGATGCTTCTGCAAAAATTTTTGGATATTTGTCAAAAAAATTAGTGCTATTTACAAATTCATATAGCCTAGAAGCAATAGCTTCTCTTATTTTGCCATCACAGCCTGTAAGGTTTGATATGAATATATCTGCTTCATTTTGAGTCAGAATTTTATCAAGGTTTAATGCCGCAATTTGTTTCTCTGCAACAGATCCTGTTTTTAAAAAAGTTATTAATTCGCTTCTGCTTAGTTTTTTGCAACATAAATTCAAAGCGTGGTTAAAGTTTTCTTCAATATTGCAATTCAAGTTCAACTCCGATATTTTATATATTTTTATTCTACCACGAGAGATATTGTTTTATGTACAAAAAATAGTTTTAATGTATGATAATGATATTGAAAAACATTGTATAATAATTAATAAGGAGCCACAATGAAAGCGTTTTTAAATTTTATTTTGGAACTTTTTATGATAAAAAAATCAGACAGAACAATAGGTCTCTCGCAATATATGAAAGAGCCGGCAAAGCCAGTTAGGAAAGAAGTTTCAATTAAGACTAAAGATATCAAATTGTCTGACTTAATGCGCCGGGCAAGCTAGTATATTTTTACAGCTTCCCTTACTTTATCTAACGTTTCTCTTGCAGTTTTTCTGGCTTTTTCGGAGCCGCTTAGTATTATATCTTTTACAATTTTAGGATGTTCTTCATAGTATTTCCGTGTCTCTCGAATTTCTTGCAGCCGTGAGTTGACTTTTTGAGCTAGCTTGCGTTTACAGTCAGCGCAGCCCATTGTTCCTGTTTCACATCCGTGTTTTATTTCGGTAATGTCTTCTTCATTTCCGAATATCTGCCAATATTTGAAAGCTACTTCACATTGGTCAGTATGACCTAAATCATCACGTCTAATTCTTGAACGATCTGTAATTGCCTGCATAATTCTTTTGGTTGTGGCTTCTTCTGTATCAGAAATTTTTATATCGTTGTTATATGACTTGCCCATTTTATTGCCGTCAACTCCGCAAATGTAGGAACAATCATTAAGTAAGGGTTTGGGTTCATTAAATACTTCTTTACCATATATAGAATTAAAACGTCTTGCGATATCACGTGTAATTTCTACATGTGCTACCTGGTCTATACCTACAGGAACGTATTGTGCATTGAATAATAAAATGTCAGCACTCATTAATACAGGATATCCCAATAGTCCATAGGTAATTCCTTCAGTGCTGCCGTCTCCAGATTTAACTATTTTTACGATATCTTTAAGCGTTGGATCTTTTTCTACCCAGTGCTGAGGTGTAATCATACTTAGATAAATATGCAGTTCAGCAGTTTCAGGCACTAAGGATTGCATATAAATAGTTGATTTTTTCGGATCAAGTCCGCAGGCAAGCCAATCGGTAACAACATCAATGCTATCTTGCCGCAGATTTTCTGTTTTATTGTATTTTGTCGTGAGGGCATGCCAGTCTGCAACAAAGAAATAACTTTCGTATTTGTATTGTAGTTTAACCCAATTATCTATAACGCCCAGATAATGTCCTATGTGAAGTTTTCCTGTTGGACGCATTCCTGACATAATTCTATTATTGTTTTCCATCTATTTATTTCCTCATTACTCTACAGCTAAGTCATTTATTAAATATACCTGGATATCTCCCGGCGGAATATCCATTATTAGTTTATCTTTTTTGCGGGCAAGCGCGCAAGTGCCGGAAGAGCCTTTAAGAACTGTTAATTTATGACTATTATTCATTTTAGGAATATCTATTTTAACTTTTTGTTTTGGATTTTTAAAATCCAGATTTCCAATTGTTATGATTGTTTTATTTCCATAAGAACGTGCGTATGCGAATATATTTTCATTTGATGCTGATAACGGGATAAATTTCCCTTTAGAAAAAATTTGTGAGAAAGTTTTTTTATATTTATTGGCAATTATAAAATTATTACTAATCTCATAGTTATTACCGTGCGGACGTGCAGAGAAATTAAATAAATCAAATTTTCCTCTGTGAACGAAATAGTAGTCGTCATCGGTGTAGGATTTTTGAGCTTTTTTATTCCCCCAGAAATAGACGTATTGGGCGCCGGTTTGGAAACCGTCTACGTAATAAGAATTTACAGGCAAAGTGGTATTTAGCCATATAATCATTTCAGATAGTTTTTGTCCGTTTATTAATATAGGACTTAATTCATCGTGCGTGGTAAAACTGCCTATTACAGATTTTTTTGTATCATACTTTGTAAGTAGTTTTTGGTTAAAAATAATGTGATTAATAAGTTGTGAGCCTTTATTCCATTCTTTAATGTTAAAAAAACTGCCGTAATATCCGTCAAATCCTGCTTCTAATAACTTATCATACGGGGTAAAGACTGCATATTCAGATGGCGGTTCTCTCCATGAGTCAGAGGCTTCAGCAAGAAATAGAAAGTTTTTGTCTTTGCTCCTTGCATAGGCGATTAAATTTTTCCAAAAAGTATATGGTTTAAGTGTTGCTACATCTGCGCGAATACCATCAAATCCTATATCCATAACCATATCAACATATTTAGTATGAAGTTCATATAATGATTGATTAAGATTTCCGTCCACGCCGGTATCAAAGAGACGTACATCTGTCCAATCAGTAGGGACTATTGGCATTTGGTTTTTATCTTTTTTGAATAGATCTGACTGATCAATATACATATCATAAGAACCGCAGCTTGGGAGGTCTACGATTACTCTTATACCTCTTTTGTGGCATTCTTCAATAAATTTTTTTGCTTGCGCATTTATATCAAGAGTCGAATTTGTGTCTGCAAGATATGGGTTAAGTTCGGTAAGTGAAGAAGGCGAATAAACAGATCCAGCAGTCCCTAAGGCTTTTAATTTGCCGATAGGATTAATCGGCATGACATGAAGTGTATTTATTCCTTCTTCTTTTAGAGAATCTAGACGTTCTATTGCATTTAAAAATGTGCCTTTTTCTTCATCCTCATCAATAATCCCACTGTTGTTTTCGTCTTTAGCATTAAATGTTCTTAAGTTTACGGCAAGTATAATAGCTTTGTTGTTTAGAAATAAGTTTCTCAAATCATTTACATACTCATCTGCAAAAGCCGCTTGTGTGATTAATATAAAGATTAAGCTTATTATATAAATCTTTCTAAACATAGCCAATCTCCTTTTTTTATTATTATATATCAGAAGAATTGAAAAGGCATTATTTAAACTTACAAAAAGAGCGTTTAGTCTTAGCTAAGCGCTCTTAAATAATTACATTATATTGTATGTATTTTTATAAAATTAGTGCCTTCTTCTAAAATATGAGGAACAGATCCTGTAACAATTATCATATCTCCTTTTTTTAGGAATGTATTTTTTACCAGAAATCTGGAGAGTAAAGTCAGCATAATCTGGTCAATTTTTCCTATAGCTCCTGTTATTTTAAGCGGATAAACACACTTGTATAGACGAAGCTGTCTGCAAAGTTTTTGGCAGGTACAGCAGGCAAATATCGGTACAGAAGGATTGCTTTCTGAGATTAATTTGGGTGTATAGCCGGATTGAGAAATTGTTACAATAGCTTTTACATCGTGGATATTCCTTACCATATCAGTAAGAGCGGCTCCAATAGCCATAGATTCGGTGTTTTCTGTTTGGAACATTTTGTCAGGCAGTTTATTATGTTTGATTCTTTCACTGTATTGTACACTTTTGGCTATATCGTCCATCATTTTAACTGCTTTTTCTGGATAAGTGCCTACAGCTGTTTCACCTGAAAGCATAACAGCATCTGCACCATCGAAAATAGCGTTTGCAACATCGGAAACTTCAGCTCTTGTTGGGATAGGGTTTGTAATCATACTTTCTAGCATTTGTGTTGCAACGATTACGCATTTACGGGCAATATTTGCTTTTTCTACTATTGTTTTTTGAACAATTGGAACTTCCTGCGCCGGTGTTTCTATACCTAAATCCCCTCGTGCAACCATAATACCGTCTGATACTGCTATTATGTCGTCTATGTTTCTTATTGCTTGCGGTTTTTCGATTTTAGAAATTATTTTTATATCACTGTTTTTAAGTAATTCTCTTAAAAATTTGACATCTTCAGCACATCTTACGAAAGATAATGCGACATAATCCACATCCCATTCTACTGCTTTTTTAACGTATTCAATATCCTTCTCTGTCATGACATCAAGACTCCCTGTTGCACCTGGGATATTAATGCCTTTCCTCTTATTTATCGAGCCTTTAGTCAGAACTTTAGCTGATACAATGCTATTATTGACTTCTGCAGCGATAAGCTGTATCTTTCCGTCATCAATAAGAATTTTGTCACCGGGTTTAACATCTTCTGCTATACCTTTATAATCAACTGGTATAATTTCTCCATCATAACTTTCTTTATGCTGGAAATGTAAGATGTCTCCAACATTAACATTAATTGGTTCAGGGAGTTCTCCTATTCTGATTTTAGGACCTTGTAAGTCAATCATTATGGGTATAAATGTTTTCGTTTCAGCTTCAATTGCTCTAATATTTTTGATAACTTGTTCGTGCTGTGCAAAATCTCCGTGTGAAGCATTTAATCTAAACATGTCTGCACCGCTTTGAATAAGTACGTTTATTTTTTCTTTTGTGTTACAGGCTGGTCCTATAGTACACACTATTTTTGTTGCTGTATAGTTTTCCATTTTATTTCCTCCAATTACTATTATTATATTGCAACATAAATTTATAATTTCAATGGGATTTAAAAAGTACAACTATAGTATGGTATCAAATTTTAAATAATACTCTAAAATCAGGATTTAATTTTGGCTGAATATTGGTATTCTTTTAGAGTACTAGATTTTAAGAAAGGATACATACTATGGCAACAATTGACAAAATCAGTGCGATTTTGAACACAAAAATTGAGATTCCTTTCAAAATAAAAGCTAGGGAAAGTATACACACAAACCCGTTTAAAGATTCAAAATTTGACGGAAAAATTCTCCCTGCTGATATTTTTGAGGGTAGTGAGCTCAAATCGCAAAACAAGGCAAAAATGGTTCTGAGCGCAATCGCAGGGAGTGTTTCAAACTTCTCCAAGAAGTTTGTTGAGCCGGTTGCGGCATTCTGCAAAAACATCAAAGAAAAAACATTATCTAAGTGTTCATCAGCTTGGAATTACTTAAACACAACTACTCTGTCAGATTTAGGACATTCTATTACCGATTTAGGACATTCTATAACAGAAAAAGTTTCCACAATGAGAAAAAATGCTGAAATGAAGAAAATATCGGATACGACTCCGACAACAGAACTTGAAGCACTTTGGAAAAAAGAAAATGAACTTATTTTGATGGAGGCTGCATAATGAATAAAAAAATTTCACAAATTATAGATGCATTAACGACGCACCCAGATAGTGACTCTATCAGAGTTTTAGAAACATTAGGTACAAATTCCCCAGATAACGATATAAGAGAAAAAACTTCAAGAGCATTAGTTAAGAAAAATGTACATGACTCTCTTAAGGTAGTTATCATTAATGAAGGCAAGGGTATTAATGACCTAAGTCCTGTAGTTGCAATGAGTACAATAAATGAGATATTGGCGCTCAAGGATAAGACGGAAGTACTACATATCCTTGAAGATACTATAAAAATGCACTCAAATGAAACAGTAAGAGAAAATGCAGCGTCAGTAAAATCATTATTAGCATTATAATTTTTTCTACGTGCTATAGTATCTTGTGTTATTTCGGCGGCGGCTTCGAATTTTTTTCGGAGCCGCTGTTGCTATTATATTAAACATTAAGTCGTTTTGTTAAATTTGTGATATAATCTATTTATGTTTACCGGGCTTATTGAGACTACAGGAATAATTAAAGATATAAGTACAAGCAAAATAAGTATAATAACTGATTTATCCTCAGAATTGAAATTAGGCGGCAGTGTTTCGGTAAACGGAGTTTGTTTGACTGTGACCAGAGTGGATGAGGTATCCTTTATGGCGGACATGTCTCCCCAAACTTTGAGTATTACAAATTTTAATACAAAAAAGCCGGGAGACTTAGTTAATTTAGAACGGGCAATGAAATTTGCCTCAAGGATTGACGGGCACTTAGTTTATGGGCATATTGATACGCTGGCGCGGATTACAAATATTGTAAAAGCTGAAGGGTTTTACACGGTGTCTATTTGTATACCAATAGAGTTTAATAAGTATATTGTTGCAAAAGGTTCTATTGCTGTTGAAGGTGTTAGTCTTACTATTTCTGAAGAAGATAGTTTTGGAAATATAAAAATTGCAGTTATTCCTCATACTTGGGAGGTGACGGCTCTAAAAAAATTGAGCATTGGTTCGTGGGTAAATATAGAGTTTGATATGATTTCAAAGTATGTTGAAAAAAACACAATAATATATCATAATAAATCTAGGATTAATCTTGAGTTCCTGGAAGAAAACGGATTTGTATAATGGAAAGTAATATTCAATTTGATACAATAGAAGCTGCTCTTGCTGATTATAAGCAAGGCACGCCAGTAATAATAGCTGATGATGAGCATCGTGAAAATGAAGGCGATTTGATTGTTGCTGCTCAGTATACAACACCAGAAATTATAAAATTTATGGCGAGTGAGTGCAAAGGGTTAATATGTCTTGCGATATCTGAGGATATAGCGAAAAAACTGGAGTTGCAGCAAATGGTATCAAAAAATAATGAAAGCATGCGCACGGCTTTTACCGTAAGTATCGATGCCCATGAAAAATATGGTGTTACAACAGGAATTTCTGCTTATGACAGAGCAAAGACTATAGAAGTAGCTATAGCTCCTGATGCTGTTCCTGCTGATTTAAGACGCCCGGGGCATATGTTTCCGTGTACATCTAAAAAAGGAGGAGTTCTTGCTAGAACTGGACACACTGAGGCGGCAGTTGATATGGCTCGTTTATGCGGACTTACAAATGCAGGTGTTATGTGTGAAATAATGTCAGAAGACGGAACTATGGCAAGAAGAGACGAGCTGGCGGAATTTGCAAAAAAACATGGATTTAAATTTATTACGGTTGCTGATTTAATCGCGTACCGTTTAAAATCTGAAAGAACAGTTACACGTGAAGCGGAAGCTTTTTTACCTACGGAGTTTGGTGAATTCAATATTATTGGTTATAAAGATAATTTAACAGGGTTTGAACATGTTGCATTAGTAAAAGATGACGGTTCCGATAAAATACCATTAATAAGAGTACATAGTGAATGTTTAACTGGTGATATTTTCCACAGCCTGAAATGTGATTGTAATGCTCAGCTGCATCACGCTCTAAGAATGATTGACAAATATGGAAAAGGTGCGGTTGTCTATCTTAGAAATCATGAAGGTCGTGGTATTGGTCTTATTAATAAAATTAAAGCTTATCATCTTCAAGAAAAGGGTTTGGACACTGTTGATGCGAATGTCTCTTTAGGTTTTCCTCCTGATTTGAGAAATTACGGTGCAGGCGCACAGATTATTCTTGATTTAGGGTTTAATGATTTTAAACTGATAACTAATAATCCTAAAAAAATAATCGGGTTAAAAGGTTATGGCTTGAATATAGTTGAGACAATTAACCTTGAGGCTGATATAACAAAGTATAATAAACGTTATTTAAAAACAAAACAAGATAGAATGCAGCATACTTTTAAAGGAGTTTTATGACCGAAAACATTTACAAAGCGGAATCGCTTAATCCTACAATGTATAAATTTTTTACCGGCGTGTATAATGATTTTAAAAACAAAGCAAAAACTGATTATCAGTTTGAGCTTGAGCCTTTGGAGTATGAAGATTTTATAAAAGCTATTGATGAAAAATTGCTGCATTGTATTTCGTTACTGGAAAATGATATTCCAACGGGTTTTTTAGCTTATACAACATCAATATCTGAAGGTATTGAGCTTAATATGATACATTTTTTAGGGAAGGAAGATAAAAATATTAAGTTTAAAGTTTTAATGGACAAATTTTTGGAGTTGACAGAACAGGAAAGAAAAAGGAAAGTTATCTGCTATCCGTTGCTTGGTGCCCAGTCTGCATTTGTTACTGAAATTTCAAAATTTGGGTTTAAGTTTATTGGTCAGGCTGTTTTAAGATTTAAAACCGGCGATAAACAGAGCGAAAGAATTTTAGAAAATGTAAAATTAAGTACACTGCCAACCGCCTATAAGATTACAAGTTGGTCTGAAGACTATATGCAGCCGGCAATAGAGCTGATTCTTGAAGCCTTTAAGGATTCTGCTGATGCTTTATTTGATCAAAGATTTAGAACTTATAATGGTGTTGAAGATATACTGAATAAGATTGTGGAAAATATATATGGGGAATTTCTGCCGAACAATACGAGTGTGCTTTTGTGTGAAGATAAAGTATGCGGTATAACTTTTGCGAATATGACGACGCCACAAATTGCAAATATCCCGCTTGTCGGAATGGCTAAAAAACATCGCGGTAAAGGCTTTTCAAAGCATTTATTAAGACGTACTGTAAGAACTATTTTAGATTCTGCTGCTATTGGTGAAAATAAGTGTACTGAAATTAATGTCACGACTGAAACTAATAACTATCGTGCTTTAAAAATGTACAGACACGTAGGATTTAAAGAGGATTATTGCTATCCGCAAGCTTACATGGAGTCTTAATTAAAAAGGTTCATAAAATAACAATGAACAGATATGGCAAATAGAGCACCGTAAATAGCTCCGGCAAAAACCTGGAGTGGAGTATGTCCGAGCAGTTCTTTTAATCTTCCGCCAAATTGCGCTACATCGTGTTTGTAAAAATCCAGAATAATTTTATTCAAGCATGCAGCCTGTTTACCTGCGGCACGGCGAACGCCTGCTGCATCATACATTACAACAAGAGCAAATCCTGTAGAGAGCGCAAAATCTACTGATGTAAATCCTGAAATTTCACCAATAACGAGTGCTAATGCAACAACTCCGGCGGAGTGAGAACTTGGCATGCCTCCTGTTGTTGTAAACAGAGTTAAATCTACTTCTTTTTTAGTAAGTAAATGCAGGAAAAATTTTATACATTGTGCAGTAAATGCAGCGGCTAAGCCTATAAGCAGGGCTTCCATTCCTGTTCCGTATATTTTAGAGAAAAAATTTATCAATTTATCCTCGCTTCCAATCTTTTTTCAACTATCTCAAGAATTTCTTCAAATACGCTTGATGCGTACTTATCAATTATATCATGACAATCTTTAATTAGTGCATTACATGTTTTTTTAGCTTGCTCAATTCCGTATAAAGAGGTATAGGTAAGCTTTTGCGCTTCTTTATCTTTTCCGATAGTTTTTCCCATTTCTTCAAAAGTAGAGATTTCATCCATAATATCATCATAAATTTGAAATAATTGACCGTACTTAACTGCAAATTCTTCTAATTCAAAAGCCCTTTCATCCGGGGCATTTGCTATGATACATCCGGATTTTACTGCCAGCCGGAACAAATCTGCTGTTTTATGAAGCTGAATGAAATACAAAGTTTCTTCTTCTTTTTTTTCAAACTGTTTTTTTTCACTTTCAATATCAACTATTTGTCCGGCAATTAATCCGTAGGCACCGGCGGCTTTTGTGTATTCATGCAATATATTGAGTATTTGTTCAGAGGTAAGTACTTCTTTGGATTTTTCAATTATAGTTTGCGGAGCAAAGGTTAGGAGCGCATCCCCGGCAAGAACAGCTGCAGCTTCGCCAAATACTTTGTGATTTGATGGTTTTCCGCGTCTGAAATCATCATTATCCATACAAGGTAAATCGTCGTGAATAAGGCTTTGAACATGCAGCATTTCTATTGCGCATGCTGTTGGCAGCGCTGCTTCTATGTCCCCGTTAAAAATTCTTACAGTTTCAAGACACATTACAGGTCTCAATCGCTTTCCGCTTAATGATAGTGTGTATTTCATCGCCTCAAAAATTGTTTTTGGGTAATTTATTGGTATATATTCATCAAGCTTTTGATTTATCAGTTTAATCAATTCTTCCATCTTCTATTTCCTTATATATATTTTGCTTATTCGTTTTTCTTGCAGAAGTTCTGCTTTTTGCACTTATCTTGGCAAGCTTTTTTTCACCGCTTATTTTACTTCTGTGTTCAACTTTTGATCCTTCATTTTTGATTCTGTTTTTATATTCTTTTGCCTCATTAATAAACTCGATGTAGCTTTGATATCTTGTTTTATCTATTTTGTCCAGATTTTTTAAGACGCAGCAGCCGTCTTCTGAAAGATGCAGACAGTCAGGGTACTTACAATACTTTGTATATTCGGATAGTTCTATAAATAGCTTATCTATATTTTGAGGAAGCAAAAAATCAAACTTAAGATTAGAAAATCCCGGAGTATCAACTATTCGGTAATTGTCAATTTGAATAATTTCGCAATGCCGGGTAGTGTGTGTGCCTCTTAATGTTTTTTTACTAATATTGTTAGTTCTTATTGCTAGTTGTGGATTAATAGCGTTAATAAGGCTGGATTTTCCAACTCCTGAAGTTCCGCATAATGCAGAAACTTTATTTTCCAGTACCTTAATAAGTTCTTTAATTCCATCGTGTTCTTTTGCAGAGGTAAAAATAATTTTGTATCCAAGCGGTGAATAAATTGATTTTATTTGTTTGATTAATTTGTTATCAGAAATTAAGTCATCTTTGTTAAAACAAAGTATTGGCGGAATTTTAAAATATTCAGCAAAAGCAATATATCGGTTTAGCTGTAAGAAGCTCAATTCTGGGTCTTTTAGCGCAGATACAATGATTATTTGATCAATATTTGCGACAGATGGACGCGGTATGTAATTTTTTCTGTTCAAAATATCTGTAATAGCGTTTTGGTCAATATTTACAAAATCACCGACTAAAGGCTTTAATCCTTGTTTTTTTAAAATTTCTCTAAGCTTACATTCGTAAAGTTTACCATTAGAGTTTACATAGTAAAAGTCTGAATGAATTTTGAAAATCTGCCCTTTTTCCATAGATTTATTATACCGCAATATATTATCATTTACCATAATGAGCAGCATTTAAGAGTATAAAAAGAAAACGTTATTATCAGTTTTCAGCTTCCCAGCGTTTTACATCAAATTTTAAATCTTTAACATTGATTTTAAGGGTTTTAGCATACGGCGCAAGTTTAGTAATTAACATTAATTTTAACATTGTAAGCTCTTGCACAACAATAGAGTTTTCGCAGGCAATAATCATAAGCCCGTTTCCGCCCATGCCCCAAGGCTTTGATTTTTCTTTGTATTTAGCTGGAACTATCTTTTTCCAAAACACGTACAGGTTAGCTCTTGTTATTGCTCGTTTAATTTCTTTTTCGTTAAGCAGTGTTTCAAGAATATCTCCTGCTGTTTCAAAATTTGTGTATAATATTTTTTTCATTTTACCTGTTTGTGATAAGATAAATTAATGAATAAGATTAATATTGATGATAACATAAAACACTCGTCAAAGATACTTATTACCTCTCATATAAATCCTGACGGCGATACATTAGGAACAATGTGCGCGCTTTATGGCGCGATATTAGAAAGATATAAAAAGCATGCTGACATGTTTATTCCATCTAAAGTTCCTTATACGTACCGTGATTTACCTTTTATTAATTTGGCAAAATCAAATTATAATAAATCTCTTGTATATGATATGGTTATTTGTGTTGATATTGCTGCTAAAGATAGAATGGGGACAGCTATTGATATCTTTAATAAAGCTAAGCTGACTATAAATATTGATCATCATAAAACAAATCCAGAGTACGCCCAAATAAATATTATAGACGCGGCTGCATCATCAGCGGGTATGATAGTGTATAAATATTTTGTTGATAATAATTGGATAATAAATAAGGAAATAGCAGAGTGTCTATATGTTTCAATATTAACTGATACGGGCGGATTTAGGTATGAAAATACTACAGCTGAAACTTTAAAGATAGCTGGCGAGCTTATTGAATTAGGCGTTAATCCTAATAAGGTTTTTAACTCAATATACGAAACTAAAACAAAAGAAAATGTAATGTTTCAAGCAGTGGCAGTAAGCAGCGCTAAATTTTGCTGTGATAATAAAATTGCTTATATAACTATTTACAAAAAAGACTTAGAAAAATATAAATCAAGTGAAGATTTCACAGAAGGCTTGGTTGAAAAATTGAGGGCAATAGATAGTGTAGAAGCAGCGTTTATAGCAAAAGAGATTGATTCAAAGACAACTAAAATTTCAATGCGTTCAAAGAAAATAGATGTAGCTGATGTCTGCGCAGAGTACTCCGGTGGAGGGCATACTTATGCTGCCGGTTGTGTTATAAAATCATCTATGCCAGCGGCTGTTAAGAAAATTTTAAGTTTGGTAAAAGATAGAGTATGAAAAAATACCTTAAAGTTATAAAAAGTATAATAAAATCTGTTATAGATAATGATTTTTCCGGCATGGCAGCCGAAATGGGTTTTATGCTGATTATTGGTATTTTCCCGTTTGCATTATTTTTGATTGAAGTTTTTAGCAGATTGGGCAGAAAATCATTTGTAAATCCTATATTTATTGCCTTAAGTAAAGTCATGCCTGCAGATGCTCTGGATTTAATACGCTCTGTAATTCATGAAGTCTCTTTTTACGAAAAAGGGGGATTGCTTGCAATAATAGGTTTTATTATTACGGTTATTCTTTCTACAAATGCAATGGCGGTTGTGCTTAAAGGCTTAAACAGGGCTTATAAGGTTGAGGAAACCAGATCTTTTATATATACCCGTTTGCTTTCGCTTACTATGGTTTTTGTTAATACCGCAATTTTGTTTTTGACAGTGAACCTTATAGTCTTTGGAAAAGTTATTTTAAAGTTTTTTACTACATCACTTGGGTTCAATATTGATATAGCAAATGCAATTTTAATCCTGAGGTGGCCGATTGCATTTTTTGCGTTATTTGTTCTTGCTTATCTTCAATATTATATATTGCCGGATTTGAGCGGTAAAGAACTTCTGCGTCGTAAAAGCGCGCTGCCGGGAACTATTTTCTTTTGTGTGTGCTGGCTTGCCGGGTCTTGGTGGTTTTCTATATATGTTAATAACCTGCATACTTATAATTTCGTATATGGTACAATTGGTGCATTTGCAGTCTTAATGGTGTGGCTGTATTATACTTCTACATTGATTCTTATTGGAGGAGAAATTAATTCGCAATTATACAATGTATTAGAGCGAAAAGAAATTATATATGAAAAAAAGAGAATAAGACATATGGAGGAATCGTAATGACGGATTGTATTTTTTGTAAAATAGTGAGTGGGGCATTTAATACTCCATTCGTTTATGAGACGGAAGACTTTGCTGCATTTAATGATATTAATCCTAAGGCAGATACGCACGTTTTACTAGTTCCTAAAAATCATTATGAGTCATTAAATGACATAGATGATGAAAATCTTCTCGGCAAACTTCTTATGGGAGTAAAACTTACGGCTCAAAAATTAGGACTTAAATCTTACAAGACAGTTATAAACACAGGAAAAGATGCAGGTCAAGAGGTGTTTCACCTTCATATTCACATATTGGCAGGAAATATAAAAGGAGTGTAGAAAAATGGATAAATTTTATAAAGAAATTACCCCGGCGGGGTTTGGTATTGCAATAAAACAAAAAGAGGTATTGTTTTCTGAGCCGTCAAAGTTTCAAAAAGTTGAAATAATAGACTCAGACAGCGAACTCGGTAAGATTCTTACTCTTGATGATTTGATGATGACAACAGAGGGCGATGAGTTCTATTATCACGAAATGATATCGCATATCCCAATGATGCATCATAAAAATCCTGAAAGTGTTCTTGTAATAGGCGGTGGTGATGGGGGAACAGTAAGAGAAGTTCTTAAACATTCATCTGTTAAAAGAGTTGTGTTGTGTGAAATAGATGGTATGGTAATTGATGCATGTAAAAAATATCTGCCTTCAATTTCTTGCGGACTAAGTGATCCTCGAGTTGAAATTCTTGTAGAGGATGCAATTGAGTATATCAAAGATAAAAAAAATGAATTTGATATTGTTTTAATAGATTCGACTGATCCAATGGGACCTGGTGAAGGGTTATTTACTGAGGAGTTTTATACAAATGTAAAGAATTCACTTAAAAAAGGCGGGATTGTCGCAGCACAGTCAGAGTCACCTGTCGTTAATAAAAATGAAATCAAAAAAATGTATAAACTTTTAAAGCAGGTATTTCCAATTTGTGCAGCATATACATCTCCAATACCAACCTATCCAGGCGGGTATTGGGCGTGGGCGTTTTGTTCGGTTGAGACGGCTCCTCTTTCTTATTTTGCAGATGAACGAGCAGAAGAGATTGTAAAGACATGTAAAATTTATAATAAAGAATATCACTATGCGAGATTTGCACTCCCTAATTATTTAAATGAACTTTTAGAAAATTGTTAGTTTAAGATTATCAACCGGCGCTGCCTGATTTATTAGGCAGCGCCGGTTGATTGTTACTAAATGTAAATAAATGATTATCAAAGTAGCAATTTTCTAAGAATAAAAAACTTTATACATTTAAAGGATAAGAGATAAGGGAGAAAAATATTATGAGTATCAGCGCATTATCAAGCTATTCGAATGTTTATACTGAACGAGTGCAGCAAGAATATACTTATGAAAAAAGAACAGATGGTACATTCACACCGCCTAAAACAGAAGATAGTACTTTGCCGTTGGATACTCCTGTAAAATTCAGTCAATTGGATATGGAAGTAACTGATTTTGAAATTACCTCCGAATACAATTCAATATCAAGAATTGCAGCAAAATTATCATTAAATCCTGAAGATTTAGTAGATCAATTAAAGGCGCAAGGAGTTCTTCCAGAAGATTTTACCCCGCAAGACCGTTTGCCTAATACGATAAGAGCAGGGTATGTTCTAAAAAATATAAAGTATCCCAAAACAGATGAACAAAAGGACATGTATAATACGTTTGTATTTGAACGCTCAAGAGCAAGAGCAAATGCCAGAGCGGAGGAAAAGCAAAAAGAAGCAGAGAAGAAACAAGGCGAAGAACCAACTCTTACGGCGCCGCATTTGAGTACACTCGAAAAAGTTATTGGTTGGATAGTTGGTTTATTTGAAGATAACGAATAGATAAATTAGTCTTGTTTTTTGAAATTAACATTAAGGAAAAATGCAAGGGGCACAAGGCAAAAAGCTATAAGCGCAAAAGCTTCAAATACATCAACAAAAGACATAAGCCGTGCTTGCTGCAATAACTGTTTATAATAGTACCCGCCGGCTCTACCTATTGCATCAGCGCTGCTCATTACGTTCATTAGTTTGTGTGCGGTCGCATTAATATGGTTTTGATAAGTTAAACTAAAATCAGATAAATTTTTTACTAAGTAAGTTTGATGCAATTGTGACAGTCTTGCGACAAGCGTTGAAGACATAGAAATAACAAATGCGGTCATAACACATTTGCAAAGGCTGTGTAAACCTGCGCCGTTAGAAAGTTCAGAGCGTGGCAATGTTCCTAAACACAGTGCTGATATAGGAATAAAAACTAAAATAACACCAATACCCATAAGAATATTTGGAATTACAACATAGCTGAACGAAATTTGCAGGTTTAGATTAGCATACATAAAGGTTGAAATTCCAAGAAATATGAAGCCTGCAGAAATAAGGATTCTGTTATCAATTTTTTCTACCATTTTACCTATTATAAAGAGCATCACAACGCAGGATAACACCCTAGGTGCAAGAGACATACCGCTTAGCATTGCTGTATACCCCATAAGACTTTGCAAGAATTGAGGGAGAAGGACAATTGTAACATAAATAATCATATTTACTGAGGCGCCTAAAATTGTTCCTATAAAGAAATTTTTATCTTTAAAAACTCTTAAATTAACAATTGCGTTTTTGCATTCAAGCTCCCATACAATAAAGAAAACAAATGAGAATAATGATATACTGCTGAGCCAGCAAATCCACGTACAGTCAAACCAGCCGAACTGCTGACCTTTATCAAGTACAATCTGCATAGTAAGCAGCCAGAGAACAAGGGAAATAAGTCCTACAAAGTCAACTTTTTCTGGTATTTTTCGGTTTTCCAATTCGGCGACATTGCAATGGACTAGAATTACAGAAAAAATGCCTACAGGGATATTCACAAGATAAATCCACTGCCATGCGGAATTATCAACAATAAATCCGCCAAAGGTTGGACCGAGAATAGAAAAAACCATAACTGAAAATCCAAATAAAGCCATTGCCTGCCCTCGTTTTTCAAACGGAAAAGCAGCAAGAAGAATGGCTTGTGATATCGGCATCATTGGTCCTCCGCCGATACCTTGGACTACTCGGCCGAGTACAAGCAAATTTAGGTTACTAGCAAATGCGCATATTACAGAACCAATTGTAAAAATGGTAAGAAATACTTTTAAAAACATAACCCTGCCCATGAAATTTTCGAGCCAGCCTGTAAGGGGTATAAGAATAGCATTTGCTATCATATAGCTTGTAATAACCCAGTTAGCTTCATCAAGCGTAGAGCCAAAGAAGCCGGCTATATGGGGCATTGCAACATTGGTAGCGGAAGTCGCAAGCATCGCAAAAGATGTTGGAAGTAAGATAGTAAAGGCAACAAGCCAAAGAGGAGCTTCTTGCTTACGATATTCCGGGGCGGACATTTGATTATGCGCTTGTGCTTCAGCAATTGTGCTCATTTTAACGAACCTTCACTTCTGGAACTACAGACATGCCTGGTACTATATTATAGTTTGATATATCCTCGGTAAATACTATTTTTACTGGTACGCGCTGTACTATTTTAACGTAGCTTCCGACTGCATTTTCAGGAGGAAATAAACTAGCCTTTGCCCCTGTTGAGCGTTGTATACTGTCAACTTTTCCTTTGAATTTTTTGCCAGGATAAGTATCTATTTTTATTTCAACGGGTTGACCTGGTTTCATATTTGTAAGCTGGGTTTCCTTGAAATTTGCAACTATCCACATTTTTTCAGGAACAATTGCAAACATTGACTGCCCGATCTGGACATAGTTTCCTTGTTCAACTGTTCTGTGTGTTATCAATCCGTCCTGTGGAGCAAAAATTTTAGTATAAGAAAGATTAAGCTTTGCTTGTTCAGTTTCTGCTTCAAGCTTTTGAATATCTGCTAATGTTGCTTCTCGTTTTGCTTGCGAAGATTGCAGCATTGATTTTGCGGCTTTTTCCTGTTCCATGGCTGATTTTTGCTCTGCTTGTGCGACTGTTAAGGTTGTTTTACTCTTGTCGTAATCTTGTTTTGAAGCAATTCCTGCTTTGTACATATTTGAATATCTGTCAAAATCTTTTTGGGCAAAATCCAGCTTTGACTCAGCAGATGTAATATCTTGTGTAGTTTGCTTTAATTGTGCTTCTGAATGTGTAATTTGCTCTTCTGCTATGTTTAGACTTGCCTTTGCCTGTGCAAGCTCTGCTTCTTTTTGCTTAAGAGCTGTTTCGTAGTCCTTAGAGTCAATGACCAGAAGTAATTGGTTCTTTTTTACTGGCTGGTTATCGTCAACAAGCAATTTTTCTACAGGACCATAGACTCTTGGTGCAATTGAGACAATATGACCTTCAACAAATGCATCATCAGTACCTTGATAGAAAAATGAGTGAATTGTGAAGTATATTCCTGATATTAAAAAAATTACCGCGGTAATTGCTGGTACAATAACTCGTTTCTTCTTATAGCTTGGGCGGGTATCTTCTTTTGGTGCAGTATTACTTTGAGATGGTGTATTTATATCTTTTGTGCTGTTATCATTATTATTTGGGGTACTCATTATAGTGTTTCCTCCTATTTATATTTGTATTTTTGCTATCGGCTCTAAATTATCAATCATTTGTAATAATACTTTCAGGCATGTTTCCATATCTTCTGTTTTTATATTCTTAACTGCATTGTCACGAAGAGCAATCATGTATTTTTTTATTTCGTTGTGAACATTTAGCCCTTCTTCTGTAATAATTACTTTGTAAACTTTTCTTTTGTTTACATCTGAAACTCTTTTTACGAGCCCTTTTTTTTCAAGAATATTAATTAATCGTGTAATATTTGGACGATCTTTATAGGCAATTTCGCAAATTTGCCTTTGGTAAAGTTCTTTATTCTCTGATAGTATTGAAAGAATAAAATGCTGCTCAGGGGTTATTGGAAATGAGTGTTGACCAAACATCTGTAACTGTGCTATTTTGGACAACAGTGCTGTTACGCCCAGCGAAAATAAAACTTTATTTTTCAAAAAGCTTTGCGGCATTTTATTCTAGCATCCTTTTTTTATTGAAGTAAATATAAAAAACTATTTTCTGTTATTATGATAACACAAGGATAAAAAAATAAACAATAAAAATAAAATATTTACAAATTTTAAAATATCTCTTAACTTTTTTGTTAATTTTTGTAAAGATTATGACAAAAAATATATTTATAGGATTTTATAGTATTGTAATATTATATTGTCAAATGAAAATAAAGGAATAATAATGAAACTAATTAGAATACACTCTAATAATCTTAAACCAGCATTTGGCGCAAAAATTAATGGCGATGTTGCTCTTAAAATTTGCAAGGAGATGTATGGTAATAAATTGAACAAATATGAAACAGCTTACGTTAATCGATATCAAGCATTAAGAAAAGCTGGCAGTGAGAGTTCTGAAATATATATTTCGCGTGGCGCCGGGGATAGATGTGCGTTCAATTTGAGAAATAAAGAACTGACCGAAGAGTATGAAATTCCTCTTGAAGAAACTAAGGTTGGACATCTTCTTGAGGCTTGGTTTAAAATTAAGCCGGAAGATATAGAAAAAGCGGAAGTTCGTTTGAGAGAATTAATTAACCGCAGGAAGCGTTTTGAATAAATGCTTAACAAAAGAGGGAGCCGCTGCAATTGCAGCGACTCCCTCTTTTTGTGTCAATTATCTTTTTAAATCTTTATAAGAATGTTCAAAAAGATTTTTGTAATGAGTGTGCAGCATATCATGCGAAATGTGAGATCCTGGTTTTTCCAAAAATTCATTATAAAGTTTTTGTATATCAGGGTTTTCGTGTGATTTTCTATACGGGAGTTCCGTATCTTCTTTGTATAGTCCGTCGGCACGTTCTTCTTTAATTTTCGAGTTATCACAGCTTCTTGGCTGACCACCGCCGTTAATGCATCCTCCAGGACATGCCATAACTTCAAGCATTTGGAAATCAGCTTTTCCGTCAAGGATTTCTCTTAGAGATTTTTCAGCCTCTTTAAGCGTTGATACAACTCGGACTTTTACAGCGGTTCCTTTTATGTCGATAGTTGCATCTTTAGTTCTTGAATTTTTATCAACGCCTCTTAATGGGTAGAAATCCATATTTTCAAGCTTATCACCTGTTACAAATTCATAAGCTGTTCTAACTGCTGCTTCTGCGACGCCGCCTGATGCTCCAAAAATAGTTCCGGCCCCGGTATATTGACCAAACGGCGAGTCATTGTTCTCAGGTTCAATTTCCGCAAGATTAAGTCCGGCACTTTTAATCATTCTTGCTATTTCCTGAGTTGTTAGAACATAATCAGTTTCCTGCCGTCCGTCTCTTGTTAGCTGTGAACGTTTAATTTCAGCTTTCTTTGCAGTGCACGGCATTATTGATATTACATAAAGGTTTTCGTTTGTAAACCCGTTAAAGTATTTTGGAACGAGCTCTTTTAAAAGAGGTGACATCATACCTTCAGGGGATTTGCAGGAGGAGAGGTGATGTAATAATTCAGGGTGTTGAGTTTCTAAATACCTAACCCATGCCGGACAGCAAGAGGTAAATAATGGAAGATTTTGTCCGCTCTTTAACCTTTCTATAAACTCTGTAGCTTCCTCCATAATTGTTAAGTCAGCTGCAAAGTTTGTATCAAAGATTAGATCAAATCCTATTTTTCTAAGAGCTGCATTTAACTTTCCGATTACATTATCACCGGGCTTTAAGTTAAATTCTTCGCCTAAAGCAACTCTAACAGACGGTGCAATTTGTACTGCTGTTTTCTTTTCCTTATCTGTAACAAGGCTCCAGACGGTTTCCACATCTGATTTTATTGTTAAAGCTCCTGTTGGACATACTGCCTGACATTGTCCGCAATAAACACAGTCTACTTCTGATAAATGTTTGCCTGCAATTGGTTGAACTACTGTTTTAGAGCCGCGGTTAGCAAAACCTAAAACGCTGTGTCCCTGAAACTCGCTGCAAGCTCTTACACAAGCGCCGCAAAGTATACATTTGTTCGGGTCGCGTACAATTGACGGGTTATCACGGTCTATTGGCAGAAATTCATTATCCTTCTTTTGCGCAAACCGAATATTTTTAATCCCGTATTCTTCTGCATATTGCTGTAGTTCACATTTTCCTGATTTATCACAGGTTGTACATTCTCTGTCGTGTTTTGCAAGCAGAAGTTCAAGAACTATTTTTCTTATTCTTCGTGTACGTTCAGTGTTAGTAAAAATCCTTAAACCCGGCTCAGGCGGCATTGTACAAGAGGATTGGATTCCTCTTCCTTCAATTTCAACAACGCACATTCTGCAGGCTCCAAACTGTGTTAAGTCTGGTCGGTAACAAAATGTAGGAACATTAAATCCGTTCTTTCGTATGACCTCTAATAAATTGGGTTCATCAGTATATTCACATTCTTTTCCGTTTATAAATAAGGTATTTGCCATAATTTATTAATCCTTTCTTAAGCCTGTTTAATTGCTTTAAACGGGCACGCTGCAACACAAGCCCCGCACTTGATACATTTAGATTGGTCTATTTTGTGCGGATTCTTAACTGTACCGCTGATTGCGCCGACAGGGCAGGTACGTGCGCATTTTGTACAGCCTTTACATAGGGATTCGTCAATTTTTATAACTTTAAGTGCTGTACAAACTCCTGCGGGACAGCGCTTTTCTTTTATGTGCGCAACATACTCATCCCTGAAATATTTAAGAGTTGATAAAACAGGATTTGGAGCCGTTTTACCAAGCCCGCAGAGTGAACCTTCTTTTACGGCGTAAGCCAGTTCTTCTAATGTATCAAGGTCTTTCATTTCTCCCTGACCGCGGACTATTTTTTCAAGAATTTTAAGCATATTCTTGGTTCCTTCACGGCAAGGAACACATTTCCCGCAGCTTTCGCTCTGTGTAAAATGCATAAAGAATCGGGCAACTTCTACAATACAGGTATCTTCATTCATTACAACAAGACCGCCTGAGCCGACCATCGCTCCGGCTTTGATAAGGCTGTCATAGTCCATTGGCAGGTCTAAATGTTCTTCTGTTAAGCATCCTCCTGATGGACCTCCGATTTGCGCTGCTTTGAATTTTTTACCGTTTCTAATTCCTCCGCCGATATCAAATATAATTTCGCGGAGAGTTGTTCCCATCGGGACTTCAATTAAACCGGTATTGTTTACTTCACCTGTCAGAGCAAAGGTTTTTGTACCTTTAGAGGTTTCTGTACCAAAGGAACTAAACCAGTCAGCGCCTTTTCTTATTATATCGGGGACGTTAGCTAATGTTTCAACGTTATTAATCAAAGTCGGACGTCCAAATAAACCTTTATTTGCCGGGAACGGCGGTTTTGGTCTTGGCATCCCGCGCTCGCCTTCAATGGATGCCATAAGTGCGGTTTCTTCCCCGCATACAAAGGCTCCGGCGCCTTCTTTTATATGGATTTCAAAATTAAAATCCGTACCCATAATATTTTTGCCTAAGAATCCGCGTTCTTCTGCCTGTTTTATTGCGATTCTTAATCTTTTAATTGCAAGAGGATATTCTGCTCTAACGTAAATATACGCTTCATCAGAGCCTATAGCAAAGCCTGCTATAGCCATACCCTCTAATAATTTGTGCGGGTCGCCTTCCATAACACTTCTATCCATAAACGCACCGGGGTCTCCCTCGTCTCCGTTACATACAACATATGATTTACCGCCTCTGTTAGCGGCTGTAAACCTCCACTTTCTTCCTGTCGGAAATCCACCGCCGCCTCTGCCGCGTAATCCGGATTTTTCAATTTCCTGAATAACTGCTTCTGGATTGTTTTCCTGCAATACTTTAGCAAGGGCTTCATAAGCGTGTTTTGCAATAGCTTCATCAATGCATTCGGCGTTTATTTCTCCGCAGTTTTTCAGTGTAGTTCTTGACTGTCTTGCATAAAATTCAATGTCTTCATTTCTGTAAACTTTTTCGCCGGTTTTTGGAGATGTGTATAAAAGTCTTTCAACCGGTTTACCCTGTCTTATGTGGCTGTCAACAATTTCTTCAACATCTTCCGGCTTAACTTTTACATAGGTAATATTTAAATCCGGGATAATAACAAGCACGCCCTGCTCACAGAAACCGTGGCAGCCTGTCGGTACAATTGTAACTTTATCGTGCTGAGTGAGTATTGAAACATCAGCTCCTAATTCTTTAAATTTAGCAATTACATCGTTTGAGCCGTTTGCAATACACCCTGTTCCGTTACAAACAAGAACGCGCAGACCTTGAGCTTTTATACTTTCTTCTGCACGTTTTTGTTCTTCCTGAATATTAATATTTATTGTATTTGTTCCCATATTTTAATCCTTATAACTAGTGTGAAATAAAATAAAATAAAATAATTAACTATGCGCTGTGTTCTTCATCAAGAATTGTATCAATGATAATTTTCATAGCATCTGTTGTCATTTGCGGATAAACTTTATCATTAATAACTACAACCGGCGCAAGTCCGCAGGCGCCTAAACAGCTTACTGTTTCTAAGGTAAACAGTCCGTCTTTAGAGGTAAACGTTCCATCCTCAAGACCAAAACGCTGTTTTAGTGATGTATAAACAGGCATAGAGCCTCTAACGTGGCAGGCTGTTCCGTCACAGCACTTGATAATGTATTTTCCTTTCGGCTCCAGCGAAAACTGGGCATAGAAGGTTGCTACCCCGTAGACTGTAGCAGGTGATAAACCTTCAATTTTAGTACCAATGTACGTTAAAATATCTTCGGGCAGGTAGCGGAATTCTTCCTGAACCTTTTGCAATATAGCAATAAGGTTAGATTTTTTAGCCTCATAACTGTCAATGATGCTGTCTACCTTAACCCAATCCGAATGATCTCTAGTTAGTGCGGGCATATTTTCTCCTTTATAAAATAACACCGAATTTAATTAGATTATGTCATAAGACTTTGTTAAAATCAATTAAAATTTGTGTGCAGGATTGGATTTCATACATTTATACTAAAATTTTTATCTTTGTTGCTTTTCGTTTTGGGATAGCTTATACTGTTTATGAAATATGGTGTTGGATTAGATGAGTAAAGAAATTAATATAGTAGTTTGTCTTGGAAGTGCGTGTTATGCAAGAGGCAACGAGGATCATTTAAATTATATAGAGGATTACATAAGGTTAAACAATCTTGATGCTAAGGTTGAAATATCAGGTTCAAGATGTGAAGGCAAATGTGCTGACGGACCTAATATTATAATTAACGGCACTGTTTATAATAATATGACTGCTGTTAAACTTAAAGAAATAATGGACAAAATAAAAGACGAACAGACTGTTACAAACTCGTAGTATGTTTTCGGTCTTTAGTATGGGGTAAACAGGGTAAAAGGGGTTAAATTGTATGGACAAGCTGTATCCAGTATATACGTTAAATAACGAGTGCCACGACTGCTATAAGTGTGTAAGAGAGTGTCATGTTAAGGCGATTAAAATTCAGGACGGGCACGCATCAGTTATGCCTGATAAATGTATTGCATGCGGACATTGTGTTAAAACCTGCCCGAGCAGCGCTAAACGCGTAAGGAACGATATTGAAAAGGTTAAAAACCTTTTCAGAGCGCAAAAAGAGGTTTACGTATCACTTGCTCCAAGCTGGGCGGGAATATTTGAACACAGCCCCGAGAAAATGATTTCTATACTTAAAAAACTTGGATTTTCGCATGTAAGTGAAACTGCCTTAGGCGCGCAGGAAGTTTCTATAGAAACAAGCAAAATCATGTCACAGTATGATAAAGGACTGTTCATTTCTTCTGCGTGTCCTGTTGTGGTTGATTATATAAGGCTTTATAATCCGAAGTTTATAAAAAATATAGTTCCGATTGCATCTCCTGCCCTGACCCATGCAAAACTGCTTAAAGAAATGTACGGAAAGCAGATTGCTGTAGTGTTTATCGGACCATGTATTGCAAAGAAAAACGAATCTGACAGACACCCTGATTTAATAAGTGCCGCTCTTACTTTTGAAGAGTTAAAGTACTGGGTAACAGAAGAGTTTGGCTCTACACAGTCAATAGAGTTTAACAGCGACGAGTATTTTGTCCCTGAATCAGCCTGTGAAGGTACCTTATACGCCGTAGAAGGCGGGATGAATGAAACCATAAAAAAAGGCGGCGGGGATTGCGGGGTGCAGCTTTTAAATATAAGTTCCATTGAAAATCTTGAAAAAGCACTTGCCGGCTTAAACCCGGATACAATGAATAAAAAAATATTTATAGAAGCACTGGCTTGTAACGGCGGGTGTCTTGCCGGCCCTTGCAGTTCTTCTAAAAAGCCTGAGATACTGAGAGTATCAGATATTTTATCAAAGGTAAAAGAACGTGAAGAGATACCTAAAGAACCTAAGACTGTTGCAGAGGAAGAGTATAAGACAAAAGAACTTGAACACCCGACATTCAGCAACGAAAAGATTGTTGATACATTAAGAAAAATAGGTAAACATACGGAGGAGGACGAACTTAACTGCGGCGGCTGCGGGTATAACACCTGCCGTGAATTGGCTGCGGCTATGCTAGCAGGCGATGCGGAGCCTTCAATGTGCGTATCCTATATGCGTAAGATTGCTATGCGCAAGGCTGCGGCTATGCTTAGATGTATGCCGTCAGCTATTGTTATGGTTGACAGTGATTTAAAGATAGTCGAATCAAATCAGGCGTTTATGAAAATGTTTTGCGGCGATATGTATGAAGTCTTTGCAGAACGCCCTGAAGGGGTAAACGGTGCTTGTATTGACAGAATAGTAGACTTTGCCGATATATTTAAACAAACACTGAAAACCTCAAATGACGTTCATAAAGAGCGTTATCAAGTAAAAGATAAACTTTATGATATTACTGCATTCTCTATTGAAAAAAATGAACTTGTAGGAGCAGTAATAACGGATGTTACACAGTCCGAACTCGGCAGAGAACAGATTGCACACAGAGCGCAGGAGGTTATTTCCAAAAATATTGCGATTGTTCAGGAAATAGCATCGCTCCTTGGTGAACACATGGTTGAAACCGAACTGCTGTTAAGTACTATCGCAGAAGATTATGATACTTCAAAAGATAAGAAGGAGTCATAATGTTTATAGATATTGATTGCGCACAGGAGAAAAAATACGGGCAAAATGCCTTTGGCGATTGCTTTATGTCAAAACGCTATCCTGAAAGAGGTGAACTTATAGCCGTCCTATCAGACGGGCTTGGCAGCGGGATTAAGGCGGATATTCTTGCCTCAATGACCGCAACTATGCTTTTAAAATTTGTAGAGGCCGGGAGGGACATTAAACGCACATGCGAAGTAGTTATGAACGCACTTCCTGTATGTAAGGTGAGAAAAATAAGTTATTCAACCTTCTCTGTTGCTGTTTGCAGCGAGGATGGGGAAGTTAAAATTGTAGAAGAAGGCAACCCGCCTTTTGTATATATAAGTGACGGCAAGGTTGTTGAACCAGAATTTACTGTTATAGATTCAGAAACCTTTACCAACAGACACATGCATATTTATCACCTGAAGCTTAAACTCGGGGACCGACTTATTTTTTGTTCTGATGGCGTAACGCAGGCGGGGCTTGGCAACCCGAACCTTAAACTCGGATTAAGACGGAGCGGGCTTATTAAATGTCTGCTGGATAGAATTAATGAAAATCCTGATATTTCAAGCCGTGAATTATCGCGGGCAATTGTGCGGATTGCGCAGAATACCGAGGTTGACCGGCATGCAAAAGATGATACTTCCTGCTGTGTCATTCACTATAGAAACCCGCGTAAGGCGCTTATTTTTACAGGACCTCCTTATCATATGGAAAAAGACCATGAGTACGCGATTGAGTTTTATAATTCTGAGAGCAAAAAGGCTATTTGCGGCGGTACAACAGCAAACCTTATTTCAAGAGAGTTAAACATTCCTGTGAGAACGGATTTGACTGGAAGTTTCGGTAAATTGCCGGCAGTGTCGCAAATGGACGGAGTTGACCTTGTGACCGAAGGAATTTTGACACTGACCCGTACAGTTGAATATCTGGAAAACGGATTTCACGGGAAAGAGTCTGATGCTGCGTATGAATTGATGGATTTTTTGCTCCAGAGTGATTATATAGAGTTTATGGTCGGGGCAAAGCTGAATCAGGCGCACTATGATCCGAATCTGCCGATTGAAATTGAGATTAGAAAAAATATTATTAAAAAGATGGCAAAAATCCTGGAAGATAAATATTTTAAACGGGTTGTTGTACGGTATTTATAAATATTTATTTACATTTCTTCATAATATTATCCGAAAAGGGCAATTTTTTTTTTTTTTGAGCCTTATAGCAAGCACAATGTTATAAAGAAAGGATTTTATATATGAAAGTAATTCCGACACAAATGATGAATACAGTACAAAAGTACTCTAAAAAACTGATTTTACCGGCAGTCCTTGCCGCCGGACTAACTTCCTGCTCTCTTCAGAAATCTCCTGAGCAAGATATATTTGAAAAAACATTTGAAATGGTTGAGGCTTTACAAAAGAACATGTTACAGTTAAATCCCGGGGTATATATGTCCTCCCCGGACTCTGCAACTGCTATTGTTGAAAAATCTATGGCACTTATTGATTCTATGCAAAAGACTATGTTTCAGTCTATCCCCATGACCGATATTTCTGTTCCTGACACTGCATCTGCCGGTAAAGATGTTAATATGCAAATCAATTCTGCAAACGGTGTTACATCAATTAATGTCTCTAATTTAGATATGCTGCATGATAATGGAATATTTCCTGTAGATATTTCTCAATTTTTTCCGTTTAGTAATAACCGAACCTATCAGGCAGCAATTTTTCAGGCGCTGCCGTATATCAATGACGGGAAATTTAAACAAATAGAGGCTATGTCTAACGGCTTTGTTTTAGACGGCAAGTATAAGATGAAGGCTGACAGAAATGGCGGTTATCGTGGAAAGTATGATCTGTTTGACAGTCATAGTTTCAAAATCGACAGATTAAGAAACGGTAATTTCAATCTTATTTATAAAAATGATGACGAAATAGAAGCCCTCGCTTTTTCAAAAGACGGTAAATTACTAAGCAAATTTGAGGCTTTTAAACAAAACTCACCTGAACCGCCTTATAAACAACCTTTTGGACCCAATAGTTTTAAATCTTTACCGGAAAATACAGATAATAAAATTGTACAATTTAACAACCCTCTGTCTGATAAAGAGCTTAATATGGTTAAAACCCTGATTGCATCTACTATGCCTGATATAGATATAGTTGATGCTAAACAAAATGGCAATAATGTAATTTTTAAATATAATTATGGAGATCGTTTCCCGGAAGGAAAATATGCTATAAAACTTACAAACACAATCGGACTGGATTTTATGAGGAAATCAGGTTCAGACTCCTCTTTTGAAGGGCTAAAAATTCATACCTTAGAAAATGGAGGGTATGCCTGCTGTACATCAAACATGGCTTTCTTTGGGTCTGATTACGATGTAAAATATTTTGATAAAGATTTGAATATGAGAGATGAAGATTGGTACAGACAGGATAAAGCCATAAGGGACAAAATCAAAAAGGAATTATCAGCCGCTATGATGGAAAAAGCGCTTGAAAATATCAAAAACGGCCGACCTGCGCATTTTAAACTAGGTGATAACAGTGTAATATTACTTCCAAGACCGGGAGAAATGGTTATTGGCGAAACTTCATTAGGTGTAAGGGCAAAGACATCTTTTGATGAAGTAAGAGAAGCAATTGAAAATTTACCGGCGGCAGTCAAAGCAGGTATAGTGGTTGTAACAGTTGTAGCAGGTGCTTATGCTCTTGAGGCAATAGTGTTCCCGTCTTTTCTTGACGGTGCGGCAGCTATGGGTGTAATCCCTGCAAGTGTCGGGGCTGCATTGTAATAAGATATAGCAACATAAAGGCCGGCTGAAATTATCAGCCGGCCTTTTTAGTGATTAGAGAATTTAGTGAATAAATTATTCAACTGTAAGTTTTTTAGTATTATTTTTTTCAGCAGAGAGTTTAGGAGCTTCTATTGCAAGGATACCGTGTTCAAGTTTAGCTTTTGTTTTTTCAACATCAATTTCTTGCGGGAAGTAAACAGTTCTTGAATATTCGCCGTAGCGGAATTCTGATTTTCTGTACCCTTTAGTATCCTCTTTGTGTTCTTCGTGACGTTTAGCATTGATTGTAATGTAGTTTTTATCAATGTCGATGTCCAAATCCTCTTTCTTAACTCCCGGTAATTCAGCTTTTACACTGTACTCATTATCTTTTTCGTGAAGTTCTACAGGCATTGCATACTTGTCTGTTTCTTCGTTTAATATATATTCAGGGAAAAAGCTGTCAAAGTTCCTGTTCAATATTGAACTAATCTCATCGTTTACTGATTTAATAAAGCCGTCTGGTGATTTTTTAATTAAGAATTTCATAATGTACTCCTTTCTTATTCCATACATTTACTTTCTACACTTATATTATTACTCTGTTATTCAAAAACTCTGTTTTTTTAACCAAAATTTAACAATTAGAGAAATATAATAATAAAAACTTGAAAAAAGGATTAAAAAACGATATGCTGGTATATAGACACTTTAAGAAAGGGAATAAATTATGAGGACAGTAATTGTAGGCGGAGGCGCTTGCGGGGCAAGTTGTGCCGCAAGGTTAAGGAGATTGGATGAGAAAGCTGAAATAATTATTCTTGAAGCTACTGATGAAATTTCAATTGCAAACTGCGGTCTGCCTTATTACTGCTCAGGTGTAATAAGTGACAGAGCTCAAATGATTGTTGCGCCGCCTTCGCAGTTTAAAAATCTGTTTAATATAGAAGTTAGACTTAATTCAAAAGTTACGTCAATAAATCGCAGCGATAAGAGTGTCACAGTTAATAATGATTACACGCTTAAATACGACAATCTTGTGCTTGCATTAGGCGCAGCTCCGTTTATTCCGCCGATTGACGGGATTAATAATAAAAAGAATTTTACGGTTAGAACATTAAGAGATGCTGATAGGATAAAAGATTATATTTCTAAAAATTCGGTTAAAAATGCGGTAATAGCAGGTGGAGGATTTATCGGAATTGAGATGGCGGAAGCCTTTATAAAGCTAGGAATAAATACAACAATAGTGGAGGCAGGTTCGCAGATTTTGGCTCCGTTTGACAGGGATATGATTGCTCTTGCTCATAATGAGCTAAGAAAAAACGGATGTAAATTGATTTTTTTTGATGGTGTAAAATCTTTTTCTGATAAAGAGGTAGAATTAATCTCCGGTCAAAAACTCCCGTATGATATCGGCGTAATATCCATAGGCGTCAGACCTGATACAGAAGTTGCTCTAAATGCGGGACTTGCAGCAGGCATCGGGAATACTATAAAGACAAATGAATATATGCAGACCTCTGACAGTTATATTTGGGCAGGCGGTGACAGTGTAGAAGTTCTTAATTATGTAACAGCCCAGCCGGCGGTTATTCCGCTTGCAGGACCGGCAAACAGACAAGGAAGAATTATTGCAGATAATATTGCCGCTCAAACAAATCCGAATTTAAAAATGCAAAAATACAAGAATTCATTAGGAACATCGGTTATAAAAGTATTTGACATGACCTTTGCAGCTACTGGTTGTAATGAAAAACAACTTAAGTCTGCTGGGATAAAGTATTTAAAAAATATTGTTAAAGCTAATAATCATGCAGGATACTATCCGGACTCAACTCATGTAGTATTGAAACTACTGTTTACTTCGACCGGTAAAGTATTAGGCGCACAGGCGGCGGGCTTGGATGGTGTAGAAAAGAGGATTGACGTAATCTCTACAGTAATCAGGCTGGGCGGAACAGTACAGGATTTGATAGACTCAGAACTCTGTTATGCGCCGCCTTATTCAAGTGCGAAAGATATTGTAAACTTTGCCGGCATGTCCTCTAAAAATATTCTTGATGGGCTGTTTAAACCTGCGTTTTTTGAAGATATAACAGACGATGTTTTTCTGGTAGATGTACGCGCGCCGGAATTGTATAAAGAAGGCAGGATTAAAGATGCTGTTTCAATTCCGTCAACGGAAATCCGCGCACGATATAATGAAATACCAAAAGACAAGAAAATTATACTCTATTGCCGGCGCGGATATAACAGTTATGTTGCCGCGAGAATTTTGACCGAATACGGATATGCAAATGTGTATTCGCTCTGCGGCGGTAAAAGTTTGTATGATGAGTTATTGAAAGACACTCTTAAAGAACAGCCGGTGTTGGTTTAGTACTGTAGGGTGCAATTTATTGCACCAGTAACTTGTTAATTGGCAAGTAGTAAATTGTAGGGTGCAATTCTTGCACCAGTAACTTGTTATTGGTAAGTAGTAAATTGTAGGGTGCAATTCTTTGCAACAATTATTCATAATTAAGTTGTGTAATTTTATATTTGTCATCCAAATTACACCAATTTATATCATAATAATTATTTCTGACAAATTTCTGGAATGAAGAATACGACCAATCTTTTGGAACAATATTATAATGCTTGTATGAATTATAGTGAATATAGTCTATATGCCTATTTAAATCTTTTTCATCTCTTATAATATGATCATAATATCTTCTTTGCCAAACTCCTTTTTCTCCTCTTTTAATTGCCGATGGTGATAAATTATTGCAAATATATTTATCAGGAATATTAGTAGAAAAATAATACTTAATTGTACGTATTATTTTAGGAATATCATTGGGCTGTTCAGGTGATATTATTATATGACAATGATTTTGTAATACATTTATTGCAATAATTTCAAATCTATATTTGGACTTCGCAAACCTAAAACAATTTCTAAAAATATCTATATTTGGAATTAAGATATTTCTTCTATCGTAAGTAACAAATGTTATAAAGACCGGGTTAAGTGAATTAAAAAAATAACGTCTATAATTACTCATAAAATAATTTTACATTAAGGTGCAATAAATTGCACCCTACTATTTGTATAGGACACCATTTTTGTACCACTTGCCCTGAGTATGATTAACAGCAGGGTATTTACAATATATTGTAGGGTGCATTTTTTTTGCACCAGTAGCCTATTTGTATAGGACACCATTTTTTGTATCACTTGCCCTGAGCATGATTAACAGTAGGGTGCAATTCTTTGCACCGATAGCCAATATTAATATTAGTTAATATAACTATTGACAATCCTTGATATATAAGCGTATACTTATTTTGAAAGGTAACGATATGAGATTATACACCGTTTATACAAATTCATCATCCTCATCCTCCTCAAAGAACTTGCGGGGCAGGATGTTTTTCGGTGTATAAGTTATTACCGTATAAAGATTCAAAAAGCCTCGCGATTATGCGGGGCTTTTTAGTGAGCAGCCAGAAGGAGAAATTAAAACAGTGGTAACAATCAACAGAATACAGGCAGAAAATAGGAGACCGGCATTTAAAGGCGTTTTAGACGGGACATTCACTAATGTAATGAGGGTTCTTGATACCAATGAAATGATTAATGCCGTAGTTTTAGATGTCGGTCCGATGTCACTGCCGAGAGCCTATATTGATGCAACCCAGCGCAATAAGTATGCCGGAATAGAGACTCTTTCAAGAGAAATGGAAGGTACATTTATTAATTGCCTCTCAGCCGGCGTGTTTGCAAGTTTGATTTCATATTTTGCATCAAAATGGGTAATGCCCGAGGTAAGTATTAATTCAAACAGCTGGTATTCAAAAGATTCTTTAACAGCACTTCAAGAAGCCTGGAATACAGGCGGTAAAAATCTTAAAGGCTATGCTGAAAATATTTTTAATAACCTATCAGGAGTCGACGGACATAGGGTAAATAAATTCAGCGACATTGACTGGAATAATACAGAGTGGATTGATAAAGACCGCTGGGCAAAAATTAAGTGGAAAAATCCTGAATATAAGGGTATTGAAAATAATTTAAAAACGGCAGAAGGGTTTATTGATACGCTTGTTAAAATTATTGATGATAAAAAAATTGCCCGCGAAGATAAGGGTAACATTTTACGAATAATGGAGTTAAGACTTACTAATGCACTTGGAGCAGGACGGGATACAACGTTAACCATCGGAAATAATAAAATTGCTGATAAATTAGAAAATATTTTACGTGATGCCTATAATATGGGAAATGATGTTTATACAAATATCCATGTAAAACCGTTAGCAGCAATTAATAAACTTACCAAGATTAATAAAATGAAAATATTTGGAGCTCTTAGTGCATCGTGTATTTTAGGGCTAACTAATCAGTATATAAATAGAAAAATAACTGAAAAAAGAACAGGGAAAAAGGGCTTTGTCGGCGATGTGGATTATACAACACGCGGCTGCGGCGCTGTTCAAAAGAAGGATAAATATCTTACAGCAAAAAAAGTTGCTGCTTCAGCAGGTATGATAGGTATGCTTCTTGCAGTTATGCGGGTTAAGAATTGGAAAGATTTTGTAAGGAAGCTGGAATTTACCGGACCAGTAACAAGTGGTAATGCTATTAAAACGGTATATGGAGCAAATATTGTCGGACGTTTTATGGCGTCTGATAATAGTACTGAGCTTAGAGAAACCGTATTCAGAGATTACAATGGGTTCTTAAATTGGTTAGTATTTGGTGGTTTTGCAGCAAAAGGTGTCGCAAATCTCCTTGATAAAAAGCGTGAAAATTTATTTAATCATAAAAAGGAAGGTAAAGGTATAAAACACTGGCTTAATGATTTAACCCTTAAAACACACAATGAACTTGCTGCAAAAGGAGCTGTGTTTGCAAAGAAAAATATTTGGAAATTAAATCTTTCGCACGCGGCGGGTATTACTTATTCGGCACTAGCTCTTGGTATTGCACTCCCTGTTATAAATGCTGAATGGACTAAGTATAATGCCCGCAGAGCAAAAAAGAAACAAGAGTTTAAGGTGTAAGTTTTTGTCTTTTTATTTATGCTATAATATATTTGGCTATTAAATAGAGGAGTTTTAATTTATGAGAATTAAGAGAACGTCATCTTTATTAGGTGTAATGCTGGTACTTTCGGTTGGTTTAATGTCTGCATATGCTGCAGAGCAAAATTTAAACCAAACAAATAACCAGCTCCAAAATACTGAGCAATCAGTGCAAATAAATGATGAAAAAGCAAAATATAAACCAATTTCAGATGTCCGGCACGTGGTTCCGCCGTATGATAATCAAGATAAAGAAAATACTAAAGAAATAAAAGATGTAGAGTTGGAGTCAGCTGCACCGGTCAAAGATGCAATAGCTTTAGAAGGAAACGATGTTGTAGAAAATTCTGTTCAGCCATCAACAGAGCCTGCACTGGATAGTGAAAATCCTGTTTCAAATACAGAGCCTCAAGCAGTTGAAGCAAAAAATACTCCTGTAGAAAATTCTTCAGCGGATGAGTCTAATAAAGTCAATGTTAGCTCGGAACAAGTTTCTCAGCCTGAAGAAGTAATTCCTGCTGTTAAAAATGAAGTACAAGAGGAAGAGACTAAAACTCCTGAAAGCGGGTATGAAGCAATTAAAAATAAATTATGGTGTATAACTTTCCAGCTTGTATGGAATACATTTATGGACAAAGTTACTCATGGCCCTGTTCTTTTAGCCGGAGGAAATCCTCCTATAGCTAACGAATTAAATAAAAAATTATATACGTCTGATTTACTGAATGAAGATTCTTACTATACAACATACGGTAAAATCAGCAAGTCTTTAAAAAGACAAATTGAACGTGCTATTGAAAAGAAATTTGATGAAACAAGTGATATATTGGATACTATTAACTGGGAAGCTAAAAATTCTTATCTTTTCTATGCTATGTTAAAGAAAGATTTTAATTTTGAAACTCCGTTTGACAAATTAACATCAGCTTCCTTCAACGGAAGTATTGAAAAAGTTAAATATTTTGGTGTTAATCAAGAAAGTGACAGAAAACTAAGAAAAAATGTGCATGTGCTTTTCTACAAATCGTCTGATGAGTATGCAGTAAGACTTTCTACAAAAGAGAAAGAAGATGTAATTCTGTATAGAACTGATAAAAAAGACAACTTTGAAAATCTTTATTTGTATGTAACCCAACAGGACGTATCTGAGAAGTTTTCGAAAGAAGACAGCCTGATGGTGCCGAATTTCAAGATTGATAAGACAATCTCTTATGATGAATTATGCGGAAAGAAAATTAAAGGTACTAACAAAGTAATTACACAAGCCCTGCAAACGATAAAATTTAATATGGATAATAAGGGAGGAACACTAAAAAGCGAAGCTGCAATGGCTATTATGAGAATGTCTTTGGCTCCTCAAATCGGACGAAAATACAATTTTGATAAAGAATTTGTACTTTTCTTAAAAGAAGAAGGAAAAGATAAGCCATACTTTGCAGTAAGGGTTGATAATCCCGAATTTTTAGTTAAAGAATAATAAAAAGCAATAAGGCGGGGCGGTTGTTATAAACAACCGCCCCGCCTTATTTTATGATTAATCAATATTCATATATGTCAGGTTATCTGAGATTATAAAATCTGCAGAAACAGACTCTTTAATATCGTCCATACTAAACATCGGATTAATTTCCGTAAGGACTAACCCAACCGATGTTACATCAAAAACACATCGTTCAGTAATAATTAAATCGACTTCGCGATAAGCAGTAAGCGGGAGTGTACATTTTTTAACGATTTTTGCTTCTCCGTTTTTGTTTGTATGTTCCATTGCGATTATTACGCGTTTGGAGCCGATGACCAAATCCATAGCCCCGCCCATGCCGGGAACTAATTTATTTGGTATCATCCAATTTGCAAGGCTGCCTTCTTCATCTACTTGGAGTGCGCCTAAGACGGTTGCATCAATGTGACCGCCTCTCATCATAGAGAGGGCTGTTGCTGCATCATAGAAGCAAGCGCCTTTTTTTATTTCAACACAAATACCTCCAGCATTTGTAATACGTTTATCCATATTATCGCCGATTGTATTTTTGCCAACACCCAACAGCCCATTTTCTGATTGAAATATTACATGTTGGTCTTCAGGTATATAATTTGCTACTTCTGTCGGCAGTCCAATACCAAGTGTTACAACATCACCGCTTTTAAACTCTTTTGCAGCACGTTTAGCAATAATTTCTCTTGTTTTTTCCTTAGAAAGAAGTGTCAATTCCATTTGTACTCCTATACAGTTTCTAAATCTTTTTCGCGCTCAACAATACAGTCTATAAAAATGCCGGGTATAACTACTTCATTTGGGTTGATTTCGTCAACGATTTCATCAGCTTGAACAATAACTGTATCAGCGGCGGTAGCCATGACTGTATTCATATTTCTTGTTGTGCCGTAGAAAGACACATTTCCGAAACGGTCAACTTTTGTTCCATAGATTAGTGCAAAGTCTGCACCTATAGGCTTTTCAAAAATATATTTTTTACCATCAACTTCCATTGTTTTTTTACCGTTCTCAATAATAGTACCGACACCTGTAGGCGCAAGAACTCCGCCTAAACCTGCTCCTTTAGCTCTAATACGTTCTACCAGAGTTCCCATAGGTGTTAATTCCACATCAATTTCTCCAGTATTCATTTGTCGCCCTGTTTCTGGGTTTGTGCCTATATGTGTAGTGACAAGTTTTTTAATTTGTTTATTTACAATAAGTTTTCCTTTATCAGCGTTAGGGTATGATGTATCGTTGCAAATCATAGTAAGGTTTTGAGTGTTTTGTTCTATAAGCGCATCAATAAGCTTATCCGGCACCCCACAGCTTAAAAAACCGCCAATCATTATGGTTGCTCCGTCTTTAATCTCTTTAACCGCTTCTTTTGCTGATACTATCTTCTTCATTTACTTACCCCCACTTGATTGTAACATAAATATTGTATTGATAAGAGTATATATTGTAAATAAATGTAAATTTTAATTAATTAATTAATTAATTTATTTATTTATTTATTTATTTATTTATAGCAAATTAAGACAACTTTTAGTTTTTATTAATATGTGTAGAAAACTAATAGAAAGGTAGGTTTGTTTATGAGTATAGGTAATGTCACAGCTCAGCCGGTTATTATTCAACAAAAAGTAAAGGATTCTAACAAAGGGCAGAAGGTAGGTACAGGTGTAGGACTTGCAGCAGGTAGTGCGGCGGCCATAACGGCAATAAATACTGATGATTTAAGTGTTTCTACGGCTTTTGACTACCTTGAATATCGTCTAGATCCTAAAGATCCTTCTTATTCGAAAATTCTCAGTGAAAGTGAAGCAATGCGAAATACTTACATAAAAGATATGACAAGACATGCCAGGGTAAAGTCTTATATAACAGCCGGTTTATTACTTTTAGGTTGTGCTGCTGCCGGTTTCGGAATTGGTTCATTGTTTAATAAAAGTGGAACTTTAAAAGCTAAAGAAAATAAAGTAATTAATGCGTAAAAAATAGAAAAATTAAGTTTTTAAGGAATTATCTAATAGTAAAAGAGGCGGACTTAAACAGTCTGCCTCTTTTACTGTATAAATATCCAACAATTTTAAACTAATTCAACAACTTTAGAAGTGTTTCTTTCAGCGATTTCCATAAGATTTTTAATAACTGCAATCATACCAATCTCAGAAGTTAGTTTGTTAATGCAAGAGCCGCAGCCGATAGCAGATGCTCCTGAAGCGAACGCTAAAGGTGCCGTTGTTGGGTTGATGCCTGTTGCTGTCATAACAGGTATATCTACATTTCTTACAAGTTCCATAGTGTTTGATAACGTAAGTTCTGCCCTTTCAATAAGACCTCTTACACCATTTGAAGGTTCTTCATTCGTAAAATGTCCTTCTGTTTGGATAAGGTTAATACCTAAGGATTCAAGTTCTCTAGCAAGAGAGATTTGCTCATTGATATCAATGCTGCCCGGGATAGTAACACAGAAGAATACATCTTCTTTGTTAATCAGGCTTAAGGTTTGTTTAGCAAGATTAAGAACGTCCTCAGCTGAGAATGATTGACCTTTAGCATAAAGTGCGTCAAAATTACCAAGTTCTATAGCATCAGCACCAAGTTCAATTGCATTAGCAAGTTCTTGCGGTTTAACAGAGGAAACGAAGATTGGTAAGTCTGTCATTTCTCTTGCCATTTTTATAATATCAGAATTTGCACAGATATCAATTGCAGTTGCGCCGGCTTTATCTGCAGATGCAACAACTTTTCTTACAGAGTCTTTATCAAAGTTATTAATGCCTGCAATAACCTTTACAGCTCTCTTTTCATCAAGTGCTTTTTTAAAATTTTCAATTCTTGTCATAATGTACTCTCCTATCTCAATGTAAATATGTACTATGAATTCTTTTCTATTATATATTAGAACTTTAATCCTTGCAAGACACGCCTGTGATAAAAAACGATTGTGTATGGTTATAAGTTCGCATGGATGGCAATATTAGTACGGTGATTGAAATGAAGAAAAAAATAGTTACTTTATTAGCATTATTATGTTTAACCTCGCCTGCTTTTCCGTATGACAGGGAAGAAATGATAAATATAAGTGTTTATGAAAAAATAAATCCTGCAATTGTATCTATTGATACCCAGATTAAATATGGGCTATCTTGCGGTACAGGCTGTGTTGTTTCTAATGACGGAATAATTCTAACGAGTTCACACGTTATAGAAAACGGAAATGATATAACAGTAACAATTTATAATGGAAAAACTTATAAAGCAGAGGTTATAAAAAAAGTCGGACGCAATAACGACTTAGCGCTTTTAAAGATAAAAACAGATAAACCAATGCAAACAGTCATATTAGGAGATTCTGAACAGTTAAAGGTTGGACAAAAAGTTTTGGCTATTGGCAATCCTTTCGGTTTTAACGGAACGTTGACACAGGGTATTATATCGAGAATTGATTATTCAGAAAATAAGATTCAAACAGATGCTGCAATAAACCCCGGCTCCTCTGGCGGTCCTCTTTTAAATACAAATGGCGAGGTTATAGGTATAAATCAGTCAATTTACAACCCTGATAATAATATATCAAATATAGGGATTGGGTTTGCAATTCCCGTTAATATAGTTAAAGATTTTTTAAAGAGTACCAAAGTAGCAGTTAAATAAATATAGGCTGCATTTTTGCCCGTTCAATCCACTTTTGGAGAGCGTCTCCTGTTAGTGCCATAGTAGTATCACCGTCAACATATTTTAAATTGTTTTTTTGATGTAATAATTTTCTAAAATTCTCAAAAGTCCTGCTGTCAAGGATTATATTTTCTCCGTCTTTTCTTGTGACAATAGCTTTCCTTAATTTAGTTTTACTGATATTTGCAAGTTCAGACCAGGTAGCAATAAGTAAATTTATCTCTGCGGTAGATGTTGGTGTCTCTGTTGGAACAGCTCTAAAACCGCATTTATAATGAAATGGAAAAGCTTGTGCTGCAGCTGATAATTCAACATAATCAAGTTTTTCCTGAAGCATTCTCTCAACTCCGATTTGCTGGCAGCGTAAACCTACACCAGCGTATTTATCCGTTGAGATATCTGATTCCATCCAGCCGTCTGTAATTTTTCTGTTCTCTCTATCCACTATTAAAGTTCGTTTTCCTACAAGTTCGTATTCTCCCGTACTATTTTTAACAAAAATGCGGTATTCTTCGTAATTATCTGGTCTGTCAACTTTTTTTACATAGGCTTCGACTGGTTTACTTGTTTTTTTATCAATAAGTGTAGTAACATTAAATCCGTCTTCTGTGATTCTTCTTATCGGTGTGTATTTGCTTGTATAAAGCTTTTCAACAGTTTTGGAACTTAGACTTGAGCTTGAAAGCCGCTTTGCACGTTTAATCATTGAAACGGCTTTTGTTTCAAAACTTTTTATTGTTTTTATTATGCTGTCAAGGGTAATTTCATCATTTTCAAGAAAATGATTAGGTTTTGGAGCGTAAAGCTCATCTATATAAGTACTAAATTTTAATCTTAAATCTTCCCCGCTTTTTAAAAGAGTGATATCTTCAGATGGTATCCAGGTTGTATGTTTGCTTCTGTTTAAAGATGGAAATTCATCTGAGACACGTAAATGCTTGTATGCGTTGCTAAGCTTTTGCATTTCTTCATGACCGATGATTTTTGCAAGTGTTCTTCTGTTTGCAATGTTCCACCCGTTGGTGACGAGTGTTCTCATAGTGCTTATATTCATATAATTCCCTTGTACTTATATTATATAAAGTAAAAAATTATTAAAAAATTGCTAGTCCGTATTTGTGTTTAAAAATTTTTTTCTTTTTAGTCAATTAGTGCTAAAATACCTTTATGCTGGAAGTAAAAAATAAAAAAGGTACTATAGGCTGGTTGTCAGCTGCGCATTTAGTTTGTGATTCTTATACAGGATTTATGAATCCTCTTATGCCTTTTATTGCTCTAAAGCTAGGTATTGCACTTGGTACTGCTACAATAATAATAAGTATATCTCATATTTTTTCTTCGATGCTGCAGCCATTTTTCGGCTTTTTTGCAGATAATACCTTGAAACGTTTATTTGTTTTTTGGGGGCTTATACTTGTATGTGTATTTATACCCCTTACAACGCTTGCTCCAAATACTTTATTATTGGTAGTCTTTATGGCATTAGGAAGCTTAGGCAGCAGTTTTTTTCATCCCCAGGCAACTGGTTTTGTAATTAAATTTGCAGAAAATGCCCAAACCAATTCAATGGGGATTTATATGAGCTTAGGCTCAATAGGTTATTCTTTAGGTCCGTTGCTTGCCGCCTGGGTAGCTCAATACTTAGGTATGGAAAAAATGCCCTTTACTGCGATTTTGGGACTTTCAACGGCTGCTTTAATGTTTAAGTATGTTCCTAAGATGTCCGATCGTGGTGAAAAAATTGTGAAAAAGACTTTGAAACGCACTTTTATTGATGTCTTTTCACATAAAACTATTAAGTATTTACTTATAATATCAATGATGAAAACACTTGTTACAAACAGTACTTGTATATTGCTGCCATTTTTGTGGCGTGATATGGGTTATAGTCCGTTTTATATAGGTATAGCTTTATTTGCTTTTATTTTTGCTGGCGGTATAGGGTCTCTTTTAAGCAGAAAAGTAGAACTTCTTATTGGTACGAAGCCTTTGCTCTATTTTTCAATGTACATAACTTTTCCGCTGATGTTGTTTTTTGCTTTTTCGTACGAAGCTCATCCTGCATTATCTCTAATAATATTTTTAATCATGGGTTTTACGACAATGTTAGCTCAGCCTGTTACGGTTGTAATGGCTCAAAACATACTCCCTGAATATAAAAGTATTGCAGCAGGCTTAATGGTTGGTTTTTCTTGGGGGGTTATTGCTGTTATTCTATCTGCTGTTGGTATTATTGCTGAAAAGTTCGGAATTATTAATGTCTTGATAGCACTATTTATACTGCCTGTTCTTGCGGCATATTTTATTAAATACTTGGACAGTGATTATGATAAATGATAATGGGTTTATTATACAGTTACTGCGTTTTTCGCATGTTTGTTTTTTCTCTGTTTTCTCCTCATTAAATCTACAAAGGCTTCAAGCCTTGTAATATAGCCGGCTCTTCCTGTTTGTTCGTCCATAATAAGTGTAAGAATAGGCACTTCACAATCTTTTCGCATAGCCGGGAATATATTTTGAGACATAATTTCAGGCATGCAGGTAAAAGGGCTTATATGAATAATGCCATCTTTATGCTGCTCATTTGCGTATGCAACATCGGAAACACATTCCAGTGCATCACCGCCTATATCGCGCATTAAGTATGGTTTTGCAAGCCTTTCGGCTCTTTGAAGGTGCGTCTCGCCATTTCTAAAAGCTTTAGGAATTATTGCATCTTTTAAAAAGCTGCTTACTGTAAGGCTTCTTCTTGTTTGAACGCCCATTCTTCCTAGCTCTCGTTCAATGTTTTGGTTAGAAAAATCATCGTTTACAAGATAAATTTCGCCTGTTATATCTACATTTAGTATTTCGCGTTTAGTGTCAATTGGTGTTTTTTCGATTTCTGCAAGAGCTTTATGATATGCTTTTTTTAACTCCAGAGTGCTGTTTACTTTATCTATTAATTTTATAGCTTTTTTATAATTTTTTTCAGCTGTACCGGGGGTAATCTCCCGCGCTCTGTAATAAGATAGCGCAGAATCTAAGTCATCAACTGCAAAAACTTTTCGTATTCCAATATTAATTGCGCGCATAAATAAAATCGGATCATTTTTTCCTGTAAGTTCTTTTAAAAAATTGTAAATTCCTTTTATTCCGTCATAAAGAGAAAGTTCTATATAGTTTGCGTTATAACCTAAATCTTGTAATGTTTTATGAATATTCTGTCCGTATTCACCGAGCCGGCAAATTCCCGGAGATGTAATCATTGCTACGTAATCAGCGCCCCCTTCTATAGCTTCTATAAAATTACCTAAAATAAGTTTATATGGCAGACAAATTGCTTCCGGCGAATTTTTTGTGCCAAGAGAAAGTGTTTTTTTATTGGTATAGGGCGGAATAAACGGCTCAACACCGACTTTCCTTAATGCTGCAGCCCAGGCTATAGAAATTGTGCCCATGTGCGGAAATGCTACTTTTATCTTTTTTTCGGTTTCTTTCATAATATTTATCCTGTACGCATTGTATTAATTTATTTTATCATAAAAACTTAAGCTTTTAAATCTGGATGACGTGCAGCAAGTGTCTCATCAACTCTTTTTACAGGAGTTGTATGCGGAGATTCTGCTACAAAACTAGGATTTTTTTCTATTTCGTCAGCAATTTTTAGCATTGCTTCAATAAAATTATCCAAAACTGTTTTTGATTCAGATTCAGTCGGCTCAATCATTATTGCTTCGTGAACAATTAAAGGAAAATATACGGTTGGCGGATGTATATTATAGTCCATAAGCCGTTTAGCTATTCCGATAGTACTTACACCGTACTCCTTTTGCTTATCTCCGCTTAAGACAAATTCGTGCATGCACGGTTCATCGTATGGGAGAAGGTATTTTTCTTTTAATTTTTCTTTTATGTAATTTGCGTTAAGAACGGCATCACCACTTGCTTTTTTTAGATTTTGACCCATCATAAGAATGTAAGCATAAGCTTTTACAAGAACGCCGAAATTGCCGTAGAAAGCCTTAACCTTTCCTATTGAATGTTTTAAGTTGTAATTTCTAAAATAATTTTTTCCATTAAAATCTATAATGGGAGACGGTAGGTATTGTTTTAATTCTTCTGTTACGCAGATGGGACCGGCTCCAGGTCCTCCTCCTCCATGGGGAGTTGCAAATGTCTTATGCAGATTTAGATGTACTACATCAAAGCCCATAATATAAGGATTTGTATACCCCATTATTGCATTAAAGTTTGCGCCGTCATAATATAGCAGAGAGCCGTTTTCATGCATTAGTTTTGAAATTTCTAATACATTTTCTTCAAATAATCCCAAAGTATTTGGGTTTGTCATCATTATAGCTGCAACATTTTTGTCTAAATTGGCTTTTAAGTCTTCAATATCAATCTGCCCGCGGTTGTTAGATTTTATTTGGACAATTTCAAAACCGCACATTTTTGCACTTGCAGGATTTGTACCATGTGCCGAATCAGAGACTAAAACTTTTGTTCTTTTATCATTTTTTGTTTCAAAAAATTTTTTTATAACCATCATTCCGCTGAGTTCACCGTGCGCTCCGGCACAGGGCTGTAGGCTTACAGCACTCATTCCTGTAATGATTTTCAGAGTTTCTTGCAGTTTGTACATAAGCTCCAGCGCGCCTTGTGAGTCTTCGTCGCTTGATAGTGGATGAAGATTTGTAAAGCCTTCTAAAGATGCTAAAAGTTCATTTACTTTAGGGTTATATTTCATAGTACAGGAGCCTAAAGGATAAAATCCTTTTTCAATACAAAAATTTCTGTCTGAAAGTTCTTTATAATGCCGCATAACTTCCAGTTCGCTTAATTTAGGGAGCCCTATTTCTCCTTGTCTTAGATATTTTGATGAAATACAATCACAAGATGTAATATCTGCATCTAGTAATATCCCGTCTACCCCGCTGCTCTTTTCAAAAATAGTTTTCATTCACACTCCTGTTTTAGTAATTCTTTTTTTATTTTTTCTAATGAATATTGTATAATTCTTGAAATTCTTGATTGGGAAAGGTTAAATTCAGCAGAAATATCTTTAAGTTTTTTGTTATAAAAGAACTTAGCTTTAATAATTTCTCTTTCCTTTTCAGGCAGTTCTTCAATAGCTGTTTCTATGTACTGTCTTACTTCTGCCATTTGTGCATAGGTTTCAGGAGAGGCAGAGGTATCTTTTAATACTATGGGTGTTTCGTTCTCTGTTACATCATCGATTGAAAGGATAGGTGTATAATGTGGTGCGGTATTTTCTTGATTTTTTAAAAGATACCACTTGTATCGGCGGCGAACCTCGTTACGAATTGCCCATTTTATTGCATTAGAAAGATACGCATTATTAAAAAATGTATCTGATTTTGCATTCTTGAATAGATAGTAGATAGTGTAGTTACCGACATTTACAACTTCACTAAACTCTATCAAGCCAAGAGAAGAGAATTTTTTAAATTCTACTTTGCTTATTGTTTCAATTAGCTCTTTATATTGTGATATGTCTATTTTGTTTCCTGCAGCTTCGCTCATACATATATCATACTCTAAAAATGACAATGGTAAAGGGGTGTGAGTAAAACGAAAATTATGAGGCAGCATTATATTAATCTTCATAATTGTTATAATTTTATTGTTAATGAAATATGGTGATGTTAGAATTTGGTAGTAATGACAATGAAAAAAAATATATTTACAATTTTTATAGCTTTAGGGCTTGCTATATCAGCAGTGTCAGCAAACGAGCCTGAGACTGCTGCAGAATATTATAATTCTGCAATGGCTGATTACAAAGCAGAAAAATATGTGCCAGCACTAAAGGCTTTGAATAAAGCTATAGAAATTTCTCCAAAAAATGATTTGTATATCTTTACAAGAGGAGTTTTGCGATACGATGCTTTTAAAGACTATCCGGGCGCAATCTCTGATTTAAAAGAGGTTGTACAGTTAAACCCTGATTACCCTTCAGTGTATGCTGAACTTGCGTATGTCTCTGTATTTAATCGTGATATTACTGAGGCAAAAGAATATTTAACTTTAGCCGAAGTGCAAAATTCAAGTGATTTAAAAATATTCTTAACTCGTGCCCTGATCTGTATAATCAATCAAAATTATTCAGGAGCTGTGTTAATTTATGATAAGGCAATTGAAATATATCCTGAGAATTCGGATTTATATTTGAGAAGGGGATACGCAAAATCGTATATGCGAAAGTATCGTGATGCAATAAAAGATTATGACAGAGCAATAGAATTAAATCCACAGAATTATTCAGCTTATGAAAAACGTGCTGAAGTCCATAATACAATGCTAAGGACTGGAAAAGCACGAAAGGACTGGCTAAAATCTGATGAGCTCAGATTTAATAGAAATAAATAAGTACTATTTAATTAAAAAGATGGTTAAAAAATTGTTTTAGTTTGTTAGAAGGTTTTTGTGTATTTGCTGCTTTTTTGTCAGCATTTTATCAGTTTCGTAAATCATTTATTGAGTTGCTTCTATAAATTTTTTTTTTTTTTTTTTAGAACTTGTTGTAGGAATATTTTTCGTATTATATACGACATGACCTTTTCCTGCTTCATGCACAAAAGGACTGAACAAACTTAATTCAACATGACCTTTTGAATAGTTTTGCTGTACTTGTAAACTATATGTTTCTTGGTTAGTAATTAGTTGTTTGAGTTTTTTTTATTGTTTTTTTTAGGCTTTTCAGACAGTTTATTCTTAATCACTAGACTGCACGGATTTGTTAATTTGAAGTGCGATAGCTGGCATTATAAAAAGACCTCCTGCGGTTGTGGTATAGTTGCATTATTTCATAATGGGTAGATATATTCAATGATATATTAAGAAGTATAAAGTAATAAAAGTGTATATGTTTTAAATTTCGCTAATACAAGTTAAAACTGTCGTCCTGAAATTGGTTTCACGACTCTCTATGATAATTTTGTGTAAAACTGGCTAACAGGCTATTCTTGGATGGCTACGGTTCTAACGAGTCTTGCAATAACAGTATATTTATCTCTTAATAATATTTAATATTGGTGAAATTTTACATATAACTCCGCTATAAAAAACTTGCACAAAATTATTTATGCGATATGATATGCGTATAGGCTGCCAAGAAAAATGGGTGCAAGGAGCTGTAAAGTTTCGTAAGGCATTTATGGTGCGGCTGTGGTTGAAAAAGATAGACCAGTGGTACTCTGCAGACGTGGAGGTGACTAAAAGTCACGTCCGAGGAGAAGAAGGTAGCGCAGCAGCTACCGCCACAAAAAACTGAAAAATAAATAGACCAGTGGCGCAGCGGTAGCGCAGAAGACTCTTAATCTTTTGGTCGTGGGTTCGAATCCCACCTGGTCTAGATTAATAGAAGAGGGTAATGCCCTCTTTTTTTGTTAAAAGAATTATTTGATTATTTATAGAATTATTGATAACAAAATATTGAGAATATTGAGAATTTTAACGACTTATCAAGAGGTTTGTTCAATACTGTAATACTCAAATACTTAGGAAGCACTTTCAACTTTTTGACTCCGTATTATCTATTTTTATAAACTAGGAATATTAACATTAATATATAAAAACAAATTTTTTTTGCCTAATTGTTAATTTATTGTTACATTTATACATAGCCACTGCTCAACAATCAACGGGTAAACTTTTGAAATAGTTGTATGTTACGATTTCTGAAGTATACCCCAAAGCAAAATACTAAAATGATAATATATCATCAAAGTTTCTAAAGTGATAAAATACATTGTGAGCAGAGTTTTTTAATATCTTATACTTTCCTTTATAATATTCCTGTTGATGTGAGGGTATAAATATTTTATCATTGTCCGAGAGTATTGCGAAATCAAAATTCATAGGAATTATATCTTTTGCTGCATAGTTTTCCAGCTTGGTAATTTCTTCCAGGCAGCTTTCAAATGTTCTTTGGGAAGCATTTTTATTAAAAAAAACGAGTTCCTTTTTGTTCATAACAAGGAAATTTTTTCTAAAATCCATGTAGTTATTTATATTTAAGTCTTTGAAAATTTGACGAACATTTTCAGGAATTCCAAAATATTCATCGGTTAAGAGAGGATTACCGTTAATTGCAATTTTTAACTCTGTTTTGGGAAGTTTGTTTTTAATTAGTCCTGCACAAAATACCCCTGCTGAATATGCAATCAAATAATATTTCTTGTAACCCAAAAAATCAAAATCAAAATCTGTATTGGTGTAATCCCAGCAAATTAAAACATCTTTAGACGCCTTCATGTTTTGAAATTGAATATCATCGCAGCCCCAGCCGCTCAAAAAAATTATTAGTTCATCAGTATTGTTTTTAATAAGTTTCTGTTTCATAGCTTTTTTTGATTTATTCAATTATTATATTAAAATATTATAACTTACAAAATAATCAGTTGATAGCCTGTTTTTTAGATTATCCTAGTTTTTACAGCTAGGTTGTGATTTATGTAAAATCATTAGAATACGCTTTTTAAAGGTATAAAAACTAATTATCATTTGCAAAAATAAGCGTCTCCCCGTCATCAGGGATTAGGAGATTATCTATTTTGTTTTTAGTTTTAAATTCTTTCAAGTCTTGCCTTGTAATTGAAAGGTGGCTTACTGTATCCATATGGCTTGCAACTACAGTTGCCTCAGGTGCTGTATCCAGAACATTTTTTACATCTTCAATGTTCATAATTATGCGTTCACCATTTAAAAGAGTTGCAGCGCAGGCATTAACAACTATTATGTCGGGATGATATTTATCTAGAACATTTTTTACTTCATTACACCAAATAGTATCGCCTGCTATATATAAAATTTTTTCATTTTGTGATTTAAAAACAACGCCCATCGCATCGTAAGGCATGTTAACAGAATCGCATAACGGTTTAATTGTTTCTCTTTTACCGTGTTGTGTACTTGTTTTGTATAGAGTTATATCATTATAGTTTGTGCCATATTCTGATATAATTTCAATATTTGTAAATCCTTTTGATATAACGTAATCTTTGTCAATATCAGACTGGACAAAAAGTTTTATATTTTTATCTAATGCTTTTTCTGCAAATTCATCCCAGTGATCAGGGTGAATGTGAGTGATAATTACTGCATCAACATCAACAATTTTGTCGATATTAAAAGGCAATTCTACTCTTGGTTGCCGAATTTGTGAATTTATTGCCATATCAAAGCCTGGCATATACTCTTTTGGCATAAGCCAAGGGTCAATTAAAAATTTTGTATTATTATAGTCTACTATAATTGTTGCATTTCTTATTTGTGTAATTTTCATTTGATTTCTCCTTCATAATAAATTTTATATAAGCAATTACTTTTTGACAAGAATGTACTTTTTTGTATAATACTTACTAAAAAGTAAATAAGGTTATTGTTCATGATAAAACGAAGAAAAGAGGAATATAAGTGCCCATTAGAGGTAACTATGGAAATAATCGGCGGAAAATACAAAGGAGTAATAATAGGACATTTGATTGGCAAAATTTTAAGATACAACGAACTGCAAAAACTGATATCCCATGCGACGCCTAAAATGCTTATTCAGCAATTAAAAGAATTGGAGGCAGATGGAATAATAAAAAGAAAAATGTATCCGATAGTTCCTCCAAAGACAGAATACTCTCTTACTCAAAGAGGAAAGACGTTAATCCCTGCAATTATAGAATTGAATAAATGGGGGATGGATTATTTAAAAGAAGAAAATATTCCTTGCGCATATAATGGCGAGAATAATTAGAAATTTAATTTTTGTATTTGTTGAATAAATATCTTAAAACAAAAGTAGAGAAATTGTTATACAAATTTTATTATTTTTTATACTATAATTAGTACCAGGAACTTTTAAAACGACAAAATAAAGGTAAATTAGTATGAAAATAATTCTTGTAAATGGAAGCAGCCATATAAAAGGGACAACAATGAAAGTCTTGGAGGAAATGATTCAAGTCTTTGAAAGAGAAGGTATTTCAACAGAGGTTGTTCAACTAGGAGCCAAGCCGATTGCGGACTGTCTCCAGTGTAATGTTTGTAAAAAGACAGGTGTATGTGTAATTAATGACGATGGAGTTAATGAATTTATAGAAAAAGCGCGTGAAGCTGACGGCTTTATTTTTGCAACGCCTGTTTATTTTGCGCATCCAAGCGGAAGAATTTTTTCATTCCTTGACAGAGTTTTTTATGCGAATAGTAAAAATGGAATTTATGATGCGTTTCAATTTAAGCCTGGTGCTGCTGTGGCAGTAGCCAGAAGAGGCGGCTCAAGTGCATCACTAGATGCGTTAAGTAAATATTTTGGTATAGCGCAAATGCCGGTAGCCGGGTCTACTTACTGGAATATGGTTCATGGTTTGCTTCCTGAAGATGTTCAATATGATGAAGAAGGCTTGCAAACAATGAGAAATCTTGCCCAAAATATGGTTTGGATGCTAAGATGCATTGACGCCGGCAAAAAGAACGGTGTACCTTACCCTAATATAGAAACTTCTGCCTGCACAAATTTTGTAAGAAGATAGTCGGTGATATGCTATTAAAATGCATTCTTGATAGGTCTTAAAAGAAGAGGTTTTCTAATTATTCAACTGCATATACAAAATCGGGTAATGATTTCCCTGTTCATCAACTTCTGACCTTTTATAAACCTTAAAACCCAGGTGCTCATAAAAACCTTTAGCCTGCGGGTTTTGTTCGTTTACTGCTAATTCATTTATTGAAAAATTTTTAATTCCATATTCAACAAGTTTTTTACCTATACCTTTGCCTCTTTTTTTAGGTGAAACAAAGAGCATTTCAAGTTTTTGCCCTTCTATTCCCATAAAGGCAGCCGGCATATCATTACATTTTGCAATTACTAGGTGAGAAATATTTTTTAAAGCATCCGGCAGAAATTTTTCTTTAATATTCAGTATTTCACTTTTCGGCAGAAATAAATGCGTTGCCCTGACAGATTTTTCCCAGATATCTATAAGAAAATTAATAAGCAATTGTGTTCTGTGCTCTAGTTCAATTATTTGCATTTTGCCCCCTTATATCATCAAAATATTTTATTACACCACAAGGATTGCCGACCGCAATGCAATTATCAGGAATAGACTTATTTACCACGCTGCCGGCGCCTACTATACTGTTTTTTCCTATTGTTATGCCAGGAAGAATTATTGCCCCTCCGCCTATCCAGGCGCCGTCTTTTATTTCAATAGGGGCTGCGCAGGTATTATAATAAATAGGATCGTTTTCTGCTCTTTCAAGAATATATCGTTCTTCTGGTAGCACAGGATGGTATGCTGTATAAATTTGAACATTCGGTGCCAGCATTACACAATTTTCGATAATTATTTTTTCATTATCAATGAATGTGCACCTAGGACCTATAATGACATCATTTCCGATAAAAATATTTTTCCGTATTCGCAGTGAAAATTCTCATCAATTACAACATTACAGCCAATTGAACCGAATAATAGTTCAAGAATTTGACGTTTTTGGCGCTTATCGTTAAAATTTAATGAATCGTATTTTTTTATCAAAGCTCTTGCATTTGCTCTCATTTTACACAATTCTGTAGAATTTGTATCAATTAATTTATATTTTTTTTCATTTATTACTCCTAACATAAAATATAACATAAATATTTTGTTATTTGCTTTTTATTGCCGAAAAAAAATCATGCCATCCGGAATAAGAAATTACATTATATTCTCTTTATCCTACCTCTACTAAGTTTTGGTATGTTAAAAAACTACCTACAACCTGCTTTTTTTTATTTATAAAAAAACACTGTAGTGTTTCTCCGAATAAAAAAGGCTAAGTTTCTCTTAGCCTTTTTTATTCGGAGAAGGCGGGATTCGAACCCGCGGTGAAGTTACCCCCACACAAACGTTCCAGGTTTGCACCTTAAACCACTCGGACACCTCTCCTTTGATTCTAGCGCGTTTTAGGGTTTTATGCTCATTTTTGCTCATATTTTAACTCGCCCCACGCGTCAAACGCTTGTTTTTTTGTGTTAGGCATAACGTGACTGTATGTATCTAACGTAATCTTCGCGCTTGAATGTCCCAATTGTTCCTGTACGTATTTTATCGCAATCCCCTTTGAAAGTAAATAGGTTGCATATGTATGTCGCAAATCGTTGAACCTTAATGTATTAACATTATTATCGTAAGGTAACCGTTCGGACAACTTTTGCAGTACAAGTTTATAATATCGTTCAGTCATATTATAAGCATGCAACGACCGCCCCGTTGGCGTACAAAAAACAGTTTGTATAAAATTTTCTGCCGTTTTTTATGCTCATAAAGTATGTGAGCAAGCTCTTCGGACATATCTATTAATCTTATACTTGTAAGCGTTTTAGGCGTCGTTATTTGCCTTTTATAAATTTGCTTGTTTACGCTTATTTTTCTCATTTTAAAATCTATATCAGCCCATTCCAGTGCTAAGATTTCGCCCCGCCGCATTCCTGTATGTATCGCCAGATAGAAAATTGCATAATAAGCAGGGGTAAGTTTTGGGGCTATTTCAAGAAATAACGGAATTTCAAACTCGGTTAAAAATTTATGTTAGATAACGAAGGGTTCCTATTTTTTATAATTTTTTTATTTCTTTTGCCTCCAGCAGTTCAGGCGCGGCGGCTTTATCCTGAATCGGAGTATCAGGCTCTATGGTGCGGCAAGCGCGGTGGGGTTATAGAGTACAGGCTCAACGACAAAACCCGCGTTGATTGCTTACTCCCAAATTTAGCTGTTGAAGTGGATTTTGCCAATAAATGGGCTGAAGGCATCGGACAGGCACTCTACTACGGTAAGATAACAAACCGGCAGGCTGCCTGCGTCCTAATAATCGAAAACCCGGAAAAAGATATAAAATACTTAAATCGCTTGCGGCGCGCAGTCTACCGCAAAGGCTTAAACATGCGCACCTATACCATCAAGCAGGCAAATGTAAATATATATCTTGACATCTGGAGTGTCATGTGATATTATGACAATATGAGCAAGGTTGATAAAATTATTCTAAAATTTAAACAATCTAATGCCGGTCAGAGATTTGAAGATTGTGAAAAAGTTTTATTTGAATTAGGCTTTATTCTTAAAAGGGTTAAAGGCTCTCATCATCAGTACAGAAAAGATAATCTTACTCTAACAGTTGCTAACCACAAGCCGGTCGCGAAAGACGCTGTAAATGATATTTTAAAACTATGGGAGATGTACCATGAACAAAAATAATAATAAAACTCTTGATGATTATTTAAAATTACCCTGGCAGTTTGAATTTGATTATTGCCCGGATGAGCAGGCTTATACTGCAAGAGTAAAAGGTTTGATGTGCTACTCTAACGGTAAAACTTTAGAAGAGGCTACTAAAAATATTCAAGAAGCTCTGCAATTCCACATTGAAGGATGTTTAGAAGACGGTACACCTATTGAAATAATTAATGAAGAACGTGCTACAGGTCGTATCGCTATTAGAACATCAAAGGCAATTCATTTAAAATTGTTACATCTGGCAGATGAACAAGATGTTTCTGTTTCTCATCTTATAAATGATGCAATTGTTAAACAATATGGCTAAATGAATTAATTTATTTCTGCCTATTAACCTCTGTGACCACGTCACGCTGTATCTGGATTGCGTTTAATTTCTCTTGATAGTCCAGACGTTGGTTTGCTGATTTTATTTTTCAATTTTCAAAAAAACTTATCACCCTTTATCACTTGTTTTCACCACCATAATGCGCTATCGTTATAGTGGGTTTAAATGAAAAAAGTTGCAATCTGCGGAATAGGTAATTCTTTAAAGAATTTTGATTGCTCATCTGCCTATGAAGTCTGGGGGGTGAATCACAAGCACGCTTACAAGCGGCTTGATTTGTTTTTCAACCTGCATATAAAAGAAAAGATTGAAGGCGTTATAACGCAGGCTAACTTTCCGTTTGATGAGGTTTGTCAACTCCGAAAAATACCGATTGTTGGCAGAAACACACGCTGGCGTTATTTTGCTTCCAGTATGTCATATATGACAGCTTACGCTATTTTAAAAGGTTATGATGAAATCCTTTATGCCGGATGTGATTTTAAAACAAAAGATGAAAGCCGCACAAAGCAAAAAGAATGCCTTGAGCAGTGGATTGCATTTGCACAGGGCAGAGGGATAAATATTAAAGTCATAGCGGAAAGCCTGCTGTGTGAAGAAACAGGATTGTATATTTTGAAACATTAGCATAGGGTTTGTTATGAATATAAGTGAAAGAATAAAAGAATTTTTAAATAAGAAACCTTCAGTAGAACAAAAAAAATATGCAATGATATTCTAAAGTATATAGAAAAAGGAGAGCTTGAGGATATTCCTTTTTCTTATTTGATTGAAAAAGTCTACATTAGTAATACGGCAATTCATATAATGTTTAAAGAAGATGATGAATTTGAAGAACTGCAAATCGTTCTACCTGCCTTAATAAAAACATATTGTTTAAAACACAAAGAAAATTCTTCATGTAAACAAATTTTAGAGAAAATTTTTCGTATATGACAAAAAAGAAAAAGCGTAAAACCGACAAAAATTTAATACCGCTTAATGAGCGAACAAAGGAAGAACAACGAGAAATAGCTCAAATGGGCGGCAAAAAATCGGGTGAAGTCCGCAGGGAAAGAAAGAAGTTAAAAGAACTTTTGGAAATTGCCCTTTCACTTCCTGATGAAGAAACAGGCGAACAAAATGATATGTCTATGACCTGTGCAATTGTAAAAGAAGCGAAAAAAGGTAACGTAACAGCGTATCTTGCTATTCGTGATACCTTAGGTGAAAAACCGACAGAAAAAGTCGAAGCCACAAACGCAACAATCACCGTAACCGACGAAAAAACAATTGAAAGTGTTATGAATAAACTGAAAGATTTATGACGGTAAGAGATGATTATAATACTTTAGAGGAGTTAGGAATTTTAAAACTTGCCTGTGAAAACTCTCTAAAGGCTTATATCAAAGTAATGCATCATTACAACGTAGGCAATCCCTTTACATTCAAACACTTTCACAATTCTATTATTTCGCACCTCGAAAATCGTGTAAACTATAAGACCACAAAAAACTTGCTTATCAATATGCCTGTAGGCTTTGGTAAAACAGCACTAATTGAGTATTATATCTCGTGGTGTTTTGCAAAAAACAAAAATTACACCTTCCTTTATACTTCATACTCTGATGATTTGGTTACAAAACATTCATCAGAAATTATGGAGCAGATGAAAAGCGAAACGTATTCAACATTTTGGCAGTATGATTTTAAAAAAAGCAAGCAGTCAAAATCTAACTGGTCTATAGAGGGTTCAACAGGCAGGAGCGGATTAACAGCCGGAGCAATGGGCGGTACAATTACAGGTTTAGACGCAGGAAACCCCGCAATCGTGGGCTTTTGCGGTGCAATGATAATAGACGACCCTTTAAAAGCTACAGACATAATTTTTGAAACAAAAAGGCAGGATTGTATTTATAAATACAATTCAGCACTAAAAACCCGTTTAAGACGTTCGGATGTCCCAATAATACTTATAATGCAGCGTTTACAAGAGGATGATTTAAGCGGTTGGATTTTAGAAAACGAGCCAGATAAATGGGATGTTGTTAAAATCAGAGCACTAGAAGATGAAAAATCAATCTGGGAAGAAAAAGTAAGCACGGCAGAGCTTTTAGACAAACGAGACAAAACCCCGTTTGTGTTTTATCCGCAATACCAGCAAGAGCCGAACAGTAATATTAATTCATCATTTAAAGGCTTGAATTTTGCTGAAAAAGAAGAAGAAAAGAATATTTTTAACGGATTTTCACATACAGATAAAGGTTTTGACGGTTCAGACGGCACGGCATTCACGATAATTAATAAAGCTGGTGAAACTTATTATGTTTTTGGTAAACTATGGCAAGAAAAGCACGTTGACGATTGTTTGAACGATATGAGTTTTTTCAGGCAAAAATATATGTCAGGTATGAATTACACCGAAAAAAACGATGATAAAGGCTATATGGGGCGTAATTTTCCGAACACATCAACTTATCAGGAAACACAAAATAAACATTTCAAAATAATGACTTATCTTTATCCGGCTTGGAAAAACATTAAGTTCATTGAAGGTACGGATGAAGCGTATATAAGACAAATACAAAGCTATAACGAGCACGCTAAGCACGATGATGCACCTGACAGCTTAGCTTCTGCAATAAGGCTTTTTGAAACAAGAACAAAAGTAATAGGAATGAGACCTTTTTAAAAGCGGCAGCCGGAGTGAAGTTGACGGAAACGTTGAGTTTTCGGCAACGTAACTTAACGATGGCGACGTTTCAAATCTTTGATTTGTCAGGAGCAAAATGATTGACTTATTTTCGGTAAAACTTAATAAAGACTATGACTTTATACAATCCGAAGTTCCAACTGGTTCAGGCACGTGGTTATGTTCTGAAACAAACGGCGATTATGTCAAAGGCTATTCTTATGAAGTCGTTGAAGGTGTTGCAACACGCATTGAAGCGAAAGAGGATTATTTAATTAATAACTCTATCTATTCAACGATTGAGAGCATTTGCAGCTACCTTAACAACATGTTCTTTGTAAAAAATCTTGCTGCAACATTTCCGATGTATTGGGATTGCATAACGTTGCAAGACGGTACTTATAATTATAATGATATTTTTACAATCGGTTCATTGACCTTCAAAGACGGAGTTATTTCACCTGTGAGTTATATCAACACAGGGGATTTAATCTTTGTCTACGACCAGCGTAACCGCTTTTTTAGTTATGTAACAGGTGTCGAGGAAAACTCGGTAACTGTAGATAATCCTGCAATGGTGAACACTACAGAGTCAGCAGCGATATTTGTTTCAGGTTTACCTCAAAGCGTTGAAAAAATCATAGCTCAAATGATTTCTTATGATGTGTTTGATAGAGAAGCTCCGACAGATTTACAGAGCGAACATATCGGTAATTACAGCTATACAGTCGGTTCTGTCCAAATCGGTTCAATGGCGTACCCTTCTTCAATCACAGCAGGGCTTGAAGCTTTTAAAAAAGTGAGATTTACATAAATGAATTTATTATTAAAGGTTGTACTGGTTGCAATACAGTTAATATGCCTGCTGTTGATGAGTTACAGTAAAGATGTTAATTATACAATCAAAACAGGCGTTATAGCGCTGATTGCAACAATATTAATTGCAGGTTTTTAAATGTCTTTAAAATCGCGCTACAAAACAATAAAAATTCTTGAATATAAAGAGCCTTATTTTGCCAATCCCGGTGAATGGGTTACAAAAGGGATTTTTAAAGGTCTTATACAGCCTTCTACAGGTTCAAAGGTTTACAACAACGGCAAAGACACAACAAACGTAGACGCTTTGTTATTCTGTGATATTTCCGTAGTTTTTGAAGAAAAAGACATACTGGAATTTAAAGGCGTACGCTATAAAATCGCAGGTGCACCCGTAAAGCCTGACGGGATAACGGGAATAACACCCAAAAGAGGGCAGCACGCTGAATATAACCTTGTTTATACCCAAGAGGGGCTTTGATGTCAACGAAAGTAGCCTTTGATTTACCTGATTTTAGCCTTGTTCTAAAGAATGCAACAACTCAAACGCTGCAAGAAGCAGGGTTCAAAGTTGAGGAAGAAGCGAAAAAGACCGCCCCAGTTAATAGCGGTTATTATCGAAACAATATTGGCTTTGACGGCAAAAACAGGGTTATTGCAAATGCTGAATATTCAGCAGACCTGGAATACGGTACTAAACCTCATATCATCAAGCCTACAGGCGGTAAAAAGGCTCTGGCATTCCAGATAGACGGGCAGGAAATCGTTGTAAAAAAGGTTCATCACCCCGGAACAAAGCCGCTTGCGATTATGCGTAACGCTGCCTTAAAGGTTCAAAAGCAAGTGGGCGGAATATTTCAGGAGAATTTTAAAAACGACTTGAAAAAATACAGAGTTAAGAATGTTTGAACAGCTTTTATTTGAATACATAAAAGAAAACTTTAAAGTCGAGGGTTTTAATCTGTCTTTCGGTTACGGTGAAATCGAGCCGAAAACAAAAGAACCTTATATTATTCAATACTCGCTTGGCATGGATGGCACAAGGCAGGTTCTCTGCAATGAAGATAACTACACAGACGGCGAGAGCTTTACGCAGTGGAATATTTACACAAGTTCTCAATCAAGCGCGGATTATATCTATCAACAGTTATTTACGTTTGTTGAAGGGATAAAACAGCTTGGAGAATATAAAATTGGCTTAAACCTTTATAACTCGAGCCGGACAATGACAAACCCCAATATAGGGCTTTATTCAAGTATATTAGCAATGCAGATACGGTATTACAAATGAGGAGATTTTAATTATGGCAGAAGAAACAAAACGTTTAGTAGGCAAAGACGGCGAAGTTTATGCCGCAACAAAAGGTGAGTTGATTGAAGGTAACGGTTCAACCGCATTGACAGACGGGTATTATATCGTAGCCGCTGTTGCTTCTACATCCTCTGCACTTCCTACGGGATTACAGGCAGGCTATGTATTCAAAGGCTCGGCAGAAATCACCCCGGCAGAAGGTGACAATGTTATTCCATTGACTTTAACCCGTAAATGCGACATTACGAGTTTTTCTGTTGAATATTCTGCAGATGAAATCGACGTTACTACTTTATGCGATACTCAAAGAAGCTACAGAGCAGGCTTTACTGACGCTACAGGAACGCTCGAAGGCGTGACAACAATCGGGCTTTCTGAATACTTAATGGAAAAATTCATTCCGATTATTGAGCAAACAGGCGAAACAGTCGAAGTAACAGAAATCAACGGCGATGCTTTAATTGTGAGATTAGTTCTTAACAAACAATCTGCAGGCGGAACTGTAATGTCTTACTTTGCGCCGATTGCCTTAACTTCTTACAATATCGGGGCTTCTGTTGATGACGCTCAAACTTATACAGCTAATTTCAGAAACACGCCTGATGATGATTTGAAACCTTGTATTTTAAAGGAAATAGCAGAAGCATAAGAGGTAGAATATGAAAATTGAAATAGAAAACCTTGAAGAAATAACGGTTGTACCTGAAAAGTACAAGAATGAAGAAAACCCGCCCAAGTTTATATTCAAAACACCGAACGCAGCCGATGTAATCGACTTTCAGATTTTTAACGATATTACAAGGATTGCTAACCGCTGCTTTGTACGCTTTGAAAATAAACCGACATTGCAGAAAGACGGAAAAGCCCTTGAGTATAACACTTATGCGGAATTTATCGGACTTGGTTCAAGCGGTGTTATAAACGAAATCCATGCAGAATGCTGTGCAAAGCTCTTGCCCGTAATTCTTGGAATTAAAGAAAAGGCGGAAAAGACTGAAAAAAAGTCAAAATAGCCTGGGAGATTTATCAAACAGGGGAATTGACAATTACATCCCGGGAAGGTGATAAACTCACCTTTCTCGGTGATGTAAAAAATCCGATAGCAATCGGAAAGAAAAAAGACCTGTGGGCAAATCTTGATGAAGAATTTTACAGAATACTTGAACTCTGGCGCTGGCACAGAGCAGGGCTCATAGATATAAACCATTTACCCTATGAGATAGCGATAGGGATTAGGTATTTAGTTGAAGTTGATATTGTAGAAAGAAGCATTAAGTTGTTCTAACTACATTTGCATAAGTTCATCGTAATTAAGATTATGCTCACGTGCATATTTCAAAAATTCTTTTTCTTTTTCTGAAACTCTTACCTGGAACTTTAAAACTATGCCATTTTTAGGCTTTCTTCCTGCACCGGCTCTGTAGCCGCCTCTGCCGTAGGTTTCTTTATAATATTTCTCACCGCTTTCTTCTTCCCATTCTTCACGAGTGATTTGGGTGTATTTCGGTTTCATTTCTTCGGGATATATTCCTTTGACATATCCTTCTTCATCTCTAATATAAATTAATTCTTTAGTCATAAGACCTCCTATAAATTTTTGATACGTTTTCTTGCTGCTTTCTTTGCCCATTCCGGGGTTTTGTTTGTAGTTTTTATAAAAATCGTAACTACTATTATCAATGCACCTTCTTGATAAGTATATAAAGACCTTAAATTTGAAGTTCTTATTTCATATATGTCTTTTTCAATTTTCTTAGTAGAAACTCTTTCCAGCCCTTCTGTTTCTATCAAATTGTAATCATTATCTAATAATTCTTGTTGTTCTTTGGTTAATGAATTATATTCATTTTCTGCTTGTTTAATTTTTTTTAATTTTATATATCATTTTCAAATTCCTTACATAACTATTATAGCATATATTTTAGATTTTGTCAACATAATCAAAAGTAAAGGATTAATTAATGCCTTCAAATAACGATGGTAGAGTAATAATTAATATTGATTCAAATGCCCAAAAGGCTGCACAGGACTTTAATGCCCTTGACCGTGCTGTTAAAAAGACTGATACAGATACAAAAGCGTTCAGCGGTTCTGCTAATGTCTTAAAAAATGCACTCGGGGCTATTGGAGTAGGTTATGTAACAAGCCAGCTTGTTAATTTAGGCAAAAGTGCCGTTAATACCTCAATGGACTTTCAGGCACTTGAAAACCGTATGAATGCAGCCGCAGGGAATAAGTCTATTGGTGCTGACAGCCTTGCATACATCAGAGAACAGGCAGACCGTTTGGGCTTGGAATTTAGAACAACCGCTGACAGTTTTGCAGGTTTTGAAGCCGCAGCTTTAAGAAGCGGTCTGACATTAGAGCAAACAAAACAAATTTTTACAGACGTTTCAACAGCTGCAACTTCTATGCAGTTGTCAACCGATAGAGTACAGCTTGTATTTAAAGCATTAGAACAGATTTCAGGCAAAGGCACTGTTTCAATGGAAGAATTGAGACAGCAATTAGGTGACAGCTTGCCCGGAGCATTTGAAATCGCAGCCCAGTCTATGGGTATGACAACAAAAGCCTTTTATGACGCTGTAGCAAATGGTGAAGTGTTGTCTTCTGAATTTTTGCCGAAATTTGCAAAAGCAGTAAGAGAACAATTAGGCGGCAGTGCAGAAGAAGCCTCTACACAATTAAGGGCAAGCCTTAATCGCTTGAATACGGATTTAATGGACAGTTCCAACGCCTGGGGTACGCTTTTACAGCCTTCTGTACAAAAAGGTGTAGAAGCGTTTAGAGATGCTGCACAGGCAAGTACACAGCTTGCAAATACTTTAAAATTTAGTCCGGAAATTACTTCAACCGCCACATCTATTGCGGCAGCTACAACTGCTACACTAGGATTATCTACTGCTTTACGCACAATCATTCCTATATTAGCAACAATTCCACCTACACTAGCAGCTATAAGAAACGGTACAATCGCTATAAATTTAGCTGGTTTATTAAACCCCATCGGACTTCTTTCTGCTGCGATTGGCGGTGTAACTTATGCATTGGTTAGAAATAAATTAGCTATTGATGATGCTAAACGTTCGACCGATTTATTCAAAGAAAGCCTTAATCTGGAAACAAGTGAAGCCGTAAGGCAATTAAGAGAATATGGTGAACTTATAAATATTAAAAATAAGACTAATTCTCAAGTAGAAAGATTAAAAGAGTTAACGGAAGAACTAACATCAAAATACCCTAAATATATAGATAAATTAAGACAAGAGTTAACTTTAAAAGGCAAGATTTCGCAAGCTACAGCTGAACAAATTGCAAATGAAATAACCCTTGCTAAAGTTAAACAGCTTCAAGATAAGAAAAATGATATAGATAAACAGGTTGCAGCTCAACAACGTGCTTATCGAATGAATAATACAATTGCAGCAGCTCGTTTTGGTACTTCTATTGATACGACACCGGGGCGGCAAGGTGTAAGAAAATATTTACAAATCCAGCAAGATGAGCTTAATAAACAGCTAAAAACCGCAAAGGATAACCGCCAAAAAATCATAAAAGAGCTTACTTTTTCTTATGATGATTTTTCTCTGGCACCAAGCATCGGCAATATTGGTTCTTCCGGCAGTTCTTCTTCTGCCGAAAAACAAAAAGACGCTTTTGACCGATTGCAGGAAGCAGCTAAAAACGCACGTCGAGAAGTTGAATTAAACGCTATTGCCTACGGAACATCAAGCCAGCAGGTTCAACAGGCGTTTGAAAAATACAGAAATCTTAATACGCAATTAAACGATATTAATAAGATTTTCGATAAAAACACGAAAAAAGTAAAAGAAAATGGCGGGGCTTATGCTGACTTGCAAGAAAAAATAAGCGAAACACGCAATCAACTGCTTAATATGGCAGTATCCGGGCAAGGTGATACAGCACAATTCACAATGCTTAAAAATACGTTGAAACAATACGAAACGCAAGCCCAGCAGGCTAATACAGCGGTTACTAATTCCGTAGGCTTATCTTGGAAAAACATTTCCAACACAATATCAAGTCAACTTTCTTACGCTTTAACAACACCTTTACAGGAAGGCGAAAACGCTTTTGAAAGATTAGGTAATGTTGCTTTAAATGTTATCGGACAGATAGCGCAGGCATGGCTATCAAATTCTTTAAACAACCTATTTAGTGGTTCCGGCGGCAAGAGTTCTGCCGGCGGACTATTAAGTACCCTAGGCGGAGTTGCAGGCAGCATATTCGGTCCGATAGGTTCAACCATAGGCGGTTTTCTCGGAAATACTTTAGGAGGATTTTTTAAAGATGGCGCCCCCTTCCAAAACGGACGGGTAGTACCGTTTGCACAGGGCGGGGTTGTTCAATCAGCTTCGACTTTCCCTATGTCTGGCAATCGTACAGGCTTAATGGGTGAGCGTGGGGCAGAGGCTATTATGCCTTTGAAACGTACACCAAGCGGGCAATTAGGCGTACAAGCACAGGTGCAGCAGCCCAGTATTAATATTTATAACCAATCCGGCGCTAACATTGAAACCGTGCAAAGACCTGACGGCGATACGGATATATTTATTAAGCGTGTAAACAGCGCTTTAAGAAGCGAAAGAACACAGAGCGGATTTTCATCAGCCCTGCAGCGCAACAATTCAAGAGGAGTGCAGGCAAGCTAAGCGCTAATAGGTTTTATTTTGTCGATTTCTTCCTGTTTGTTTTGATAAACCGTATACAAATCATAATACGCCTGTGCGTTTAGCCAGAATTCTGGCGTTGTACCGAAAAGCCTAGATAGTTTATGTGCCATAACAGGGCTTATGCCACGCTTTTTGTTGTATATTTCGCTTATTGTCTTTATACCGACATTAAGCAGTTTGCACAAGCGCTCTTGTGTTAATTTATATGGTTTGACAAATTCTTCAAGTAATATTTCTCCCGGGTGCGTGTATGGTCTATTCATAGTTAATCCTTTCTTAATGATAATCAACAATTTGTACATCGTAAGCACAACCGTTTTCAAATTTAAATATAATCCGAAATTGGTCATTGATTCTTATAGAACAATATTCTTTTAAATCGCCTTTAAGATGTTCAAATCTGTTGGCAGGCGGTGAAATCAAATCTTTTTCACTAAAGGCAAAGTGAAGCATATCTAATTTTCTTTTGGCTATTTTTTGAATAGCTGCAAATTTTCTAGAATTTAAACCGTTAAATATCTTTTCTGTTTCTTTATCATTAAAAGATTTAATCATATTACCATGTTATCACTATACGATAAGTTTATCAAGAGGTACAAATGGAAAAATGGCAATGGGGGCAAATTAAACTTGACGGCTTCCGAAATGAATTTCAAGAAGGATACATTGAAGTTACACCTGATGCCGGCATTCCGTTCAGACGTGAACGTTTCTCAGATATTCAAGATATTATTCAAGGCTCGTTTACTCTGACAAAAACGCAGTATATCGACTTTATGAGCTGGTATAAGTTCAATATCCGGCAGGGCGCAATACCTTTTAAATACTTTGATTGCCGTATAGGACAGGAAAGAACCACCCGTATTGTAGGCAAGCCTACCTGGTCAAGCAATTCAAAATATTATGATATGTCAATTACATTAACCTTTGACAGCGAAGTATTTTACCTTGACAGAGTTCTTGCAGCAAATTATGATTTGCCGCTTGTCGCAAACGGCGGTTACTTATGTACACAGGTTAGAAGGTCATTATGACACGTTTTGAACTGGATAAAAACTCATATTCAAGAGGTCTCGGACGTACGGTTAAAATGCTTATTGAGCTTACACACAGCGCATTTGATGAGCCGTTTTATTTCATAAACGACACCAAAGAGCTGATTGTTGACGGCAAAACATACCAGCCGTACCCGTTCGATAGTATCCTGCCGTCTCAAACTGAAACACAGGGAACACAAATTGTATTATCCAATGTGCAAAACCTTGCAGCAAACGAGATACGAAAAACAATCAATACAAACGAGAATATAAAGCTCGATTTGTACTTTGTGAATATCGAAACCGAAACAGCAGAAAAGTACCCCGTAGGGCTTTTTGAGGTTTTTGACGCCCAAATCACGCCGAAAAGTATAACGGCAACAATAAATATCAGGCATAACCTTGATATTAATATGGGCACAATAAATTACTACCGTCAGACATTCCCAAACTTATTTTCATGAGGTTCTATGAATTATTTAAAGTATTTCAAAAACGATAAATACCAGAAATCTAAAAACGATTGCTGGACATTATTGCAGGATATTTACAGAGATGAAGAAGGAATAGAGCTTCCTGACATTCCTATATTTGAGGATGAGGAAAGCTTTGTCAGGGGCAATATAAAGCACAAAAAAGTTGATAAAGCCCATAAAGGCGTTGCAGTTCACGTAAGCACGCCAAAATATGAGCATATCGGCTATGCCTTGAATGACAAGGAATACATCCATAAAACAATCAATCAGGGCGTTAAAATTTCACCAATTCCTAAAAATGCGGAGTTGTATGAAATTCTTACATAAACATTTTTTCATCTCTATCCATAGCCTGTTTAAGCGTAGATTTTAAATAAGTTTGATAAGGCAAACCAAGTTTAGCCGCAATTTTCTTAGCTCTTTTAACTTCAAATTCAGACCAGCGGAAATTAACATTTACAGATTGTTTCATATCGGTAATATCTTTTTCTGCCTGATTTTCAAATTCAAGTATTTTTTCTTCTTCTTCAGCACTTGGGATATAGTCTGCCACTTCTGCAATCCCAATATCAGGAATATTAACAGATTTTTTATTCATATTTACCTCCTTTAAAAGCTGTTATCAATAAAATATCTTCTTCTTTTAAGTATGTATAGTAAACAGTTATATCATATTTTTTACTATATACTTCATAGCGGTCATATTGTGCATTATAGGTTTCATAAGTTTTAGCAAAGTAGGCTGCAATTGCTTGTTGCGGCATAATTAAATGCCTGATGTACATGTGGTATTCATAATCATTAATTAATTCATTGTAATCGAGTTTTACAACAAACTTTTTGCCTTTAATTTTGAAGATTTGATACTTAGCTTTCATACTTTTATTGTAACACATTGTCAATACAATATCAATACAAATTATTAAATAACAATGATAAGAGTAATAAAAAGAAATCTTAACAAAAAGCAACTTTCAGAACATAAATGGGATTGGCATTTTGCATTTTTCCATTTTAAAGCATATAAGGGCTGCTATCTTAACGGTAAGCCCTTAAAGCCGTGGCATATTTTTAAAAACGGCGATGTTGTTGAAATCAACGAAAGGCCTGAAGGGATTTTTGAAACGATAGGGCTTGCGGTAATAGGGTTTATTGCCGGAAGTGCTGCAGCTGCTTCTGCTTCAACGGCACTTGCAGTTACAGTGGGTGTTCTTACTGTAGCCGGTGCAGTGGGAGTTGTTGGCGCTGTCGGATTTGGGGTTGCTTCAATGTTCAGCGGTGCTGGCAGCGGTGGTTCCACACAGGCTAAAGAGTATTCTTCCAGCACACAGCCGGAATTAAGGGGCGCAAGCAATGATATTTCAGATGGCTGTCTACCTGTAGTTTTCGGTAAAACCCAGCAAACGCCATCATACGGACAATTACCGTATAGATTAGTTGTTGATGGCTCTTCCACTAATAAATACAGGCAGTATTTTGTAGCGAATTATAACAATGTAGTTTATTCCGATTTTAAACTTGGTGATACCCCTAGAACTGATTACTCAATTGACTATTTAGATATATTGACTGCTTACGGTGTTTCTAATTTTATCGGTTTTGACAATGTTAAGGCTGTAAGTATTGATGAAGAGTTATCATATAATCCTGATGAGTCGGTTAACCAGAATGCTCATTATGATTACAACGACCAGATTAACAGCGGCTATATCACTGTAAATTATCAGCTTAAATTCTCAAATGTTGACCTTAATTCCTGGACAAATAAAACATTTAAACAAACTACAAGGGCGGTTCAAAACGGTAGCAATGTCGATTTAACAAACGAAATCACTATTACAAGTTCTATGCTGACCGCAACGGAAGAAACAGGAGAATACATTTACAACGGCTCCGTTACGTATAACGTTGGAGAAGATAACCCTAACTATACCGAGGTTATTTATACAAACTTTGCGCCGGTATCCGACACAAGAGGAAATTCAACCGAAAACACAAACGAACTTGACAGCCTTTATGTTTCAGAAAACCTTGTAACATCTACATTAAACCTTAATACTACACTTAATTTATCAATCAATAAATATACAGGTACAGTGTCCGAGGTTGTTGTTACAAGCCCGGAAAACACTACAGAAGTGGATGTGATTATAAGTTTTCCGCAAGGATTATTTCATCAAAACAATGACGGTTCAAGCTCTTCACGTTCTGTTGTTGTTGAGATTATGTATAAACAGGGTGACGGGGCTTATGTACCGTTATCAGAGAATACAGAGCTTTATATAAGAGATATTAACGGAGATAAGCAGCCGTTAAGCTCATCTAATACAACTGTAGACGGCGCTAATGTCACAATGTACAGCCCCTCTGATATGAACGTGGCAGACCAGCTATTTTACAGACCGATTGGCTTTACTCTGCCATCTGCAGGTAAGTATACGGTGCGTGTCCGTTCTGCAGACTACGCAGACAAGACAAATTATGATATAGGTTACCCCAGATGTGCAGAAGTTCAATTCTATGTTGACGGGGCTATACTTGATACTTCGATTTTACCGAGCGTTAATCAGATAGCGTTTGAGGCTACAGCATATAAAGGTTTATCAGGTACATTGAAGAAATTCAATTATATAGCGGAAGCCCGTATTCCTGTTTGGAATGGTACCGACTGGAACACAATTCAGGCAAGTGAAAATCCTGCAGCAATTATCAGATATTTACTCACTGATACGCTTGCAAATCCGCGCCCGATAAGTCCTGACCTAATCGACAATGACAGCCTTGTAATGCTGTATAACTGGTGTGAGCAGGAAGGCTACAAAGCTGACGGCATTGTATCAGAAGCCACAAAGACAATGGATGTTATAAATGAAATCCTTAAAAATTGTCAAGGCGCGATGATACCGCTTTTAAACGGCAAGCACACCTTTGCAATAGACGGCAACGAAAAAACACCGAAAGGGATGTTCAATCAGCATAATTCTTGGGATTTTACGTGGTCGCCGACTTTAGGCAGACAGACAGAAGCTATAAGAGCCAGTTTTACCGACAGCGAAGATTATACACAGGATGAAGTAACTGTCTACTGGTATGATGGGGCGGTGCATAACGAAATAAAAGCAGGCACGACAGACGCTGATTATTTGCTTGTAAAAAAAGATTTAAAATACGTTACCGACCGAGCAAGCGTAATAAAATCAATCACTTATGAGCTTTTATGCACCCAGACAAAACGCAATAACTTTGAGTTTTCCGTAAA
>CALVFU010000003.1 GCA_944326905.1 Candidatus Gastranaerophilales bacterium
CTCTTAACCTGCCGCAGCACATCAAAGACTTAATAGAATACGATTAATGTAAATATAATTTGACCTCTCTTTCACCCTGTTTCAAGTGCTTGAGGCAGGGTTTTATTTTATACAAGTTCATCTTCACTTGTTATACAGTCAACTACAATAGGCTCATTAGTCATAAATATATCGGGAAGAGCGGCTTTTAACGTGTGTATATTTTCAATCCTTATTCCTTTTATACCATATCCTTCTGCCAATTTTATAAAATCTGGGTTGCACATTTTAGACTGGTAGTATTTCCCATTATAAAGCTTTTCTTGGATTTGTTTTATCATCCCTAGATATCCGTTATTCATAACAAATATTTTTATTGGAATATTGTATTCACGTACTGTTGCAAGCTCTTGGATATTCATTTGGAAAGAGCCGTCACCTGTAATATTTATAATAACTTCCTCAGGCATAGCAAAGTGTGCGCCGCAGGCTGCCGGAAGTCCAAAACCCATTGTTCCCATTCCGCCGGAGGTTAAAAAGTGTTTAGGTTTATTGAATTCAAAGCATTTTGCCGCCAGCATCTGGTGTTGACCAACATCCGTTATTATAATTGGATTGAAGCATTTAGTAAAAGTATTTATTTCAGCTAAGACTTCATTTGTCAGCATTTTTCTTGATTTTGCTGGTTGAAAAATCTTTTTATCATTGTATTTGATAATTTGCCTTTTTATTAAACCATAATTATAGAGACTGCTTATAACGTCTTTACAATCTGCCGTTAATTCTTCTACTACATTTACATTCTTAAACTTGTATGGCTCAATATTAATATTTATAACAGGTGTTCCGTCTGCAAACATGTTTGTTTTACAAGTTGTTCTATCACTAAAGGCAACTCCAAATGCAACAATTAAATCAGCTGACAAGAGGGTTTTATTTGCTCTCTCACTGCCGTTAATCCCAATCATACCGCAGTAACTGCCGATATTTTCGGAAACATTTCCAACGCCCATCAATGTAGATACAGCCGGTACATTAGTTTCTTTAATTAGTTTCGATAGTTCAAAAAAGGCATCAGCGCAGCCGCCGCCGATTAGAAAAACAGGATTATTAGCTTTATTAATTTTTTCTGCTATTTTTTTTATATCTAAATTGTTAGTTTGAATAGAAAATTTATTATTATTTATATTTTTTTTATATTCATATTTTTTTTCTAAAACGGCACGAGATAATTGTACAAGTACTGGTCCTTTTTTACCACTAGTACTCTCTGCAGCAGCATTTTTAACAACGTTATAAATATCATCATTGACATTTGGTTTATAACAATTTTTTGTAACAGTTTTTACCATCTCTTCAAATTTTACATTTTGAAAAGATTTACCGCAATAATTACATGGCGTTCCTGCAATTACCAGAATTGGGATAGAATCTGCAAAAGCGTTTGCAATCCCCGTAACAGTATTAGTTGCGCCTGGACCCGATGTAACAAGGACTATTCCTGTTTTTCCAGATACTCTTGCATAGCCTTCTGCTGCATGAACACAGGCTTGCTCGTGTCGGCATAGACAATGTGTTATCTCAGGTGTTTCTGCCAGTTCATTATAAATTGAAAGAACACAGGCCCCCGGATATCCAAAAATATTTGTGACAGAAGAATCTTTTAGCGCCTCTACCGCTAGTGCAGCTCCTGTTTTATAAATTGTCGGCGACATAACTGATAACATATTTCAAAAAATATAACAAAATATAAGTTAATTGTAAAGAATTACTTAGTTTCTTGAATTAAAAATTTTATCGTACTATAATTATCTTGGAATTTTATTTTAAGAGGAATGTATATTATGAAGAAGTTATTAGCATCAATGTTAGCTGTTGTAATGTTAGGCTTTAACACATTACCAGTTTTGGCTGCCTATGGTATTGATGATTCTTACTGGGCAAGTAAAGAAATAAACAAAGTAGTTGAAGATGGTATTTTACCTTTAGATGCATTAGGAAATTTTAATCCTGAAAATTCTATTACAAGAATTCAATTTGTGCAAGGCTTATTAAAAGTTTTATCTAACGAGAATCTTGACGTTACTATTACAAATACTATGTCGGATATATCAGTTTACGATAATTATTATGATGATGTCTTAAGAGGGCAGCAGCTAGGCGTAGTTTATGGTTATCCTGATGGCACTTTCAAGCCGGAAAAGAACCTTTTAAGGTCTGAAGTTACTTCTTTAATGAGTCATATCACTAAAGAACAAGATTACGATGCGACTCTCTTAAACGCTTTTAAAGATACAAGTGATATTCCGGGATGGGCAGAGTTGTCTTATGAAAAAGCAATCAGCTATGGATTATATGTTAATCATCCAGATGAAGAAATGCTTGAGCCAAATAGAGAATTGACCAGGGCTGAAGCAGCAGTTTTATTAGCAAAGTTAGCGGATATGCTTAATGTTGTAAAAGACGAGTACTTAGGCGGTAATCAAGAACCAGTCATTGAAGAACCGCAAGAAATAGTTCTAGGTGTAGAACATTTGTGTGTCCACAGACAAGCGCCTAACAACACTGTTACCTTAACTAATTTCAAAAAGACTGTTAATCAAGGTAACGTAGTACAAATAGCATTCTCAGAAAAATTCCTTTCTAAAAAGCATAAGGGCGGAGAAATTGTTAATTTCTACCTTCCTAAAGACCTGTACACCGTGGAAGGGACTAAAGTCCTTCCCGAAGGTACAAGGTTCGTAGCAGAAATAATGGATATTCAAAACCCTAAAATCTTTAATAAAAAAGCAAGAGTTAATCTGATTTTTAAACACATACTATTACCAGATGGCAGTGTGATTGATATTACGGGTAAGCCGTTTACAAAAGATGGGCGTCTTGCTGAAGGTCCTTGGGTTACTTTTGGTAAAGTCTTGTTATATACAATAACAGGCGGTGCTGTAGGTACAGGTGTTGGTATGAGTTTAGCGTTTATACCCAATCCTTCAAGAGTTGGTACAGCACTAGGTATTGGTATACCTGTAGGTTGTACGGTTGGTTTGATTACGGGTCTTATTACCCCGGGTGTAAACTATAAGGCTAAACAAGGTGAGTGTATTTACTTGCTTCTTATTGATGATGTAAATATTGAAGAACAATTATAGTAATAAATACTTATAAAAACTCCTGAGTAATATTTTCAGGAGTTTTTTTTATATTGAATGCATTAACTTACTTACTAGCTTTAGTGTTTCATAGTAATTTAGCAGTTCCTTATCTGTTTTTGCTGAATTTAAGATTTTTATTGCTTTTGCATATATTTGATTATTCATAAATAAATTCTGCTCAACTTCTGTTGTTTCTATATCTTGTAAATTAAAATTAAGTATTTGGGATAATTTTTTTAATGTTTTGTATGTCGGCAGGTGTATACCATTTTCAATTTTTGATAAGTGTTTATTATCAATATTTGCGAGTTCTGCAAGTTTTTCCTGTGTCAGTCCTTTGCTCTTGCGTAATTCTTTTATTTTCTTACCTAATTTACTATCTTTACTCATATTAGCCTGCTTTTTATACAATTTTCCGATAAATTAAGGTATATATACACCGCATTTTTAACACTAAAAACTTTATATAAGTGTGTTATATTTGACAATTTTCTTTATTTTGATATAATATATACAGTGAGAGTAAACATATACATACTTAAAAATTATATATAAATTTCTTTAATTTCACATTAACTCCTAATAAATATTTATTAGGAGTTGTTTTTTTTATTTTTATAGAAATTTATTTCTTCTTATAAATCATAAATGATTTTAGCTTTCTGCCGGTATCATGCTCCTTAGCTTCAACAGAAATCACATTAATTTTATCTAAATAATTAAAGGATGTAGAACTGCCCCCGTCAAAAGCCATAGCTTTGTCTAATTTATAGTTTTCAACCAATGATCTTACTTCGAACATTGTCATTGGGTGTTGATTAGTAATTATAAAAATATGCACAATTCCATTTTTTAAACCAATGATTGTTCTGGCAGTTTTATGAAGAACAGATGCTGACTCTCTAATAATATTTCCGTCTTTATCTTTAATTATAAAAGCTTCTTCTTCTAAACGCAAATCAGGGTATATCATAGGACCGCCTTGCGCTGACGCCATAAGCAGACATCCGTCAGGTAATGGTGTGTCATGTGGTGCAATATCAAATGTTTTATTCAGCCCGCAATCAAGAATCCTAAATTCAGTTCTTCCTAATATTCTATCTAAATTATTCCGTAACTGCGGATTTTGTATAAGATTTTCATTAAAAAGAGGGTCTAAGTCATTGGTTGTTTTAGAGGTAACATAGGAGATAGTTTTTTTATTGATTGGATCAAAAAAGCCGGCATTTATTGTTAATGCTGAGCCGTTCATTTGATGAATTTTTTTGTTAGTTTCAAGCTCATTAACTGTTACAAAATCAATATATTTTGCTGCTTTTTTATCATTTAATACAATATGATATATACCATCATCAAAGTCTATTTGGGGTTCTGCGTAAGCGCAGGAAAAATTAAAAATGAGTAATAAAAGAATAAATTTCTTCATTATTATTTCCCTTTAGCATTAGTTACAGGCTTGATTTTTGATGAAAGCTCCTTAGATTGATAAAATTTATATGTTGCAAATGCAAATAGTAATGGAGAAAAAGAGGCAGCAAGCAATGGAGGTAAAACACCTTTTTCAGCCAACAAATCAAAGAACGGCAACGTAATATAATAAATAAATACACACCCAATTGCAATAACAAAACCTACAAGCGAGCGTTCTCTCGGACGTGAAAAACCAAGAATAGCTCCCATTAGCGCCAGAAGGATACATACAAGCGGATGAATAAAGCGCTGGTAGTACTTATTAGCATTAAGTCTAAATTCTTCGTCAAGGCTCTCTGATTTTAGCAGCTTAATGTATCTTGCTAAACCCGCATTATCTATTTCTCTATCACGTTTAGTAGAATATTCCATCAAGGTCTTTGCATTATTGGCTTCTTCACCTTCTATAATATCTAATGAAGGTATTGTTGATATTTCTTCAAAAATACCATCACCTGATATACCGTACGAAATCACATTTTTTAACGTCCATTTGTCATCCTTAATAACACCAGTCTCTGCAACTTGTATATTAGTTAAAGGATGAATGTCGCTGTATACTTTTTGTGCAAAGTCTAAAACAATTATATTATCCATTGAATCTCTATTATATCTAGATACAATAATACCCATTAATGGGTGTTTATCAACATCTTTTTTTATGTAAACAAATTGTGACACAGGATTAACTTTTTTTATTTCATTAAGTTTTTCACAAGAATACGGAATGAGTTTATCGTACGTTACAAAGCATAGATAAGTTACTATAAGCGACAATACCACAACAGGAGCTATAATTCTTGCAAAAGACATTCCTGCAGCTCTAAATATAGTAAGCTCAAAATCTTTGCTTAATTTATCAAAAGTAAATAAAGTTCCCAATAATAGACCTACAGGAAAAGCTTTACCTAAAATTTTAGGCAGTTCGCAAACCAAAACCATAACTGCAACCTGCGGGCTATATACACCCTCTATTGTATTTTTAATGGTTTTTAAAAGCATTTCCGGTGCAATCCATATTACGGTAAAAAGTATGATAGCAACAAGTGTTGCTAAAAGAACCTGTGTAAAAATATATTTGTCATATATTTTTATCATAATTTAAAGTCCTTTCCAAGATAAAATTCTTTTGCTATCGGATCTTCTGCAACTTCTTCGCTGCGTCCTTGGATTTTTATTTTGCCATCAAATATAACATAGGCTCGGTCAGTTATGGATAATGTAGCTTTTGGGTTGTGATCAGTAATCAAAACCCCAAGCCCTTTATCTTCAGAGAGTTTTCTTATATTATCTTTAATTTCACCTATTGCAATAGGATCAATCCCTGTAAAAGGTTCGTCTAAAAGAATAAAATCAGGGCTTGCTGCAAGTGCTCGAGCCAATTCAACTCTTCGTCTCTCTCCACCTGATAATGATATTGCTTGTGCTTTTCTTAATTTTGCAACACCAAACTCACTCAGCAAATCTTCTAATTTTTGTTGTTTTTCTTCTTTATTTAATTTATCATTCATTTCCAAAACCAGTTTGATATTATCTTCTACCGTTAATTTTCTAAAAATAGAAGTTTCCTGCGGAAGGTAACCGATACCAGCTTTAGCTCGTAAATTCATAGGCCAAGATGAAATATCTTCGCCATTAAAAACAACTTTTCCTGAATAAGGCTTAACAAGTCCTACAATCATATAAAAAGTTGTAGTTTTACCTGCTCCGTTTGGTCCAAGCAAACATACTACTTCGCCTTTATTAATATAAAAAGAAACATCATTTACAACACTTCTATCGCCATAAACCTTTACAAGATTAAAAGCTTCTATCTTCATACCAAACCTCTATTTTCTGCTAAAATAGCTCCTATATCCTTTCTGTAAGTAATACTTTTAAAATTGAGCTCTTTTACTTCAGTGTATAATGTTTCTCTAGCACGTGCAATAGTACCCGCAAGAGTTGTGAGAATTACATTTTTTCCTTTAACTGTTTCATATTCCAGATATTTATTCTTTTCAAGCGGATACATTGTAAGAATTGTATCTTCTGCAAGATTTTTTACGCCCTCAATAATATCACCATCATGTTTTGCTGAAATAACGAGAGATAGCGCATTACAATCCTTTTGTGGAATATAATCATACATATCTGCAAAGAGTCCTTCTAGACAATCATTTATTACCTTTACTAAATCAATATCCAGAAGTGCCAGCAGTCCTGGAGCATCAGTATCAGAGAGAAAATATTTTGAATTGGTGATAATAAGTCTTTCGTCGTCTGTTAATATACATTCAAATCCAAAAATTCCTATAAATGGTGTCCCTTGCTGTTCAAAGTACTCTATAAAAGAATTTGCGGCACTAGTTGTTAAATAATCTATACCCGCATCAGTTAATTTATAAAAAGGAGATAAAGCTCCAAGTCCATTTGTTAATACACCGCCGTCTCCATCAAGTGAAAAATTGTAATTAAGTGCTGTACCAAGCGGTAAAGCCTTATACCCGTCTGATATAAAATAAATTGAAAAAGTTTTTCCGTAAATAAATTCTTCAATCAGAATTGTTTCGTTTTTAAATACCAAATCATCAATTACAGCTTTTGCAATTTTTTCATTAACACAAATAGCAGCCGATTCTTTTAATTTTGACTTGATTATAATCGGAAATTTAGCACTTTTTATATAATCATACGCTGCACTTGCCTTATCAAATGATGCAAATCTTGGAATAGGTATATGAAGTTTATAGAGTAATTTTTTTATTCCTATTTTATCATTAAAGAATGAAGAGGCATTCAGAGCTGGTGCAAATAACTGTAATTTGTTTTCTTCAAAAATATTAGCAAGCTCTTTAGTTGCAAATTCAATATCTACTGGGATAGTTATTGAAATCTCATTATTCTTAACAAACTCAGCAATGCCCGCAGAAGAGTAGTTTTCTATTTTCACAGTTGTTGTAAATTCATTAATTACTGAATTTCCAGGATAAACAAAAACTTCACTCCGCGAAGAAAGATATTTTGCTAATGAATATACCTGTGCACTCCTGCCTAATATCAATATTTTTCTCATAATAATTATTATATCTTAAAAATGAACTCTATTTATATTTTTGTAAATTTTTATAAACCCATACCAATAAAAAAGCAATTTTTTACTATTATATGTTTTATATTAGTACTATGGTGCAAAGTGTAGGTTACAATTATAATCCTTATTACAATTATGGATTTAATAATAATCAAATGGAAACTGGTTATGATTGGCGTGAGTCTCTGACAGATAATCCACTATTGTCCATCGGTGGTTTATTTTTAGCCTCTCAAGGTATTAATCTCTTATCTAAAAACGCGTCTAAAGCTCTTATGCGAGGTAAAGAATTTACCTCGCACGAAAATGTTTTTGATGTGACGAGAGCTATGCATAAAAAAAACAATTTAGCTGTAGATATATTTTTTGTTGGACAAGATAATATTGATAAAGTCAGCAGAGCAAGCGGAATAAGATTTGATGATCTTAGAGAAGTTGCAAACGGCAAAAATGCATTTTATGCAGATGAAGCTAAGGTCGCTGTTGCTCCTAAAACGAAGCCTTCTCTTATACTGCATGAATTAGGACATGCAATTAATGCAAAAAAGCCATTTTTAAAACTGCTTCAAAAATCTAGAAATTATGCGTTAAACGTACCAACACTATTGGTTGCAATTAATTATCTGTTATCTTTAAATAAACGTACGAGAGATGAAAATTTTATTGAAAAAAATGCCGGTCTTATAGGTTTCTTAGCATATGCACCTACAATTGCAGAAGAAGGTCTCGCGTCTATCAGAGGAATTAAAGCGGCACAAAGTTCCCTAAAAGGAAAAGGTGTAAATTTGGGTCCACTTAAGAAAAATTATTTCTTTGCTTGGCTAACATACCTCTTTGCAGGTATTGGTCTCGGCATAGCTTCTAAATTATCCGTTAAAACCGGCATTCCAACTACAATGTAACTGTTATTGCATACTGTTGTTGGTCATATCAGAAGGTAAACAAACTCCAAATTGACAATTAGAATCATACTGACTTTGGTTTTGTAATTCGTTGTGGTCTTTGAATGTCCGTTCTACACTGCTCCTATCTGCTGGTGATATACGTATGAACGGCTCTCCGTTAAAATCTGCATTGCCGCTATAGTCTCTATAGATTTGCTTATATGGTTCTCTTATACGGGCTGCATCAGTTGCAGTGCATACTGTATTTGTGTTTTCTATTGAGCAAGCTGTATAAGATAAATTTGCACAAAACAGTAAACACGTTATTATAAAAAATATCTTTTTCATTTTAACCCCCTTTGTCTATTTAAAGGTTAGTTTATTTATGAAAAAAAACATTGTCCAAGTTGATTAGCCTTTTGTGCGTAGATTTATTTAATAAGTGTTTTTGCAAACTCAATTGATACATCAGATAAAACCCCTCCGGCAAGTTCAGCAACTGCTTTTATTTTATCTTCCGCAGAAAGTATTTTTACAGATATTTTAGTCAAATCATCTTGTAATTTTGATACATAAAAATGCCTGTCTGAGCGGGATGCTATAATTGCTTGGTGTGTTATCATTATTATTTGCCTGTACTTTGCAAGCTCTTTTACTTCATCAGCAACACTTTGTGCCGCTTTCCCTGATATTCCCGTATCAATTTCATCAAATATAACTGTATCAATATTATCACTTTGCGCAAAAATCACTTTCAGCGCAAGCATAACTCGAGAAATCTCACCGCCTGAAGCAACCTTTATCAAAGGTTTTGGCAGCTCTGAAATGTTTGTTGAAATCAAAAATTCAACATCATCAGCACCAATAGTATTTAACTCTGATGGGCGCACGTCAATTAGAAACTTTACTTTGGGTAATTCCAATGATGTTAATTTTTCAGAAATCATACAGGACAAAACTTCCGCATATGTCTTACGAAGTTCAGTAATTTTTTCTGCAAGTTTGTGAAGCTTACTTAAAACCTGTTCCAAATCTATTTTTAGCTGTTCTTCATCAGCTTCATTTGTTTCAACAGATGCAAGCTCTTTTTGTGACGCAAATAAAGTATCTAGTACACTTGAAAGTGAGCCGCCGTATTTACGTTTTAATTTATCAAGCAAAAATTGTCGTTCCTGTAGATTGTTTAATTTCTCCGTATCATTATCTAAATTTTGAGAATAATCTCTTAGTACTGAAGCAATATTTTTTACACTATCCATCACGTTTATTAATTCTACTTCTGTATCCGCCAATGATGGTTCTAGAGCGGTTATAGCTGATAAATTCTTCTTTACTTTACTTAGACCTTCAAGAATGGATTCATCATCATTGCTTATAGCCCATGATATTGAGCCTGAAAGTTCTTTAAGCCTTTCTGCATTTTCAAGTATATTGATTTCCTGCGCTAACACTTCATCCTCATTATCAGACTTTATTTCTGCGCTTTCTATTTCATTTATTTGAAATTTTAAGAAATCTATTTGTGCTTCGGTTAATTGATTTGAATTTTTTATATTTTCAAGCTTGCTTTTTAAATTTTGGTAATTTTGCCATACGAGTTTATATTCCTCTAAATATGGCTGAAGTGTGGATTTTGCATAATTATCAAGCAGTGTAATATGACATTTTGGTTTCATAAAAGTATACATTTCATGCTGTGAATGTATATCGATAAATATTTCTCTTAAAAACCTCACTGCCTCCTGGCTTACCATACTGCCATTAACTTTTGTTCTAGTTCCTGATTGGGTAATTTCTTTTGTAATAATAATTTCATCCCCGAGATTATCAATCCCGTAGGCTTCATAAAAAGAAGAAAGTTTTTCACTTGTATTTGCAACTGTTAACTCAATAACAGCTTTCGTCTCTCCTGTTTTTATAAGTTCTTTTGAAGCTTTTGCTCCAAAAACAATATCAATCGCATTTATAATAATACTTTTACCGGCACCGGTTTCACCAGTTATAATATTTAGACCTTTATCAAATTCCAATAAAAGTTCATCTATCAGTATGAAATTCTTTATAAACAACCTAGATAACATACTTATAAATTAGCTTAAATACACATTCAAATCAATATTTACAAAAATTTACAATTCAATCTAAAAAAGTCAATTATTATACAATTATATACTTTATATATATAAGCAGGAGAATATTATTATGAGTTTTGACGGCGTAACTAACTATACTCTTAATAGATATCCATTACAATGCAGTCAAACGTGTACATGCACACAGTATAATCAACCTGGCGCATCTACACCTGCCTTATTTAATTATGGAATATCAGGAGGCTTTAATTTTACGCCTGGTGGAGTATATGGGATTAACCTGCTTAACCCTCTTATTCAGTTGTTTAATAATTTTAATTTCCAAATGCCATGCTTTAATTTATTTAGTTATATGAATAGCATGCCGGCTTTTAATTTTTCGAATTTTAGTTCTATGTTTACGCCAACATATACGCTACCATCGTTTGGCAATTTAACAATCTCATCATCTACTGATGAGACAACATCGTCTTCTTCAACAAAAACTTATTCCGGCAGTATAACAACTATTTCAGCCTATAGTAATAAAAAAGAAACTCTTTTAAAGAACATAGCGCAAAATGATACAAAATTTGAGGAACAGTTAAAAGAAAAAGGTGTTGTTTATAATAAAGATTTAGGACACAATTTGGCAAGTTATATTATTGCACATACAACAAATACAACTGGTCGCTGCGCGCACTATGTAAATAACGCATTAGAAGAATATAATATAGATCCAAAGCGCGGTGATGCATATACTAGGGCTAATGTACTTGCCGCAGATAAAAACTTTACCGAGGTACAAGTAAATAGCAAGGAGGATTTGAAATCCTTGCCGGGCGGTGCTGTCGTTGTATATGACAGAGGGGCATGCAATTATAGTGATGATTTTGGGCATGTGTTTATCGCAACTGGAAATGGCGGTGCAGCCTCTGATCACTTACAAAACCAAATAAAATTTGGCGACGGTATAAGAGTCTTTATCCCGACAAAACCGTTAGAAACTACAGTTTAGCCAAATATTCATTAATTGCTTTTGCAGCCTTCTTACCTGCGCCCATAGCATTAATTGCATTAGATTCTCCTATCGGAGCGACATCGCCGCCTGCATATATATGTTCAATTGATGTCTCGCGAGTGTCAGGATTAACAATAAAATAACCTTTTCTATCTACATCAAAATCAATGCCTTCAGCCTTTGCTGATTTTTGAATAATAGGGTTTGGTCCAGTGCCAAGAGCCACAATAATAGTATCAATCTCTAAAGCAAGAAATTCACCAGTTCCAATCGGCGACCGCCTGCCAGATTCATCAGGCTCACCCAATTCACAAATTTCAAAATTCATTGATCTAACATATCCGTTTTCTCCAATAATTTCTTTGGGAGAAAGCAAAAATTTAAAAATAACCCCTTCTTCTTTTGCATGGCGAATTTCTTCCAGTCTTGCAGGCAGTTCTTTTTCCGTTCTTCTATATACAATATAAACAGTTTTATACCCTACTCTAACGGCTGTTCTTGCTGCGTCCATGGCAACATTACCGCCGCCGATAATTGCAGCTTTTTCTCCTACACGCAAAGGAGTAGCCGTTTGCTGCTCGTTTGCATGCATAAGGTTTACTCTTGTTAAAAATTCATTAGCAGATAATACACCATTTAAATTTTCACCAGGGATTCCAAGCATTTTGGGAAGCCCAGCACCAGAACATAAAAATATCGCATCAAATCCGTCATCTTTTAACTGTTCAAGTGTAATTGATTTTCCTACAATGACATTTTTTTCGAATTTTACGCCCATAGATTTTAAATTATCAATTTCTTTATCTAGAATATTCCTTGGAAGCCTAAATGGGGGGATACCATATCTTAAAACCCCGCCGAATTCATGTAAGGCTTCAAATACAGTAACCTCATGACCCGCTTTACGAATATCAGCAGCAGCTGTAATTCCTGCACATCCAGAGCCTACAATGGCCACACGCTTGCCTGTTGGTGTTATTTCAGGTATAACGGCAGTAGTGTTATCTCCTACGTATCTTTCAAGTGCACCTATTGCAATCGGCTCACTTTTAATACCTAATATACATTTACCTTCACACTGTCGTTCCTGAGGACAAACCCTACCGCAAACAGATGGGAGCATTGATGTTTCTCTGATTATTTCACCAGCTTTATCTATATTATCTTCTTTTAAAGCCTTAATAAAATCTGGGATATTAATATTTACAGGGCATCCTTTTACACATTGCGGATTTTTGCAGTGCAAACACCTTTGGGCTTCTAACTTTGCCTGCTCATATGTAAAATTTTCTTCTACTGGTTCAAAGTTTGTTCTTCTTATATTTGCATCTTGTTCTTTTGCTCTTTGTCTCATACATTCACTCTCCTCAGTAATATTTTACTTCAAACCTGAAATATTCATCAACCGTCTGTTTTCATTTTCTAAAAATTTTTTCCCTGGATGTACTATATTAATATTATCCCATGGAAGCAGTTCATTGTAATCAAATTTACGCGTCACATAATAATCTGTATCAATATTTAATTTTTTAGCTGCTATTTTATACCCGCCTAGTTTTCCGCCGGCTTTATAAACCTCGTATAGATATGAAGCAATATTTACATCTCCACGAGAAATCAAAGTTTGATAATAATCCCATTTTACACTTGTAAACTTTGATTTTATTCCAATTTTAGCCAGTTCTTTTGTAAGATATTTTTGTTTTTTATCTAATGTGTAATTATTTTCTCTTGCTTCCCACTGAAATGGTGTATGGGGTTTAGGAATAAAAGTAGAAAATGAAAAAGTTAAATCCAGCTTTTTATTTATCTTTTTAATTTTTTTCCCTAAAATAATAAATTCTTTAATGTCTTTTTCTTCTTCAGTTGGCAAACCAATCATGCAGTAAAATTTTATGCCCCAAAGCCCTGCTTCAGAAGCTGCTTTTACGGCTGCAATAATTTGGTTTTCTTTTAAATTTTTGTTTATTAGTAGCCTTAAACGCTCCGATGCAGCTTCAATTGCTATCGTAAAAGTCTTTTGCCCAGATAATCTTAAGAGTTTTAATACGTCACTTGTTATGGCATCCACTCGTAATGATGAGAAATTGACATTTATATTTTCTCCACTATCAATTTTTGATATCAGGTATCTGCAAATTTTATTAAAATCAGGGTGGGCACTGATTTGGGCGCCAAGCAACGCTATATTTGAAGTATAGTGAAGCCCCAATTCAATTTTATTGATTATCTCCTCATACGCAGCAAACCTTACAGGCAGATTAAGATAAGAGGCAAGGCAGAAGCCGCATCTGTTAAAGCAGCCTCGTTCTACTTCAACAATAAACGTATTGCTAAAATATGAGTTTGGGCTTAATATCGGAGTATAGACACAGTTTGATAGTTTATGAGTAATTTTATTTGTTTTGTTTTTTATAGTTGGAACATATACTCCATCTATCTTTGAGAGCGCAGCTAAAATATCAGCTTTCTCTCTCATCCTGTATAGTATCAACTTATCGATTACCGTTTTTAAAAGGTCTTCGCCATCACCAATAAGAAAAAAGTCAAAGAATGGTTCAAATGGCGCAGGATTAGATGTTATAACAGGTCCACCAGCAAATATAAGCGGCATTTTTCTATCTTTTGACCAAACTGAAATATTTAGTTCTTCAATTATTTTAAAGACATGTATAAAATCCATTTCATATGAGAGTGAAAAAGATAGGGCATCAATACGTGCAGGAATAAAATTTTTTGTATCAATATTTATAGGATAAACATTAATATCATCCCTTTCGTCCAATGATTTATATAACCACATATAACCAAGCGAAGATAACGCAAAACTTTCAACGCCGGGGAAGCCCATTAAAAGGTTATATGCATTTTTATCTGCGATTGACGGATTATAAAGATAGTTATAAGAATCAGACTTCATATTTGTTAATATTTTTTATATACAATTCATCAATTAAAACACAAACTGTAGCCGCAATTGCAGGCGCAAAAATCACCCCTACGACACCAAGGAATTTTGCAGTTACCAGAAGTGAAAAAAAGATTACAAGAGGATGTAAATCCATAAATTTTGAAAATATATACGGCCTCAGCAGGTTATTTTCTGCCCACTGCGCAATCATAAAAGCAACCGTTATGCCTATTAAAACAGGGATGCCCATCTGCCAGCAAACAGCAATAGAAATAAGGAACGCAATAAGGGGACCGACGACCGGGATTATATCCAATACCCCAGTTATTACACCAAGAATTACCGCATAATCAACACGCATAATCAACAGAGCGATTGTAAAAATAAAACCGACAGCCGCCATTGTAACAACTTGTGCAAATACATATCCGCCGATTTTTTTTGAAATAGTTTCCAGAATTTCATCTACATTTTTTCCGTCTTTTTTAGGAAATAATTTTACAATTGAAGCTTTGATATGTGCTTCATCCAGCATAAAATAGTATGTAATAAGACAAAAAGCAAAGAAATTAACTAGTCCAGAAGCCACGCCAATAGTTACTGTAATTGAGCGATTAACAAAATCAGATACAAACTCTGTGGCGTGCTGAAATAGAGATGAAGCATCCACTAGTGATGTGATTTTATATCCAAAGATATTCATGCTCAATAAATAGTCTTTAAACCGCAAAAAATGTTCAGGCAAATGCTGAAATAAAATTTTTACCTGTTCATATGATAAAATAACAGGGATAAAAAGAATAAACAAAACAACTACGAGTAAAAATAGTAACAATGCAACAGCCAGCGACCGTTTCATCTTCTTCTCAAGTTTGTTTACTATAGGATTAAATGAACATGCAATTACATAAGAGGCGAAAAATAGCATTATCACATTAGTTACTTGCGCCAGTACCCAAAGTGCAACAAGTATTATTGCAAATACTATAATATTTTTAACAGAAATATACTCTTTTAATACTGAAAATGACATATCCCGCTCCTTTTTCATAATTATAACAAACATATGCTGTATATACAATAAATACTTAGTATAATGATATAATTGTTCCGAAATGTGGAATATTAATTACGAAGGAATACAAAACATGATAAATACAGAAGAACTGACAGTTATAGATGGACATAAATTAAATTTTGAGCGTGATGAATTTCCTATAAATAATGATATAAGAGATATTTACGATTTTAATCTATCAAAATCGCTTGATAATTGTAAAACAAGTATGATTATGAAAGATAATTCAGATAATACGAATACTTGGAGTGTAAATGTAAATTTTAGAGGAAGAGAAATTATACAAATCCAAGATAATATTTATGAAATAGTTTCTGACAAAAGTGGGCTTTCCTTTAAGCTTTTTGGCAGTCAAGGTTTAATTTTTAAATTTGAAACAGATAATGATTATAAACTGCCACCTCAAATATATGGCAAAGAATTATCAGCAAATGGTAATAATTTAAAATATTATACAAGCGCTGATACATGTGTTATAAGCAATGACTTAAATAACAAAATTTTAAAATATTCGTCATCAGAAAATATCAATAATCATATTTACACTAAATATTACGAGTTTGTTGAAAATACGGATATTTCTATTTATTTGTTGTTAATTGATTTTATCCCGTATAGAATTACTGTTTATTTTGGTAAAAAGGACTATGATATTTTAAACTTCTCTTATAAATAAAAAAACTCCGATTTGAGCCGGAGTTTTTTATTCAAGTCATTATTTATTAACAAGAGTAAGAACAAGAACTACCTGTTGAAGTACTTACTGAAGCAGATGCAGTAGTTGATGATGCAGCACACGCGCTGCTATAACCTGTGCTGAAGCTTGCAGGTGATGCTGATGCAATTGAACCGGCTGTTTCTACTGGTGGAGTTGTGTATGCTGAGTAATCAACCTCTGTAGTTGTAGAAAATTCGCATACATCAAAGCCGCCCCAAGCGATTGAACCTGCTGTTTCGACAGCAGATGAGCCAGCTCCAATTACTGGTGAGTAATTATCAACTGTATCTACTGTATTTGTATAATGATTTTCTGGTTGTGAACTTTGTAGAATTGTACCAAAACTTGATGTTCCTAATGCCATTTTAAGTATCCTCTAACAAATCTTACATATATATAAAGTATATTTCTTTTTTCAAATTTCAGTAAACAAATCTTTTGTAACAAAACTTAATAATTTAACAATAAATTTTTAAGTAATAAAATATATATTGTAAGTAGAAAGGAGTTTTGTTATGTTTACGGAAAAATTAAACAAAGCATTTAACGAACAAATAAATGCGGAATTGTATTCGGAATACTTATATTTATCCATGAAAGCATATTTTGCTGATAAAAATCTTCAAGGTTTTGTAAACTGGATGGATGTTCAGGTTCAAGAAGAGCACGCACATGCAATGGGGATGTTTGATTATGTAATAGAGAGAGGCGGAAAAGTTGAACTTCTTCAAATTGACAAACCAAGGATTGATTGGGAATCTCCGCTTGAAGTTTTTGAACACGTGCTAGAGCACGAACAATACGTAACATCAAGAATAAATGCTTTAATGGATGTTGCAGAAGAGGAAAAAGATAGAGCCGCATTATCATTCCTTGATTGGTATTTAAAAGAACAGGTTGAAGAGGAATCAAATGTTGGCGGTGTACTTGCGACATTAAAACTTATCGGCAAGGATACACAAGCATTATTTATGCTTGATAAGGAGCTTGCTGCCCGCACATTTGTTGCTCCTGTTATAGGTTAATATATATCCTTGATATATTGACAAATATATTTATTTGTGTGAATATTTAGGTATGAATTACCAAAATAAAAATATTAATAATATTTGGTGGCGCCTGTATTAGTACAGGTTCCTCTTATGTCTCTTGATAAAGGTAAACCTGTACAAATGATTGTCAGGTTTATTTTTTAATCAAGGAGAAAATTATGTCAGTTAGTTTAATAAATACATTATCTAATCCCCTAAGAACAGCATCCAAATTTGTATCATATCAAGAAAGCGCATCAGGTCTATCTGCATCGCGCCTTATTCAAGATACAGGCACATGTCTTGCGCCCAAAGTGACATTTTCCAGAAGTAAAGAGGACTTAGCCGAAAATGTATTTCTTGAATTGTCTGAAAATGCAATCGTATATTTTGGACCTGCAATTCTAGGTGAAAAAGTTGCTCGTAAAGTATTTTCAAGGGGACTTAATTTAAAAGAAAAAGAATTAATTGCAAAATCATTAAAAGAATTAAATTGCACTGCCCCTAATATTAAGAAAAAAATTGTTCCGATAAAAGCAGCAATTGCACTATCTACAATGTTGATACCACTTGCTGAATTTTCGCTAAGCTATTTGAAAAATTTATTCACATTAAAAGTATTCAAAAAAAGTGATTTCCAAAATATAGCATCACTAGAAAAAAATGAAGAGGATAAAGAGCAGCAAAGAAAAGTTGAAAGAAGCGCAAAACAAAAAATTGGTATTGCCGCTGCTCTATACGGCGCTCTCCTAGGGGCAAGTATTCTTTTAGCCTCAAAAGGAAAAGATGCAAAAATTCTACAAAATTTGAGCGAAATTATATTAGCGCCTGGAGATAAACTTGTTAAGAACAATAAAAAAAGGGCGAAATTTTTAAATAAATATTTCAGCCAGGATTTTAACTCTGAAAATGGAAAACTTGCAATGAGCAAAGGTCAGTTGACAGCGTGTGTAACTATAGGCGGACTTGGATACTTCGGCTCATCAGCCGACAGAGGTAAAGAAAATCTACTTGAAACAACTTCAAGATTTCCGCTTGTTGGTTTTTATATAATTACCGGCGGGGAACTATTTGACAAAGGCTTTAAGAAATTATTAAATAAATTCGGATATTGTAAAGATGTAATAAACGAAGATTTTTCATCACCAAGCTTCAAAGAATTAGAAACAAAAGCAAAAGAGTTATCTATTATAAATAAATCAAATATAAAAAATGAATTTAAAAAGCTTGCAGGGCAAAAGGTATTAGTATCAGGTGTTCCATACTTATTCGGCATTGGTATTATGGGGTTCTTTGTAGCAGGGATGACAAATTATTTTACAAGGAAAAGGCATAAAAACTTTATACAAAAAAGCTGCTGATTATTGTATTATACTTGATTCAGCTGTTCCGCCTTTTACAGTTGGCGCAGCATTTTTAATGATATAGGGGCGAACAAAGCTCCAAATACCGTAAAGATTTACCAGGTTACCCGCAATCATAACTGTAGTTTTTATTTTTTTTGAAGATTGCGGGATAAAAGTTCCGAGTGTTAATGCTGATGTTCCAAGCATAAATGCTAAATATCCTTTAAATACACTCCTAGGTACTGCTACACAATCATTTAAATCAGCAGAATTTTTTATTTTTGTTGAAAATTTGTCAGTAAATTTTTCCTTTGGCTTAGAATAATAATTTAATTGTGTTTCTGTACTTTTAAAATTACTTTGATGTTGGATTGATTGTACTTTCATACTCAAATAATAACTCAAACAAAATAATTTTCAATAAATACTGAATTTGTAAAATCAAAATCTATTTATGATATAATTTAATACAGAGGTAAAGATATGGCTATAAAAAAGATTTTACGATATGGAGAACCGTCACTTAGACTTCCATCAAGAGAAGTACATAAAGTTTCAGTAAAAGTTAAGGCGATAGTTGCAGATTTATATGATACTATGTATGCAAACAACGGGGTCGGGTTAGCTGCACCTCAGATTGGTGAAAATCTCAGAATATTTGTTGTAGACTGTTCATCAGGTGATGAACCATTAAATCCTATTACTTTTATTAACCCCAAAATAATAAAGAAATCCGGCGCTTGCAAAAGCCATGAAGGTTGTTTAAGCTTTCCTGAAGCATACACTGACGTAAGGCGGTATGCTAATATTATGGTTAAGGCAACAGACATTCACGGACGACAGTTTGTTATGGAGGTGAAGGATGGTGTTTTACTAGCTCGTGCTATCCAACACGAATTTGATCATCTAGACGGAATTTTATTTATTGATCACTCAATAAATAGATTTGAAACAGATGAAGTTCTAAGTAAATACAATCTTCCGCCGGTTGAAGTTGATAAACTTCTTTCAGAGCCGGAACTTGATGAAATGCTAAAAGAACAGCAAGACAAGGGTAACTAAATGATTAAAGTGGTTTTTTGGGGAACTCCGAATATTGGTGTAAAGACATTAAAATATCTTGCGGCATCGAAAGACTTTGATGTAGCAGGTGTCGTAACGCAGCCTGATAAGCCTGCAGGACGCGGGAATAAACTTATGGCGTCACCTATAAAAAAAACTGCTATTGAACTTAATATCCCTGTATTCCAGCCGATTTCTATACGTAAAGACATTGATATACAAACAAAAATTAAAAATTTAAACGCTGATTTTTTTGTAACATTTGCCTTTGGACAAATTTTATCGCAAGAAGTTCTTGATATACCCAAATATGAAACTATTAATCTCCACGCTTCTCTACTTCCACGATACCGTGGCGCTAACCCAATACAAAGGTGTATTATTAACGGGGATAAAAAAACAGGTATATGTACTATGATTACAGAACTTGGACTTGATTGCGGTGATGTTTGTATGTCATATCCTATAGATATCCCTGATGATATGACTTGCGAAGATTTATATAAAATTATAGCAGATAAGTCTCCTGCCCTAATTTCTGATACGCTCAAAGGTTTATATAACGGTACCCTTAAGCCGGTGAAACAGTGTGAAGAGGGTGCATGCATTGCTAGTAAACTTAAAAGTGATGAGTTTAAAATAGACTGGACTAAAACAGCCTGTGAAATACATAATCTTATTCGCGGGGTATACAAGTCTCCCGGTGCATACTTCTGTTTTAACGGTAAGAATATAAAAGTTATGAATTCATGTGTAATAAGCCAACAATCAAACTGCAAACCGGGAACTATTATTTGTGTTGGAAAAGATGGTATTGACTTTGCAACAGGTAACGGAGTCTTAAGAATTACCCGCGTAAAGCCTGAAAGCAAAGGAGAAATGGCAGCACGCGATTGGTATAATGGTGTAAAAAATACAATAGGAGTTCTTGTAAAATGATAACACGCGGGATAAGAGGTGCTATTACCGTTGAACATAATAGCGAAGAGGATATAAAAAGTGCAACTATTGAATTGTTATCTGAAATAGTTTTAAAAAATAATCTGGATTTAGATATGATTTCACATGTTATATTTACTATGACTGATGATTTAGATGCTGCATTTCCTGCTAAATTCGCAAGAGTTGATTTACACTGGAAAGATGTACCAATGATGTGTTATAACGAACTTAAAGTTAAGGATGCTTTAAAAAAATGTATTAGAGTAATGATTGTTGTAAACTGCGGAGAAAATTTTGTTCCTGAATTTATCTATTTAAAAGGAGCTGAAGGATTACGAAAATGAAAAAAATTCTAATTGTAGATGATGTTAAAGGGTGGAGAGACCAGCATATACTTATACTTAATGAATTATTAGACGGGGATGCTGAATTTGACACAGCAGAATCTGCAAGAGAGGGATATGAAAAAGTCTATAATAATATAAATGCTCCATATAATTTAATTATAACAGATTTGCAGATGGAAGAGGATTTTTTACCCAAATATGCCGGAGAGTGGTTTATCGAACAGATTAGAAAATTAAATCAGTATAATAAGACAAGAATAGTAATTATTTCAGCAACATATAATATCAGTCTGATTGCTGAAAGCCTAAATGTCGGATATATCCCGAAATCAACTGCATCAAAATTTCCTCAAAGCTACTTAGATGCTGTTCTATAAGATGTCAAGCGGATCAACATCAATTGAAAGTTTTATATCTTTTGGCATAATTATTTTATTTAAAAAAGATGAAACAAACTTATGCCCTTTTTGTGAAAGTTTGTTTTTAATTAAAATTTGGAACCTGTATTTATTGCTTATTTTTTCAATAACGCAGGCAGATGGACCAAGAAGCTCCAAATATTCGCTAAAACCATATTTTTCAGTCATTTGAGTAAATCTCATTCCTATTTCCATAGCTGATTTTTCTGCACGATATTTATTTTCGGAGCTGATAATTAATCTTATTATCTGGCTAAACGGCGGATAGTCGTATTCCTGGCGTATTTTAATTTCTTTTTTGTAAAAAGTGTTATAATTTTGCTCTTTTGCACTTACAAAAGCATAATATGAAGGATTATAAGTTTGAAAAATCACTTGCCCCTCATCAACTCCGCGTCCTGCTCTGCCTGCAACTTGTGTAAGCAGCTGAAATCCTCGTTCAGAGGCTCTAAAATCAGGGAGCGAAAAGCCGGCATCAGCATTAAGTACGCCTACTAGAGTAACATTAGGGTTATCCAAACCTTTTGCAATCATTTGTGTACCAATTAGTATATCAATTTCACGGGCGAGAAATTTATTCAAGAGCTCAATATGAGCATTTTTACGTACGAGGATATCGCTGTCAATTCTTGAAACACGTGCTTGCGGATAAAGCTCTTTTATGAGTAATTCTATTTTTTGAGTACCTGCGCCAGCATTCCTAAGTGCATCAGAACCACAGTTAGGGCAAGTGTCCGGGAAATGCATGATTTTGTTACAATAATGGCATTTTAGCACTTTATCTGTACTGTGCCAAATCATAGGAATAGAGCAATCAGGACACTCGATTATATGTCCGCAAGCCTGGCATTGTGTAGAAGTTGAAAAACCTCGTCTATTCATCAGTAGAATCACCTGATGTTTTTTTTCAAGAGTTTTAATTATTTCAGTTTGCAGCGGTTTTGAAATCATACCTTTGTAGGCAGCTTTTCCATATTCCTGCATATTTATAACTTTAGTTTTTGCCGGCGGTTGATTATTATAGCGTTTATTCAATTCAAAAAGATTGTTATTATTGCTTGCATAATAATAAGAAGATATATCAGGAGTCGCAGAGCCTAGAATTATCGGTGCCTGGTGAAATTGTGCCAGCCGCTGCGCAATAATTTTTGCATCGTACCGAGGAGATGGATTTGATTGTTTATAGGCACTTTCGTGTTCTTCATCTACGATTATTAAGCCTATATTGTTTAAAGGTGCAAACACAGCTGAACGAACACCTGCAAGTATTTTTACATCATTTTTGTACAATCTTTTCCAGACGTCGTATTTCTCCCCTTCCGAAATATTACTGTGCCAAATTGCTACATCGTTAATTCCGAATTTGCGTGCTAAACGTTTAACCAATTGAGAAGCAAGTGCAATTTCTGGCGCAAGAAAAAGTACATTTTTGCCGGTATCAATTACATCCTTTATAAGTTTAAAATAAACTTCTGTCTTGCCTGAGGCGGTTATTCCATGCAGCAGCAGCGGTTTTTGAGAACGCATTTTGGCAGTAATTTCTTTATAAACTCTGTCCTGTTCGTTTGAAAGATCATAAAGCGGCTCTATTTTTATATCTTTAAATATATTTAACGGATTTCTGTAAATTTCTTCATCAAAAAATTTTAAATACCCTAGCTCAGCCATTTTTTTTATAGTTGCAAGAGTTGTTTTATTCTCTTTCAAAAAAACATTCAGCTGAGACTTACCATTTACCTTCAGCACTGATAAAATTTCTTTCTGGCGTTTAGTTGCTCCCTCTTCAGATATAAATTCAACAGCTTTAGACACTTTAGAAGACATTTCAATAAATTTAGCCGGTATCGCCATATTAATCACTGTTACAAGATCTGTACAGTAATAGTTTGCAACCCACTCCAGCAATTTAAGATATTTAAGAGAAAATAGAGGATTTGTATCAAGTATTTTTGATATTTTTTTAGGAGTAAAGTCACCAGGGAGATAATCAGAGAAGCCGACAATAAAGGCATTAACAAGCCCCCGTCTGCCAAATGGTACTAAAACAGGCTGTCCTATTTGGATAACCTGTTTTAATTCTTCCGGGATAAGGTAACTAAAAGTCTTTACCCCTAAACCTGTTATATTAACCAATACTAACGCGTATTTCATTACTCAGCTTCTGCCATAAATTCCTTTTTTGCTTCTTCTATGGCCTCAGAAAGAATATCAAGCTGATCAGGAGCAAAAGTTACACCTTTTTTTGTCGGCAGCCAGGTAGCACCGTCATCAGTCGTATAATATATCCTTAAATTAAAATAGCTTTTACCGCGATACTCACTGATTGATATTTGCAGTTGCTCAGTATCGGTTCTTTGTATTGCTGCTAAAATTTTTGGATCTGCCATATTAATTCCCTCCCTTTTATTGAATAATGAAATTATATCACAAGAATTATGTATTATAAAATTTTTGATTTATAATACAAAGTGAAAGGCAAATATAAGTGGAGTTATTATGGGACAGACGCTGGTAGAAAAAATCATTTCAGAACACGCAGGAAAAGCAGTTAAAGCAGGAGAATTAGTAATATCGAAAGTAGATGTCGCCGCGGTACAAGATGGAACAGGACCCTTGACTGTAGCAGAATTTAAAAAGCTTGGAAAAAGTAAACTTAATAATCCAGCAAGAACAATACTTTTTATAGACCACGCATCTCCAAGCCCAAGAAAAGAGCTTTCAAATACTCATATTGTTCTGAGAGATTTTGCTAAAGAATATGGCGCTGTACTTTCTGAAGTTGGTTCAGGTGTTTGTCACCAAAGACTTATTGAAACGTATGTTAATCCGGGAGAAGTTCTTGTCGGTGCTGATTCTCATACGTGTACTTCAGGCGCGCTGGGAGCTTTTGCAACCGGCATGGGGTCAACAGATATTGCTGTGGCTATGGCTTTAGGAAAAACTTGGCTCAAAGTTCCCGGAACATTCAAAGTTATTGTAAATGGCACATTTAGACCTGGGGTATGTGCTAAAGACTTAATGCTTTATTTAATAGGTATGATTGGCGCAGACGGGGCAACGTATAAGGCTCTTGAATTTTGTGGAGAAACAATAAATAATATGTCTATGTCTGACAGATTTACACTGTCTAATATGGCAGTTGAAGCAGGCGCTAAGTGCGGATTGTTTGCTACGGATGAAAAAACAAAAGAGTTTTTAAGATTGAGAGGCAGAGAAGAAAAATTTAGACAAATATTACCTGACCAAGATGCTGATTACGAAAGGATAATAGTTATTGATGCCGCAAATGTGCCGCATACAGTATCGTGTCCGCATACTGTAGATAACACAAAACCTATTGGAGAACTCAAGAATATAAAAGTTAATCAAGTATTTTTGGGTACTTGTACAAATGGTCGGATTGAAGATTTGCGAATTGCTGCAGAAATTTTAAAAGGAAAAAAAATTCACCCTGATGTTAGAATGATAGTTTCACCGGCTTCAAGTGATGTGTTTAAGCAGGCTCTAAAAGAGGGATTAATTGATATATTTGTAGATGCAAATGCTGCTATAATGGCTCCCGGATGCGGTCCTTGTGTAGGTGTTCACGCTGGAATTCTCGGAGATGGTGAAGTTTGTCTTGCAACACAAAATAGAAACTTTCAAGGAAGAATGGGAAATACAAAAGGTTTCATCTACCTTGCCTCACCATATGTTGCTGCATACACTGCATTAAGAGGATATATTTCCGCTGAATAAATATTATTAACAAACTGTGGAAAATAAAACGCAGTTGTTAATTTAATAAGGTGCATCTGTATTAATTTTATTTTTAAATTTAGTAATGTTTCCTTGGAATAATAATTTAATTGTACCAACCGGACCGTTTCTTTGTTTTGCAATTATAATTTCGGCTTCTCCTTTATTAGCTGCCTTTTGAGTCTCATCTTCTTCCTCCGATTTGCTTTTGTAGTATTCATCTCTGTATATAAACATAACTATATCAGCATCTTGCTCAATAGCGCCGGATTCTCTTAAATCAGATAACATAGGTCTTTTGTCGTTACGAGATTCTACAGCACGAGACAGCTGTGAAAGCGCAATTATAGGGACATTAAGTTCTCTGGCAAGAGTTTTAAGCCCGCGAGAGATAGTAGATATTTGCTGCATGCGATCTTCTTTGCCTGAGCCTTCCATTAGCTGGAGATAATCAATCACAATAAGACCAAGCTCTTTTTCCGTCATTGCAAGCCGTCTGCATTTTGCACGCAAATCTGTAAGATTACAACCAGCAGTATCATCAATATAAATAGGGGCTTCTGCAAAAGAATTCATAGCAACAACCAATTTATCAAAGTCCCGCTGCTCTACATTACCTGTTCTTAAACGTCTTGAATCAAGTTCGGCTTCAGAACACAACATACGCTGCATTAGTTGATCTTTTGACATTTCAAGAGAAAATATAGCAACAGCTTTTTTTGCTCTCAAAGCTACGTTTTGTGCAATATTTAGTGCAAAAGCAGTTTTACCCATGGAAGGTCTGGCTGCCAAAATTATTAAATCTGACTTTTGTAGCCCGCTTGTCATCTCGTTAAGGTCATAAAAACCTGTATCAACGCCAATAAGCTCTCCTTGGTGTTTTGAGCGATACTCGATTTTTTCATATGTACTCATAACTAAATCTTTGACGTGGGTTAAGTCAGACGTTACTTTTTTTGAAGCTAAATCAAAAATAAGCCTTTCTGCGTAATCTAAAGATTCTTCAATAGAAGTTAAATCATACCCGCTTGAAACAATTTCAGAGCCAGCATTAATAAGAGCCCTCTTCATTGCTTTTTCTTGAACAATTTTAGCATAATACTTTATATTGGAAGTTGTAATTGTTTTGTAACTTAAATCATTGATAAACGCTCTGCCGCCTACCAATTCTAATTTACTGTTAAAATTAAGCGTATCAGAGACCGTAACTATGTCAATGCGCTCATTAGAGTTAAATAATTGAAGCATAGCTTCATATACATACCTGTGCGCAGGTTTATAAAAGGATTCAGGTTTTATATACTCAGCAACAGTAGAAAGAGTACTCGGATTAACTAATATAGCACCCAATATTGCTTCTTCTGCCTCAATATTCTGCGGCATTAATTGTGATAATTCGTCATTTTGTTTTTGTTTTACAGCCGGCATTATAACTTCCCCTCACTAATATAATACCGCGAGTAATAATTCAAATAAATATTGTAAGGACAAATAGTTACATAGTTTAATTAAGTTATATTAACAAAAAAATCCTCGCGTATAACGAGGACTTTTATTGTTTAAAATTTTATTAGTAATCAATTCTCCAGTTATTATCAGCTATATGGCCCGTGCAGTATATAGTAGGATTAGTTTCTGTACACAGTTCACCATACTGTTCTTGATCAAGCACTTTACTTCCAACTGGAAGCATCAAACCGTAGGTAGTCAGTACAAATCTAAATCTATCAACACCTTCAGTATTAGGCGACTTTGAGGGACCATTGATATCTACATCGACAAGATAACCTTCATTAGGTGCACCAGCAGAAGCAGGTATTGTTCCTTCTGTCCCGCTTGTTATTTTTATAGAGGCACCATCTTTTAAATTATACCAATTTCCAGAAGTATTAGTCATAACAAATATATCATCTAAATAACCTATAAGAGTAGCCGCGGTAGTTGAATTACCCAGTACGACATCAGGGTTATCAAGCAGAACCCTGCCTACCGCTTCCTCCATTGAAGTTTGAACCTTTGCCAATATAGGTCCAGTACCTGCATCTTGGTGCAGCCTCATTAATGCAGGCAGCGTAAGTGCTGCTACTATACCAATTATACCTATAGTAATCAGAACTTCAGTTAGTGTAAATGCCTTTTTTAATATAGTCATTCTGTTTATCCTCATTTAACTACTATTCTATTATACTCTTTCTTCTTAATAAAAATCAACTCTCTAAATATTAGTAATTTTAACTTTTGTAACAAAATTTGCTAAACTAGTCAATTTTTTTACATCTATAATCTTTATATATATAAGATATAATTTTTATCTACAAGATTTCGAGGAGCAAAATAATAATATGGATGAAAATATAGAAGTTAAAGATATTTTCTTTCAAAGCGGACTAAAATACACCTCTTGTATTTATTACAACGGCAATTTAGTTAAGCTCTCAAGATATTTTTCAAATGGTAATTTATCTGAACTCCATGAATTTAGCGAAGGGAAATTGACCACTAAAAAAATCTATAATCGCAGCGGTGAAGTACTGGAAACAATCAGCTATACATATTATGATACAGGTGATATTGCAGCTATTTCCAAAGAAACAATTAATTCAGCTTCATCTGCTACATTTATCCGGGATGAATTAAAAAGAATTATAAATATAAGAATTAGGCGTAACAGCACTATTATTCGCAAAATAGACTATGAATATACTGCCAAAGGCATTCAATGTTATGAATTCAACCAATCCGGCGAGCAGGAGTATACCCTGATAAATCCCCCAAAAGCTGATGAAAGCTGGCTAAAAATACAAACCCCAAATTCACTTGTTATGAGGAAGTTCTTGGTTACAATTGCTGCTACAGCATAGGCTATTGAAATAACAAAACAGATAGTATATAATGTTATATATACTATGGATGTAAGTAATATAAGTTCAACTGATACAAGCTATCTTATCTGGGGTCTGCAAAATGACGCTCTTACCCCGGTTACAACTACTGCAAAAATTTCTGAAATCGAAACTGATGCTAATCAGCATGGTGTAAGTATTACTGATACTAATATTGACGATGACAATGATGGTTATATTACAACAGATGAGCTTGACTCCTATTTTGAATACGCTCAAAATTTTGTTTCGAATAACAGAGCTGAACACTATTCTCGTGCCACAAATTACAGTGAGTATACGTACTTTAATGCCGCAAAAGCATATTCTTCAAATGACGCAGTCTATAATTTACCCCAGACAAGCACTTTTTCAATAAAAATCTAAATATTTTAATCTGACGGGTAATATATTTTATTATAATTAGCGTTATAAATTTAGCAGTTTTGTAGTATTCTAATTATAGAAGGAGAACTGTTAATGAAAAAAAATGCACTTATTATTTTATTGATACTAATTGTACCGATGGTTGCATATTTTGCTCTATCAAAAAACAGCGGGACTTCAGTTGTTGAAGCTCAAGTTAATCAGCCGCAAATGATTAAATTTGCATCACGCATGTGTTATGATTGCCAAAGACTTGAAAAAGTTTTACACGAGGTTTATCCTGAATTCAGAGACAAAGTTACTCTAACTGAAATTACGGTTCAGGACAACTCCTCCTCCGTTCAAAACATGATAAAAAAATACAATGTGAAACTTGTTCCGACTTCAATCTTTATTGATAAAGAAGGAGATGTTAAAGCCAGAGTAGAGGGGTATATGGACAAAGAGGCCCTCAAGAAACATTTAGAAGAGATTTCATCAAATGGATAATTTAGTTCAAATTTTTCAAAATCAAAATAATTTTAATATATTAATGCTATTTGCATCATTTTTAGGTGGGGTGATAGCGTCTGTTTCACCTTGTTCGCTTGCGATGCTTCCTATTATTGTAGGATATGTCGGCGGTTACAGCAAGGAGGGTCCGTTAAAAATTTCCTTACAAGTAATATGCTTTATGCTTGGAACAGCTGTAGTATTTTCAATTATTGGTATTATCTGCGCATTGACTGGTAAAGTGCTCGGTTCGTTCACCGGCGGATATTTTACCCTGTTTATTGCATCGCTACTACTTATTATGGGGTTAAAATTAACAGATATATTGGATTTTGAATTTCCTGTAATTATTAAACAGCTTCCAGTAAATGACGGTCATAAAAATTTTCTATACCCGCTTATTTTAGGTATGGTATTTGCGCTTGCAGGCAGTCCTTGTTCAACTCCAATACTAGCAAGCATAATGGCATTTGCCTCATACTCTGAAAATTTATCAGTTTCAGTACTTATGCTATTTCTTTTTTCATTTGGGCAAGGAATTATTCTTTTAGCAGCTGCTATTTTTACGTCAAGCCTAAAAAAGATGAAGCAATTTGCAGGAGCATCTGATGTAATTTTGAAAATTTGCGGGCTGCTGCTTATTGTTGCAGCTATATACTTATATTACAAAGCTTTCCACCCGTTTTTTTTAACATAATCAGCGGACTTTATTCTCGTTTCCTGCTATAAGCCGTGATATATTTGAGCGGTGAAGATAAATAATATAAATTGCTCCAATCGCACAATAAATTATATAAGGTATTGGAGCATTAAATACCCACATAAGGACAGGTGAAAGAGCAACTGCAATTATAGAGCCAACAGAAACGTATTTTGAAATATAAGTAATAATACTCCAAATAACAGCAACTGAAAGACCAACCATCCAATTAAGCGCAATTATAGTGCCAACGCCGGATGCTACAGACTTTCCGCCCTTAAACCCAAGAAAAATAGACTTGCTATGACCAACCAAAACGGCAACAGCTGCCAATACAGCACTCAGTCCGGGATAAATAACATTATGAAAGAAAATTTGAGCAATAATTACAGGAAGAGCACCTTTTAAAGCATCCAGCAGCATTACTGTGAAAAACCATTTTTTACCAAGTACTCTTTTTACATTGGTTGCGCCGGTAGACCCAGAACCAACATTTCTTATATCTTGTCCTGTTTTTGTTTTAACTATTATGTAACCAGTTGGAATCGAGCCAATTAAATACGCTAATATCACAATTCCAGCAATAATTAATAATTCCACTCCTTAATCCCTCCGTTTTTTACTAGTAAGGCGGAGAAATTAGCTCCGCCTTATCTAAGAGTTATACTTTAGATTTTAATACTTTAGAAACACGTTTAAAAACTTTATCTTTGCCGAGTATAGCCAAAATTGCAGTCATATCAGCACCTTTTGTTCTTCCTGTAACGGCAGCTCTTATTGCCCACATAGTTTGTTTTGGCTTAATACCTTTTTCTTTAAATTCACCTCTAAATGCTTCTAATTTTTCATGAAGAGTTTCTTCATCAAAATTCCATGCTTTAGATTGTTTTAGAAATTCCGCAAGAACATCTTGTGCTGTATCCGTATCCAGGACATCAGTTTGGACTTCCGGCTCAATTTCAACATCCTCACCAAAGAAATACTCAACAGCATCTGTTATATCAGAAAGCAAAATCAGCGGTTCACGCGTAATTTCAATCATTCTGTTAAACTGTGCTTCTGTTAATTGAGAAAGGTCATACTTTTTCAAATAAGGCATAAGTTTTTTCTTCAATTCATCCATCGGAAGCATTTTTATATAATGACTATTCATCCATCTTAACTTGTCGTACTCAAATATAGAATTAGAGGAAGAAATTTCATTAATTCTAAAGTCCGCAGCAATTTCATCAACAGGCTTAATTTCAACACCATCAGACGGTGACCACCCAAGTAGTGCAACAAAATTTATAAGAGCATCTGTTAAATAACCATTTTCAACAAACTCGGAAACTGCAGTTGCACCATGGCGTTTAGAAAGCTTACTTCTGTCTGGAGCTAATATCATGCCAAGATGTCCAAATTTTGGAACCTCGACACCTAATGCTTCGTATATTAGAATTTGTTTAAATGTGTTTGATATGTGATCTTCACCTCTTATAATATGTGAAATTTTCATAAGAGCATCATCAATTACAACTGCAAAATTATATGTCGGTGTTCCGTTAGATTTCATAATAACAAAATCACCGATAAGATCAGTATTTACTTTTAATTCACCCTTAACCATATCATCAAATGAAAGTTCAGAAGTAGGATGAAAAGCATGCTGTGCTTTACTTACGTTAAACCTGATAGCCGGTTTTCTTCCTTCTGCTCTGAGTTTTGCCTTTTCTTCTTCTGTCAAATGTTCGCACTTCTTTGAATAAACATAAGGCTTTTTACTAGCAGTAGCTGCTTCTTTTTCAGCTTCTAATTCTTCGGGGGTACAATAGCACTCATAAGCATACCCCGAATCAACTAATTTTTTTGCATAAACAGGGTAAATATCAAACCTTTCAGACTGAGTATATGGACCATACTCTCCGCCAACATCCGGACCTTCATCCCAATTGAGACCTAAAGCCTTAAGACTATCAAAAATATTATCAATATATTCCTGCTTTGTGCGTTCTGCATCAGTATCTTCTATTCTTAAAATAAATTTTCCATTATTCTTTTTTGCAAATAAATAATTAAATAAAGCTGTTCTAGCAGTTCCAATGTGTAAATTCCCGCTCGGAGACGGGGCAATTCTTACTCTAACGTCTTCTGTCATAATCCTTTTTCCCTTTTGATAACTAATGTATCATACCACTCAATTATTGCACAAAAATACAATATTTGCGCAAGTATTTACCTGATTTTGTTACATTATAATAAACGTACTTATTACCCAACATCAAAAAAAGAAAAATAGTAGGTCATTAAAACAGCTATTGCAGCACAAAGAATAAATATAAAAGAATATACTATCCAGTTCCTGGTATTCATACACCAACGCATACCCGGAGAATGAACTCTTTCCGAATATGTACCTAAATAGTACACAACATAGAGAATATCAAAGAAAAACCATCCGAGTTCGTTATGAATAATTGCTGAGTCGTACTTTATATAAGTGTATTTTTCTATTATTCTCAAAATTCTATAACTAATTGCTAAAAATAAGATTTTTACAAGTGCAGCCGCTACAAAATAATTAACAAAATATGAAGCAATACAAATTGGCAGACCTAATATAATAAGCATTTTTAATTTTTTTCTATCTCGAGAATTAGCAATCTTTATAATTGGCTGATAATTTACACCAATCCACAAAAGCGCATAAAATCCAAAAGTTAAGCAGCTGAAAACAATAAACTGTCCAAGTGAGGTTAATTTAATATTTTTTATACACGGCTCAGCAAAAAATTCTTTACAGTACTCGCACTGCTCTGTATCATTATATATTTCATTACCGCAATATGGACACTTAACTTTTACACTCATATATCGATTTTAAATTTTCTCATTTAATTTGTCAAACTTTAAAGATATATAACATTTTTAACGCTTTAATATAAATTTTTGTAACAAAACTTAATATTTTATTAAGAAAAAAGCAATTTTTACATGTGTATATACTTTATATATACATAGTAAATATTTAATAGCGAGGACTTAAACATGGCAATCGGAGCAAGAGATTTTATTGACAAACTATTAGTAGAAAAATACGCTCAAGAACAAGTAGACAACCATACGGATGATGGGCTAAAATCAAGAATTGAAGCAGATGATATTATGACTGCTCTTAATCAGTACTCTAATAATTACAGAAGTTATCTTGATGTATCATCAAAATTAAATATAGCTTGTTATTCTGTAAATGCAAAAAATGCAAAATACACTCAATACGATTTGATATCAGCATAGAAATATCATAATACATTTAATTTACATCATAACTAACCAATTTGGTCAGATAGCCAAGCTTTAAATTCATATACATTTTTAAGTTCTTTTTCAGTAACGACTCTTGCACCATTTGGAATAATAAGTTTAATTACCCCGCTATCCGCCTTTTTATCTAAAAGCATTAATTCAATTAGCTTATCGGTCTTAATTTTCTCTCTGATGTTTTTAAAACCATAAAGAGAGATTAAGTCCATTGCGGCTTTATAATACACTGTGTCAATATAACAGTTTTTAAGCGCCCAATTAAAAATAAGAGTAAGCCCCCATATAACAGCTTCACCATGGGTGTATTTTTTGTATTTTGTCAGAGTCTCAAGTGCATGTCCAAGAGTATGTCCCAAATTTAAAACTTTTCTTAATCCTGCTTCTTTTTCGTCGGCTCTTACAACATTTATTTTATATAAAAGGCATATCGTTACAAGCTTCTCCAAAAAATATAAATCACGGCTTAAAATTCTTGATGAATTTATTGATAAAAATTCAAAAAGAGATTTTGGCTCATTATTACAACAGTTTCCCTCAATAAATGCATACTTCAATACCTCTCCAATACCTGACATATATTGACGTTCGCATAAAGTTTTTAAGAAATTAAGATTTATATAAACGCACTCGGGTTGATAAAATGAGCCTAATATATTTTTAGCTGACGGCATATCAATTGCTGTCTTCCCACCAACAGAAGAATCTACCATTGAAAGCAAGGTAGTTGGTACCTGAATAAAATTTATTCCTCTCATATAAGTAGCTGCAGCATAGCCAGACAAATCACCAACCACACCGCCGCCTATTGCAATTAGTACGTCTTTTCGCGTCATTCTGTTATGTATTAATTTTTCAATAAGTCTTATATAATTTTTTAAATTTTTCTGCTCTTCGCCATCTTTTAAAATAAATATCTCGTTTTTAGGAAACGGCAAATTTTTTGAGTATAATTTATATACTTTTTCGCTGAATACAATTACTCTTCTTCTGTTTTTGGTTCTTACCAGTAATTCCTTATATAAGCTTTCAACCGACTCATTATTTATATAAATATCATAATATTTATCATTTTCTGGTATACTAATTGCCAGTGTTCTTTCCATTTACAACCTTTATTATTTCTTCTGCTATATTATATACAGACAGACATGTTGTGTCAATTACACAATCAGCAAGACCATAATTACCATGCCTTTTATCAAATAACAGTTTAATTTCTTTTTGTGGTTCATCAACATTTAGCAATGGACGCCCTGTAGTATCCTTAATTCTTTCATGCAATAACTCTGGAGCAGCGTATAAGTATATTACGTGCCCTAATTCTTTTAGTAAGCTCCTATTTTCTTCCTTTTCAAAACTTCCGCCTCCGGTTGCTATAACCTTGTTTTCCATGGATGCTAAAGATTTAATCACACGCGTTTCCAGCAGCCTAAAATACTCTTCACCACAAGACTTAAAAATATCTGTGATACTAACCCCTTCTAATTCTTCAATCAAACAGTCAAGATCAATAAAATCATAATCAAGCTTATTTGCAAGAAACTTGCCGACAGTACTTTTTCCAGCTCCTGGCATACCAACTAAAATATAATTATTTCCCATAGTGCCTTTTTACTTCCTCAATACTATCTCCGCCGTATTTGTGAAGAAATTCATCTGCAAGTACAATTGCAACCCGCGACTCAGCAACTATTGCACAAGCAGGAACAGCACACGTATCTGAACGTTCAAAATGAGCTTCTGTCTGGATTTTCTTATGAATATCAACAGTCGGCAGAGGCTTTCTTAATGTAGGTATCGGCTTCATTGTTCCTTTTAATACTAACGGTTCACCATTAGTCATTCCGCCCTCTATACCACCTGCATTATTGGTCTCTCTATAAATAATACCATTTTTAATTTTTATACCATCATGAACTTTGCTGCCTGGAAGTACTGCAGCATCCGCTCCAATACCAACTTCGACAGATTTAACTGCTGGGATACTCATTATTGCTTGCGCTAGCATGCCATCAATACATCTATCCCACTGTACGTATGAACCTAATCCCACAGGTAGATTAGAGTATATTACTTCAAATTTACCTCCAAGCGTATCACCTTCCTCTTTTGCTCTATCGATTTCTTCTTTCATTTTCTCTGTAATAAACTCATCACAACAGCGCAGCACTGACTTTTCTGCTTTTTCTTTAATTAGAGTATATGTCTGAGGGCGCATATCCAGCGAAACATTACCAATTTGTGTAACGTGAGAAAACCCAACAATCCCAAATTCTCTTAATAATAGTTTAGTAACAGCACCTACAGCAACTTCTACTGCAGTTTTTCTGGCACTAGAACGCTCTAAAACATCGCGCAAGTCTTCCAAATTATACTTTATTGCCCCTGCATAATCAGCATGACCTGGACGTGCTGTTGTAAAAGATTTTTCAGCTATCGCACGGAGAATTTCCTTATCAGAAAAGTTCAGTTCTTCAATACTCATTGGTATACGCCAATTTTCATAATCTAAATTTTTAATCTCAATACAAACGGGCGCCCCAGTAGTTTTACCAAATCTAACACCGGATTTAATCTCAATTGCGTCAGTTTCAATCTTCATTCTGCCGCCTCTGCCATAACCAGACTGCCGCTTTCTAAGCTCAGTATTTATAAAATCAATATCAATACACAGCCCGCTTGGTAAACCATCTATTATTGCGTTCAAAGATTTACCATGACTTTCCCCGGAGGTTAGAAATCTTATATTCTTTGTCATAAATATACACTACCAGATTCTTTTATTACACATTATTTTACTTAGCATTCAAAAAAATTTGCACCTTTGTTTGCATCATCTCTTCAACAATTTGCCATTTACCATTCGGCTGTTTCTTAACAATCATATATGTTTTTAACTTATAGGTTTCTCCTGTAGGCTGTCTTAATGAAGATATTTTATAGGTTGTATCGTTAATTTTTGAAATTTTCACATCAGAATAATAGTTCTTATACTTTCTCACTTTTGCAATTGCTTGACCTTTTTTCATTTCTGAAATATATCTTGCTGTTGTTGTCTCTCTATCAACTAGAGTTCCATCAGGTTTAACGACTTGTCTTATTATTTTTGCACTCGGTGAATAAAAATCCGGGATTGTAGTACTATAGGTATTTGCAGCATTTACATAGTCATTAAAAAACTGTAATGCATCATCCTTATTATCAGCGTACACACAAAGAGAAAAAACAGACAAAAGTGCTAATATCATTAAAAGTTTTTTCATCACAACTCCTTTTATTCCGGCAATGTCCCTTTTACTTCGGCGATTTCGTCACAGCCGAGTTCAAAAGCACTATGCAAAGCTTTTACTGCCTCTTTTGCAAATTTTTCATTAACAAGGCAGCTAATTTTAATTTCACTTGTAGATATCATCTTAATATTTATATCATTTGCAGCCAGGGTTTTAAACATCATTGCCGCTATACCCGGATGGTCTATCATTCCTGCTCCTACAATTGAAATCTTAGCAATATTATCATCTATCAAGATATTGCTGCACCCCAGCTCTTCTTTTATTTCATTTATTATTGACTGAACTCTACTTAAATCTTTTTTATAAATCGTAAAAGCAATGTCGTTAGTGTTAGTATGTTTGCGAGCATAAGATTGGATAATCATATCAACGGAAATATCATCTTTTGCTAATCTATCAAAAAGTCTGCCGGCATTACCGGGTACATCAGGAACATCACATACTACAATTCTTAATTGTGATAAATCAGCGGCTACACCTGTAACTGTTCTTCTAATTTCCATATCTTCTACTCCTAATATTAATGTCCCTAAATTATCTGTTTTAAAACTGCTTCTAACCCTTAGCGGCATACTATACTGCTTAGCAGTCTCAACAGAGCGTGGATGCATTACATTAGCACCAACTCTGGCGAGTTCAAGCATTTCATCATAACTTATTTCATCTAATCTTGTTGCATTAGGTACAACACGGGGATCAGTTGTATAAACACCTTCAACGTCAGTATAAATATCACAACGAAGAGCATTAAGAGCTGCCGCTACTGCTACAGCAGATGTATCTGAACCGCCTCTGCCAAGAGTTGTAATTTCATTATCCGATGTAATACCTTGGAAGCCCGTTATAATAACTATTTCATCATTCTTAAGATGATTTATTATATTATCAGTCTTTATATCAACAATACGCGCACAATTATAAGCTTTTTCAGTTATAATTTGAGCCTGCATAGCATTTAGACTAACAGATTTATATCCTTCAGCCTGAAGCGCCATTGCAAGGAGTGACGCAGATACGCACTCACCTGTCGACAAAAGCATATCTAATTCTCTTGGTGCTGGTGACTTATTTATTTGATCTGCTAGTTTCAATAATTCATCTGTTGTATGTCCCATTGCCGAAACAATTACAACAACTGAATTTCCTTTGTTTCTTTCTTTTAATATAACCTGTGCTGCATTTTTAATTTTATCAGTGCTTGCAACCGAAGTTCCGCCAAATTTTTGTACAATAATATTGTTCACTTTTTCTATTCCTAACTGCTCTATAAATTATACTGTCAACTTTTTATAAAGACAAGTTTATCTTTTACAAATAGTTCTTGCAACATAAACGCCAGAAGCAGATGCTTGTATCAGACCTCTTGTAACACCGGCTCCATCGCCAATCGTAAAGAGTTTTTGTACACCCTCAGTTTCCAATTCATTAGTAAGCTTTACTCTTGCAGAATAAAACTTAACTTCTATACCATAAAGTAAAGTATACCTTGAAGCTGTACCTGGAGCTATTTTATCCAATGCGTAAAGCATCTCTATTATACTTTGCATTTGTCTGTACGGTATTACTAGACTTAAATCTCCAGGTGTTGCACTTGTTAATGTCGGGGTTATTATGCTGTTTTTTATTCTATCAGGAGTAGATCTTCTTCCATCCAGCAAATCGCCAAATCTTTGTACTAGAATACCTCCGCCAAGCATATTAGCGAGACTTGCAATGTGTTGACCATATGTTATTGGTTCTTTAAATGGTTCTGTAAATTTTTCGCTTACAAGCAGAGCAAAGTTTGTATTTTTTGTTTTAATGTTTGCATAACTATGCCCGTTTACAGTAGAAATCCCGTTATAATTTTCCTGAACAACTTCACCATAGGGATTCATACAAAATGTTCTTACTTCATCTCCAAAGGTTGGAGAATGGTATATAAGTTTAGATTCATATAACTTTTCTGTAATTGGTTCAAAAACAGGTGCGGGGAGCTCAACACGAACACCAATATCAACCGCATTATTTACCATACCAATTTTATTCTTCGCAAACTCTTGTGTAAGCCAATCTGCCCCCTCTCTTCCAGGCGCAATTACCGTATATTCAGAGTTTATTACATCATCATTATCAAGAACTATTCCTTTTACTTGTCCACATTCAACTATTAAGTTCTTTGCTGATACATTATTTAAAATAGTTATTCTTTCATCAAGAAAATTTTGCATATTTTTAAGCACATCTAAGCTTCTTTCCGTACCCAGATGCCTTACAGGTGAATAAACAAGTTTTAATTCTGCCAATGTCGCCTTATGCTCAATCTCTTCAAATATCTTTTTATCTGTACCAAATACTTCATCAGCAGCCCCAAATTCCAAATACAATTTATCGGCATAATCAATGAGATTTTCAACATCACATCGAGACATGTAATCAACAAGATTTCCGCCAACATCAGGCGTAAGAGTAAGCTTACCATCTGAAAAAGCACCAGCGCCGCCCCAGCCGCATAACAAGCCGCAGCGCTTGCAAGATACACATTTTTCAGAACCTTCTCTAAGCGGACATTTTCTATTTTCTATTTTGGGACCTTTTTCTATTAATATAACTTTCCAGTCAGGTCTTAATTTAACTATTTCTAGCGCTGTAAATATACCGGCAGGTCCTGCTCCAACTATTGCAACATTATACATTTTATCCTCTCTAAATCTTGTATTACTTATTTACGATACTACAAATATACTTTACTTTAAAGTATTAGCTGCAGTATAATTAATTTTTGTTAAAATTTATATTTCCTAATAGTTTTTGTTATAATAGTTACTGGTAATATTTTTAGGAGAGCAAAAGTGAGTATATTTACAGGGTCTTACATCACGACAATAGTTTGTTTAGTAGGTGCATTTTTTTGGGGCGAACATGTTAAGCCAGGAACAGGTTTTGCATGTGTATTTATTGCTGCAGTCTTGGGAATTTTGGAAGTAAGTTTGTCATTTGATAACGCTGTTGTCAACGCAGCTAAACTTGATAAAATGACACCACAGTGGCAGCATCGTTTTATTACCTGGGGTATCGCAATTGCCGTTTTCGGTATGCGCTTTTTATTTCCGCTTATAATTGTCGCTATTTTTTCAGGACTACATATAAGTAAAGTTTTTCCAATGGCACTTAATGAACCTCTAAAGTACGCCGAATACCTTCATCAATCTCACGCCGCGGTCGTTTCTTTTGGCGGAGCCTTTCTTATGATGTTATTCCTTCAGTTTTTTATGAATAAACGTAGTCATATGTGGTTAAAATTTATTGAAAAGCCCCTCTCTAAACTTGCAAATATTAAATACTTAGACTTTTTAACAGTTGTTCTAATTGTTTGTTTTATACTATCTAAGCAGTCTTTGTACCATGAAAATGATATCATTATACCAGCACTTATTGGAGCTTTTATCTTTACCCTTATAAATAAGCTGGCTCTCTTTATAGAAGAAAAAGAACATCGCCATGAAGCCGATGCTATTGCCCACGCAGCAAAAGGAGGTTTTATAAGCTTTATTTATCTTGAGCTGATTGATGCATCATTCTCGCTTGATGGTGTCCTTGGCGCCTTTGCCTTAAGCCATGATATCATTATAATCACATTGGGTCTTTGTATTGGTGCTATTTTTGTCCGCTCCCTTACAATTATGCTTGTTGAAAAGAAAACCTTAAAAAGTTTTATTTACTTGGAAAGCGGTGCTCACTGGGCAATAGGTGTTTTAGCTATGATTATGTTTATATCAACATATAAAGAAGTCCCTGAAATTTTTACTGCCCTCTCCGGTTTATTAATTATCCTTGCTTCTCTGTATTCTTCTGTAAAACATAACAAAGGTATAACTAGCAAGGAAAATTAAAAAACAAAAAACATAATAAAAACTTTATATAAAAAGAGCAGATTTTATAATCTGCTCTTTTTATATTTTATAGAAGAATTACTCACCAACAATATAATCAGGCGCCCCAAACATTCCTTCTATTTCTTCAAGAATAGCAGAAGGTTTTCTTGCTTGATTACGTTGTGCAGCACGTTTTTGGGCTTCTTTATCACGTTCCTCATTTGCATTGGTTAAGTGATGTAATCCTGTACCTGCAGGTATCAACCGACCAATAATAACGTTTTCCTTCAAACCTCTAAGCATATCTTTTTTACCTTCAACTGCCGCTTCGGTAAGAATTCTTGTAGTTTCTTGGAAAGAAGCTGCTGAAATAAAGCTTTCAGTATTTAATGAAGCTTTTGTTATACCTAAAAGTATATACTCACAAGTAGCCTCTACACCTCCTGCATTTTTCACAAGTTCGTTTTCATGCTCAAATGCTTGAAGCTCAACAAGCTCACCCGGCAATAAATTTGTGTCGCCAGGATCAACAACTCTTATTTTCTTAGTCATTTGTCGAACAATGATTTCAATATGCTTATCTGCAATTTCAACACCTTGAGAACGATATACACGTTGAACTTCATCAACAAGATACTGTTGAGCAGCTCTTGGTCCGCATAACCTTATAACATCTTGTGGATTTAAAGGTCCGCTTGTTAATGGTTGACCTTTCTTGATTTGTTGCTTGTGCGAAACAAGAATGCTTGCATCAATTGCAAATTTAATCTCTGTTCTGCCATTATCAGTTACCAAGAATAGTCTGGGTACATCATCTTCTATTTCGATTTCAGCAACACCATCTGATTCAGCAAGAATAGCACAGTCTTTGGGCTTACGTCCTTCTAGAAGCTCTTCTACCCTAGGTAAACCTTGAACAATATCGCCCGTTTTTTGACGTTCAAATACAAGTGTTGCAAGCATATCACCGCGGAGTACCAACGCTCCTGCTTCTAACTGCAGCATTGTTCCAGGGCTTATTAAGTATGGCCTGCCGTTTCTTATAACTATTTCGTCTTTAGAAACTGATATAACCTTTCCTGATACAGGTGCCGTATCGCCGCTTGATGTTAATTCCTGATCAAGCCTTACAAACTCACCTTTCTTAACTTTACTTGCAGATGATATTTTAACTTTTGATTCATAATTTTCACAATTAACCAAAAGTCTTCTTGCATCGGGCATTTTTTCATTTATTGCTGCTACACCGTCATTAACTGCCAAAACTTCTGTTTTCGCTATAGGTGTTTTAGGCTTAATTACTTCGCCGTTATCTACAAGAAGCTCGGTTTGTAATGCATTATTCATCTTTGCATTACCTTCAAGTTCACGCCGTACAATTAACGTTTCAAGTACTACTATCTTTAACTCACCTTGTTCATTTAATTCAACAAGCCCCTTCAAGTGTGAAAGATAGCCTTGCATTTGAAGAACAAGACTTGTTCTGGTTAAAGTTGCACCATCAATGTTTCTAACTCTTGCTCCATCTTTATACTGCAGCTGAGTAACAGGAACAATGCTTATAAGATTATCTGAAGAATTAAATCTGATTGATACATCTTTTGCTTCTACATTAAGAATTTGAACAGGTCTTATCAGAATTTGAACAGGCTTATCTTCTAATGACTCTTCATCTGCCATGCTTAAAGACGATTCAATCTCTTCATCCAAATCATCAATATCTAAATCATCATATTCAGATTCCATAATAGAAACTATAGAGGTCTCTGTCGCCTTAATACCTTTTGCAATTACAGTACCTTCTTCAACTACAGCACCTTCTTCAACTTTTAATTCACTAATACTTTGTAAAGTATGTACTTTGCCCGGTCTAACTGTAATTTCATGAACAATATCATTGAATTCTTTAAATTCCACTATACCGTCAATATGAGTATAAACATCCTTTACAACTTCAGTTCCGGCAGTAACAAATGTGCCATTATCTACCATCTTTAAAGAAGAATCTTTATTAATTTGGTGAACTTCTTCAGGAATAAATACAATTGTACCCGGTTTAGTAACTATTTGATTTTCATCTACTTCCACGTCTACATATTTAATTTCACCAGATGTAGTAACAGAGCACTCGTCATCTATCAATTCGGCGATAATCATACCATTTTCAACGGTTGTATCAATCGGAGTTTTAACTATGTAACGTTCGCCGGTTTTCTTTACTGTCCAGATTTGTTCTTTTTTTGTTTGCTCAAATGATGCATTAGAAGGTATCAATGAAGCAATTACAATTGTAATTTCTTTACCTTTAACAATTTTGTTAATTGTTTCACCTTCAAATTTAACATTTTCTATTTCCAAATCTTCAGAATAACGCACTTCACCGCCATGTTCACAAACAGTTAATGTTTCTGCAAGCTTTTCGCCTTGTTTAACTTTCTGTTCGTTTTTAACAAGAACTTTTGAACCGCCGGGTAAATTATAAACATCGCCGCCTATTACCCAAACTATACCGTTTTTATTCGCAGTTCTTGAAATATTCCCTTGTCGGTCTTTCTTTTCATCCGCAACAAAGTCTTCAAAATATACTTCACCAGATAAGTCTGATGTAATATCTTTTGTCGCTTTTTCAGTCAAACGGCTACCGTCACCAGATGACACCGGTTCATATTCAGCTAGTTTAAAGCCTTTCTTCACTTCCTCTCCGTTTGTAAAATGAATAATTGCGCCGGCTGGAATATGATATTTTTCTGTCTTTTTGTCATTACTTACTTCAATATCAGCTTCATATATAGAAACTTGTACGATATCACCGTGACGTGTTCTCAGCTCCCTTGTTTTTACAGAAGATTTAACTTTACCGTTAATCCCTGCTTCAACAATCTTCATAGCACCTGAACCCTTAAATACACCACCCGTGTGGAATGTTCTCATTGTAAGCTGTGTTCCAGGTTCTCCGATTGACTGAGCAGCAATAATACCAATCGCTTCACCTATATCAACCAATTTTTGCGTTGTCATAGCCCAGCCGTAGCATTTTTGGCAAACACCATACTCAAGCTCACAAGTCAAACCAGAACGAACTTTTACCTCCGTCAAATTAAGATTTTTAATTTTACGAATATCATTTCTATCTAAAGTAGTATTAGCTTTTACTAATACATTGCCTTTATCATCAACTATATCTTGAGCAACTGTTCTTCCTAATAATCTATCAATTAAAGGAACAATAACAGCATCGCCATCCATAATCGGCTTCATATCAATATACTTATCAGTACCGCAGTCTTTTGCACGAATAATTACATCCTGAGCAACATCAACCAGACGTCTTGTTAAATAACCTGAGTCTGCTGTTTTTAACGCCGTATCTACAAGACCTTTTCTTGCGCCGTATGATGAAATAATATATTCAGTAACGGACAGCCCTTCTTTAAAGTTAGATTTAATCGGAAGGTCAATAATTTGTCCTTGCGCATCAGCCATCAAGCCACGCATACCAACAAGCTGCGATACCTGAGATAAATTACCTCTTGCACCTGAGAATGCCATCATATACACAGGGTTTAATTTATCAAAGTTTTCGACAACTTGTTCCGTCAATTTTGCTGTTGTTTCAGACCAGGTGTCTATAACTTTAGTGTATCTTTCAACTTCAGTAATTTCCCCTTTTAAGTATCTATTTGTTGATTTTTCAATTTCTTCTTCTGCTTGTCTTAGCAAGTCCTTCTTGACAGCCGGTACAGATAAGTCCGCAATTGAAATTGTAACACCTGACTTGGTTGCATATTTATAACCAAGATTCTTAAGGGTATTAGCCAATTCAGCAGTTTTGGCCCCGCCATACTCAAGATAAATCTGAGACAAAAGGTTTTTTAAACCGCCCTTGTCCATTTGTTTATTTATAAACTCTGGAGCTGCTTTTGAGTGTGTGTATGTATTTTCCATATTTATATTTCCTCAATTTCCTTTTAATTAAGCAAGTGCTTTCCTTACTTCTTCATTAAATATAATTCTGCCAACAGTTGTTTCTATACGCTTTCCGTGTTCATCTCTAACAACAATCTTATCGTGAAGCTTTATAACTCCTACTTCAAGAGCAGAGATCGCATCTTGGAAATTATAGAAATATCCCTTAACCGGCATGGATGGATCTTTTAAGATTGTTAAGTAGTACATACCCAAAACCATATCTTGCGAAGGTGTAATAATAGGTCTGCCATTTGCCGGTGCAAGTATATTATTTGTTGCAAGCATAAGCATTCTTGCTTCTGTTTGAGCTTCTATTGATAATGGTACGTGAACAGCCATTTGGTCACCGTCAAAGTCGGCGTTAAAAGCTGTACAGACTAACGGGTGAAGCTGTATTGCACGTCCTTCTACCAATTTCGGTTCAAAAGCTTGAATACCAAGTCTGTGCAATGTCGGTGCACGGTTTAACATTACAGGGTGCCCTTCAATAATTTCTTCCAGAATATCCCAAACTTTTGCCTCTGAACGCTCAATCATTTTCTTTGCTGATTTAATATTTTGAACATGACCACGCTCTATCAATTTATTGACAACAAACGGCTTAAACAGTTCAATAGCCATTTCTTTAGGTAAACCGCACTGATTTAATTTTAACGACGGACCAACAACGATAACTGAACGACCTGAGTAGTCAACACGTTTACCTAGAAGATTTTGACGAAAACGACCTTGTTTACCTTCAATGATATTCGAAAGAGACTTCAATGCTCTGTTATTTGGACCTACAACAGTACGACCGCGCCTTCCGTTATCTATAAGCGCATCAACAGCTTCTTGCAGCATTCTCTTTTCGTTTCTGACGATAATTTCAGGAGCACCCATTTCCAGCAATCTTTGTAATCGGTTGTTCCTGTTTATAACACGTCTATATAAGTCATTTAAATCTGAAGTTGCAAATCTGCCGCCGTCTAATTGTACCATTGGTCTTAAATCTGGAGGGGTTACAGGAAGTACATCCATAATCATCCAGGTAGGCTCTGTTTCAGAAGATATTAAAGAATCAAGAAGTCTTAATCTCTTAATCAGTTTGCCTTTCTTTTGCACAGATGTAACATGACCTGCCAACTCAGTCCTAATTGCTTCAGCAAGTTCATGAGTATTAATTTCTGCTAAAAGCTCCTTGATTGCTTCTGCACCGATTCCTACTTTTAGAGTTGTTTCTTCATTTTCCATTAAATAGTCTTCATATTCCTCTTCTGAAAGCAATTGCAGTTTTTTAAAGTTAGAATCTCCAGGATCAATTACAATGTAATTATTAAAATATATTACTTGTTCAAGATCTTTTAAAGTCATATCAAGAAGTAACCCAAGATAAGATGGGATTCCCTTTAAAAACCAAATATGAGAAACAGGAGCAGCTAGCTTAATATGCCCCATTCTGTGGCGCCTTACCTTAGAATCAGTAACTTCAACTCCACAGCGCTCACAAATAATACCTTTGTGCCTTACACGTTTGTATTTACCGCAATAACATTCCCAGTCCTTTGTAGGTCCAAAAATTCTTTCGCAAAATAAACCATCACGCTCAGGTTTTAATGTTCTATAGTTAATTGTTTCAGGTTTTGTAACCTCACCGTATGACCACTTCAAGATTCTTTCTGGTGAAGCGATACTTATACGTATATAATCAAAATAATCAATACTAGTAGACAATTTTCATTCTCCTTTATTAATCACCGAGTGTAGTTGATGTTTCAAAGAAATTGATATTTAGCAATTCAGAATCAATGTCCGATAGAGTTCTTTTCGGAGCTGCTTTTCTGATATCATCCATATCACTCATCAAATCAACTTCAGTCCCGTTTTTCTTAGCAACAGTAATATCCAGTCCGATACTTTGCAATTCTCTTACAAGTACCTTAAAGGATTCAGGGATACCCGGTCTCGGGATATTGTCCCCTTTAACAATTGATTCGTAAGCACGGTTACGACCATTTACATCATCAGATTTGATTGTAAGCATTTCTTGAAGGGTATAGGCTGCGCCATAAGCTTCAAGAGCCCATACTTCCATCTCACCAAATCGTTGACCGCCAAATTGCGCCTTACCACCTAATGGCTGCTGAGTAACCAATGAATACGGACCAGTACTTCTTGCGTGAATTTTATCGTCAACAAGGTGGACTAGTTTAAGGATATAAGAAAGACCAACAGCAATAGGCTCATCAAATCTTTCTCCTGTTCTTCCATCAATCAGATAAACTTTACCATCATCTCTTACCCAATCACAACCCGACTCTTTGATACCTCTAAGAAGTTCAGCTTTAGTAGCAATCTCAGATTGATTTTCGCCATATTTTTCATCAAAAGACGGAGCTTCATAGTGCTCTTTTGTGAGGTATGAAGCAAGTCCTAACAAGCACTCATAAGTTTGTCCGACATTCATACGAGAAGGAACACCAAGCGGGTTAAGAACAATATCAACAGGAGTACCATCAGGTAAGAAAGGCATGTCTTCTTTTGGTAATATTCTAGATACAATACCTTTGTTTCCATGGCGCCCTGAGAGTTTATCACCAACAGATACTTTACGTTTTTGAGCAATGTAAACTCTAATAACTGTATTCGCACCTGGCGGTAATTCGTCACCTTTTTCTCTGTCAAAAACCTTAACATCAAGAACCCTGCCACCTTCACCGTGAGGTACTCTTAATGAATTGTCTTTAACGTCACGAGCTTTTTCAGCAAATATGGCTCTTAATAATTTTTCTTCTGGTGGATGTTCAGACTCTCCTTTTGGTGTAACTTTACCAACAAGAATATCATCAGCATAAACTCTAGCGCCGATACGGACAATACCTCGTTCATCAAGGTGTCTGAGAGCATCTTCTGAAACATTAGGAATTTCTCGTGTGATTTCTTCCGGTCCCAGTTTGGTTTGTCTTGCATCTATTTCTAACTTTTCAATGTGAATTGATGTAAATACATCATCATGGACACATCTTTCAGAAAGCAGAATAGCATCTTCGAAGTTATATCCTTCCCAGGGCATGTAAGCTACAAGCACATTTTTACCAAGTGAAAGTTCCCCGCAGCTTGTTGCAGCACCATCTGCAATTACATCTCCTGCGTTTACTTTATCTCCTTCGTGAACAATCGGTCTTTGGTTAATACAAGTATCTTGGTTTGAGCGAACGTACTTCATTAAAGTATGTACATGCTGTTTCCCATGAATATCACGAATAACAATTTCCTCGCCAACAACTCTTTCTACAACACCATCAACTTTTGCACAAACAACCATACCAGAGTCTTTTGCTGCTCTAGCTTCCAGACCAGTTCCGACAACCGGACGTTCAGTAATAAACAGAGGAACTGCCTGCCGCTGCATGTTTGACCCCATCAATGCACGGTTAGCGTCATCGTGCTCAATAAATGGAATCATAGAAGTTGCAACTGAAATAATCTGAATAGGACACACACCAACAAAGTCAACTTTGTTTGATTCAGACATAGTAAACTCTGAACGATAACGAACAGGAACTTGTTCGTTCTTAAATGACCCATCCGCATTTAGTTGTACATCAGCCGGAGCACATCTGTAATTTTCATCTTCATCAGCAGTCATATAAACAACTTCGTCTGTTACTTTACCGTCTTTTACAACGAAGAATGGTGATTCAACAAAGCCATATTCATTAACACGCGCGTGAGTTGCTAAAGAACCAATCAAACCAGCATTCGGACCTTCCGGGGTTTCTACCGGGCAAATCCTACCGTAGTGAGAAGGGTGAATATCACGAACAGCAAACCCAGCCCGTTCTCTTTGCAAACCACCAGGTCCTAGGGCTGAAACACGTCTTTTGTGAGTTAGTTCAGCAAGCGGATTTGTTTGATCCATAAATTGTGACAACTGTGATGACCCAAAAAATTCTTTTAAAGACGCTACCAGCGGTTTTGTATTTAAAAGATTTAAAGGCGTTAAGGTTTCAGAATCTTGAAGAGTCATTCTTTCTTTAACAATTCTTTCTATTCTTGAAAGCCCGACTCTAAATTGATTTTGCAGGAGTTCACCAACTGAACGTATTCTCCTGTTTCCTAAGTGGTCAATATCATCAAGAGTACCTTCATCATACGTAAGGTTAATCAAGTACTCAATAGACGCGACAATATCCTGAACAGTAAGCGTACGCTGGTTTTTCGAAATATTTAAATTTAATTTTTTATTTAATTTATAACGACCAACCCTGCCTATATCGTATTTCTTTTCATCAAAAAATCTTGCTTCAAGTATTTGACGTCCGCCTGCGGCTGATGCAGGATCACCAGGACGAAGTTTTTTGTATACTTCAATCAACGCTTCATCTGTAGTCTCTGTAGTATCCTTATCTAAAGTTTTTTTCAAAAACTCAAAGTGGGTAAACAGCGTTTCCATTTCAGAAACCGTAATCCCCATTGCTTTAAGAAGTGTAGTTGCAAGAATTTTTCTGTTTTTATCAATCTTTACATAGATTAAGTCATTTGAATCAGTCTCAATTTTAAGCCACGCCCCGCGATTAGGTATCATGGTTGCATTATAGAGACGTTTACCTGTCGGAGAAATTTCTCTTTTAAAGTAAACACCGGGAGAGCGAACAATTTGAGATACAATAACACGTTCAGCACCATTGACAATAAACGTGCCTTTATCGGTCATTGTAGGAATATCACCGATATAAACTTCTTGTTCTTTTATTTCACCGCTGTCACGGTTTACAAGCCTTACCATAACTCGAAGCTGTTTTGCATAAGTCGCATCATGAATGCGGGCTTCTTCAACAGTATACTTTGCATTATCGAAAGTATAGTTAGGGAGAAAGTGCAGCTCTAACCGTCCTGTATAATCTTTTACAGGACTGAAGGCAAGTAATTCTTCTTTTAAGCCTTCTTTTAGAAACCACTCAAACGATTTCTTCTGCACATCAATTAAATCCGGTAAATCATCCAATCTTGTATTTGGAATGCCCATCGGAGTTACTCTTTTAGCATATTTCGTTGTCGACATTAAATCACCTCATCTATTCTAATGGTGTACATAAACTATATAAAAAGTGTATATTTGCTATAAATTTTTTATTATTTTCGGACTAAATCCCCATACATACGCATGTTCTCTAATCGTACTACTTAAAAATCTCTCGTCAAGAATAAATGTATATATAACAATTATTGTTTACAAAATTTTACATTTATTTTGTAAATTTTTGTTAAGCACACTTTGCCTCAAGAATAAACAAATAAAAAGGGGCTGCCGATAAATATCGGCAGCCCGGAAGCGAACGATTTACTCACTATTCGCTGCATCCGAAAGCTATTGTAACGTGTTCTCTCGGATTTATAGAAGATATTTTATAGCCTTTGGCATCTACAAGATATGCAACCTCGTCGCCGGTTGACTGTAATAAGCCAAATGTACCGGAAAGCGCAGTTCTTGTAATATCAATTGGAGCTTTAACTGTTTGGAAGAGCGCACCACCCAAGCTCCTTGCCGATGCTCCCAATTGACCTTGGAAAATATCCCCAAGGGCGATACCTGTACCGTTAGAAACATTTTCTACAGCATTTCCAAGATTAGAGAGCATACCGCCTGTAGTTCTGCCGACTATACCAACCATAGACCCTGCCCAGGTGAATGGGGCTGTTACAAGTCTGGCTATAATATTTGGCTGTTTTGAACAGTCTACTTGAGCTGTTAAAATTTGTCTTGGTAATTTAGCCTTGCAGCCATTATTGCTAATGTCGGTAAAGGCAAGTTTTAATGCACCTTTTTGACAGCCAGAAGGTCTTACAACCTCAACAACTTTACCAGTTACTTTTGATCCGCAAGGGAACAACTGTCCGTCAATTGTCACATCCTCTAACGTTTTTGCAGCAAATATCTGCCCTACATGCGAAGATTTCGCATTTATCTCATCTAAGAATTTTAGCTCTAAAGTAGGTATTTTAACTATTTGCTCATTTTCTACGTAAGCTTTTTTATCTGTGGGACAAATCGGACAAGTGTCATTTGCTGTCGTTGGATTTGTGTCATAACCCATTGCTACACGCACATTTTGGAGCATAGAAGCAATTTCAGCACGTGTTGCTTCCGCATACGGTCTAATCATTTTAGAATTCGGGGAAGATTTCAATGCACCGCTTTCTAAGGCTTTTGCAATAGGAATTCTTGCCCATTCAGGTACTGATGCACCGTCAGAATAGCAGGATAATACTTGCTGAGCTTTTGCTGCATCCATTTCAATATTAATACCTTTAGACATTGCGCATAAAGCTTCCGCACGAGTTACATTATTATTTGGCTTGAATAACCCGTCAGGATAACCTTTTAGAAGATTTTCATGAACAGCCTTTGCAATCACAGAATTTGCCCAGTGAGAAGCCGGCACATCACTAAATAAAGCTTCTGTACCGCATCCGCAGTCATTTTTATTAAAACCTTTAACAATCATTGTTGCAAATTCTGCCCTGCTTATATTTCTTGACGGCTTAAACATTCTGTCAGGATAACCTACAACCACATCATTCATTGCAAGTTTATCTATTGGACAAGATGCCCAGTAATTGTTCGGAACATCAGGAAACATATTCATGCTGGGAATATCAGCTGCGGCTCCTGTAACATTATTAAATTGCGACAAATCAAAAGGAACCATTGTCTTTTTGATTGCCTGAATAGAGTTTGCGGTACTAATTTGAATTGGGCAGCCGTTGCCATCCATTTTTCTTTCGTCTCGTAATATTGGAACGCCGCTATGCGCCACAGAAGAATCATTTAAACAAGGAATATCCGCAGCAGCACCTGTCATTGTTCCTTCAGGAAGGACTGCAGCTCCCATTGTTGAACTATTTAAACCATGAGTACCAACTGTAAAACCGCCTTCTCCTCTAAAGGTTGCTGCTGAACTTGCACATTCACCTATGTAATTATTTGAGCCGTAAATCGCATTAGGGTAAGCATAAACCTGGTTCATAGAACATCTTGAAACAGGAGCGGCATTAGGACACACAGCACAAGACGGTACTGCAGGTTCGTCACAATCAGGAACATCACATCCGCAGCTCGGGACTTCCGTTTCACAAGGGCACGCAGCTCCTGTTACAACAGGAATATCCTCCGCTTGACAACATGATTCTCCAGTGACCACAGGACGTTGGTCACACGGGCAGGCTGCCATTGCACTATTAAATGAACACGTTGCTATTCCAACGGCAATTGCAGCTGCCACAGTCAGTTTTTTAATCGTCATTTTTACCTCCTTTTTCTCAGATACACTCTTTCCGAGAAAACTAACTTCTAAATTATGTGTTTGATTATAATTAAATTCATTACCTTATATGGGTATACAGCTGGAGTATTTGGTTTTATAATAGTTATATGGTTAAATTAGGAGCTTTAATAGTACCAACAGGAATAGGCGCTTCAATAGGCGGTTTTGCAGGAGACGCCTCTGGTTATGCTAAGAAAATTGCTGAGCGCTGCAAATTAATTGTTAATCCTAATGTGGTTAATGCCGGTTGTTTTTCAGGGATTACTGGAAACATGCTTTATGTAGAAGGGTACGCAATTGATGAATTTTTTAAAGGAAATTTATCATTAACACCAAAAAACAATAATAAAATAGGAATCATATTTGATAGAGCAATTCCGCAAAATGTACTGAATGTCCATATTAACACTATCAACGCTGTCACAACAGTATATGGGATAAACATAATTGGATATGACATAACGGATGAAGATGTTGGCGTTTATTTCGAAAACAAAGGAAATTATTCAACAGGAGGGATATTAGCGCCAGACACATTATTAAGAAGTGCTAAAAAGCTTATAGACAAAGGGGCAGAAGCTATTGCTGCTGTGTGCCGTTTTGAAGAAGACGCTTCAGATGATTATTCACATGGGGAAGGAGTTGATCCAATTGGCGGTGTAGAAGCTATTATATCACATTACATTACAAGAGAACTCAAAATACCATGTGCACATTCTCCAGCTTTTGATAATATAAGTATTTCAACTGATATTGTAGACGCAAGATGTTCCGCAGAATATATTACACCTACTTTTTTACCGTGTATACTTATTGGGCTCAATAATGCGCCGTTAATAAATTCAACTGGCGGTATAACCATTGAGCAGCTGGATTTTTTACTCATGCCTTATAATGCTTTAGGTTCAATTCCTGTATTTGAGGCACAAAAAAGAAATATCCAGGTTTATGCGGTCATGGAGAATAAAACCCTTTTAAATGTAACAAATGATAAAATTCATGGAAAATGTGGTATAGTATATACATACGAAGAATTTCTGGAGGGCTTGGAATGAAAAAAGCATTTACATTCGCTGAAATACTTATTGTCCTTATGATAATTGGTATATTGATAGCGCTCTGTATGACTGCAGCTACTGAAAGCTTAAGAAATGCTTATAATTTATACTATTATAGAACATTTAACACCCTTATGATAACCTTTGAAGACTTTTTATACCGCCAAAAACACATTGAAAACTACAATCCAACAACTGGCGAGCCGAAATCCGTTTCAAACATTGCAAGTGCTTTCAAACAGCACTTAGATGATTTGGTAAATGACGACTTTAGAATAAATGAAGATGATATAACGAGTTTTAGTTGCGGCAGTATTAACGGAGATTTATACTATGATTACTGCGACGTTACCATTCCAACAATTAAAACAAAAGCAAATAATAATGAGTCCGTTACATATCGTGTTATTTTTCACACAGGTTTTTACAGATCCGGCTCGCAGGCGACAAAACCAACCCATTTTGAGCCTATGATGATTCTTATAGGAAATGTAAAGGATGGCGGTAATTATTCATTGCTGTATAATCCAACAAATGTAGTTGATAATGTCGGAATTTTACCGGCTTATATTGATAATGGAACAATCGGTAGATATATCACGGGTCAGACCTACAAAGGAGTTTTTCCAAGAACCTACAGAGAAGCCTTCTGTTCAGCGTACAACCCTTACGACGCAAATTCCGTTCTTACACACGATGATGATACTTTTTTCAAAATAGGGCATTATTGCGGAGCTACAGGAATAGAAATAAATGATCCAGACTATGTAGGAGGAGTACTGAGACTTATTCCACCTAAGGGGCTCAGATAATTTTTCTATTGTTTCTAAATGTTAATAATTTGTATTATAATAACCCTATGAAGAATTTTAATAAGTATATACGTATAGAAATACTTGTGTGGATTATTCTTATTCTCGCATTCTTTCTTTCAATCTCTGTATTATACCGGCAGTCGCAAAAAGAATACGAAACTCATAAAATATTTATGTCTGATATTGATGGTCTTATAGTCGGCTCGCCGGTCAAATTAATGGGAGTACAGGTAGGCTACGTAAGCGATATTAAAATCGTTGATGATAATGTATATATAAAATTTATAATAAGAGATAAAAATATTCATTTACCGTGGGGAACAACTGCGACTGTAGAATTTAGCGGAATGGCAGGTTCTCGATCTCTTGAACTCTATCCTCCAACGGGAGCGGACGACGGCGAAAATGTTGACTATATAAAAGTGGTTAATCCTACGCGTTTAAGCAAATCTTTAAGTCTGTTATACGAAATGTATAATAAATTTATGGATATATGCTTTGGGATTTCTGCTTTTAATGCAAGCATAAATGCTGCAAACTTTGATCTTGAAATACCTCAAAATAATGATAATTTACAATTCGTAAAGTTTCTTGAATTTACAAATCGTTGGTTAGATAATTCAAATAATAGGGTTTCTGAATTTGGAAAAAAATTGCGGAAGGATTAATAAATGGAATTTAAAAACGTATTTGTAATATCAACACCTGTGGTTAATGAAAACCTGTGCATACTAAGAAGTAAATATACTGATACTATGGGTGTCAAATGTGCAACAAGACAGATAACAAATGTACTGCTCTATGAAGCATCAAAAAACCTGCCTCAAGTTGATACAGAAGTTGAAACACCATTAATGAAATTTACTACAAAATCAATAGACAGGAATTTAAGGATTATAATTTCACCAATACTTAGAGCAGGGCTTGTTTTTACAGACTCAGCCTCTGATATGCTGCCAAGAGCAGAAATCCGCCATATCGGAATGTACAGAGATGAAAAAACTCTTAAACCTATATGGTATTATAATAAACTGCCCGAAAAATTTGAAAATCCTGAAAAAACATATGTTTATTTAACAGACCCAATGCTTGCAACCGGCAACTCATTATTGGAAACGATTAAAATGTATGAGGGCAAAGGTCTGGACGTATCTCATATAAGATGTGTATGTTTAATTGCAGCACCAGAAGGAATAAAAAATATAAAAAATTCCTACCCGGATATTGAAATATTCACCGCTGCTATAGATCAATCGCTTAATGCCAACGGATATATACTACCAGGACTAGGTGATGCAGGGGATAGAATTTTCAATACTGTAAAATAGCTTTTTATTAAAATAAGATACTTAAAGTATTTACATAATATATTTATACTAATAAAATATAGTAAGTCTAAAAATAATACACTTAATGTAAAGTTCTGAATTCTGTTCAGGACTTTTTTTTAATCACTTTGCATAATGCGCGGTAAATTATGTCTTAAGATTTTTCAACACTTTGATTAACATCTTGAAACACCCAAAAAACATGTAAAGTTTTGTAACAAAATTATATACTTTTGGCAATTAATGTATATAAGAAATACTTTATATATATGAGGATACAAAACACACGGAGCTATAGAAGCAAATGGCATATTTGTTATTATTACATCAAAAAATGAGCCTGAAGCGCAAAGTCAATAAATTGACTTTAGCTCAAACTTCTATTGGCACGCGTAAGGACAGAATCACTAAACGGATTGAAGCTGTCCAAAAATCTTTTGCAAAGAAGCAATCAAGACTTGAAGCCCAAGCTAAACAAATGACTTCAATGACTAACAGTATTATGAATAATAATATGCTAGCTATGTCCAGTCAATTCCAAATGGTTGATGCACAATCGCTGCTCTTAACGAATGATAGCAATAATATGTATTATCAAAAAGAATATGCAGAGAGCTACAAAAAGTTACAAACTGCGATTCAAGAAAAAGGATATGATGATCCTACGGTAAAAGATTTGCAAAAACAATTTGAAGCGAATTTTACTAATAATAAAGAGTTCCAAGAAAAAATGCAGCAAGCACAACAAGCTGCAATGCAAATTAATAACCAAAAAGCAATACAAAAGCAAATGATGCAGCAGTATTGCAGTACATTCACTACTAATGTTAATGATCAAGTATCAATTTGGTTAGAGGCTAAAACGCAAGAACTGGAAGACGAAGAGCAAATGGCACTTGCCCCGTTAAACGAAGAAGATACATTAATTGATATAGAACAAGCATCAAACGAAGCTCAATTAACCTATGCACAATCTCGATTAGAAAGTATAGAATCGGCACTCTCTAATGCAACACAGGATGTTCCTAAATTCGGTGCATAATTAAAAAGTTTATCTTACTAAAAATATTATTTATCCTCACAATTACGAAGTCGTACTTGGATTTATTCAGGTACGCTTTTTTTTTGTATTTTTGATATGATTTTATTGTGGAGGATAATGTACAAGGATATGAAGTACAATTTAAAACAAGCCGAAAAAGCATTAGTAAAAGAATTTGAATTAATTGATGATATAAGAGATTACAATCAAAAGAAAGTACTCAAAGCATTTATTGATAATAAAGTTGCGCCGGAGCATTTTTACACTGTTTCAGGCTACGGACATGACGATGTTGGAAAAGAGATACTAGACAAGGTTTTTGCCCAGGTTTTTTGTGCTGAATCGGCGATTGCAAGAAACCACTTTGTATCTGGTACTCACGCTCTTTCTTGTGTCCTATTCGGTAATTTAAGGTACGGTGATAAATTAATTTCTGCGGCGGGTGCTCCTTATGACACTATGCAGGAGGTTATTGGCATAACCGGCGGAAAACGAGAATCATTAATTGGTCATGGAGTTTTGTATGATGAAATTCCTCTTACACAATCTGAAGATATTGATTTTGAGCGTCTTGCATCCGCTATTGATAGAAGTGTTACAATGGTTGAAATTCAACGTTCAAGAGGATATTCAACTAGAAAGTCACTTAATATAGATACCATTCGTAAAATAGTAAATATTGTAAAAAGTAAAAATCCTGATTGTATTTGTTTTGTTGATAACTGTTACGGTGAATTTGTAGAAAAAGAAGAGCCGCTTGAAGCAGGCGCAGACATAATTGCAGGCTCGCTTATCAAGAATCCGGGAGGAGGGATTGTTGAAACCGGCGGCTACGTAGCAGGGAAAAAAGAATATGTAGAGCAAGCCGCAATGGCACTTACAGCTCCCGGCATCGGCGCCGAAGGCGGAGCTATGCTTAACCAGCACAGACTTATATTCCAAGGACTCTTTATGGCGCCTTCTATTGTATCTGAGGCTGTTAAAGGAGCTGTTCTGGCAAGCAAAGTATTTGAAGATATTGGTTACAAGTCAACACCGCGCCATGACGAACCGCGTACAGATATTATTCAAACTATAATATTTGACAAACAAGAGCCGCTTGAGCACTTCTGTAAAACAGTACAAGCTCTTTCGCCTGTAAACTCGTATGTAACGCCTATTCCTGATGATGTTCCGGGTTATGAGGACAAAGTAATTATGGCTGGAGGTACTTTTATAGAAGGCTCTACAATAGAGCTTTCAGCAGATGGTCCCTTAAGACCTCCTTATGCGGCTTATATGCAGGGCGGGCTTAATTATGCTCATATTAAACTCGTTTTAGAAGGTATATTACAAGGGGTCTAAATTTCTATTAATAATGAAGAGAGAAAGTAAAGATGACAGAATTTATTCATTATACAGTAATGAAAAAAGAAACAGTTGATATAATGAATCCCATGCCTGGAAAGTTATACATTGACTGCACACTCGGCGGCGGCGGACACAGTGAATACTTACTGCAAAAAATTGCTCCATCAGGAAAATTAATTGCTTTTGATATTGATGATGAGGCTATTTCGGCAGCAAAAGAGCGGTTAAAAAATTATAACAACTTAACAATAGTAAAATCATCGTACACAAAGATTAAATCCGTTCTTCAAGATTTAGGAATTAACAAAGTAAACGGCGGTATACTGCTTGACTTAGGGGCTTCTTATCACCAGCTCACAACCGCTAAACGAGGGTTTTCATTTTCAAAAGATGCCCCTCTAGATATGCGATTCGATACAACCACTGAATTTTCTGCTTATGATGTTGTAAACCGATACAAAGAAGATGAACTTGTAAAGATATTCTCAGAGTATGGTGAAGAACACTTTTCAAAAAGAATTGCTAAAAAAATTGTTGAGGAAAGAAAAAAAACTCCGATTAAAACAACTTTAGAATTATCAAACATTATCTTAAGCGCCGTGCCTAAAGTAAAATCAAATCTGCACCCGGCAACACGAGTATTCCAGGCAATAAGAATAGAAGTGAACCACGAGTTAAAAAATATAGATACAATTCTTAACGAAGCCTTGGATTTGCTCGATGAAAATGCTATAATTTCTGTAATAAGTTTCCATTCATTAGAGGATAGGCTGGTTAAAACAAAACTAAAAAAAGAGGCGCAAAATTGCAGATGTAATAATCTTATATGCACTTGCAAGCCGCCAAGAATAGAATTAATAACAAAAAAACCAATCGTTCCGTCAGATGAAGAGATAAAAATCAATCCGCCGTCGCGCAGTGCAAAGCTAAGGGCGGCAAAATGTATCAGAGTATGGGGGTAGTTAATTGGCTCAATCAATTGCTAATAACAGTTATTACAAAGTACAACACGCCGGCAGAGCTGATATTTTAAAATCTAAACAAAATTATACAAATAATCCGTTAGTTGAACCAGATTTCAACCGTGTTATTGAAGGCTATTTTCCAAAGGAGAATTTCGTTAGAGATATGGCAATAAAAAAAATTAACACCACTTTGTGTATACTATTAGGACTTATTGTTCTTGTATCATTTGCCAGTTATTATTTTGTTCTCTCAACTGAGCTAAAGCTGAATGAACTAAGCAGGCAGACTATTATGCTTAATGAGGAAAATACAGAGCTGCAAAACAGTCTTGATGAGCTTAAATCTTTTAAAAACGTTGATGCCACTATGCAAAAAAATAATTTCCTCCAAAAAGCAGATAAGGTAATTGAAACCCCCGAAGTCTCGGTAGATATAACCCCGGAACAAAAGAGAAAATCACAGCGTACATTTAAGTGGTCTGTAGGATACTAAAAACAGACATTATGAACTGAACCTTAAAAACTAGACAAAGTAAAAAAGTCAGTTTTAGGATTACAGTTCATTAACATCCGTTTTTCTTAACCATTATTCCTCTCTTATATAGTCCTTGAAGTGCTGCAACTCAGCTTTGCTCCTTAGTTTAGCAAGTGCCGCACTTTCCAACTGTCTTATTCTTTCTTTTGAAAAACCAAGATTTTGACCAATCTGCTCCAACGTCTTATAATCCTCATTATTTATTCCAAACCTGCAGCTCAGAATTTCTTTTTCTCTCACGTCCAAATAACTCATCAACTCATCCATGCTTTCTGTAAGGATTTTATCTGATGTAATACTTTCAGGAGATTTGTATGAAGTATCGACTATATAATCTTCAACAGACAAGTCTTCCGTTATAGGTGCATCGAGGCTGATTGGATCTTTTGAAATTGCAGAAGTAATAAGTTTAAGCTTTTTCTTATCAAACCCTGTCAACTCAACCATTTCATCTACACTTGGCTCTCGTCCATGCAAAAATGTAAACTTCGAATAAGCTTTTTTGTATTTACGCATCTTATCCTGCATGTGAACAGGAATTCTAATTAACTTTGCAGTGTTTGATATAGCTCGTATCATTGTCTGCTTTATCCACCACGTAGCATAAGTTGAAAACTTATATCCTTTACGGTAATCATACTTCTCAGCTGCTCTTATCAATCCTAAACTGCCTTCCTGAACCAAATCCATAAACAAAACACCATGTCCTGTGTATTTTTTAGCTATACTCACAACAAGTCGCAGATTTGCATTGACTATCTTCTTTTTTGCTATTTCTTTCTCCTGTTTTTTACCTTCTCGTATAATTTTCCCTAATTTTAATTCCTCTTCTGAGGTAAGCATTTTTGTTCTTCCAACATCCTTGAGGTACATTTGCAGCAAATCATCTGCATCCATTATTGAACTGAATGTTTTTACTTCTTCACTTTCTGTATTAAAATCGCTATCAAAAATATATTCGTCACGTTCTTTTTTTATTGGAAATCCCATATACTATCCTCCTTAATCCCTATATTTAACATGACGCATTAAACTTAAAAATGTTTCAAAATGTTACAATAATATTTCTAAATAGCAAAATCTTTTATTTTGGTATATTAATTAAACAGGAGTTTTTATGCGTATTAATTCTATTCAAAAGAATATTATTTTTGAGCGCAGATTTACTAAGCGTGAAGAAAAACGCGTAAATAAGCTGCACCCACAGGTACAAACCATTTTAAATCATACAGGTCATAATATATTAATTATCCACGATCCTTGTCTGCCTGCCGCTCCCGGACAAGATACAGGTATAGGTTATTTATTCAGTAAAGAAGGACTTAAGTATCTTAAAGAAATGAAATCCCTTATAGGGATTACCATGGTAGAAGTTCATCCGCAGGGTGAATATCGTATAAGCTCTAAAAACGGCTTCTGCTGTCCTTATTCTGGCGCTGCCCTTTCTCTAGGTTCGCATCTTATCCCACCTATAGAACTTACCAAAAAAGAATTTGGTAATCTGCTTACTATTGATGAGGTATTATCTATAGCTAAAGCTAACACAGCTGCTAACAAAACTGAAATACTTAATTGGGAAAATGTTTTAAAATCTAACTCTCAAAACGAAAAAATCCTTAAAAATGCTTTTCAACGATTTAAGCATCTGCCGCAAAACTCCACCTTAAAAAAAGAGTTTTCAATTTTTGTAACAGCAAATAATGATTGGCTTAATCCGCACGCCATATATCAAAATCTTTTATCGAAATATAATAAATCTCTTAAGCACTGGTCTTATATTGACAAAAATCTATACAACTCGGATTTTGTTTCAGAAGAAAAAAATAAACGTTTAGCCGAACTTTTTGAAAAAAATAAAGATGATATTGAGTTTTATAAATTTAAACAGTTTCTTGCCGATAAGTTCCTAAACAAGTCAAAGACAGAACTAAAAAAAATAGGACTAACTCTAACCGGGGATATGTTAATAGGTTTTAGCGAGGCAGAAAGATTCGCATACCCCAAAGCTTTTATGGAGGGAAAAGATATAGGCTGGGGACTTCCGGCACTTGATTATAATACAATTCTTGATGCAAATTCACCTGCTGCAAAACTCCTTAAGCGAAAAACTGAACTTTTTGCACAAAGATATGACGGTGCAATAAGGTTTGATGTAGCCTGGGCGTATCTAAATCCCGCAATACGAGATATAAAGACTAAAGATATTGAGCATAGACAACTAAAAACAGATGCACTGTTAAAACTTATTGAAGACACCGTAAAAAAAGTCTGCGGAGAAAAATTCAATGAAAAAAATCTTTTATACGAATTCGAGGCAGCTTCAGAGGATTTTCCTTTGGATAATATTAACCGCTCATTTATTCAACGAAGAATGAAAGTATATTCAATGCAATATATGGGGCATGATTGGGGGCATTTATCAGCTTTTATAAATCACCAGCTATTTTCACCAGAATTTCTTATATCAGGACTAGGCAATCAGGATGTGCTTCCGCTAAGAAAATTTGCAGCTCTTGAAGCCATTAATTTTGAGACATTATCAAAAAGCGAAATTATAAAATTACTAAATAAAACCTTCGGCGGTGATATTAACATATTGAAAAGTGATACTAATCTATACAATGAACATATTTCCAAATATAAAGAATTGTATAATAAAAAACTGGCGCAAGCAGAAATTTTATCCTCAAAATATAATATTCCACTTGAAACCCTTCTAACAAACCCATCAGAATTTGCAAAAGCAAAAGCAGCTGAGTCTTTCGCAGGGCAAAATACAATGTTTTATTTTATGGATGTATTAGGTAGTAATAAGGTTTTTGATTCTCATGATTTAAATTGGTACGAAAACTACAGATACAGAATCCCAGCTGACTATATGGAAAGATATAATCAAGCTCTTAACAATGGTTTCGGTATAAATATTTTTGATATTTATGAAAGAAGGTTCAAATATCTTGGCCTGGATAAAAAATATCCTGAAATATTTAAAGAAATACAAAAATATAAAGATATTATTATATCTAATGAACCAAAGAAAAATCCAATTAAAAAATATCTGGCTATTGCAAGTTGCGGTGCGTTTTTAGCAGGATTAGGGCTTCTATATCTAATTAATTTTCAAAAGCAAAAAACAACCGGCAAAGAATTGCCGGTTAAGTAATCTGTTTATTTAACTATCTTACATATTGGCTTATTGAAGAAGTAATATCTGTACCCCCGTATAGTACTGAGCTCTTTGAGAGTATTAGATTATATCCTTCTGCCTTTGCTCTTTGAGCAATAACATTATTTATATTATCCTCAATCTTTTTTAACTTTTGATTATATGACATCTGCATAGTTTTTCTTTTAGCATTCAATTCCTTGTCATATCGGTCTGTAAGCTGCTTTTTTTTGAACTTGTCTGTTTGCTTATTAACATCAGCACGCGCCGCATTAATATAATTTTCAAGCTCTGTTTTATTACGAAGTTGTTCATCTTTAAGCAACTTAACCTGCTGCGAATTTGATACTATTTTTGCAACATCAACAACTGCAACTCTGTAATTACTCGGGATATCTGAAATTGCCATATTGTTAGCGCCAATTCCAATACCTAACCCAAGAGCAAAACACGCTGCAAAAACTTTTGCTAAACTCTTTTTCATTAATTATCCTCCTCCGATTCATTATTAATAGCATTAACCAGTGCTTTATTAAACATCTGTTCGTAAAATTCCGTATTAATGTTTAATCTTTTTCCAACTTCAAATAACATACTTATAAAATCTTTATCAAGTGTATAATCAATATGATGTAAAATATCATCAAACGCACTTACAATTTTACTAAAGTAAATCCCTTGTGCGTCAGAAATATCAACCTGGAGATCTAAATCTTCAATATGCCCTAACAGTTCTAATGTCGCTTCTGCCTGCTGTATTTCAAGTGACGCAGCAAGTCTTGCTACACTTTGAGCAATCTTTTTAGAGAATATTTTATTTGTCGGGTTTTTATAAATAGATATACCGAGCTGCTTTGCTTCAAAATTAATGTCCATAGCCTTTTGTATCGACTCAAAAGTAGGATTTTTTGCATCGGCAAATAGTGCATTAAACTGTTTTGCAAGAACATATTGTGCAACAAGCTTAAACTCAATGGGAGGCTCTAAGCCCAATGACTGCAGCTGATATATTGACCCTTTACTCTCCGTATATAATGTTTCATAAGTGTTTGCAAAAGCCTCCATCTTGTCTTTTAACAGGGTATCAAGCAATTTTTTTCTTGCTTCAATGAAAATATCTTTTAAAGTAAAGTATTCTTCTCCAAAATATTTGTCAATTAAACGTAATATTTCAGTAACAGGAGAGGTTAAATACGTTTTAATAAGCTCCTTGCGCATATCTGTAAAATCTTCATTATATCCAGATATTGCACAGTGAAAATCTCCATCAGAGAATTGTAAAAGTGCAAATATCATATTCAGCCTCTCGCGCGTAATTTGCGATTCAATTTCGATATTACCTATCAATAATTGAGAATCAGCTTTGGAAATTTTTTTATAAGAATTTTGCTTAATTTTATAACTATAAACAATTTCTTCATCGTCAACATCTCTATACATTGAAGATACCGCCCAAAGACTTACAATTTGTTTAGGCGTAACAACAGACGGGCTTACGAATTTTTCAAAAATATCTCTGCCATTTCCAAATTCAGGGATATTACTCTTAGCTTCAGATAAGATTTCCAAAAACGGAGTTTCAAAATCTTTTTTGCTAAAAACTTTTAATAACTGCAAGACGCGTGCAGCGTACTTCATAATCTGAACTGTTTCAATACCTGAAATTTCTGAGAAAAACCACCCGCAGCTTGTATACATCAGCATTGCATGTCGTTGAATTTCAAGAAGTTTCATTCCTTTAACCTTCATATCATTATCTAAATCCGGCAGAAAATACTCTTCTTGGAATTTTTTTACATTGGTTTCACTTCTATCAAGAATTACATTAATATAATTTTCTCTTGCCTCCTTGGGATCTTTAAAGTATTTTTTTGCGTGGTTTTTATAGATAGTAACGGTTTCATCACGCAAGAAGTCAAGCGCATCTCTAAGCGGCTTTCTCCATTTTTGGTTCCAGCCAGGATGTCCGCCGGTTGAGCAGCCGCAATCCTCACACCATCTTCCAACCCCATGGAAACAACTCCAGGAAGATACTGGCTTAATATCCACCACCCAATCACTTCTGTATTTTTCTAAGTACTCACCATAATTTGTAATTTTAAAGCCGGCATCTTTTACTTTTAATTTTAGAGCATAAGACAGTCCCATATCGCCAAATTTTGTATGGTGACCGTAGCTTTCACCATCAGTAGCTATATTAATCAGCTGCGGATAATCCCTTAAATCTGATATACCGTCGGTCAAACGGCGGACAAACTTATTACCATCTTTTAAGATTTCATCAAACGCAACGGAGCGAGAAATTGCTCCGTCATAAAAGAATAAATCTATATACTTACCAGGGGCAGACTTTATATAATATCTGTATGAACGCGCCGGATCAATATTTCCCCAGCTTACATCAACCCAATCTTTATCACCTTCCTTTTTCACTTTTTGAGCTTGGAAAGGTGAAAGTATTGTAAATTTTATACCATTTTCTGCCAGAACCCTCAATGTATCGTCATCAACAGCAGTTTCTGCAAGCCACATTCCTTCAGGCAATCTGCCAAACCTATATTCAAAATCTTTAATTCCCCACTTTACCTGGGTTTGTTTATCGCGTTCATTAGCTAACGGCATTATTATGTGGTTATAAACCTGAGCAATAGCATTACCGTGTCCGTTATGATTTTTTATACTCATTATATCAGCTTTAATAATGCGTTCATACGTCAGAGGAGCAAACTCTTCCATCCACGAAAGCAGTGTCGGTCCGAAGTTAAAACTCATATACTCATAATTATTTACGACGTCAAGTATACGCCCTTTATTATCAACTATTTTGGATACTGAGTTTGGATTATAACATTCTTTACAAACTCTTTCGTTCCAATCATGACAAGGAGCAGCGCTTTCTTGCAGCTCAATAGCTTCCAGCCACGGATTTTCTCTTGGAGGCTGATAAAAGTGACCGTGAATGGTCAAAAACACATCATTCTTTGGCATAGAATCTCCTCCAATTATTTTTTATTAATACTTTCTAGCGATAAAATATCTACCCACGGATCGCCCAGCGCAGTAGAAAAGACTTTTCCTACAATTTTAACCTCGTCTTTTGATTTTAAATCTACAAATTTTTGTGCATCTTCACGCTTCAAAAACATTTTTAGTTCAGACAGAGGAATATCATATTGGGTATTATCTCTAAACACCATAAGTCCAATATAATCTTCTGTTTTTCTCAGTGCAGGCGGATAATCAAGTCCGACGGTAGAGAAATTATTAAATTTTGCATTCATAATCACTACTTTATTAAGGTAAGCAGAAGGATTTGCTACCAAAGCCAGCGGAGTAACATTAACCGCACTCGAAGTATCTATTTCAGATGGAACGGTTTTGATTTCCTGGATTTGAGCCGGCGGAGCCGCAGCAGGGTCAGCAATAACCGAAGCAGGTATACTTATACCTAATATTAACAACAGCAAAAATATATATTTATTACTTCTCTTCATATTTAACTCCTCTATACACAACATCATTGTAGCATAAAAATTTTAATTTGTAATGTACAATTTAATGTTTGTTGTATTATATAGTTATTATGGTTTTATTAGAAAACAAGAAAGAAACAGCAAAAGAAATTGTTAAAGAAACGGGCTTTAAGCACGCAGCAATAATAATGGACGGAAACCGCCGCTGGGCAAAGCAAAAACATCTGCCATCTGCTTTTGGACATAACGAAGGAGTAAACGCACTAAAACGTACACTTCGAGCTGCTGATGATTTAGGAATTAAGTACTTAACTGTTTATGCTTTTTCAACCGAGAATTGGAGCAGATCCACTGATGAAGTCAATTTTTTAATGGATTTACTTGCTAATACTCTAAAAAATGAACTTGACGAAATGCACTCTAATGGTGTAGTAGTAAATTTTATCGGTAATATTGAGGGATTAAGCAAAAATTTACAAAAGATTGTAAGTAATGCCATTAATAAAACAAAAAATAATACAGGAGTCAAGCTTCAAATTGCGTTCAATTACGGCTCAAAAGCCGAAATACTGCATGCTTGTAAAGAATTAGCCAAACAAGTACTAAATAATAAAAAAGAGATTGACTCTATAACAGAAGATGATATATCCAATAAATTATACACTGCCGGCATCCCTGATCCTGATTTACTAATCAGAACAGGCGGAGAAATGAGACTCTCGAACTATCTGCTCTGGCAGCTTGCATATACAGAGTTATATGTAACTGAAAAATTTTGGCCGGAATTTGACTGTGATGCATTATGCGATGCCATTATTGAATTTGGCACACGGAATCGCCGATGGGGAGTTTAGATGTATGGAAATAGTTTTTGCAACAGGCAATAAAAACAAACTAAAAGAAGTAAATGAAATCGCGGAAGGTTCTAATGTAACCTTTATACTACCCCCGCCGAGTTTTAGTCCGTCAGAAACAGGAAAAACATTTGAAGAAAACTCCTATATTAAAGCATTTGAAGCTGCAAAACTGTCAGGTGCAATGTCGCTTGCTGATGACTCAGGACTATGCGTTGAAACACTTAACGGTGCGCCTGGTCTTTATTCTGCTAGATATGCTGAAACACAAGAGCTGAGAATACAAAAATTACTCAAAGAACTAGACGGAATAACAAACAGAAACGCATATTTTATCTGTGCTATGACATTAACTGCTCCAGATGGAAAAATTATTCACCAAACAACAGGTTATTGCAGAGGAAAAATCGCCTTCACACCAGCCGGTAATAATGGCTTTGGATACGACCCAATCTTTGTGCCGGACTCCTATAAAATTACATTGGCTCAATTTAGTGACGCAGAAAAGAACAAACTCTCACATCGCGGTAATGCATTACGTGAAATGCTTGCATATATCACTGCTAGCTTTTAAAATAATCGCAAATTCTCTTTTCACCAACAGGCAAAATAGTTCTTAGCTTATCAGCAAATTTTATAATCGCAGGATTAGTGAGTTTTTTTAACTCTTCTTTCAATATTGCTTTCTCTAATATAGCCTTGTTATATAACTCAGCGCAAACAGGAGACAAGTCTGCTACATCCTTTAATCTTGCCAATTGCAGCTCTTTTTCTTTGATTTGTTTTTCAATTTGGGATTTGTTCACGTTTTTACCTCAAAATAAGTATAACAAATTGTATATAAAAAATAATCACTCTTTTAGTCGATTGTTTATAATATAAAATTCAAATTATTGAAATGTAAAGTTATGTAAAGAGAATAAACAAAGATAAAAACCTTATTATTGCTATATTTCAAGATAATCATGCAGAATCAATGTTTCAAAATAGCAATTTTAGAAGAGGAAAATACTTTATATATATAACACACAAGGATAAGAAAAAGGGGATGTTATTATGACTGGAGAAGTAGCAACAACACCAATTGTACGACATGTTAGCAAGGATGACGCTAAAAAATTGGATAGTCTTAGAAAAGAGTATGAAAAACATACAAGAAAAGCTGAACGTTTTGAAGACCGTGGAAGGAGCAGAAGAGCAGAAAGACAAGAGAAAAAAGCTGATAAAGCTTTATTTGAATATAATCAGCTTGCCGACAAACTTGGCTTAGAATTAGATTGTTCTGAATCACTGGCAGCAAGAACCCCAGGAAATGGTGCGCCTATTGTTCCTGAAGGTGTAAAATTAACTAAGGAACAAAAAAAGGAAGTTGAAAAACTTGAGAAACAAATTAAAGAGCTTACGAAAAAAGCAGATAAATACACAGACAGACAAAAATTCTGCGCACAAAACAAGAAAATAGACGAATTGACTGAATTGTCGGAAGAAGAAAAAACAAATTTGGTTAAAGTTTGTAAAGAGCTTCAATCAGTAAAAAATGAATATAAAAACTTAATTGGGGAATATAAAATTCCTACTAAGGAGCAAATCCAACAACGTTTTTTAAGAATTGAAGACCCAATTAAAGCAAAAGAAGCAAAAGAGGTATTAATAAAAGAGCTTAAAGCAGCAAATATGTATTTTGGAAACACAAAAGAGCTTGTAAAACAAAGTCTTGAAAACATAATAAATCCTGTTGAACACAGAAATGAAGCCCAAGCAACAATTGCGCAGGGTTATGTCGGGATTGGAAAGAGAAGAGAAAAACTGCTAACAGATCTTAATTCAAATCCAGCTGATATATCCAGATGGATACGTGAAACTGTAGGACCTGATTATAATGCAAACAGACATAGTAACGAAATAAAAAGATTACAAAATATGTTAAATAGGTATCATACAGATGAGTTTGTAAAAGCTAACGCTGATAAAAAGATATCTGAATTTGAAACAATAACAATTAATGGTAAAACAGTTAATGTTAAAGATATTACACGGATTACAACTCTCACCGGGCTATATATTACCAGGGAAGATGACAGATTTAACGAACTTAAAATGACCGAAATTGAAAAGATAGAAGTCAAAGAAGACGATAATGATACATATCAACTTGACTTTGGAACTATGTACTTAGAAAAAGGTGATCCAAATTTCTGGTCAGAAAAGAATACTAAAAAGCTTATTGATGAGTACGGATTCGGCCGCGACAAAATTGACTATTTAAAAGTTGTAGAGGATGTCGCATTTGCAAGTTTACCAACGCTTATTACCAGTGCTCTCAGCATACTTAAAATAAATGTAGATAATTCATTTGGATTTCACTTAGATTTAGCTGGCGATGGATTTATTACATCAGAAGCATTTGATGACATGAGGAAACAAATTGAAGCACAATTACAGAAAATGAAAGATGAAAATGGCGGTAAAATTGATATTAATAAAATAGGTGATGTTATAGATTTTGATTACTACAAAGAAGAATTTATTAAGAAAACATATGTCAATCTTGCTCCTGCAGTTGCAACCGCAGTTACAGCAGCACTTATAAGTGTAATTACGCAATTGAATACTCCTGAGAAATTTTTGTCAGAAGACGAGTATAATAAATTATTAAAAATACTTACTGCAGAAGAAAGCCTTAATTCCAGAGGCGGAGCAGGGCATACACTCAACCCTGAAGAAGGTGAAATGGCAACATTAGAACACAAAAAACGCTTTACTGATGATGTAAACGATGTTATTGATGATTTTGTAAATCCTGATGAAGAAGTTAAGCATGCTTCAATTATACCCTTGGACGAGGCTCCTATCATCAAAGAAGCCGAAGATTGTATCTACTACAACCAAGCTGGTGAATTCTGGGATGGTATTGTAAGAATAGGCTACATTGACCAAAACGGCAAACCAATTACTAATGAAGAAGATATCGCGGAAATCAGAAGATTTACTAAGCAAACATTAAACGGATTCGCTGCAAGCAGTGGTGATATGCCTGAATCCGATAAAGAAAAAGGTATTGGTACAAAAATCAGAAAAGTATATACCTGTAAGAGCGGAAATACCTATACATGGAATTTATGTGATACAGAGCCGGCTAAAAGAATTATATCCACAGAAGGTGATGGCAAGTTTGTCAAATCAAACGCTGATTATTCTTCTACTAAGGATCAAGTAGTACAAGAAGGCAGATATAGCTGGATGAGCTTGAACGGATTTAATTTACTTGGCTCTGGTGTATATACAAATAAAGCTGACAGAGACAGTACAATGACTCAAGAAAGAATGCGTCTTGAAAAAGAAAAATATGTAATTAAATAAAGTATTCTTTAAGCAAAAATAAAACCACCTTTCAGATAACTGAAAGGTGGTTTTTTATAATTAAGCAACTAAAGAAATTATTCTGCTTGAGTATTATTTTGAGCCTGAATAGCTTCAATCAAATCTTGCATTGCCTCATTTATAGCTGCCATTTGGTCATTTACTTCGGCAGTAGTCGAATTACCCGTACTAATTAACTCTTGTAAAGATGACAAGGCATTTTCAATATCAGAGGTATCAATAGTTATTGTAGGATTACCTAAATCTTCTACCGCACCATAAATTCTTGTAAGCAAATTACGCAATGTCATCAGCAAATCATTTGTAGTAGTCATATCAACTATATTACCGCGAATTGCATTTACAATAGCTTCAGTATTTAGATTTCCTGCATTTATCAGCTCTAAACCTAAATTATTAAGCATTTCTTCTAATGATGTACCGGCTTCTGCAAGAACTTCTTCCAATTCTTCTTTTGTAAGTCCGCCTGTACCTTCACTAACACCTAAATTAGTAAGCTTTTCAAGAATTGCTTCGTATTTTTGATTTGCTTTATCTAAATAGTTATTATTAATATTCATTGCGGTATTCAAAGAGTTAAGCTCATCACCAGCAGTTTCTAGGCTTCCCAGGATATCACTCATCCTGCCTAATATTGTTGCAGTATTTGTGTCATACAAGGATTTGAAAGTCTTAAAGTCTTCAGAAATTTCGGCAACTTCTTGGTACATTGCAACTACTTCTTTATAAAGAGCATCTAACTTATCATTTGCATCCTGCAATTTATCATTCAAATCGGCATTTCCAGTTTGATATGCTTGTATTAACTCACGCAGCAATGCTTCTAATTCGGTATTATCCGGCATGCTTGCACCTATAGTTGAAACTTGCTCGATTAAATCAGTTATAAGGCTATTTGTTTCTGATAAATCTGCGTTGCTAGAATTAATTGCTGCAAGAAGCTCACTTACTTTTTTATTTGTAAAGTCTGCTGCTTCAAGACCTAATGCTTTTAACAATGCTTCTAGACTATCAAGGTTAGCCTCACTTTGGTTCTTCAAGATTTCTTGAAATTCTTCATAAGTTAAGTCATCACCTTGATTTTTAATGATCTCCCCTATGCTGTTTGATATTTCAACTACACTTGATTGCAGATTATCAAGTTTTGTTAATACCTGGTTTCCGTTAGTTTTAATATCTTTAAGCACATTTTCAATATTACCAGCCTGGTTAGAAAGATTTTCTAATGCTTGATAAAATCTGTCTGAGTTGCTCTTGTAATCATTATAGAAAGAATTAAATCCTGATAAGCTTTCTTGCAGAGCAGCTAATACATCTTTTAAAGTATTGTCTATACTTGCAAGATAATCTTTTATTTCTTCAAGATTTGCATTAATTTCTTCTTGTGTAGAGCTGCTATTATTTACTGTGGATTCTAATTTTTCAACCAACCCGAGTAATTTATCTAATTGTGAGTTACTTAATGATGTATTCAAATCTATTGATGAGAGGAGATTAATAATTGTATCAACATTTTCGTTGTTATTTGCAATTATATCTTTGTAAGATTCTATTGCTGCAACTATTTGCGATACTGCATTATTTGAAGTCTCATCAATTTTTATACCAAGTTCAGCAAATACTTGTTCTATTGTTTCGACTACGTTGGCATTATTCTCCATTAATATTTCTTTTAGTTCACCTAGATTTACATTTCCAACTTCAACTCCGATTTCTTTAAGAACTTTGATTGCCTCTTCTGCTCTCATATCGAGTTTTGCAAGTAACTGTGCTTGGGCTTCATTAGATTCTCTCAATTGCGCCAAGTATTCATTTTGTTTGTTTGTGTTTTCAAATATCTTTGACAAGTATTCTGCGTTTTGTTGGTTATTCGTTTTGATATTTGCATTTATATCTATTAATTGCGCCAATTGATCATCTAATTTTGCACTGATTTCTTTCAATGTTGAATCAATACTTGATAATAAATCTTTGATTTCACTGAGTTTCTCATTAATTTCTTGCTGTGTTACATCATCTTTGCCCGCCATTGATTGAAGATCTTTTACCAATGCAATTAATTCAGCATTTTGAGAAGTATTAAGTTGTGTATTCAAATCAATCGACGAAAGCAGTTCAATAATAGTATTAACATTTTCATTGTTATCAGCAATTATATCTTTGTAAGATTCTATTGCTGCAACTATTTGCGATACTGCATTATTTGAAGTCTCATCAATTTTTATACCAAGTTCAGCAAATACTTGTTCTATTGTTTCGACTACGTTGGCATTATTCTCCATTAATATTTCTTTTAGTTCACCTAGATTTACATTTCCAACTTCAACTCCGATTTCTTTAAGAACTTTGATTGCCTCTTCTGCTCTCATATCGAGTTTTGCAAGTAACTGTGCTTGGGCTTCATTAGATTCTCTCAATTGCGCCAAGTATTCATTTTGTTTGTTTGTGTTTTCAAATATCTTTGACAAGTATTCTGCGTTTTGTTGGTTATTCGTTTTGATATTTGCATTTATATCTATTAATTGCGCCAATTGATCATCTAATTTTGCACTGATTTCTTTCAGTGTTGAATCAATGCTTGATAACAAATCTTTGATTTCACTGAGTTTCTCATTAATTTCTTGCTGTGTTACATCATCTTTGTCCGCCATTGATTGAAGATCTTTTACCAATGCAATTAATTCAGCATTTTGAGAGTTACTTAGTGATGTATTCAAATCTATTGATGAAAGGATATTGATAATTGTATCCATTTCTTCTTGATTATTGTTTATTAACGCTTTAAATGACTCTAACTGTTCAATAATTTCTGCAGCGGCATCATCAGCAGACTGGTCAATTGTAATTCCTAATTCATCACCTACAGTTTGAATAATTTCAACAAGTTCAGCATTGTTTTGTTTTAGAACTTCGATAAACTGATCGTAACCCATAGGTCCAATCTTGTCACGAATATCTCCAAGAACTTTAATTGCATCTTCAGCACGGCTGTCTAATTTCGCCAGTAATTGGGCTTGTGCTTCGTTAGAATTTACTAATAATTCTAAGTATTTGCTTTGTTGTTCTGAATTTTCAAGTAACAAAGCAAAATTGTCAGCATTTTGCTGATTACCTGATTTAATATTAGCATTCATATCAATAATTTCAGCAAATATACTATTAAGTTGAGCGCTCATACCTTGTAAAGTATCATTAATCTCACCCAACAACTCAGAAATCTTATCCATTGCTTCTGCAGCTGTTAAGTTACCCTCTTTCAGTTCAGTGTAAATTTGTTCTAACTGTTCTATCTGCTGCTTATCTAATGTGTTGCCTTCAATTAATGCTTCATACATTGCCTGCATCAGCTCTTGTGAAGTAATTTTACCTTCGTTATATGAATCAAGCAATTCTTGTAACAATTCTTTTGTCTCACCAGTTTGAGATTTTATTACAGCTTCTAAAGATTCAACCGTAACTTTTACATCGTTAATCGCTTCTAAAATTTTCTCATTGCGTTCATCGGCAGATAATTCACTGTCTTCGTAAATTTCTGTAATTTTATCAACAAGCTCTTTGTTGTTAGTATTCATTATATCGCCTAAACCGTCTAATTTTTCCAGAAGAGCCGTGTTACCATCTTGTATATCTTCCCAGAATAGTTCTAATACTGATATAACAGCATCGTTGCCATTTTCTATTGCCTCTTGGGTAGTTTTCATATACTCGATAATACTATCCCCATATTGTTTAACCAGCTCATTATTTTCTTCTAAGGTAGCAAATATATTATTAAGTATTTCTAAACCTAATTGAGTTGCAGCAAGATTTTCTTCTGCTGTATCATTAATATTTGTTAGAATGTCCCTATATATAGACATCATTTCATTAACTTTGTCATAGTATGCTTTATCTTGGTCATTACCAGCTTGAATTAAGGCAGCTAAGTAATCGAATCCATTAAGAACCTGATCTTTGAATTGGCTATCTGCTTCTAAATATTGTTTGAACATTTCAAGCATTTGTTGATAATACTCTTCCGAACTATCTTTAACCGTTACATCCCAATATTCATTTTGTGTTATATCGGTCTTTTCACAGGAAGTCATTGTAAATAGAGCAGGTGTAATCATTAATGCCGCTACTCCATAATTACCTAACGCTTTTAACCCGGTAAGACCTTTAAAAGAAGGCTGCTCAGGGGGTAGTTCTTTTTTCTCCGGCTCTTCTTGCGGATTTTCTTGAAACTTAAGAATATTCTTGGCAAATAGCTTCTTTAATCCAAGATCTTGTTTAGTAATGTCCATATCTTATTTACTCCTTTCAAGTAATTATTCTTCTTTTATACTTTCGCTTGAAGGTGTGTAAAGATTTTTTTTTGCCTTTTTTAGGAGAAAAATTTACAAATTGTTACATACTATTAGATATACGAACGCTATCACCTGATATTATTAATTTATTTAAATATGATTTTGCAGCATTTAATTGTTTGTCATCAGCTTCTTTTAAAACTCTTCTTGGTAAATCAACTACAATATGCGGTTCAATTCCCCTTTGATTTATATCATAATCCTTAGGGGTTAAATACTTGGCAACAGTTAAATTAAGAGCTGTCTCATTTGGCAGAGGAATAACATTCTGCACCATCGCTTTTCCAAATGACTTATGCCCGATTATAGTAGCAGCACCATAATCCTTCATTGCTCCAGAGAATATCTCGCTTGCTGATGCACTTGCTTCATTAATCAATATTACTATCGGTTTATGAATTTTCTCAACGTTTTCATCTGCTTTTATTTCACTGCGAATCCCCCCGCGTGATACAACGCTCACAATAGTTCCAGCATCAATAAACTTTTCAGCCAGCAATACAGCATTATCTAATAAACCTCCGGTATTACCGCGCAAATCAATTATAAGTCCCTTACTGTCTGCAGTCGACTCTAACGCCGTTTCAAATTCATTTTCCATGCCAGAGCTCAAAAAACTGCTTAAACCAATATACCCAATTTCTCCATATTTTTTAGTTATAATTGTCTTAAGTTTAATCTCCCCGCGTTTTACTTCCTTTGTAAACACTATTTTACCGCGCCTTATTGTTAAAGTTACTGTTGTTCCTTTTTTACCTTTTATTAATTCAGCAACTTCGTCAATCTTCTTATCTTTGCACGATATATTATTAACTTTTAAAATTATATCATTTGCTTTTAAACCTGCATATTCAGCAGGAGCTCCTGGAATAACATTATAAACTATTATCTGCCCCGATTTTTCATAAATATTTACCCCAATACCGTATATTTTTGCCTTTATAGATGTATTGAGTTTTTTGTATTCTTTCTTTTTTAAAAAATGTGTATAAGGGTCATTCAAGCTTGCAATCATTGTATCAACTGCAACTTTCATATCTGCCTCAGTCTTAATCTTATTTTTATAACGCCTTACCCAACGCCGCCAGTTTTGATGATTTAAGTCCTCATCTATATACTGTTTTTCAACTAGCTTTGAAACCATAACAAATAGTTTATCAGGCTCCATACGCTCTTTATTTACAATCAGTTCGTGTTCTCTTCGCTCAACCGTTTTCTGATAAGTGTCATAATAAACCTTATTTAACCCTGCAAGGCAAAATATTATTGCTATAATTATAAAATATTGTCTCTTCATATTTTAATTATAGCAATAATAAGTTCTTAGTATCAATAATTCTTTTTATGTTTTTTTATAACTATTATAATTTTTATTATAATTATGCAGCGAAAATATTTTTACTTTCATCTAATGTTATTTCAAATAAATCGTCATCAGCATTATCTTCCTGAGTAGTTTCTTTACTGAAAGATTTAATTGCAGCTTTATTATTCAAAAATTTTAAAGTACTTTCAAGTTTTATATTATTGTCAATCGCACGCGCTGAAATATTATATATATACATTTCAGCCGGGATATATGAACTTGTTGTATATTCCGTCTTGTACGGAATAACACTTTCAACGTTTCTCTCTTTTGTTTCAGCTTTTTCAAATATCTCTTTTGCAAGACGTCTAAGTGTTTCTTGGTTCCTTTGCCCAGAAGAGTGCATGTTATTACTAATTGAAAAATCTGCGACCATAAAATATCCCTTTTTCTTTTCCCTTTGTCCTTACATTATATATATCGGCAGTTTTTTCAAAAACTTTAATATTTTAATAAAAATTGTTACAAATCTTAATATTAAAAATTGAATAAAAAAACCGGGTTCATAACCCGGCTTTTTCACTAGAGAAAGAAACATTATTCTTTAACATATTCTGCATCAATAACATCATCATCTTTAGAAGAGTTATCAGATGAAGAATTATTACTTCCGCTATTAGTTTGAGCTGTTTCGCCTTCTTTTTGAACTTGCTCATACGCTTTTTGAGAAATTGAAAACATTGTTTGCTGTAATTCCTCAGAAAGTTTTTTGAGTTCATCACTTGATTTATTTTCATCAAGAGCCTTTTGAAGAGCCTCTTTGTTTTCATCAAGTTTTTTCTTGTCGTCATCAGAAATCTTTCCTTCAAAATCTTTGACAATTCTTTCTGCAGAAGATATAAGAGAATTTGCGTTATTCTTAATTTCTGCCTCTTCTTTTTTACGTTTATCTTCGCTTGCATTGGCTTCTGCTTCTTTAACCATCTTTTCAATGTCTTGTTCAGACAAGTTAGATGAATTAGTAATAGTAATTTTTTGTTCCTTATTAGTAGCTTTATCTTTTGCAGAAACATTTACTATACCGTTAGCATCTATATCAAAAGTAACTTCAATTTGAGGAACACCTCTCATAGCAGGAGCAATACCTTCCAAGCGGAACATACCTAAAGACTTGTTATCATTTGCCATTGGTCTTTCACCTTGAAGTACGTTAATATCTACTGCTGTTTGATTATTTTCAGCAGTTGAAAAGACTTGAGATTTAGAAACCGGAATTGTTGTATTTCTAGGGACAAGCGGAGTCATAACGCCGCCCAATGTTTCAATACCTAATGTAAGCGGAGTAACATCAAGCAGAACAATATCTTTTACTTCACCTGCAAGTACGCCGGCCTGTATAGCCGCACCAACTGCAACAACTTCATCGGGGTTTACTGATTGATTTGGTTCTTTTCCTGTATATTCCTTAATTAAGTGTTGAACAGCAGGAATACGTGTAGACCCGCCGACTAACACAACTTCATCAATATCATTCTTTGAAAGACCTGCATCAGATAATGCTTGCTCAACAGGTTTTTTACATCTGTCTAATAAGTCTCTTGAAAGTTCTTCAAATTTTGCTCTTGTTAAAGTCATTTCAAGATGCTTTGGACCGTTTGCATCAGCAGTAATATACATTAAGCTAATTGGAGTTTCAACAATTGTTGATAGTTCGCATTTAGCTTTTTCAGCTGCTTCTTTAATACGCTGCATTGCCTGTTTATCAGAAGTTAAATCAATGCCTGTATCTTTTTTGAATTCAGAAGTAATCCAATCCATAATTTTTTGATCGAAGTCATCACCGCCTAAGTGGGTGTCACCAGAAGTTGAAAGAACTTCGTGAACACCGTCTCCAATTTCAAGAATAGATACATCAAAAGTACCACCGCCCAAATCAAATACAAGCACTTTTTCAGGTTTATCTTTTTCCAATCCATAAGCAAGAGCAGCGGCTGTCGGCTCGTTTACGATACGTAAAACATCCAAGCCAGCGATTTTACCTGCATCTTTTGTTGCCTGTCTTTGGGCATCATTAAAGTATGCCGGAACTGTAATTACTGCAGATGTAACTTTTTCACCAAGATATGCACTAGCATCATCTGCAAGTTTTCTCAAAATCATTGCAGAAATTTCCTGCGGAGTATAATCTTTACCATCTATATTCTTTTTATAATCTTCACCCATATGACGTTTAATTGATGCGATTGTCTTATCTGGGTTTACTATTGCCTGCCTCTTTGCTAATTGCCCAACCAGTCTCTCACCATTTTTTGTAAAACCAACTATTGAAGGGGTGGTCCTTGTTCCTTCTGCGTTTGCTATAACCGTAGGATGACCGCCCTCCATAACCGCAACAACAGAGTTTGTTGTCCCTAAGTCAATACCAATTGTTTTTGCCATTTTTAATATCTCCTTTTCTATGAAAAATAATTATAATCTTTTTACAATTACATTAAATCACTTTTTTTGATAAATTCATAAAAAATAAACAAAAAATTAATAATTGATAAAAATAAAACTTTATTAAGTATCCGGCAGCAATTGAAAGCTGGTTAAATATACAGTTCTTTTTCCTCTTTGTATGTGACATACCCGGGATTAGCCCCCGGAGGTTTCCTTATATACTTCCTTTTAGTGTAAATAACTCCGTTTTTTTCATTTTCAGGAACCGACGAATATTTTTTCGCAAGTTTACAGCATTCAAAAATAATATTATCATCAGGCTGTGCATTACCAACCATTTTTAATAAAACATGAGACCCTGCTCTATCTTTTACATGAAACCATATATCATCTTCTTTTGCCAACTTAGAAACTATATAATCATTTTGGCGGTTATTTCTGCCTACAAACACTATATAATCCTCAATTATAACTTTTTCAGGCTCATTTGTCATTTTGTTTTTTACATTAGACTTAGGGAGAATCTCCTCCGCAATTTCTTCAAGTATCAAGAGTGTATCCGCCTTTTTTATACTGTAAACTACATTTTCTAAATACTCTTTTTCTGTATTTAAAGAAACTAACAACTCCGACGTTTTTTCTTTTGTCCTCTTAGATTTTGCATAAAGTTTAAAATAGCGTTTAGCATTCTCTATCATATTAAGATTACAATCAAGCGGAATATTTACATCATTATTAGTTGTATAGTCCTTAAGCGTAATTTCAGAAACAAAATTTGTATTCAAATACGCGTAAGCTGTCAATAATTCACCATATAACTTATATTTATCAGTATTATCTCTTTTTGACTTCACTTCCTTTATTTTAGAAAGCGAGGTTGTTAATTTTTTATATTTTGGCAAAACAAAACTAAGCAATTTACTTCTAAAAGTAGCAATCTTTTTATTCAACTGCATTTTAGAATAATATTCGTCAATCATTTCATTCACTGAGCTTTTAAATTCTTTTTCGCCGCGTAGAAGTTCGCCAAAAATAGAATATTCATTGTTTGCCAAAGCTGGATGTACATTTTTTAATTCCAGCATGTCTTTAATTTTTTCACCTTCAATCCCATTACAAAGTTCTGCAAAAGATTTGGAAAAGCCTAAAAATTCATCAGTAAGTGTATCATAATTAATTGAGCCAAAATATCTTAAAAAATCCTTTTTAGCGGCAGATGGAGGATATACATAAAGAAGTCCGCCGTATAATTCACGAATTGTACTCTTATTTTCGCCGACATTATGAGCACAACCTGTAATAATACTACTCTTTTTATCGTACAAAATAACATTTGAATTTTTGCCCATAAGCTCAACAGCAAGAATATATCTTTTATCTAGTTCAAAATCATTTCTTGTTTCTATTTCAAACTCAATAATCCGCTCATAATGAGGCTGTGATATATTTATAATTTTTGCGTTATCAAGATACTTCCTTAGCAACATGCAAAACATCGGAGGATTTTTAGGATAAACAAGACCTCTTCTTTTTTCTGTTTCGTCAGACATAAAGCATATATAGTAAAGCTCTGGATCGATACTTATATACAACTTTCTGCCTACACCATTATTTCTCAGAACAAGAATTAAATCACGCGGAGAAGATTGCCTTATTTTTTGAATGCGAGCACCAGAAAAAAAAGGTTTATTTTCCTCTATAAATGCTCTTATCGTTAAGTAATCCAGATTAATTACCAAACAAACCAGCCTTTCTGTATTTAACCTCCAGAGGCTCATACAAATCAGTGTACATTGCAGCTCCTCGAATATTAATGGAAGCCGTTTTAACCGCTGTTAAATGTCTCCACCCCTGCTTATATACTTCGCGAGAAATGAGTATTCGTTTGTTGTATATAAAGCAAGAAGCCACAACAGTATCGACCACGTCAATAGCAGAGGAAACAATAGAGTAATTCATCACTTTGGTTGTACCTAAAAGTCCAGTCAATACTTCGTCATGGTGTATACCAATACAAAGTTTTATATCTTTACTTTCTCCCAGCTTATCAAGATAATCTAACGCTTCAACAGCAGCCTTAACCGCCAAATATGCACTATCTTTTTTATCCCAATAAGCATAAATTTTTGTACCAATAAATTTATCAACGCGTCCATCATTTTCAATAATTTTATTAATAACTGAATCAAGAACAAAATTAATTTTGCTAAATACTTCTTTGGGAGAATTGTTAGCAATAATAGCATCAATATTACCGACAGAACATTCTAAAATAGTTACAGGAAGTTTTACAGGCTCACATTCAGAAATCACACTTGAAATCAGCTTATTACCGGTCTTTTTAGAGAAATATGCACCAACCATCGCATTTATAAGCCTGCGGTTTGATTTTTTCAAGAGATACTTGATAAGAATTGCAGAAAAATAAGCAACAACCATTGAAAACATAAGCGGACGAGTATCGCAGAATAAACCAAATTTAGCGTTAAATATAGTATAAAAAGCCGTTACCGCAGCAAACCAAACACCAGCGGCAATATTTGAATAGGAATATGAATTCAATAATAGTATCAAAATAGTGATAACAACATCAGAAACAATTATGTATATCAAGTTCAAAAAAGGGTAAATATGATTAGTGACAGCAAGTACGTCCTGTTTGAAATTATCTAAAAGCAGCACAAAAAGCAATAAATACAATACAGGAATCAAAATAAGTGTAATTTTTTGTTTCGCAAGTCTCATATTAAAAATTATATTACAAAAAATTAACCGCAATAAAAAGATAGGAAGCCAACAATAATAAGGATTAAAGGCTCTGCAGCTTCAAAAGGCTTACTACTCTGGAGCAGCTTGTTTGAAAAAATACATGTTTATGTTAGAATTTAAATAAAATAATAAAGAGTATTAGAATATTAGGAGTAAATATGATTTCCGTAAACGATTTAAAAAATGGATTAACCCTTGATCTTGATAATGGCTTATGGACAGTTGTAGAATTTTTGCACGTAAAACCAGGTAAAGGTGCAGCTTTTGTCCGAACAAAACTTAAAAATGTAGAATCTGGCAATGTAATAGAAAAAACTTTTAGAGCCGGTGAAAAAGTTGCAAAAGCAATGCTCGACAGAAGAGAAATGCAATATCTTTACAAGGAAGGCAAAGATTACGTTATGATGGATAATGAAACATATGAACAAGTCCAATTAACAGAATCCCAAATAGGAGACGGCGTTAAATACCTCAAAGAGAACCTGATTGTACAAGTATTAATGCATGATTCAAAAATTCTAGGTGTAGACCTTCCACCGCACGTTGAACTTGAAGTTATCGACACTCCGCCTGCTGAAAAAGGAAACACTGCACAAGGCGGAACTAAACCGGCTAAAACAGAGACAGGCGCTGTTATAAATGTTCCGTTCTTTGTTAATAATGGTGACAGAATAAGAGTTGATACCAGAACAAATGAATATCTTGACAGATGCTAGAATAGTGTGAGGAAAGAAAATGGATTTAGATATAGCATACATAAAAGAACTAGCCAAACTTCTTAATAAGGAAGGCTTGACAGAGATTGTAATAGAAGATGGTGACACTGGGATAAGCCTCAGGAAAGAAGTAATAGAAACAGTCGTTCAGCAAGCAGCGCCTCCAATATCTGTTTGTCCACCGACAATGCCAGCCCCAGAAACACCTATAAAATGCGAATGCAAAGCAAGCGGTACGCCTATTACTTCGCCTATGGTCGGAACCTTCTATGCTGCTTCATCTCCAGACGCTGCTCCATTTGTAGAAGTTGGAAAAACTATTGCTAAAGGTGATACCGTATGTATAATTGAAGCAATGAAACTTATGAATGAAATTGAGTCAGAAGTTTCTGGAAAAATCACTGAAATTTGTGTTAAAAACGGTGAACCTGTTGAATACGGGCAAGTTTTAATGTATGTAGAATAGTTTATAATAAATAAAATCAGGGGCGTTTCAAGCCCCTGATTTTTACACTAAGGAGTATAAATGTTTAAAAAGGTACTAATTGCTAACCGCGGCGAAATTGCAGTAAGAGTTATACGTTCCTGCAGAGAGCTGGGAATCCCAACAGTAGCAGTATATTCACAAGCTGATGCAAATTCTCTACACGTAAGACTTGCTACTGATGCATACTGTATTGGTCCTGCTCCGAGTTCAGAAAGCTACTTGAACATTCCAGCTATTATATCAACAGCAATGATGACAGGTGCAGATGCAATTCACCCGGGATACGGTTTTATGTCAGAAAGAGCTGATTTTGTCGATATCTGCACAAAACACGGGATAAAATTTATAGGACCAAGCGCTGAAAGTATGCGCAAAATGGGTGATAAAGCCACCGCGAGAAAAACAATGGTAGAAAATAATGTTCCTGTTACACCAGGGACTGGGATTATACATTCAGTTGATGAGCTACGAACATTTGCAAAAAAAGCAGGATATCCTATTATTCTAAAGGCAACTGCAGGCGGCGGTGGTAAAGGTATGCGTATAGTAAGAAGCGATAACGAACTTGAAGACAATATGAATCTCTGCCAGCAGGAAGCTCAAAAGTTCTTTGGCAATCCTGATATTTACGCTGAAAAGTACCTCGAAAACCCTCGCCATATTGAAGTCCAAATCATTGGCGACAGCTACGGGAATGTTATTTACCTTGGGGAACGTGACTGTTCAATTCAAAGGCGGCATCAAAAGCTTTTAGAAGAAGCGCCTTCTCCAGCTATTGACGAAAAAACACGCAAACAAATGGGAGAAGCTGCTGTTAGAGCTGCTAAAGCTATTAAATATGAAGGAGCCGGGACTTGTGAATTTTTGCTTGACAGCGACGGAAAGTGGTATTTTATGGAAATGAATACCCGTGTACAAGTAGAACACTGTGTAACTGAAATGATTTCTCAAATTGATATTGTAAGAGAACAACTATTGGTTGCTGCTGGTGAAAAATTAAGCTACACACAAGATGAGGTAAGACTCTTTGGGCACGCTATTGAATGCAGAATTAATGCAGAAAACCCTGATAAAGATTTTATGCCATGCCCAGGTAAGATTGACGGATATTTTGCGCCCGGCGGCTTCGGAGTAAGAGTAGATTCTCACGTTTACCCAGGATACTCTATTCCGCCTTACTATGACAGTATGATAGGAAAACTTATCTGCTGGGGGCATACAAGAAATGAAGCCCGCAGAAGAATGTATCAAGCGCTTAAAGAGTATGTAGTTACAGGGATTGATACAACTATTCCTTTCCATCAAGAAATAATTGAAGATGACGTATTTATCAGCGGTAATTTTAATACAGGCTTTATTGAAGACTTTTATAAACGTAAGGGCAAAAAATAAATTGTGAAAGAACTTCTTGAAAACAGATGTTTCTTTAAGCTTGTTTGCGGAGCCGGAAACGAATCAGCTGAGGATGTTCGAAGATTAGTAAAGCTATACTCAGATGCTGGCTGCGAAGTTTTTGATCTTTCCGCAAACTATGAAGTCATTGCAGCTGCACAAAATGCAAAATATAAATGTGTAAGCGTAGGTATAAAAGATGATCCGCATATATTAAAAGCACAGATTAATTCAAAATGCATAAACTGCGGTAATTGTATTAAAGTTTGCAGCAATGATGCAATTGTTCTTAATCCTGCAAATATTATTAGCAAGCGCTGTTTGGGATGTAAGAATTGCTTTTCTGTATGTCCTGTTCAAGCTATTAGTCTAACATCTAAAGAAATAAATTTAAAAGAGACACTGCCGCCAATCATATCAGCTGGTATTGACTGTATTGAACTACATGCGACAACTGAAGACGAAAAAGAAACCGACAAAAAATGGTCAATAATAAACCAATTATACTCTGGAATGTTGTCTATTTGTATTGACAGATTAAATCTTGGCAATAAACAAGTTATCACCAGAATAAAACGATTAATCAAAAATCGTGCACCATATACAACAATTATACAAACCGACGGGATTCCAATGAGCGGAACTAATGATAGTTATAAAACAACTCTTCAAGCTGTAGCAATGGCTGAAATTATACAAAACGAAAACCTGCCCGTATATATTGTATTATCAGGCGGTACAAATACAAAAACGCTTAAACTTGCAAGACTCTGCGGAATAAATTATCATGGAATTGCAGTTGGTTCTTATGCAAGAAAAATTGTTAAAGAATATATTACTAGCCCTAATTTCTGGATTGATAAAAAATTATACAATAGAGCTTTAGTTATTGCTAAAGATTTTTTAGCTGAGACAATGTCTGCTTAAAGCCAGAACTCTATAAATTACTTTGCTTTCCACGTATTATTAAACCATTGTCTTTGAGTTAACCAATAGTTTGCAGCTTCTATTGCGTGCTCTCTAAAATTTAATAATTCTAAATCTGTCGGATATATTCTATCACACGTATGCATATCAGAAAATACATATAGCCCATGCCAACCGTTTTGAGGGTGTTCAGGAGTACCGCCATTTACCATCGATACGAACTTAGGCAGCTTCAAAAAATCACCATCTAACACAACTATTGTACTCCAAAAGAATGACTGCATAGCCGCTATTGAAGGTTCTCTATCTCTTGTTACCCTATCCCGTATACTTGTTTTACTTTGAATACAACCATAACAGAATTTTTTATTATCCCTATTTATAGTTGCATATAGGTCAAAGCTTCTTGCTTTTATCTGTTCTTTTAGCCAACTAATATCTCTCGGCTCATTATTAAGCTCTTTTTCCTTTATAAGTTTATTCAAATCTTTTTGCAAGACAATTTCTATATGGCTATCATTTAATGCGCTATTAGCCAGCTGCTTAATCATTTCTTCAAAAGCATGCCCGCTAGATTTCTTCCAGCTCTGGTCAGCACTTATTACTTTTGAAATGATATTCTCATCATCAATACCACTTTTTCTATGTATATGAATTTCATAAATAGTTTTCCAAATCAAAGCCACTTCAACATCTTTAAAGTGTTCCATTGCAGTTATAATAGAATTTTTTATTGCCGCTTTTTGAGCATAAATTTCTATGTTATTCTTAGAAACGCATTTATCACAAGCAAATTTTTTACATAGCTCAATATAAGATTGTTCATATATCTTATAGCAAAACGCTTTTAAGTCTAAACACATTAAATTTGCTCCATGATTTTTTTTATTTCCATGCCCCAAGCATAAGCTAGTAATGGAGGAACCGCATCTCCAATTTGCTCATATTTATCTTGAACCTTACGATTTAAATGCGGGACTATATATGGACCTCCGCAGAAGTCATAGGAATCAGGAAATGACTGTAGTCTTGCGCACTCTCGTACAGTCAACGCTCTATTAAACCTAGGATGTACAAACTCGTCTAAACAATGGCTGGTAACAGTAGGTGATGGCTCATTATCTTTTAAACGATAGTTTCGTTTTATAAACATTTTCTTTGGTAAGATTCTTTGAGATTGAAGAAGTTCAAGTTCTTTACCACTATATTTTTCAAATAGATTTTTTAAACTTTCACCTTGTTTAAGCAGTCCAAATCTTTTAATTGTACATTCTCTATGATTCATTGGCATATGGTATGTTAATGAATTACTTTGTTTTCTATTCCAAAAATTATCATCTTTTAAAAGCTTACTGTAAGTTGACTCTGATTGTAAATATTCAGTTGCTTCGTTTTTAGTATTAGGAATAACATTTGGTAACCCCTTTAAAGCCTCTTCAACAGTGACGGCAATTTCAGTTGTTGGCTTTGGCGGTGATAACTTCACTTCTTTAAGCCTTGTCGCAAGTATAAAGAATCTGTTTCTTCTCTGAGGCACTCCGAATTTTGTAGAATCAAGAACAACTTCTATATAATTAGAATAACCTGCTTGAGTCAGCTCTTTCTTAATCAAATCAACTATTAAGCGGTTAGTATTCTTGGTTACAGTTTTAGTTGTTATTGCAGGAACATTTTCAAATAGAATAAATTTAGCATTAGACAGCTTTGCAATTCTTATACCCTCTCTAAACAAAAATTGCCTATCATCATAAAACGAGCGTGAAGTATTACCAGCAGTTGAAAAAGTTTCACATGGCATACCTGAAGTTACAATATCAACACCACCTTTTGGAATGTATGGAAGTATTTGCTCTTCTGTAACATCACGTATATCCGAATGAATAACATGAACTTCCGGGTGATTTTTCATATAGGTTTGGACACAGCTTTCAATATATTCTATTGCAACCAAAGTGTGTAACCCGGCAGCACGAAAGCCGGTACAAATACCCCCTGGACCGCTAAAACAATCTATGTGTGTTACATATCCCTTCTTTTTATCCCCCATATCAATATCGTATTATAAATACATTTAAATGTACAAACATGTAAACAATGTTTACATGCAAATTCTAGATGCAATGAGCTAATACGCAAATTTTTCAAGTACATTGTAATATTTTCTTTGCTCCAATATTGATAAAACATAAATCAAAATTAATTAGTTTTATTTCCGTTTTTTATATTTATGCGACTATTGGGTAGCTCGACTTAAAAAAGTCGGGCTTTTCTTTTATAAAAAGAAGAAATAATAAATAAAAGTAAATATAAGTAACAAATTTTAAATTTTATGTTGAATTTAATCTAAGTGTGGTAAAAGCGTGGTAAAAAGAAAAAATCAATAGTTTTGGTTGTTTACGTTATATACCTAAAACTATTGATATAAAAGAAAAGTTTGCCATTGAGACAAAGGCAAACATTAAATAAACACGAGGATATTAAGAGAGAGAGTATAAAAAGAAATTTTTAGTAACTAATCATATATATAAACCTTTCGTTATAATTAATTCCCATTGTCATAAAAACCATTTTCCCTTACATATATATAAAGTCGTTTTGTTTGTATAAATTGCTAAATAAAAACAAATTGTAAAGAAATATTACAATTAAAATAAATAACAAAATAAAAAACATGGTTGAAAAAGTATTATTTTGCTGATATATTAATAGACATAGTACGAATGCGCTTGTAGCCCAGTTGGATAGAGCGTTTGGCTACGAACCAAAAGGTCGGGGGTTCGAATCCCTCCAAGCGCGAATAAAAAAGAGCCATAAGGCTCTTTTTTATGTACATATTTGTTCAACACTATTTAATCAATGTACTTTTTTGTCCAGATTGATTTGTACGGATAGATAGATTATTTTGGTAAAGTTGGCTTTGTGTGAGAGTTTCCGGGTCGGAAAAATTAAGTTTACTCCAAAAATCAAACTGGAAAACTGGACTTTTTCTGGACTGTACGGATAGATTGAGATTTGCAGAATTTCAGTGAGATACGCACCGTTTTTGAGTTGTACGGATAATTTGATTATTTCGGAAAAGTCCAGTTCCGCAAAATTTCAAAAAATTTAAAACAAGGTCGGAACTTTTTTAAATGGTCGGAAAAATTTTTAAATTGATGTAAAATAACATATAAAATGAATACAAACGGACAGGTCGGAATTTTAGGCAGGATAAGCCGGAAGCAGAGATTATATATGTTTGAATTTTTTCGGAACTTGAATATGCGGAACTTTTACACCTCAAATTCAATAAAATCGTTAAGTATAAAAATTGGTAAAATCTAATACTTGCAACAATTAGACTGTAAATTTCAAAAATAACATCAAATTTGAGAATTTATCATAAAAAATATTAATTTTTTAAATCTGCGGAACCAATTTATCGGAACTTGCGGAACTGAAACTAAAATCAAAACACAATAATATTTATATTTCTTATACTTTTTTTATTGTTAAACTATTGATAATTTTTCTCAAAACTTATGAGAGTCGACAATAACTCAGAACAGAAGTTATATGTGTTTGTCTAGCGATGGGCAAGTATGCCCATCCTGCTTATCTAGGCAGGTTAAGCTTCTACATCAAGTGCAAATTTTTCAATATCTTCGACAGTTATGTTACGATTAATATTTTTCCACCATAAATTTTGATAAACACTTTCTGGCATACAAATATCCCCAAGTGCATTACTTTGAAATCCATAAGGTTTAAACTCGTTTTCTTTAACAAATTTAGGTTTCATAAATAATTCCTCTATAGATTTCACTAAAGGATACCCTACTTTTACAAGTTTTTCATCTTTTTCATTTAATATAAAATTATAAAAATCTGGATTATAAGGATCATCATATCTATTATGATTTGTTAATCTTAATTTTGTATCCGGAGCAATTGAATCAATATGTTTTAAGCTTGTATACAGTCTTGCAAGTTTTTCTTTTCTTTCTAATTTAGGCATGTAGGATATTTCTGACATCACTTTCTATAAATCTGCCTTTGGAAATCTTGCTCCGAATTTAGTATTATAGCTAGTATAGTAGTTATTTTTTTGAATATTCATTTATTACCTCTTTCTTTATTATGTTGTTATTTTTTAATACAATATTGGTTGTTTTTTAATCATTTCAATCCACCGTTCAAGAGAGGCTTCATTCAAATACATATTCGGCGAAAAATCAACTAACGGAGCTCCACCATTTTTGTAATAATCATTCAAGAAGTGCTCTAATGTCGCTGCCCAGTTGATAACGACTTTTTGGTCATTATTACGTTCAAGAAAGATATATTTTGAATTCTCGCGTGGAGATTTTTGATTTAAATTTGAAAATTCTTGTAAAATTTTTGTTGAATCTTCAACAGGTCTTCGGGCAGGTGCAAGTCTATACCCCATTGAATAATGAAACGGGAATGAATTACCTTCAGCTACAATACAGACATTTCCCAGACCGTTTTGCAGCATTCTTTCCACTCTTATCTGGTGGAGACGTGTGCCTATTCCTCCATATTCTTTATTACCTGTAGCGTTCATATTGGATAGAACTTTTTCATAAAGTTCCCCATTAACAAATGCTGGTTCAAATTTAGGACTTATCATTTGACGTTTTTTGTCAATATAAAAATAAGTGTCACCCACAACCTTATAATTTTTGTTGCAGACATTTATTTCTCCGTCTGCATCCGCAACCATTATATAGAATTTTTCCATATTTGGAGTATCATTTGCAACTCCAGTAACAAAAGCTTTTACAGGTTTATTTGTCTTTTTATCAATCAGGGTTGTTATTTTTAAGCCACTTTCATCCTTATTCGTTTTCGGAGTAAATTCAGGTGAAAGGAGTTTTTTAAAGGTTTTAGAACTAATTCCTTGAAAATTCTCTTTTAATAGGCTAACTTCAACCGTATCTGCTACCGGCTGACGCACAAGGTCAACTTTTTTAAAGTTGAACATCTTTTTGGTCGCAGGGATAATAATATCTTTAAATATATTTGTCTTTATTCCGTTTATTTTCATATTTGAATTCCTAATATCTTTTAAAACCTGTAAATATATTTTTTGCCAGCTGTATTAATTTATTGAATAAAATAAAATGTACTAATGTTTAACAACAATTTTTAAGAAAAGAATGACAAGGCAAACTTACTTAAAGTTGCCGTAAAAAATCAAACCATGTGGAACAAATAATCAAACCATGTGTTCTTTTACAATCAATATGTGTATACGTATCTTTTTCTTTGCTTATAAGCCCCAATTCTTCACCAACTCTTCTATACATCTTTTCAAAAAAGGTCTTAACAGGATTTGGCTTTCCAATACTGCCGCGCTTTTCCATCAAATCAACCTGCTCTTTTAATGATAAATTTGCCAATTCATCTTTCGTTAATTTTGTAGATTTTGAAATATTAGCTAATGTCTCCTCACTAAGTTTAAATTTCAGCGGTTTAAACGGGGTAACTCGATTACATTTCATAATTCACCTCAAATCATTTTTATTGTAACATAAAAAATATAATTATAATATAACAATCAAGCTATCAAAAGGAGTTAAGCAATGCAGGAAATAAAATGTCCTAAATGCGGTGAAGTGTTTAAAGTTGATGAATCAGGATATGCTGCAATAGTCAAACAAGTAAGAGACAAGGAGTTCTCAAAAGAAATTCAAGCTAGAGAATTGCAGTTTGAAGCAGAAAAAGAAAGTGCAATACAAGTTATTAAACTCAAAACAGAGCAAGAATATAACGAAAAAATAAATAAAAAAGAAGCAGAAATTGCAGAACTAAAAGCTGAAATCACCACAGAACAGATTACTAAAAAAAATGCTATAAGCGAAACTATTACACAAAAAGATAAAGAAATAACAGAGCTTAAAAACAAACTTGCTGTTTTTGATAAGGATAAAGAATTAGAAATTAATAAACTTATTAATAAAATGAATACTGAATTAACAGAAAAAGAACACTGTATTACAAAATTAACCAATGAACAGGAATTATTTAAAAAAGAATTTCAAATAAAAGAGAATGCACTTAAAGAGCAATACGAAAGTGCTATAAGATTTAAGGAGGAAGAAATAATCCGTCTAAAGGAATACAAGTCAAAAATGTCCACAAAGATGGTTGGTGAAAGTCTTGAGCAGCACTGTGAAACAGAGTTTAACCGTTTACGGGCAACCGGCTTTCAGAGAGCATACTTTGAAAAAGATAATGATGCAAAAAGCGGGAGCAAGGGAGATTATATCTATCGTGATTTTGATAATGAAGGCGGAGAGTTTATTTCTATAATGTTTGAAATGAAAAATGAAACAGATACAACTTCTGCCAAAAAGAAAAATACTGACTTTTTAAAAGAACTAGATAAAGACAGAAAAGAGAAAAGTTGTGAGTACGCAGTACTAGTAACATTGCTGGAGCCTGAAAATGAGCTTTATAATACAGGGATTGTAGATGTTTCACACTACTATCCTAAAATGTACATAATAAGACCGCAATTTTTTATTCCAATAATTACTTTACTCAGAAATGCAGCACTAAATTCTTTAGAATACAAAAAAGAACTTGCTGTTATTAAATCACAAAACATAGATATATCAAACTTTGAAGCAGAGATGAATGATTTTAAAGAAAAGTTTTCAAGGAATTATGAACTGGCAAGCAGAAAATTTAAAACCGCAATAGAAGAAATTGATAAAACAATTGACCATTTGCAAAAGACAAAAGAAGCACTTTTATCTTCAGAAAATAACCTGCGCCTTGCGAACAATAAAGCAGAGGATTTAAGTATAAAACGCTTAACCAAAAACAATCCTACAATGGAAGCGAAATTTGCTGCACTTAAAAGTTCAAGAAATAAAAAGAACAATTAAAATTTTATTAGAATTATAGAAGGATTTAGATAATGAAGAAGCCCGTATTATTGATAGTTTTTAACCGTCCGGACACCACAAAGAGAGTTTTTGAAGCAATAAAGAAGGCAAAACCGCCAAAGTTATTTATTAGCTCTGATGGTGCAAGAAACGAGCGTAAAGGAGAAGTCTGGCTTGTAAATGAAGTAAGGAATTATGTTTTGTCCAATATTGACTGGAAGTGCGAAGTAAAAACAAAATTTAATGAGACTAATTTAGGGTGTGGCAAGGCAATTCACGAAGCAATTTCATGGTTCTTTAATAATGTAGATGACGGTATAATTATAGAAGACGATTGTCTGCCATCAGCTTCATTTTTTACATATTGTGAAGAATTGCTGGATTATTATAGAGATAATAAGAATATATGGAATATCGGCGGTTACAATAGTATTAATGTAAAATCACTTAAAGAAAGCTACTATTTTACTAATATACCAATCTGCTGGGGCTGGGCAACTTGGGCTGACCGATGGAAACAATATAAATTTGATTTAACTGATTATGATGAAAACTATATTAAGTCAAACATTAAAAATATTACTTATCAGTCATATTGGCTCAATATCCTCAAAACAATGCAAGAAGGCAAGATTGATACATGGGATTACCAATGGGTATTTACTATTCTTAAGAATAACGGGCTTTGTATTTCTCCTAAGATGAACCTGATTTGCAATATCGGAAATCTTGGTGTACACTATGACGGCAGCAACAACCCTCTGTTAAATACTAAAACCTATAACTTTGATAATATTATTCACCCTAAGGAAATCAAACTAAGCAAACGAATACTATCGGATTTATATAAAATACAGTACAAATTAAAAGATAGATTTTTATATAACAAAATCATGGTTTGCAATAAACGTACAAAAATTTTCTTAAAGCTATTTAAGCACGATTATGAGGTGAAAGTAAAAAATCAGAAATAAGAACTTATTCCTGATTATCTTTACAACCTGAGATATCCAAGCAGATTATCATATGAAACTCGTAAACTATTAATAATACAGATTAACATCTTCCCGCAGTTTTATAACAAACTCTTCGCCAGCAGGAATGGAAACATGACCGCCTTTAGAGAAGAGAGCAAATAATGGAGATGCCAGTGTATTTAATCCTAATACGACTGTACCATAGCAAAATGGAAACGGCGACAGAACTATTGTTGCACCATCTTTTCCAAGGTTAGCTGTAAGAGTTAGCATTCTATCAAACAAGCGTCTACCAAACCCCGTTTTATTCCAAAGAGTTTTCCAGTATGTTCTTTTACCTTTTATGTTGTTTAAAAATATTTTTTTACCATCAGCTCTTGTTATATATCCATCAATTTGTGTCACTGAATTATTCAAAACTATTGAATGAACTTTCAAAACGACCAGCCCGCCGTTACAAGTTATCTGCGGCTGATGAGAGTCTTCCACTTCAGCATAAAATTTAGTTCCAGCAGGGATTGTAATACCTTTTGCATAAACTTGCTTATTCGTGTGAAACGTTACCTTAGTACCTTTTCTTAACCAATCACTTATTTTATTATCACTTACAACAGAAAACTTTGTTCCTTTTTTTATTTTTCCTCTATATGCTGCAGGAGTTAGTTTTTGCTTAATTGTTTCTGTTGTGTCCGGCTTCACCTTTACCTGTTCTTTTTGTAAAAAATAAGGCAGCGGCGGCAAGTTTTCGTCTATCAGTTCATTTGAATTGTAATTCTTTCGTATTTCGTCATCTACCGTAGTATCAATATCTAATGCAAAAATTACGGAAGTTGTTAGCAAAAATACAAATATTGTAGAAAAAATCCTCTTCATATTTCGATTATATCATTTATAAAGTTCACTGTAATCAGATACTCAATTGATTAATTATTATAAAATTATTGTACTTTCTGATTTACTTTAAAAAATATAGCTGTTAAAATAATAGCGTGCTTATTGGAATTATAAAATACACTATATATTTCTTACTTCTCTTTTTATGCAGTGCAGGAATTATATTTTTCAAAAAGAAAAACTCAAAAACAGAAGAAAAACTGCATTTACTAAAAAACTACTGCCAAGCGGTTGAGATGACTCTAAATTCTGTCCGATACGGCAACTTGGCTAAAAAGCTCGATATGGAGCTATATCCAGAATACAAAGCATTAACACGCACGATTAATCGAATGATTGAAACACTAAATGATCGTGAACAAATGCTCTTCGAATCACAAACAGAATTGAGGAACCAAAACAAATTTTTACAAGCTTCGATTAATTCATTATCGGATGGAATAGCTATTATTGATAAAGAAGGCATAATTATAAACGCATCAAACAATATTTATAAGTGGTTTAATATTGAAGTTATACGAGGTAAAAATATTCTGGAATTTATAAACCTGCTTGACGATAAAAACTTACTTGAACTAAAAAATAATGAAATATCTTTAAAGCATAATACAGAGCTAAGTTTTGTAGCAGATTGCAACAAATTAGAATTAGAAGATAAAAAAGAGCGTTTTGTACTTGTAATAAAAAATATTTCGGACCAAAAAGAAATTGAAACATTAAAAGAAGACTTTGTAGCGACATTAACACATGATTTAAAAGTTCCAATTATTGCAGAAGCAAATATGCTTGATTTATTTTTATCAGAAAAATTTGGAGAAATAAGCGACAAACAAAGAGTTGCGCTTAATAATATGAAGGCTTCAAATAATGAATTAATTAACTTAGTCCAAATTGTACTTGAGACATACAAGGTTAACGCCTCCGGGCTTTCGCTATATTATGAAAACTTTGAACTTGTTAGCTTTTTACAAAAAATCATAGATGAAATGCAGCCGGTAGCCATGCACACTGATAATAAGATTTATTTGGAAGCTGACGCTGAAATATTAATATCAGCAGATATAACACAGCTTAAACGTGTAATTAAAAATCTTATCCATAACGCAATTTCCTATGGAACAGCGGGTACAAATATCGAGATTAAGGTATATAGCGGCAGTGAGAATATTAATATTACAGTAAAAGATTATGGCAAAGGTCTCCAACAAGATGAAATACAGAAAATTTTTCAAAAGTATTATTCAACAGCAAAAAAATTCAGACGAACAGGAACCGGTCTAGGCTTATACTTATCGCAGCAAATAATAAAAGCACACAATGGCACACTAGATGTTAAAAGCGAGCCTGGTAAATATACAGAATTTTGTATAACTCTGCCTAAATAATAAATAATTCAAATCTAGTTTTCGTCATTTGACAGATATTTATAATCCATCATGCTACCGTCATACTCCGGCAAGTCATCAGTGTATAGAGACATTTGGCTGATATTTCTATTTAAGTCTTCAACCTTTTGCTGGTAAAGATCAGACTGAATATTGTAGGATTGAATTTCAGCTGTTGTAACGCGATTATCATTATTTGCATCAATTTCATCGAAATGTGCCATGACAGTTTCCTGTAAAGATGACGAAAGACCTGCTGTGGTGCCCAATGTTGCAATCTGCTCTCTTGTAAGCCCTTGAGCAGATATATTATTCATATAAGATTGAATATCTGATGCAGATAATACCCCGTCATTATCTTTATCTATACTTGAAAAATTTGTCATCATATAAGAGGCAAACGTCGCACCGTAATTATTTGCAAGAACAGTAGAATTACTCATTGCAGAAGTTAAATTTTCTAAAGTAAGCCCTTCTTCCTTATAGAGTCCCGTTAAAAAGTTATAGGAGTTGGCAAGCCCCGAATTAACTGCTGTATAAAGTGAAGTGCCGTTTAAATATTTAGACATAATCGCTCCTTATAGTTATACATATAATAGCAGTTTAATAGTATTTAAGCAAAAATCAACCCTTCAAATAAATTATTTTTATATTTTAAATCTGTATGCTACTAAAACAGCATCAAAGTATCAGATTTTAGTATTTTATTGTATAATAGTATTAATGGTAAAAATAATTACAAAAGAAAATGTTCATAAATTTGCGCATGCTGCATATTTAATATACCGATTTCAGGAGTTATTTACAAGAATAGTTGAAGTTAATAATCCTAAGCTTTATCCTTGCGTGTATGCAACATGGCACGCACATCAATGCTGTGTTCACGGTATAGAGGACAAAAACAACTTAAACATACTTATAAGCCGTTCAAAAGACGGTGATATCGTGGCACATATATGCGAGAATTGGGGCTTTAGAGTTATCCGGGGTTCCGCCGGTAAAAGAGGAGGAACTACATCAATGATGCAAATGATATCAGAGCTCAAAGAAAATCGTTGCTGCGCCATTATGGTTGATGGACCAAACGGTCCGCCAAAGATAGTAAAAGAAGGAGTCATAAAAACCGCAAAACTAGGAGGCGCGCCAATTGTTCCTGTTGTATGGTATTCAGAAGATATAACCTGGCTAAAATTCAAATCCTGGGATGGGTTTAGAATGCCTTTTCTATATTGCAGACTGCTAAACCTTTATGGCAAACCAATTTATATTAATTCAGATAATACCCCTGAACAAGATGAAGAATGCAGGCTAAAGGTTCAAAATGCTTTGCTTGAATTAGAAAAACAAGCACCTGAAATTTATAAGGATTTAAAGAAAAAACGGGCATGGAAACTACTAAAATTAAAATAGCAGCATTGCAAATGGCAGCAGAAATCGGCAAGATTAAGGCTAATCATCAAAAACTTATTAAGCTGCTTGAACGAAATGTAAAAGATAATGACCTTGATTTGCTTATTTTGCCGGAAGTTTGGACTGTCGGCTGGGAGTGCAGCAAGTTTATTAATTCAGCTGAAGAAACAAATAGCTCTGAAACAATTGAACTGCTTTCCTCTATTGCAAAAAAGTATTCAACATACGTATTGGGCGGAAGCTTTATAGAAAAAGAATACAAAAATTATTATAATACCTGCCCCGTAATCTCTCCTGACGGTAATCTGATTGCAAAATACAGAAAAAACCATTTATTTTCATACTACGGCTGCGAAGAGGGCTGTTATGTCAAAGCGGGGGATAATCCTGTTATTGTTAATATTAAAGGTTTAAAAACAGGCTTAACCATTTGTTATGACATTCGATTTCCTGAAATCTACCGCGCATACCGTAAAGCCGGAGCCGATTTAATTGTAAATATGGCAGCTTGGCCAATGAATAGAGCAAATCACTGGTTAGCCTTGACCAGAGCTCGCGCAGTAGAAAATCAAGTGTTTTTTGCAGCTATTACTCAATCCGGCAGACTCTCTGACGGCTCTCTTAATCTTGGTCACTCAATTATATATGATTATAACGGAGAAATCCTTGATGAAATAAAAACTGGTGAAGGTATGATTTTTGCAGAAATATCTACCGCACCTATGTACAAATTTAGAGAAAAATGCACTGTTTTGAATGATATTCATAAGAATTATGAGGTTTATATATGTTAAAAAAAATCCTGATTATAATTTTTTCCTGCTCATTACTTTCAGCCTTCGCTGCAGATGCTGATTTTAATAAAGTTATTAACGAATCAAATATAAAAAAGTCTGACATTTCAATATCCATTGTTGATTTACAAACAGGAAAAGAAGTATATCAGCTTCACTCTAAGCGTCATTTTTATCCGGGCTCTGTGTTAAAGCTTATAACATATAAAACCGCCGAGTATGTTCTTGGAAGCGATTACAGATTTAAAACTTCATTGTACAAAAACTCAAACAATGAGTACTTAATAAAACTTGGAGCAGACCCACTGTTGACAGGTGAAAATTTAAAAACGCTGGCTACAAAAATCCAGCCGGATGCTAAAGCTATATATATAGATGACAGTATTATTGATAATGAAGAATGGGGCGACGGCTGGAATAAAGAAGAGAATCTAAATCCTGCATTTGCGAGATTTAGTGCGTATAATCTTGACGGTAATATTGTAAAAGTTTCCTTTCTACCAACAAAGGAAGGTACTCCCGCATCTATTTCTCAAGAAAAATTCTATCCGCTCTCATTCATAAACGAAATAATTACAGGAGATAAAAACGAAATACTTCTCACAAGGAAAGATTATATTGCTCCTGATATGATTATAGCTTCAGGAACAGTAGATACCCTTATTACACGTCACATCCCCGTTACCAACACTAAGAGATATTTCAAATTATCACTAGAACGAATTTTAAACGAAGAAAAAATAGACTATTCAGGAATATATCCATTTAAAAAAGTAACACCCGATTTTACAGAAATTGCAATTATATCCCACGGGATGAACGATATACAAAAAGCAATCCTAAAAGAAAACAACAATATAGCTTCTGAGAGTATGTTTAAAGTTGCAGCCTCGAAAAGAGCAAAAAATGGAGTAGGGACATTTGAAGGCGGACTTGCAATTCTTATGGATTATTGTAACAGCATAAAGCTTAAGACAGACGGTATAAAAATTGCAGATGCCAGCGGATTAAGCGAAGATAATTTATTAACTGCTGATTTTACAGCTCAATTTCTTGCAAATCCTGCAAACGCCGATTTAAAAGCACTTTTGCCTACTCCAGGAGAAGGTACTCTTACCAATAGAATGAACTATATGACAGGAAAATTATTTGCAAAATCAGGTTTAATTCAGACAAATTCAATTGCAGGTTATGTTGATACCCTTAACGGCAGCACATACGCCTTCTGTATTTTAATTAATGATAAAGATGCCAAAAACTCAGATAAAAAAATGCTGGAAGAGTATCTTATACGTGAAATATTTACTAAACTGTAAATGTTTTATACGCTTCGTCTCTTGATACAATTAGCTTTGTAGAATCAAGCTTCAGCCTGCCGGATGCTGCCTCAAGAGTATTTTTAATTTCAAATGGATACCAAGCAAGCCCCCGCATCCCCCCATGATTAACTTTTGCTATAACCTGACTAAAATACTCTTGAATATTTTTTATCCAGTCAGGATGGATAGTCAAGGTCTCATCCAAGGATTTATCGCTTTTTTCGCAATTTTCTCTAGCTCTTACAAGAATACAATTCGAAATCGAACTAGCATGCCCGCCTCTGTTTTTTGCCTTTACATGCTCAATTGATACAATAAACGGAGAAACCAATCTATCTACAAACTGTCTGTTTGTTGCTGATTTGCTTTTTACAATAAAAGCATCAAAGTCTTGAGATGGATTTGGAAGTTTTAACAAAAGAGCGCCCATTCTAGCCTGAATATTTCCAAGTTTGTTTTTCATCTTCAGTAGAATATTGAGATATTTATTTGAGTTTACAGCATCAGTATAATTTCCGTTTAATAACGCGCTCTCCCATTCTTCAAGAATAGTCGTATATCTACTGCATCTTTTTTCACTCTTTATTTGAGGAGCAAGTTTTTTTAATTCAACAATTATTTTCAGATATCTCTTTTTTAAGTTTTCATAACTTATTGGAAATTGCCTGTCAGTCACTTCGCTTATAGTAATATGCTTAGACGTACTGTTAATGTTATGTTTGTAAAATTTAAAGACTTCCAGCTCTAATCCATCAAATGTATCTTGATACTTTGCAAGAGCACGTATTAAATTTTTATCGTTTTTCTTCTTTGAAGCAAGCTGCAAGAGGTGTTTATAGGCATTAAAACTAATCATTCTAAGCCCGGTATATGCACATCTAAAATCTTTAGCATACCCTCTTAAAATTTCCATTTCAGGGTTTATAGAAGTAAAAGAGGGAACATTACTAATAAAGGTGTCCACAGAAGAGACACCTTTATCATACACACAATTTTTATTTCCAGCCGCAAAAGAAGAGCTTGGCAGCTTATGCTCCGAAATATTATCTGTTATTGACCATTTGTAAGGCTGAATACTTAATTTCACTAAACTATTTCCTGTATATCAATAGTATACATGCAAAACAAATTTAATGACAAATTTATTTACAAATCTTAATTATTACACCGCGGCAAATGAATTTGCTTCATAAAGAAATCGAAGCCCTTCAAGTGTAAGAGTAGGATTAATAAAATCAAATGGAGAAATCATGTATTTTTCTATAAGCGTGCAATACCCGCCGGTAGCAACAATAGTAGCTTTTTCGCCCAATTCTGCTTCACATTGCCGTATTAACCCGTCAATCAAACAAGCACTACCGCGTATAACGCCGGACAAGATTGCATCCGTTGTATTCCTGCCAATAGCTGCCGGAGCTTTTGCAACATCTATTTGCGGAAGCTTAGAGGTAAATTTATTAAGCGTTTTCAACTGTAAATTTAACCCTGGTGTAATTACCCCGCCTAAAAATTCTCCTTTATAATTAACTATATCAAAGGTCGTAGCAGTACCAAAATCTATAACAATAACAGGACGCTTATAAAGCATAAAAGCACCGCAAGCGTTTGCAATTCTATCAGCTCCCACCTCTTTAGGCGTATCAACAGCAATTTTTACAATAGTATTCATTTTATAATCTACAATAATAGAGTTTGTCTTAAATACTGCTTCAGCAGCCGCCTTAAACTTATGATTCAGCTCATCAACCACAGATCCAATGATAACAGCTTCAACATTATATTTAGCAAGCAAAGTCTTTAGAAGAATTTCATACTCCTCCTGGGGAAGCTCTCTATCTGATGCCAGCCTGAAATTTTCAATTAAAGCATCATCATCAAATAAACCCAACGTAATACTTGTATTTCCAATATCAACCGTTAATAACATATCAATAATCCTGTAATAAACATAACAGGATTATTGTACCTTAAACATAAACTTTATAACAGATTACCCAACATGCGAAGTTGATGCAGGCGCTCCAGAATTTGCAGAATTGAATGCATCAAAAATACTGTTCATAAAATTATCATTTTTTATCTCTCTTTTTTCCGGCAATGAAGTATAATCCGTACCGATAGCTGAAATTCCACTTAATTCTGGCATAATATATTTCTCCTTTACCTCTTGTGTGTATATACTTGGTATATATATAAAGTATTTTTGTAACGAGAAATTGCACAAAAGACTAAATATTGTAACATTTCTTAACAAATTAAAAACGGGTTATATGCACGTGATTATAAGAAAAGAAAGCTTTTTTATCAAAAATAAATTGTAAACTTTTGTAAAGTTTTTCTAAAAAAGTGTTATAAATTCGTAAAACGTGGAATATAGATAATAGAAAGGAGCAGTTATGGAAGTTTTAAATTTATTGTTCTTTTGCGGTGTAATGTATTTTGCATTAATCTGGTGTCCAAGCTACTATGAAAAAATGATGAAAAAGCAGCACTAATAAACTGATTTGATATGTGCATAACTAAAAATCAGAGCGGTATATACTGCCCTGATTTTTAGTGTATAAAGTACATTTTATTACTTTTGCTTGACAATCCGCTGAATTGCTTTAATAAAATCCGCTTTAGTTATTACTATTTTAGCCATATCAGAATATCCAAATGTCTTATTGTCCATCTTCTTATTAAGCCCCAATCTGTCAAGCACATTAAAGAATGCATCCGTAATTGCTTCAGCAACGTCTGAGCCAGTAAATCTATTTTCGTGCATATTTCTTACAATCGCATCAATCGAAACATCCTTAGAGATATTCTGTTTTTTAGAGTGTATCTTAAATATTTGTTTTATTCCCTCCAGATTAGGCAGAGGTACTTCAATATGCAGTCCAAATCTCCCAGTTGCGAGCAGTGCCGGGTCAATTAATTTTTTCATATTCGTTGCTGCAATAATAAATGCCGGCGCCGCACACTTCTCTAAGTCGCTCATACACCCCAAAAGCTGATTTACCAATGGATCATCAAATCTTGCATTTGCAGAACCGTCTCGCGTTTTTGCAACTGAATCCAATTCATCTATAAAAGTTATTGACGGTGCATCAGCTACCGCTTGTTTAAAAACTTCTCTTATATTATTCTCTGATGAGCCTACCTCCGGCGATACAAACTCGTTTGCATTATATTCTCTATAAACAGCATTTGCTTCACTTGCCAGTGCCTTGCCTAAAAGCGTCTTGCCGCACCTTGGCGGACCATAAAGCAAAATCCCTTTATTTAAACGAATATTCTCATATACCTGTGGATAGTTTATCGGTCTTACAACGTATTTTTTAAGTGTTTCAATTACATCATCAAGCCCGCCGATATCTTCAAATGTAATACCTCTATCAGATTCATTATTTTTCTTTACACTACTATTAAGAGAAGATATTGTCCTTTTATTAAACTCATCAAATCTATCTATATTTTTTACGTCTAAATAACTAAGGGCATTTAAACTATTGGATTTACTAGGTATAGAAAATACAAATTTATGTTTACCTCCTGATGATGGATAAACCATCTCGCCGGTATGAATTATCACACCTTCACTTAGTCTCCGTATTTCTCCTTGGGGAATAATATTATCTTTATTAAAATTTTCTTTCGGACGATCAACCAGTAATTTTTTAAGCGAATAATCTGCAAGCGAAATAATATAATAATCATTTTTAAATTTAAATATAGCAAAATTTGCCGCTAGTTCATCACAGTTATCTAGTTCTCCTTTTTTAACAAGGAGAGTAATCTTTTTCATAACAGGAATTGGAATTTTTTCAGAATATAATTCCAACATCATATTTGAGCTCTCCTCATTAGAAGTAACCACAAAAATCGATTGGTTATCAAGAGCTTCCAGCCCGTACTGAAATTTCTGAGAAATATTAGACTGAGAACCCTTCCAGAAAGCTTTAAATACAGGAAATTTTACTGTTTTTATATTATTGTTTAAACCTATTGGGGATATGTTCATAGATATATTATATTACAGCATAGTAAATATTTATCTATATATTAAGCAATATTAATTGTACAATACAATTAATTTAATACTTTTAATTAAAATTATGCCTGTGGTATAATCTTATAGTGAGTATGAATAAGTTTTTAATATCATTTTCAATTATACTAAGTTCTCTGCCAGTATCTGCAGAGCCGCTTAGCAGTGCGGTCAGGCAGGCACACGAACCGGGGTATTTTTCAGTCTTGCTTTCGCTTATTTTTGTAATTTGTTTAATTTATGCGACTGGTATTATTTATAACAAGCTTAACCATCTGGGTTTAAAAACCTTAAAATCACAAAATAAGGACTTTGCTAAAGACAAAATAACTATTTTATCCACCACTCCCTTGGGTGCCAATAGGACTCTTCACGTTATAGAGCTTGACGGCAGGAAAATGCTCATAGGTGCTTCTGCTAATTCCATCCATCTTATAAAAGATTTATCTGCTAGTGAACCTAATGAAAACAATGTACCAGAAAATGAATTATCTAATAGTCAAAACAATGAATATATGAACGAGGGATTTAAAACATCATATTCAGATGAAGAGTTTGGTCTTTATAAAAAATACTTAAGGTAAAAAATGAGAGCTGTAAAAATTGGAAATAAAATAGTCGGCGATGGGTATCCGTGCTTTATCATAGCCGAAATTGGTATAAACCACAACGGAAGCATTAATATGGCTAAATCTTTAATTGATATGGCAGTAGAGTGCGGCTGCGATGCCGTCAAGTTTCAAAAAAGAACCGTAGATATTGTTTATACAAAAGAAGAATTAGCTAAAGAACGCCGCAGTGTATTTGGAAACACAAACGGAGACTTAAAACGAGGATTAGAATTTGGTGAATCAGAATATACAGAAATAGATAATTACTGTAAAGAAAAAGGTATTATGTGGTTTGCATCATGCTGGGATGAAAACTCCGTTGATTTTATTGAAAATTTTAATCCCCCATGCTACAAAATAGCATCAGCCTCTCTGACAGATGACAGCCTGTTAAGCTACACAAAATCGAAAGGCAAGCCCATATTACTGTCTACTGGCATGAGCACTATGGAAGAAATTAAGAATGCAGTTAATATATTGGGAGAAGATAATCTCATAATTTATCACTGCACATCGACTTATCCAAGTAACAATGATGAGCAAAACTTAAATGTAATTAAAACCTTAAGAAAAGATTTTAATTGTCCAATTGGATTTTCAGGGCACGAACGTGGACTTGCGCCTTCTCTTATTGCAGTTGTATTGGGCGCATGCTCTATTGAGCGTCACATAACATTAGACAGAACAAATTGGGGGTCTGACCAATCCGCAAGCCTTGAAAAAAACGGACTCTATCACTTGGTTAGGGATATAAGAAATATCCCGGTTTTTATGGGCGACGGTATAAAGCAAGTATACGAGCGGGAAAAAGCAATAATTAAAAAATTAAGAAGGGTAAAATGATACAGCTTCCAAAAACAATTAAATGGGTAATAACTGATTTTGACGGAATTATGACTGATAACTGTGCATATATTGATTCTGACGGCGGAATTTCACGACGGGTAAATTTTAAAGATATAATGGGTTTATCTATTCTAAAAAAGAACGGGTACAACATTGCTGTAATCTCAGGAGAAAGTAATTCTGCCATTGAGCTTTTAGCAAAGAAATTTGATATTTGTGAAATTCACCAAAGTATAAGAAAAAAAATAGATGTGCTTTTATCAATTATTAACAAGTATAACTTAACACCTGATGAATACGTATATATAGGCGATGATATTAATGACTTAGAGTGTTTGGCACATGCACAATACAAAATAACTGTACCGGGCGCAGTAGAAAAAGTAAGGAATTTAGAAAATATACAAATAACTTCTTCTAAAAGCGGAGAAGGGGCATTTAGAGAAATAGCAGACTCTCTTGTACAATAATTACTATTTCAATACAATATCAATAATTTCTTGAGGCTTATCGACAATAAAATCAGCGCCGGCATCAATTAAGCTTTCTTTTGAACGATACCCCCAAGTTACACCTATTGACTTTATTCCAGCATTTTGCGCTGTATGCATATCAACTGAAGAATCTCCGATAAAAAAAGTATTTACTTTAGAAACATTTAAAAATTTCAATATGTCATTAACTCCATAAGGCGCCGGCTTTGTTTCTATTCCTTCTCTTGCTCCGATTGCAATCTGTATTTGAGGGAAATATATTCTGCACAAATCTTTAACAGCTGTATCATACTTGTTTGAATTAACTGCAAGCTTAACCCCATTTTTATTTAGAGAATAGAGCAGTTCAGGAATGCCATCATAAGGATGAGTTTTCTCATTGACATTACCGCTATAATTTTTATAAAAGCAATTAAGACACTCATCAAATAAAGGATTCTTTCTTCCATCAGGAATTGCCCTTTCCATTAGCAGTACAACACCGTTACCTACAAAATTCCTTATTTCATTTAATGTTCGTTCTTTGAAATTACAAAAGCGTAAAGCACTATTTACCGCATCCTGCAAGTCTTCAAGTGTGTAAAGCAATGTGCCATCTAAATCAAATATTACACATTTTTCCATACAGAAATTATACCATAGTTGAGATTATTTTTTGTTTTTTATAAGATAAGAAGTTAAGAAACAAGATTTAGGGGTAAATAAAAGATATGACTATCATAAACGAAAATTTTACTATTCATACAGAGGGACACACTGATATTATAGACATTACAAAAAATGTTCAAAATGCAGTATATCGGCACACCTTAAAAGATGCCCTTGTAACTGTACACATTGCAGGCTCAACCGCCGCAATAACAACTATTGAATATGAAGACGGGCTTGTAAAAGATTTATATGAAGTTCTTGAAAAAATAGCCCCGGCAGGAGAAAAATATCACCACGATGATCTCTGGCATGACGGAAACGGATATGCACACATAAGAGCTGCACTTATCGGCAATTCTGTATTTGTACCTTTGATAAACGGAGCACTTAATTTAGGCACCTGGCAGCAAATTATACTTATAGATTTTGATAATAAGCCGCGCTCAAGAAATGTTTGCTTACAGATAGTTTATTAATATTTAAATCCGGCGATTTAACAAAGTGAAAGCTTGAGAAAGTGCATTATCAGCTCTTTGGTCGATTGCTGTAATACCTTTTATCTGTTCTTGAACAGGAGTTATTTGGTTTACCTGAGCGGGAATATAAGTTCTAAAATCGTCACTGTCTTTAGGAATACCACAATTTTGTGAAGGAATATACCGATTTTCATCAGTAGTCAATTTATTTTCAGTACTGTCATGTGCTATACTATCCTGAGATTTTACATATGCAATTGGAGGAATTACACTTGTTTTTGGAGTATTTTTTGCAGCATCCATTTGTATATTAAAATTATCTATAGCACTAATGACTTCCGGCGAAGCACCTTGAACAGGTAATACATTTTGTATAGCTTGCTGTTCGGCAGCAGCCTTCTTTTCAGCTTCTTCATACCTGTCATAAGGTTTACCGAATAACCATTCCAGCGGCTTTGTAATAAGCGGGGTGACAACATAACCCATTATACCGAAGAAGAGTGCAAATTTGCCGGCTGCACCTGCTCCATGCCTGAAGAAATTACCTATTTTCTTCCATTTAAATACATTACCTGCAGATTTAATACCTTTAAGATTTGGGTTTTTCCATGACGGTTTCAAATCATAATCCTGGGTTATTAAGGTTCCGAGCCCTTTTAATCCTTTTTCAAACCAATTAAGTTTCTTTGTTGGTGTTTTTAATGATTTAACTTTTTTATAAGCTTCATTAAACTCTGCTTCTGTAGCAAATTTTCCTGCTTTATTGTTTTCTTTAAATTCAGCTAATGCCTTACGGAATTGTTCAGTTTGGTTAGCCGTCATATCTAAATATCTAAGACCGCCAATCTTATGCATTAATCTCATACTGGCAGGGAAGGTTGCTACCCAGGAAAACGCTTCTGCTAACCAGTAAGCAATTGTTCCTGCTTTTTGCTCATCAGGCGCTTCTTTTGCATTCATGTACATATCAACCAATGCCGGTGCCGCAAATATCAATAAACCTGCTTTACCACCGCCAAAAGTTGCTCCGCGCACAAGACCTTGTACAGTTTTTGAAAGACCTCTGCCAAGTGCCGTCTTTGGAGGAACAGCATTTCCTGATATATCAACGGCATCTTTTGAAACACTTAAAAGTTTATTACCAATTTGTGACATATTAGACTGACGCCTGAATAGAGGACCAATTATAGAATAATTCCCATGATATACTTTCATGTCTTTTCCTGCTTTAAGAGCCAGCTCTCTTATTTCTTTTACGTATTTTTCAGGATTAGCCTTATATTTTTCATAAGTTGCTATATCACATCCAATTTCTTTTAATAAGATTTCTTTAATTATTTCAGGTTTTGCAGTTCTTTGAGATAACACAGCTTTTATTGCCTGTTCATTATTATATTTCAGAGGATTACATCTTCTTAATTGCAGACAGTTAATTTTATCTACTTCAGAAGCTCCGCTGCCTAATATAGACTTAATAAACTCTTTTTCTTCCTTACTCGGAACTAAATGTCTTAGTGCAGGTCTTTTTTCTCCCCCTTTTAAATATCTGTCAAACAATGTATTAAACTCATTTGCCAAGTCTTGTTCCTGAGTATACATTGCAAATTTTGCCATAGACCATTCAGGCATAGTAGATTTTTCAATTAAATTTCTTATAATATTTGAATTATTTTTTAAACGGGTTACTATATTATGCGCCCTGCTCTGGATAGCATCCTCTGCTTTTTGTACATAAGAATTATTAAGAAGGCTTGAATTAGCAATCCTGTCGCCAAATCTAGCCAATTTTGCAGGTAGTGATTTATTATACTCACCTGTACAGTGCCTGTTATATAAATCAATCCCTTTACCCATAACAAACCAAAGAGGAAGAGTATATTTGAGACTTCCAAACATGTCATCTTCTCCCGTCGGCAGTTCAGGCTGCCCAGTCGAAAATTGCATTGTATCTTGTTGCGGTCCCTGAAGGTTCTCCTTATTAACATTCTTAAGCAATGGCACCGCAGCTGCCGCCCCAAAGCCGGTATTATTTGTTATATACCCTGCATTCATTGGATATTGATTTTTATCTAAATATGCCCCAAATCCTTGTACCATGAATCTAAACCTACTTTTACCTACAAATATAAAAAGTCTTTCACTCAAAAAAAATTGACAATATTTTAAGCTATGTAAATTTTTTGTTACATACAGTCATTAATAAAAGTATAAGATAATTTATATTTCATTATAAAACTATTTTACATCCAAGAGAAAAAGCTGAATTGTTTCTTGTAGGGTTAAGCTTATCCAATTCTCTGCTGTACCCCGCCGAAATAGTCCATTTTGGATTTAATTGAATCCCTAACGATGTATTTAATTTTAGATTATTTTCAGTCTGTTCATTAAAACCGCCTATAGTGAGTCGTTGTCTCTCTAATCCGGCATTAACATTTCCAAATATTGTAACATCACTGTTTGCAGGTCTATATACACCGTAAATACTACCTTCTACGCCAGCCTCTTTTGAAGGTTTAGTAACTACGCCGTACCCTTTAACTTCAGCGCCAAATGTCAAATTGTCACAATTATTATACTCAAAAACTGTACCAGCATTGAATTTTGCGACAGGAGATATGCCACCTTTTTGTGCTCCGCCGGTATATCTTAAATCGGCGCCAATGCCGCTGCTTATTGTATTTTCTAAATTAACATTGCCAATCCGGTTATTCAGGCGCAACCCCTCTTCTACAATAATACGCGCATCACCATAAACAGTAGGTGAATTTATCCCAATAGTTACACCGCCTAATAATGTACTCTTAAAAACGTGATTAAGTGATACATTCTCTCCTGAAGTGATTTCTGAAGAAAATCCAGCTTCGGTGTTTATAAATGTTGAAAAATAGTTTTTTTTATCTGAATCACAAGGGCGCTCCTGTTGAATTGTTAAATCTTTTATTTTTTCCGATGACACGGCATTAATATCATTAAGCAGATGAGAACAAGCTCTTTTTACAGAACCATCTAATTTATAATCTAAACGGCCTGTCATACCATTTGTATAAGAATGAGTAACATTTATATCAAAAAATACATCTTTTCCGTTATCTTTATGTACTAACGAATTATAACCTGCATCAATTCCAATACTTTGAGAGTTTAAAAAAAGTTCAGTTTCACCGTGTTTTTTATACTCAGCACTTAATGTAAATTCAGCATCATTATTATCGCTATCGATATCTAAATAAGTATCAACACCTGCTCTTATATTTCCTAAAGTAGAAATTTCAACTCTTCCGTTTATTGAATTATTCTCGCCTAACGGCACATTATCAAAAGGTGAAAAATTATTGTAAGCACTCTTATCCATCTTTTCACCAAATGCAGCTTCTCTTTCAAGTGCAAATTCTTGATATGATGAATTATTATCTACAATAGAGAGGTACCCGCCGCTTGACAAGGCTGCAGAATTTTTATAGACTTCTTTTATTGCATCCTTAATATTAGAGGCTTTGACTATAACTTTAGAACCATAATTATTCCAAACATACTCACCATTGCCTCTTGAATATAATAGTGTAGCGTGGTTGCCTATATTTGCTCCTCCGCTTACCACTACTGCATTAATTCCGCAATCATGCAATGCGTTCATTGCAAACTCGTGAATAGTCATACATATAAGACCTTTTATATCTTCGTTTTCAGATGTAGTCAGAAGTTTTTCCATAATCTCTTCTTGCGTATTACCTACTTTTTTATGGGCTACATCTGTATCATAAAATTCATTCATTTCACTTAATAGCTTAGAAACGTACTCAGTTAATAATTCCGGGTTATTCTTTTTTTGATTTATTTGTGATAAAAGTTCCTGATAGCCGTTTGGAGCTGCAGAAGAACTAACTTTTGTTCTTATATCAGATAAAACATCAACCAAATAATCATCTAAATCAAATCGATGTTCTACTATGTACGTTTCACCTGTTTCAGGGTTTATTTTAGTTTCTCTAACAGTATATTGAACTCCTAGAATAGGAATATCCGTTGCATCCTCTAAGGTCCCATTTATCGGAGTTGATTCATTTTTTAAAGTAAACTCAAAGCCCGCTTCTGTTTTTTTATCCTTTTTCTCGTTATCATCACTCATATCGTCTCCTTATATCCTATATAAATATAAAGGAGAAAAGCTATAAATAATTGCTTATTTTAATTTAACCTGTAAAGAATTGTAAATTAATCAATCCACTTAAAACTCTTTACATAATTCTCGCCGTTTATGTCTCCGCGGATTTCTGCAATGAATTTCCTATAATCATCCTTTGATAATTCTATGCCCGGAATCTTATTTATATCACTTATAAACGGACTGTCTTGCTCCAGTTTTACGCCAGGAATTAAATTAAACAACGTATTAAGAGACATATTACCTATTGCACCCAACGGCGTTTTGATTTTCTTCGATAATAATCCAAATACATACATCTGAGCATCTGAAGTTACTAGATTGTAATTCCCTTTCATATACAAACTTAAGTTTTCACCTTTCGTTGAGATTTTAATATCTTCCGCAATGCCGTTTAATATTTTTATACTTCCAAAAATATCAGTAAATTCCCCGGTTTTTAAAGGTGTAATGATATCAATAATACTATTTATAGACAAGTCTGTCAGTCCCCCTTTTAAAAGGTTTCCAGCTTTTAACAGATACTCTAAAGACCCTAATTTAGGCATTCTTCCATCTGATACATTAAATGTCCCATTGCCTGTTAATGTTGACATGCAAATTTGGGCATTTGTACCGTTACAGGTTATATTAAGTGTACCTGTAAGTGCTCCATACATTTGATTTGATAAATCAAACAACATTTCTGATAAATTATTTGCATCCATCTCTTCAGCATTTACAAGTAAAGATGTTTTCCCAGTAAAAAAGTTATAAGAAAAATCCCCGCTTAATTTTCCGCTTGCTATATCTGCACTATAATCATTTAACGCCAGCAGCATTTTATCCGTTAAGGAGATTACCGTCTTAAGATTTTTGGCAGATACCCCTTTTATTAATACGTCTTTTGCTGTTAAATCAAGCTTTTCAATAATAAAATCAGATATATTTAAAGACTTGTTATTCTGCACCGACTCTTGCTTTGGTTTGTTAATCTCGAACTTTTTAAGATCAGAAATTGCAGCGTTCAAATCCAGTTTATTAAAATGTATATTTCCACTCCTGATTCTAAACGGCGGTTTCAAACTATTGTCTGCTTCTACATCAAAATTGATTTCATTAGAAAAAATTTCACTTTTTGATTTTAATCTTATCGACTTCGGCAAAAAGTTAAGTGATATATCTTTTACTATAGTTTGCAGCAGCGGCACATCAATATCAAAAATATGAAAATCACCAACTATTTTTAAATCGTATAATCTGCCGTTAATTTTTAAATCAGAAGTAAACAACCCCTGTTTAATATTTGGTTTTTTAAATATAATATTAAATATTCTTGCATCAGTAGGGTTTTCTGTTTTTATCACAAAATTATTAAAATAAGGTTCATTATTATTAAATTTAACACTTCCTTTTATTTTTAAGAAATTTACAATATTAGAACGGTTATTTTGCGATAAAACCGACTTATTATAAGTAAAATTGTTTATTCTAATCGAATTATTCTGTATAATATTGCCGTCAAAATCAATAATTGTTTGATTTTCCCCATCGCCAATTGTAGCACCAAGGTAATAAACACTAGATTTTTCTCCAATTTTTGCATTTGCAGCAATATTATAATTATTCAAATATCCTTTTATATTTGCTGAATATATAATATCACCCTTTATTTTAAGAGGATACATAGTATTTTTATTGATATATTTATCAATAAAAGATTGTTTGGGTACAGAGTTTATATATATGTCGAAAAGAGGAGATTTATATATATTGCCTATATTTCCTTCTATAAAAACAGGCATATCATCAGCCAGTGCATTAATTTTATTAAGAAACACTTTATCCTTTCTTAATTCGACACTGCCATTAATTATTTTTAAAGGCATATTAAGCGGCAGATATGTTATTTCAACATTATCAAGAAGAATTTTAGTAAACGGATGATTATTAATTATTTCAAAATTAATATTAGTCTTTCCCGTTTTAAAATCAAGCTTCCTAAACAGTTCTTTTGTCTCTTCAGGCACAAGATAAAATTCTCTTATAAAATTAATTGTTGAAAGATTTGCATTATTAAGTTTTATTGTACCGTTAATATTTTGATTCTTTTTACCAATATTAGTAACTTTTGTATTAAGGACAAACGGATTTTTAGTAATTGTTCCTTTGACGTTATCTACAATGCAAGTGCCGTTTTTTACAGTTATATTACCAGTTGTAAATACAACCGGCGCATTTGGATTAGATTGTGCCGCTTTTGCTGTTAATTTTATTTTATTATACTCGATTTTATCAGCCCGGCCTTTGTATGACGCGTTAAAACTTATATAATTGTCATCGCTCAAACCTTTAAATAGAGAGGAGCCTAAAATATATTTTAAGTTAAGCTTATTTGAAAAAGCTTTAATATCCGCTATATTATTTTTAATTGTTCCTGACAGACTAATAACTGATTGATTAAGTTTTGATTTTACATCTAACTCAATATCAGTACCTTTAAATATGATATCGCCGTTAAGCTTTGATACTGCAATATCCTTTACACCAGCTGTAACGTCTTTTAATTTTAATGAACCGTTCACAAATATATTTTTATTAAAAATAATATTATTTACATCAGGCACCGTACCTGATATAACAAGATTTAAATCTGTCTTACCGCTTAGCTTTTCAATAGGCGGCAGCAATCGTTTTATATCCTTTAACATTGGCGACGATTTTATTACATTTACGGCTCTTTCTAAATTTAGATTCTTTGTATCTGCATTAACTTTTAAATTTCCAAACAAATCACAGACGCCGTAAAGGTTTATCGGATTATTATCAATAAAACCTCTTAACAGCTTAAATTCTGCGCTTTGGTTTTTAAATTCAATAACCCCATCTAGTCTTTTAAAAACAATACCTTTTATATCATTAAACTCAGCTTCTGCATTTTTAAAATTCATCCTGCCCCATACATGCGGATTTTTATGATTTCCTTCAACTTTTATATCAATATTACCTATACCATTTATCCCCATAATAGGCACAGGACCTGTTTCAAAATATAAAATTTGATGAAGCGGGTCAACAATAGATTTTGCAGTCGCCAAATTTATATTTTGAGTACTTTTTATCTTCATATTAGAATACTTATCACCATAGAGCTTAGTATCACCTGCTACAGTAACTTTTTCTCCTCCGCCTGCACCCGCTAAAATATTATAGAATACTGCTTTATTTTTAAATATTAGCTTGATTGAAGCTTTTATTTTATCATTAGGAATCGGTTTTATCAAATACCCGTTATTTACAAGTATGTTTCCGATTATATCGGGTTCTGGCAGTTTGCCTGTGAATGACAAGTAACCATTAATATCTGCATATAGAGGATATTTTTTCATATAAAATAAATTTATATCAGGAGTATTTAATGGCGGCAGCATTTTTATTAATGTATCACTCCTTGTGTCACTAACTGCCGCTTCCATATTAATATCAGGATGCTTTGATTTATAATTATTAATCTTAAATCCGCCATCAATACTTATACTTTCTGATTTTAATTTTGCTGATGATATATCAATACTATTTTCTGTTAATACATACTTACCGCTGCTAACTAGCCGTTTAGGAAATATTATTGATTTATACTCATTCTTATAAGCAATCTTAATACTGTCAAAAACTGTATTATAATTACCGTCTTTTGCATCAATATTTACCATACCTTGCATTGAAACAATATCATTCGGCAAATAATGATAAAAATATTTATAAACAGGAGTAATGCAAAAATCTTTTATGCTTAACCTTGTATATGGAACTTTTTTATTTATTTCTTTTGGTATATAAATATCAGCATCAATAAACGATGTATGATTATCAGCAGAAATTTGGGCGTTAAATTTGATATTTTTTATATTTCTACTATTTGAAAAATAGAAATTTTTACCTGAAATTTTATATCCATCAGCATTTTGCTTTTGCGCAAACTTAATTATATAATTTTTTATTGTTATTAAGTTAGAATCAAATGTGATTTTTTTTAAAAATTGCAAAGATTTTTTATCTTTAAAAATTTTTTCATCCAGATAAATATCTGCTCTGCATTTATCAACTTTTACTGATTTTACATGGATTTTACCTAACAAAAAAGGAAGCAACGATAGTTTAAGATTTAAAGCTCCAGTCTGAATAATAGGTGTATCAAATGGATTCCTAATTTCAATTTCATCAGCGCACAAATATATGTAAGGCATAATACTTGTTTTGATATACAAATTATTCTCATCAACAGTATAACCAATTTTCTGTTCAATAGCTGATAGTAAATACGGCTTTACAAAACCTGCTAACCTGGGAACGCCAACAAGCCATATAGAATAGAATATAACGACAATAACAGAGATAAGAAGGTATTTTTTCATTTGTTAATATAATTATATTACAAAAAGATTTAAAAATTACCGTTCAAACCGAGAAAGTCTTTTGGATAAACAAGAAGCATCTGCTGCACAAGTATTATCAATCAACTGATTTAATTTACCCCCCTGCTTTCCAATAACCACCATCGGCAGGCGTTTAATAACAATATACCCGTTAAATAATCCCATAGCCTCTGCTTCTGCAAGATTAACTTTTACAAAGTTATAATTAGTAAATTGAGGCTGAACTTGTTTCATACACTCATATATATCTGTATAATCAGACCAATTTGTATAAATCAAGAGTGCAAAAGGCTTATCACTCTTAAAAGTTTTATACAAGCTTGCAGCATCTGCTTTTTTTACCAAACAAAGAAATGTTAAAAATATAACAAATAATAAAAATATTTTTTTCATAAGACGATTTTAACAATTTACTATCAAACTGTCAAGGTAAGTTAATAATAAATCTCAAAATCAAACTATATATCTCTTTATACCTACACATATAAAAATTTTAAGAATTTTTGTAAAGATTTGTAAATTATTTGTATGAAACATTAAAGTTTTTCAAAAATGTGCCGTTAATATGAGTACAAGATAAAACGAAAAAGGAGAAAAAGGAACAATGGCAAACAACATTAATGGAATTTTTGGTTATGGGTACGGTATCAGATACCTAAACAACGGACAACAAAACAAAGAATTAACAGAAAAACCGCTTGCAGAAGAAAAACCGGCAGAACAACAACAGCCTGCAGTAAATGTTGATCCAAACGAAGTGTTAAACTTTTTAGCTTCATCATCAGTTCAAGTAGAAGCTCCTAAAGCACCTGCTGCAGACACAAATGCTGAAACTAATGAAAGAGTTGAAGGGTATATACAAAATTTTGAAATGATATATTCAGTTGTCGCCCAAGAATTTGGCGACGATGTCGCTAACACTCTTATGAATGATGACAATTTTATTGACGCATTAATGGCATAAAATAAAAAAATATACAGTATTTCTTTTTTCTCTATTATCTGATAAAAGCAGCCTATATTGGGCTGCCTTTTTCTTAAAAAATAAAACAGTCACAAAGACTGTTTGTTATAAATATTAAAAGGCGGTTTTTAAAACCGCCTTTTTGTCAAACTAAACTGCTTTTTGAACTTTACCAGCTCTTAAACACGAAGTACAAACTTTAATTCTCTTTGTTTCGCCATTAACAATCGCTTTAACTTCTTGAAGATTAGGATTTTGGCGTTTAACTACTTGTTTATGAGAGAATGTAAGTTTTGCCGCTTTTAACGGTGTTTTTCCGCATACATCACATTGTTTAGACATAATCTTATTTCCTTTTCTAGTTATATTTCCGTGTAAAACTAATACCTATAATTAATCATAAAACAAACAGAATTAATTTTCAACATACTCTTTTAGGCGTTTACTGCGATTAGGATGACGCAATTTTCGCAATGCTTTTGCTTCGATTTGTCTTATACGTTCTCTTGTTACGCCAAATAATTGACCAACTTCTTCCAAGGTTCTTTGGCGCCCATCATCCATACCAAATCTCAATCTTAACACGTCACGCTCCCTTGGAGAAAGAGTACAAAGTATCTCTGCAAGATCTTCTCTTAAAAGCTCTGAAGCGACGGTTTTAATTGGTGCATCGGCTTCTCTATCTTCTATAAAATCACCAAGTCTGGAATCTTCTTCTTTACCTATAGGAGTTTCCAGGGATAACGGTTCTTGTGCAATTTTTACAATCTCACGCAATTTCGGTATTGAAACATTCATTTCTGCAGCAAGTTCCTCTTCGGTCGGTTTTCTTGAAAGTTCTTGAGCCAATCTTCTGGTAACTTTCTTAAGCTTGTTTATTGTCTCAACCATATGCACAGGAATACGAATTGTTCTTGCCTGATCAGCAATTGCTCTTGTTATCGCCTGTCTTATCCACCACGTTGCATAAGTTGAAAACTTAAAACCTCTTTCATGATCAAATTTTTCAGCAGCTCTTATAAGTCCCAAATTGCCTTCTTGAATTAAATCAAGGAAGAGCATGCCTCTGCCTACGTATTTCTTTGCAATACTAACAACGAGCCTTAAGTTAGCCTGAACAAGTTTACGCTTAGCAATTGCCCCTGAAGCACCGCCTTGAATAATTTTTCTAGCAAGTTCAATTTCTTCACTAGTAGATAAAAGTTTTATCCTGCCTATTTCTCTTAGATACAGCCTCACAGGATCTTCCACCGCAATTCCTTTTGGTGCCTCTGTTGAAAAATCGTCTTCTCTGGAGTCGTCACTCATATAAAAATCTTCTGACTTTATACCAAGTTTATTTGATGTAATGATATCTTCTATATCATCTGTTCCTAAATCAGTTTCTATATAATCATCTGCCACGCCGTCTTTTTCAGCGTCAAAGTCCAGCATATCTAAATTTTCATCAGCATCTGCCAATCCTACAATTGATGATTCAGGTTCGCGTTTTCTACTCATTACTTATGTTCTCCAATTCTTGATTTGATTTCATCACGTAATTGCATTTGTACCTTTAGGGCTTCTATTTCATCACTATTAACCGTCATATATATTTTTCTCATTTCTTCCATTTCCAATTCCCTGTTTAAGCGCTTTAACCGTTCTACATTTTCTATAACTGCCATCTTAAATTCTTTTTCTGTTAAACCGTTAAACGCCTCCGACATATATACCAGATCGGTTATTGTGTTTGTAAGTGCATCATCGCTTATAAAACTTGTAAACAATTGTTCTTTTAGTTCTCTAACATTATTTATTGTACATGTTATTTTGTCAATTGTATTTTTTACAATTATTAACGTTTTATCAGTAATAA
>CALVFU010000004.1 GCA_944326905.1 Candidatus Gastranaerophilales bacterium
TTAACATTTTAAATTTATTTTGCCCGAAATAATCAAACTATCTGTAAAATATAATCAAACCATGTGTTCTTTTATAGTTATTATTAGGTTTTCTTTTAATTAAATTATAACTTCCAAAATTAAAGAAATCTCTGGGGCTGATTAATCTCCAATTTTATTGTTGGGCAAGTATCCAAACAGGCAGGTTTGAGATATAAGAGCAGTAATAGTAAAAAACTTAAGTTGAATTAACTGAATAAAAATAGCATAGATAATGTTGATGTCTATTGCAAGTTTTTTTGAAAAGTTATATTAGTTTTTTCTAGATGAGTTTTGCATTTTAATTTCGGTTTTTAATTCCTTGTATTTGACATTTGTGGAGATACTTTTGTCACTATGAAATATGGAATTAAGAAAGGAAAGTTATATTATGAATATTGTAGAACCAATCAGAAAAAAATGTGACTTGAAAAGAATCGAAAATATCCTTAAAAAACAAAGTTTTAGGGATTGGCTGCTTTTTACTGTTGGAACAAATTGCGGGCTTAGAATTTCTGATATTTTAAATTTAGATGTGAGTGATGTAAGAAATAAAGATTACATTTGTATAACAGAGAAAAAAACAGGAAAATACAAACGTTTTCCTATAAATTCAAAATTAAAACCCATGTTTGCAAAATTCACTATTGGAAGAAAAGCAGAAGAGCCATTATTCTTATCTGCGTTTAATAACAAGATGGAAAGAACACAATGTTACAGGATAGTTCATAATGCATGTCGAAAAGCAGGTTTGGATTGCCGTATAGGAACTCATACCCTTAGAAAAACATTTGGGTATCATCATTATCAAAAATTTAAAGATGTTGCAGTTTTACAAAAAATTTTTAACCACTGCTCCCCGCAAGTAACACTACGCTATATAGGAATTGACCAAGATATGATTGATGCAAGTTATAATAACTTTGTACTTTAACCATTATAGAGTTCATATTTCAAGGCAACAAACATTACAACATAATTAAAATTTTGTTGAGTTATTTTTCTATATAAGCTTAAAACCATACTATCAAAAAAATAAGTAAAGTAAAAATAATAAAAGTTTTTATCTAATTTACTGTGCATTACATAAAATTAAATTATCAAAAACTTTTATTTATAGATATTTTTTATAACTCAACAAAATTTTAATTATGTTGAGTATTCTTAACCGATTCAGAGCGGTAATAACTAATATAGGTAGAGATAAAGAATTAAATATTATGAAAGGTTTCTATGGAGAATGATATTAAAATGTCCGTTGTTGTGCCTGCTCATGGGCGCGTTGGTTTATTTAAGATAACTTTAGATTCGCTGATTAGGCAAACAACAGATAAATTTGAAGTTATAGTAACGGATGATTCTTCTTTAGAGGCAGAACGAAACGAAATTAAAACCCTGGTTGAAGCGGCACATAAAAAAGGTTTGAATGTAAGATATATATTTACTGAAGCTAATTTGCGCCAAGCTAAAAATACAAATCAAGGATTACGAAGTGCAAAAGGCGATTACATAAGGATTTTGCATTCAGATGATTTACTTGCGCCTCAATGTATAGAAACGGAAATTGAAATTTTTGAAAAATATAAAGATTATGATTTTTTAAACCATTGTCCAATTTTATTTAATGACAAAATACAATTTAATTCCAATGTAGCAGTGTATCCATATAATATTTATGAACACTGGCTTAAAAAGAATATATTTGTATCTACTGTTATTCCTACAGCGCTTGCATTTAAGAGATGTATTTATGAAGAAATCGGCGATCTTGACGAAAGTTATGATTTTATATGTGATTGGGACTTTTATTTTAGATTACTTTTAAATGCCTATAAAAAGGGGAAAAATTCTATAGAAATTTCGCAAGGGCTTGTCGGGTGGAGAGTTCATGATAATTCTACTACAGGAACGATGTCATTAGTACATTTTAATGAGACTGTCAGATTTGTTAATGATATTACAAAAATTTATAAAGAAAATAAAATTTTATCTGATAAAGAATTAAAACGTGCGGCAGGGGATGCAGTAAAATATAGGTATGAAAGGGTGGTTGATGATTATAATAAGTATCATAATTTTGAATTACCTAAAATCCCTATAGTTTATAAAGTAGAATATCAAAAATTAAAAAAACATATAAATTTATTTTTTAAACCAATTAAGGATTTATTAAATTGGTTATTGCAGCCGATTTCAATTATGTTTTATTTATGTAAATTGGTAATAAAGATTTTTGAAAAAGGTTCTGGCATTGTGTAAAAAAAATCTGACGTTTTTAGTTTTGTAATTGCTATATATTGGAACTCAACATAATTCAACTTTTGTTGAAACAGTTTTTTTAGGAAACCTTAAAACTATAATATCAAAAAAGACAAGAAAGGTAAAGATAATAAAAATTTTTATTTAATTAATTTTATATTATATAAAATTAAATATTTAAAAACTTTTATTTATACTACTTTTCGACTGTTTCAACAAAAGTTGAATTATGTTGAATTAATGTTTTTTTAGAAAATAAGATAAAGTAAATTTTAAAAATAAACTGAAGGGATAATGCTGTATTAAACAATGGACACTGAAAATAGAGGAATTGAAATTATTGCCCATCGCGGCTTGTGGAAGACTGAAAATGAGAAAAATACAAAAACGGCTTTTGCACGTGCATTTGATGTTGGTTTTGGTGTTGAAACAGATTTAAGAGATATAAAAGGTAAGATTGTAATTGCTCATAATATGCCTCAAGGTAATGAAATGTTGTTTGAAGAGCTGTTGAAAATTCTTGATGGCAGAGATTTGATTCTTGCATTGAATATTAAAGCTGATGGAATGGCGGATGAAATTAAAAGGCTGCTGGAAAAATATAATGTCTCAAGGTACTTTACTTTTGATATGAGTATTCCTGAAATGGTTTATCAACATAAAACAGGGCTCAAAGTTTTTACAGGGCTAAGCGATATTGTTCAAAATCCGATTATGTATGAACATGCAAACGGTGTATGGCTTGACAGTTTTAATTCTGATTGGTTTGGCGACATTGAAATTAATAATATTTTAAATAATGACAAGAAAGTTTGTATTGTTTCTCCTGAGTTGCATAAAAGAGAATATAAAGCTGTATGGAAAAAATATAAAAATGTAAGTGGGATAATGCTTTGTACTGATTATCCGCAAGTAGCAGAGGAGTACTTTAATGACAAAAATTAAGGCAGTAATCTTTGATATGGATGGTGTGCTTATTGATGCAAAAGGCTGGCATTATGATGCCCTAAATCAAGCATTAGAGTTGTTTGGATATAAGATTTCACGGTATGACCATCTTGTAACTTTTGACGGTCTGCCTACAAAGAAAAAATTGGAAATGCTTTCAATTGAAAAGGGCTTGCCGAAAGGGCTGCATAAACTTATCAATCACATGAAACAAATTTATACAATGCAGCATGTGTACCTGAAGTGTAAACCGATTTTTTGCCATCAATATGCGTTATCACGTTTAAAAAATGAGGGGTATGGTTTAGCTCTTGCCTCAAATTCTGTTAGAGCAACCATTGATATGATGATAGATAAGGCTGATTTGCAAAAGTATTTTAATTTTACTCTTTCAAATCAGGATATAACGAATCCTAAGCCGGATCCGGAAATTTATCAGGAGGCAATAAAAAGGTTTGGGCTAAAGCCTGAGGAATGTCTTATTGTCGAAGATAATCAAAATGGAATAAAAGCGGCGCTGGCAAGCGGTGCAAATCTTTTAAAAGTAGATACGGTCAATGATGTGACGTATAAAAATATAAAAAATAGGATAAGTGAGATTGAGAGTGGAAATCAAAATTTCGTTGATGGAGGCGTTAAATAATGAATATACTAATTTTAATGGCTGGTGCAGAAAAAGATTTTAACGAAAAAGGTTTCCCAAAATATTTAATTGAAATACAAAATAAACCAATTATCCAGCGGACAATTGAAGCTTTAGAGAATGTTGCTGAAAATATAACTTGTATAATTAGAAAAGGTGATCAAAATAAGTATTTTTTAGGTGATACGTTAAAAGTATTGTGCCCGAAGTGTAGTATTATCGAGATTGCAGGTGACACAAAAGGTGCTGTATGTTCTGCCCTGTTTGCAATTGACAAAATAAATAATAGTGAAGATTTACTAATAGTTAATGGAAGCCAGCTAATTAAAACAGATATTTCACCGGCGATAGAGGATTTCAAAAAAAGAAATCTTGATGGCGGGATAGTTGTAATTAATTCAGTCAGCCCTAAATATAGTTCTGTTCTGCTGGACGAAAACGGATTTGTCATTCAAACAAGTGAAAAACGTCCAATTTCAAATTGGGCATCTACTGGGTGCTGCTATTATAAACATGGTCGTGATTTTGTCAATGCAGCATTTGCTGTTATAGAAAAAGATGTAAATACTCAAGGTATTTATTATATTAGTTCAACATTTAACAAAATGATTTTAGAAAATAAAAAAATAGGTGTTTTCGAAATTCCTAAAAAGGATTATGTAACTTTTTCAAGTTATCAAATGTATGAAGATTGTGTAATGCATAGGCGAGGGGAAAATTGTGGAGTACAAATATTAAAAAAAACTGAAAATATTTTATTACAGAATTAATTATATGTAGAAAATACATATAGGAAAGACTTAAATAAAGGAGAGTAAATGATAAATATTGTAATCCCGATGGCAGGGGCAGGTTCAAGATTTGCTAAAGCCGGCTATGCAAAGCCTAAACCGTTTATAGATGTATTAGGCAAGCCTATGATTTGCCATGTTCTGGACAATTTAAATATAGCGAATGCAAAGTTTATTCTGCTGGCAAGAGCAGAGCATTATAAAGATGAACAGGAAACTGTTAGTTGGATTAAAAATAATTATAATGTGGAATTTGTTTTAATTGATAACTTAACAGAAGGGGCTGCATGTACTGTTTTACATGCACATCGTTTAATTAATAATGGTATCCCTCTTTTGATTGCGAATTCAGATCAGATTGTTGATATGAATATTGAAGAATATATAAAAGACAGTGAGAAAAGAGGTTTAGACGGCTCAGTTTTGTGTTTTGAGGCTTCAGATGAAAAATGGTCTTATGCAAAATTGGATGAAAGCAAATATATTATAGAAATCAGGGAAAAAGAAGTTATTTCAGAAAATGCTACCGTCGGAATTTATTATTTCAAAGAAGGAAGGATTTTTTTAGAAAATGCAATTGATATGATTGTAAGAAATGAGCGTGTTAATAACGAATTTTATGTTGCTCCTGTTTATAACTATGCAATTAAACAGGGTAAAAAGTTTGGAATTTATACAATAGGCAAAACTCAAATGCATGGTATCGGTACGCCGGAAGATTTGGATTGTTATATTGCGATAAGATAAAAGAGGTATTAGTTTAATGAAAACAGCTAGATTAGAAGATATGGTAAAAGGGTGGTTTGTTGGAAATTTTGAGCCGTCACTGCTGAAAACTAATGACGTGGAAGTGGCTGTTAAAAGTTATAATAAAGGCGATTATGAAGAAAAACACTATCATAAAATAGCAACAGAAATTACAGTTGTTACTTCCGGCAGGGTAAAAATGAATGGAGTTGAGTATAATAAAGGGGATATTATTATAATTGAACCTATGGAAGAGGCAGATTTTGAAGCCCTTGATGATAACACTCAAAATGTGGTGGTTAAATATCCCGGGGCTAATAATGATAAGTATTTAGGAGTGTATAAATTATGATAAATTCTAAAGATGTCTCAGTAGTTGTACAAGGTGCAATTGACAAAAAAATCACATTAAAATGCCTTAAGAGTGTTAGAAAATATTTGCCTGATGCTGAAATTATTCTTTCTACCTGGGAAAGATCTGATGTTACACAACTTGACGGGCTGTATGACAAATTAATTTTAAATAATGACCCTGGAGCTTATGAATATGGTGAGCCGAGCAGATTAAACAATACCAGCCGAATGTTATATTCTACACAGCAGGGATTAATGTTTTGCAATCGAAAATATATTTTAAAACTACGTTCAGATTTGATTTTGAAAAATAGTAATATTTTAAATTACAGTGATGAATATAAAAGGTGCCGCGAATATAAATTATTTACAAGCAGAATTGCAGCCAATAATATCTTTACAGTTAAATATGATGCACATGAAAATCAAAAACATTACCGACCGTTTCATGTTTCAGATTGGTGGTTTTTTGGCTTAACTAAGGATATAAAACTTTTGTTTGACATTCCTTTACCCAAAGAGCCTGAGTTTTCTGAATATTTTAAGATAAATAAAATGCCGCCGGATAAGTTCCATATATTCCCTAGTTCCGCTTTGCGATTTACTCCTGAGCAGTATATTCAGATTTTATGTGTAAAAAAACATTTTCCTGATATAAAAATAGAGCATACCCTTGATTATAATGACCAAAATATAAGGCAAAGTGAAATTTATATTGTTAATAACTATATTATAATGCCGCCTAAGATATCCGGGATTTACCCGGCAAAAGACTTTTATAAAAGATATGATTATCAGTTGGATCCGACTGTGTGTGCGTCTATTTATACGGAGTTTATGTGGCTTAGGGATTATAAAAAATATATTGATAATTCGTATAAGTTTAATCTATTTAAGTTCAATCCAATATATAGGTCACAGTATGCTGTTTTACAGACAAAAACGTATAAAAAATATTTAAAACATAGAAATAATTTACAATCCATAATCAAAGACTGGGTAAAGCTTACTTTTAAAATAATTTTACAAATTTTATCAGTTATATTTTATTTTTTTAGAGTTTTTGTATTACGAGTACGAAAATTATTCTCAAAAGAGAAAGAATAGCCAGACTAAAATTATTATTATTTTGACTTTAAAGAGCACTTATCATAAAACTAAGTAAAACATTAGGAAACTGTTATAATGTTTCCTAATGCGTACATATTCAATGCTTTTTGTTTAAAGCCATTCTGCTGCCCATTGCTTCAATTCTTCTTCGGATGCATTTGCAGAGAAGCATTTGCCATGAAAAACTTTTGCTTTTGGAGCAAGTGCTTGCAGGTTTTCTCCAGAATCGCCGATGGGGCTGCCTCCTGAGGTTGCAAAGGGAATAATAACCTTTCCTGTAAAGTCATAAGCTTCCATAAATGTATCAATAATAGAAGGCTCTCTGTACCACCATACAGGAAAACCTACAAAAATGACTTCATATTCATCTATATTATTTATTTTTGACGAAATAGCCGGACGAAAGTTCCTGTCTTTCATTTCTAAGGAACTTCTGCTTTTGCTGTTTTGCCAATCTAAATCAGCGTCTGTATATGGTCTTTCCGGGGTGATTTCAAATAAATCAGCAGATGTCGCTTTTGCGAGGTTTTCAGCGAGTTTTTTCGTTGTACCCGTCGCACTAAAATATGCTACTAATACTTTTTTTTCTGTCATAGATGCTTCCTCCGTTTTGGTATTACAAGTTATTATTAATAAACTTACAAATAATATAAATCCTAAAGCTAACAAAATTTTTTTCATAATTACTTAATTGCCTTTCTAAAAAATTCAATAAGCTTTGTAACCGCTTGATTTACGTATTCCGGCTTGTCATAAAGGTCTATATGAGTTGCGCCCTTTATTGTGAATATTTCCTTAGGTTCATTTGCCCTTGAGTATGCATCGCCTGTGAAATACAATGTATCTGCTTCACTTCCTACTATAAATAATAGTGGTCGAGGGGCTACCGTATCGATAAATTGGAAGGCGTCCCAAGCTGCAAGTTTGTCGTTGCTTGTTATAAGAATCTTATTAGTAGAGGTAGGATAAAAACAGCGGTCTGTCCTGTAATACTCGTGTGCTTCTTTTAATATTACGGCAGTGTCTTCTTTAATTTCATCGTCTGTTTCTGGAACATATTTACCGTAAAAAGGTCCTTCACCCCTTGCTTCGCGAGTTCTGAGTTTCGCTGTTTCTTTAAGATTTTTTTTCATAAAGTTTTGAATATGGACGCCAGGAAAACCATGTCTTGCGCTGTGCCCAGGGTTCCAAGTACTGATTCCGGCTGCGGCTTGTATTCTGTATTCTGTTTGAATAGCGCTCATAGTGTATCCAGCTCCTGCACAAATACCAAGAGCTCCAATTTTTTCTTCTGCAATATAAGGTAGTGTTGTTAAGTAATCAATCGCGCATCTTATGTATTCGACGCGTGATGCGGGGTCTTCAATAAATCTTGGTTCGCCTTCACTTTCACCTTGGTGGCTGGCATCGTATGCAAGTGTGATAAATCCATGTTGTGCTAGATGCCAGGCATAGAGAGATGAACATTGTTCTTTTACACCACCTCCCGGATGCGTGATTACTATTGCCGGATATTTTTTATTTTTATCAAACTCGACAGGCAGGAATAGCAGCCCTGCAAGATTTAAATTATATTTCTTAAAGGTGACTTTTTTACCTTCTTTGTAATGTGTATTATAAAGCATGTACGACTCTCCATAATTATATATATCATTTTAGAGAAATAATTACTAGTGGATAGTAAAACCGCCGTCAACGGATATAGCCGCTCCGTCAACAAAGGTTGCGTATGGCGAGCAAAGCCACATAACAGCGTGTGCTATTTCGTATGGTTCTCCGAGCCGACCTTTTGGAATATCCCGTACCATTGCTTCTTCCATTGCAGGGTTTCGTTTAATTATGTCTTTAGCCATTGGTGTGAGAATAACTCCTGGAAGAACTGCATTTATTCTAATTCCTTTTGCCGCATAATCAATAGAGGCGGTTCTTGTAAGTCCTATTATTGCGTGTTTACAGGCAATGTATGCCGCCTGACCTGGGAAGCCGGTTATCCCTCCTTGGGATGAGGTGTTTACAATGCAGCCTTTTTCTTGTTGTTTTAACATTTGTATGATTTCATATTTCATACAGTTCCAAACTCCTTTAAGATCAACAGCAACTGTCTTATCAAATTCTTCGTAAGTTATTTCAGCCATAGGACGTTGTGGAGTTTGTACACCGGCATTATTAAATCCGCAATCCAGCCGCCCGAATTTTTCTACAATCCAATTGATCATTGTTTCAACCTGTTCAGGGCTGGATACATCGCATTTGTATTCAAAAGCGCTTAGACCTTTGTCTGTAAGCTCTTTAACTTGTTTTGTCATATCTAAAACATCTGATAAAATAACTTGTGCTCCGGCTTTTGCAAACTCTTGAGCTGTTGCAAGCCCAATTCCTTGGGCAGCACCGGTACATAAAATAACTTTGTCTTTAAAGCAGTCTTTCATTGTTTATTCTTCTTTTATTTGTAGTTTTCAGTTAAGAAATAATTTCTCCTTTATAGTCCATTGCTTTTACGGATCCAAGCTTATGAATATCTTCGTCCGTGCGGTTTCCGTATATTTTTATTTGCGCAAGTTCTTTTTCTATATTATTGAACTCTTCATCTGTTAAAACTACATCAGCAGCTCCTAAATTCTCTACAACTCTTTCATCTTTTCTCATCCCTGGGATCGGTACGATGTGAGGATATTTATGAAGCATCCAGGCAAGAGAGATTTGTGCAGGCGTAATTCCTTTTTTATCAGCGACCTGATTTAATAAATCTAAGAGAGGTTGGTTTTTCTCGACATTTTCAGGAGTAAATCTTGTTATAACTCTCCTTACATCATCGCCATTGTACTGTGTTTTTGTGTTGTATTTTCCGCTTAAAAACCCGCTTGCCATAGGCGAAAAAGCAACAAAACCGATATTTAACTCTTTGCAAAGCGGAATTACATCTTTTTCAAACATTCTTTCCATCATTGAATATTCACTTTGTATCGCAGTTAGAGGTGTTACTGCGTGGGCTTTTTTAATTTGTTCGGCTGTGGATTGAGACTGCCCCCAGGCGCGAATTTTGCCTTCTTTTATAAAATCTCCCATCCATTGTGCGACCTCTTCTACGTTGCTGTCTAAAGGTACTCTGTGTTCATAATATATATCAACATAATCTGTCTGCAGCCTTTTTAAGGAGTCATTAAGTGCATTAGCAACTCCTTTTTTGCTAAGCTTGCCCTCAGAAATTTCTTGTCCGGGCTGAAAGACTGGGACAAATTTTGTTGTTAAAATAATTTTATCTCTAAATGGTTTGACAGCTTTTCCTACAAGTTCTTCATTTGTATATGGTCCGTAGGCTTCTGCGGTATCAAAAAGAGTACAGCCTAAGTCATAGGCTTTATGAATAAGTCTTATTGACTCTTCTTCCGGCGGGATTGCTCCATATCCGTGAGAAAAGCCCATACATCCCATTCCTATTGCTGAAACTTTTACATCTCTTAACATTCTGTAGTTCATAAGTTATCTCCTTATATATGGATTAAAAATAGCGTTTAGTTGTTTTTTACAAAACATATCAGTCCAATCAAGAGGCTCAAATTTTCCATCTGACATGCACCAGCTGGTCATCATTCCGTATAGCTCGCAAATAATTATGTAAGTTAAAAGCTCGACTGGCGTTTCTTCTTTTAATTCATTATTGTTGATTGATTTTTTTTAAATATTTTTTAACATTTCACAATCAAAGTTCCATTTTTGACCGTCTTTATTGTCAGGAACAGTCTGCGGATCTAAAACATCTCTTATCCATTGTCTGCATACTTGTATTCCGCAAGATTCTACACATTCCATGAAACGTCGGGTATAATATGTTAATTTTTCTATTATTTCCATTCCTTCCATTTTGTCTAAATCTTCTGCAATTTCTCCAAACGGAACCCGGCTGATTGCTAAAACTATATCTTCTTTTCTCTTAAAGTAGGTGTAAAAAGTGCCTTTTGCAAAACCTGCTTTTTTAGTGATGTCTTCAACATTTATTGATTCGAAGCCGCTCTCTTTAATAAGTTCAAGGGCTGCAGTAATAAGTTTTCTTTTTGTTTCTTGTGCGGCTATTTTTCTTTTACTTATGTTTACCATAATGTTATTATACATAATGTTGACTTAAAGTCAATGACCGATAGTCAGCATTGATTTAAAAATTGTAAATTTTTGTAAATTTTTTCTTAAAAAAATTAAAGTTTTCTTGAAAAATGCCGATAACACTAATACAAGGGAAAAGATAAAGGAGCCAAAATGGGTTTAGCATGTTCACAAATCAGGCTATTGACGCTTATCCGAGCGAAGTCAAGTAATGAACTTGAAACTACGCTTATTTCCGGTAAGAAGCTGGCGTGCGCCCGTAAACAAAGTGAACTTGCTTCTGAGTATTATAGCCGGCTTCAAACAAAGAAAATTAATTATTATAATGATGGAGCATATTGCCCTATTACATATAATTATCTTATGGGAGATAGCTCTTTAAAAACTTCATTTATTGATCAATATGCACTTTCCTTAATAGGTGATGAAGCTGCTGCACAAGAAGACTTATCTTCTATACAAACTCCGGCAACTAAAACAGATAACTCTATTATTCTAACGGATTATAGAGGTCTTGTAGTATTAAATAATGAATATGCTAACGCTATTATTGCGGTATGCGGCTCCGATGTAAGCTGTAATGGTAATGGTAAAGGGAGTACTTTCAAGGCTTCATATATTCCGCAAATAATAGCTCAGTATGTAGGATTTGCTGAAGGCTCCGATGAGTACAATGCTCTGATGGCTGTTTATAAAAATGATACGGCTGCACTTAAAGAACTCGGGCTGAGTGAGGATACTACTATAGATGGTGTTAAAGAAAACGGCGATGTAGAGGAAAATAATTTTAATGCTTCTAAGAGAATGGAAACATTCAAACAGATTATAAGCTTCTATAAACCCATTTTCCAGGCATGTGCATCTAATGGCTGGACAACAGAGTATACTAGGAACTTATCTGATAGTGAATATATGAGTAATGCATTGACCAGCGGGATTTTTCACTTGCAAACAGTTGATGATTACGGTGAATATGAACCTGGCACCTCATTACAGTATTATTTGAATGCAGCTGTTGTAACTGAAAGAAGAGATTCTGTAGAACAAGAAGAAATCACAGCATGGTATAATTCAGAAAAGGCTAAAATTGCTGAAAAAGAAGATTATTATGATGTTCAGCTTCAACAATTATCTACGGAATTGTCCGCTTATGAGACAGAAATTGAATCAGTTAAATCATTTATTGATGATGCAATGTCTATGTTTGACATGGGAGCTTAGATAAATAAAAAAGGAACTGTATAGTTCCTTTTTAAGTGGAGTTTAACATTTTATAGGGAAATTATATTATTATGTAACAAGCTGCATTGCATTTTCGAGCAGTTCTTTGTTTGACTTGATTAATGCATTAACAAGCTCCATTTGTACTTTTGCCTGTTGATACTCTGCAATATTATTTTTAAAGTCAGTATTAGACATTTCTAGTAATCCTGAACGGATTTCACCGCGTCCTACAACAGGTTTTCCTGATTCGGCAGTTTCTACATATTTGCTGTCTTTTATTTCGTAAAGACCATTTGGATTGTGAAAATTTGCGGTTGCGATTTTGTATAGAGGTACAGAGCGAGTTCCGTTATCAGCCTTACCATAAATTGTGCCGTCTGTTTTTATTTCGTATTCGTCATATTTGCCTAAAAATTTACCGTTATTAGGATCAATCCATAGTTTAATATTTGTTGTCGGAATACTCAATGCTCCGCCTTTTAGTGCGGTTTCTTGGTACAGGTCTGCGCTTATGGATTTGGTGCCGGACATGATTTCGCCTTTATCATTTAGTATATATCCTTGGACGGTATCTCCGTCTGCGGCTCTATATACGCCTTCTGCATCAAATGTGAATTCGCCATGACGAGTGTATGCAACTTTACCCTCAGCATTACGGACAATAAAATAGCCGGAGCCTTCAAAGAATAGGTTTTCATTGGAAGTTCCGGGGGTTGATTTCCCTTGTCCTTGATTTCTCAGCGGGTTATCTATTACAGCTCCGCCTAAGAAAGTTTGAAAATTAACTTTGTTTTCCTTAAAACCAGGGGTATAAATGTTAGTCATGTTGTCTGCAAGAACATTAATCCACTGATTTGTTGCACGCTGTGTGTTGAGTGCGGTAGTAAAAGAATCATTCATTTTTCTTATCCTTCTTGTTGTTTTGTTCCTGTTCTCTGTCTCGTCTTTGCCCTTGATTTAGTATATCATCGTATGGAATGTTTTCTTCATTAAATCTTTGTACAAGATTTGATAAATTATTTCTTAGATAATTGTCAGCAATATCTGAGCCGGGTATAAAGCTTGCTGATATCCGACCTTCTTTACTTAGCTTTATAATGACAGAAATATCATTGTCAAAATTTATTCTGAAAGGTTTGCTAGTTTTTAAACTATCAGTCATTAAGTTTGCTAAAGTTTCAGATATAAGGCTTGCACCAGAGGGTTCACTTTCTTTTGCAATACTGTTGATATTAAAATTATTACCTTGAGCAAGGTTTATAAAAAATTGTACATCGCTGCGAGTCATATTGAGCGTACTGGCGTTTATGTTTTTATCTATCACATCCCCTATATTTTCAGTTTTATTTGGCGTTTTTGTTGAAGATGCTTTTTGCGCAAGTACTTTGTTTACCATTGCTATATTTTCTGCCATAGATGAAATAACAGAACTGTCTTCCTGCAGTTCATCATCGGATTCTTGTAAATCTCCGCTGCTAAAATATGAAGAGAATGTTTCGTTGCTATTTTGTGCAAAATTAATATCAGTTTTTAATTCTGCAGGCTTTTCTTTTTGAATGTTTTGTAAAGGCATATCATTGTTTAACAATTGGTTATTTAGCTCCTTATTTTGGTTAATATTACTTATATCGGTCTTGTTATCATAATTATTTAATTCATTTCTTTCGATATCCTCCGTTTGGTTGATAGAAGAATTTATTTGTTCAATTGCGGAGGATAAATTTTTAGTATCATTTATAGGAGCTTGCTCCTCATCAATATTAGCAACAGGGTGTTTGTTTGTGCTTTTGCTTTCTTGTACATCTGCTTTTTTTTCTGTTTTTAAATTTTCAAGTTCAGATTTAAAATCTTTACCTTGCTGGAAATAGTTCGCAGCTGCCGGCTTATTTGTATCAATTTGTTTAGATTTCTGAACTGTTCCTGCTTCAATATTCATAATTACTCCTGTTGATTTTTAATTTCTTCTTCTGCTTCTTCCGTTTTACGTTGGAAAAATCGCTGTATACCAATTTCTGAAAATTGTTTCATTTCTATTTGCTTTTGTTCATATGCATACTCTTCTTTTAATCTTTCTTTGTGTTTTTCAAGGACTTTAACTCTCTGTTCCATATGGGTAAGTGTAATGAGTTCCTGATCCAAAATCTTTTGAACTTCCTGTCTGTGAGCTTCCAGTTCATCTGCTTTATCCCACAGATGGTGTAAGTATTTGTCGTAGTATTCCATTAGCCGGAAATCTGCTACTCTCTTATTTTTTATAGTCAGTTCAATTTCTTCGTTGTTTCTTATGATAGCCTGTTCTGCTTCTATAACCCGCTGTTGCGCTTCGTTAACAACTAAAAGCTGTTTTTCTTTTTCTCTGATACGGAAGTCCAGAACTTTTTGTAATCTGTAAGAAAATGGCATGATACTAGAACTCTATTATACTTATTTATTATGTTCTTATGAGGAGATTTTGCTAACCTCTGTTTGTATGATTAATGTTAAAATAAAAAAAGACAAGCGGATTGGCAAGGATTAGTAAAAATTCCCTCCTTTTGTATTACACCCGGCTTCTTGACATCAAGTAATGTTAGTGATATTATTGTGTGGAAACTTCCACATATAAAATGTGATGTATAATTTGAATAATAAGTTTTAAATCAGAAAAATGAGGGAGAGGAAAGTAGTTTTTCTGATTTGGGTTGTGAGGAAACATGAGAGGCAAAATTATTTTAATTCTATTAATAATGTTTGGGCTGATCGGCGCACGCGCATTGTACAGTGCATATTCGACAAAAGCGAATGCCGGGAGGCGTGGAGCGTCTGATGCCCCTGAAGTTACAGTGCAGGAGGTTAAATCTATTCCTATAATAACTTCCTTTGAAGCACCTGCTCGTGTAAGTGCAAAATATCGTGTTGAAGTAATGGCACGTATAAGCGGTTATTTGACTAAAAGTTATTTTAAAGAAGGTGATTTTGTAAAAGCTGGTCAGCTTTTATTTGAAATAGAACCGCTTGAGTATAAACTTGCTGTTCAACAGGCAAAGGGAAACCTTGATAATGCTAGAGCACAGTTGACTTATTATGAAAAACAACTTGCGAGATATCAGGAGCTTGTGGATAAAGATTATGTTGCAAGGTCTGATTATGATAATATGCTTGCGCAAAGGGATGCTTATAGAGCACAGGTTGCTTTATATGAAAGTGCATACAGAGATGCTCAGCGTAATTACAGTTATACCCAGGTCAAAGCCCCTGTCGACGGCAGAATTGGTATTATAAATGTTACAGTCGGCAACTATGTCAATGCGCAAGCCGGTTATTTAACAACTATAAATAGTGAAGATCCAATGTATGTTACATTTCCGCTTGATTCAAAAGATTACGCCATGTTAAATTCGATAGACGGAAGCGCGAATGTAAACCGAGTTGTAGAATATAAGTTTTCAACCGGCATGTTATATAAGGAAAAAGGTGTACAGGATTTTCGTGATAACAAGGTTGATGAAACAACTGGAACAATTACTCTCAGGGCTACTTTTAAAAACCCGCATGGTGAATTGATACAAGGTGATTACGGTCGTATAGTTATTTATTCTAACAATAAATCCCCGGCGCCGGTAGTTCCGGTTGAGGCTGTTATGGAGAATCAAGAAGGACAGTATTTGTATAAGCTCGATGGTGAAAATCTTCCTCGTCTTAACTATATTAAAACTACGCTTCAACAGGATGGCAACTGGGTTGTATCAAGTGGTATTAACCCGGGAGACAAAATTATTGTAGCAGGTATTCAGAAAGTTGTTTCAGGTCAGCCTGTTAAGATTGTAGATAAAATTGAAGCTGGGTCTGGTATCAAACAACAACAATCACTTATTGATAAAATAAAAGGATTATTTACAAAGAAAGATAATAAGGCGGAATAAGTATGGCAGGTAATTTATTTATTAAACGTCCAAAGTTTGCGATAGTAATTTCATTGGTAATAATACTTGCCGGGCTTATTGCCATACCTACACTTCCACTGGAGGAATACCCTTCTATTACTCCGCCGCAGGTTATTGTTCAGGCTACCTATGCCGGTGCAAGCTCCGATGTTGTGACGTCAACAGTTGCAGCGCCTATTGAATTGCAGTTGAATGGTGTTGAAAATATGATTTACATGTCGTCGACATCTTCAAATGGATCATATCAGCTGACACTTTATTTTGAAATTGGCTCAGATCCTGATATGGCGCTGGTAAATGTTCAAAACCAATTGCAGCTGGTAACTCCGCGTCTGCCTGATCAGGTAAGAAATTACGGTTTAACGGTAAGAAAATCTACAGGCGGTCCAGGTGTTTTAATGATTGCTCTTACATCGCCTAACCATACATATAATGCACTGTATCTTGCAAATTATGCAACCATGTATATTAAAGACGAAATTGCCAGAATCCACGGTATTGGTACTGTAAATGTATATGGTGCAGGTGATTACTCTATGAGAATCTGGTTAAAGCCGGATAAGATGGCAAGTCTTGGAGTTTCTGTTGCAGATGTAAGTGCTGCAATTACTGCCCAGAATGTCCAAACACCGGCTGGTAATATTGGAGTAGAGCCGACGGATACTCCTCAGATGATTAAATTTACTCTTAGAACAACAGGACGTTTAAAGGACGTTGAAGAGTTTGAAAATATTATAATCAAAGCAAATACAGATGGTTCAAATATAAAAATTAAAGATATTGCCCGTGTTGAATTGGGAGCTGAAAAGTATACATCAATGTCTGATGTAAATGGTGATGAGTGTTCTGTTATTATGGTAAACCAGCTGCCTGAAGCTAACGCTATTGAGCTGGTTAAAAAAATTAAGGCTAAAATTACAGAATTAAGCAAAAGTTTTCCGCCAGATTTAGTTTACTCTATTCAGTATGATCAAACAGAATTTATACAAGAGTCAATACATGAAGTTATTCACGCTATTGTACTTGCTATCATATTAGTTAGTTTAGTAACATATTTGTTTCTTGGTACGGCGAGAGCTGCATTCATACCATTCTGCGCTATTCCTGTATCTTTATTAGGTGTGTTTATATTTCTTGTATTATTTGGTTTTTCTATAAACTTGCTGATACTTTTCAGTTTAGTACTGGCGGTTGGTCTGGTTGTAGATGATGCCATTGTAGTATTGGAAAATACTCAACGCCACATTCAGGAAGGGAAAGATCCTAAGACGGCTACTGAAATAACAATGGAGGAAGTTTTCAATGCGGTAGTTGCAACATCGTTGGTCTTGATGGCGGTATTTGTGCCTGTATCATTCATGTCCGGGATTACCGGGCAAATGTTTAGGCAATTTGCTATATGTATTGCAACTTCTATTGGTTTGTCAGCGATTGTTGCGTTGACGCTTTCTCCCGCTCTCTGTTCTATTATTCTTAAGCCTGGAGATGAGCTAAAAGAAAATAAATATATCAAAAAGTTTAATGTTTGGTTTGATGAATTAAGACAAAAATATCTTGTTATTGTTGAGTATTTTGTATATTCGCCAAAGAAAACGATTTTGGTATTACTTGGCGTAATTTTATTTATTCTTGGGATGGCTAAAGTTATACCTACAGGATTTTTGCCTGATGAAGACAGAGGGGCTTTGATTTCGCAGATACAATTGCCCGATGGCGCAACATTAACGAGAACAAATACAGTAGCTAGAGAGTTGGCCTCTGAATTTGCCAAAATTCCTGGTGTTGAAACTATGTTATCAATAGTTGGTTTTAATGGTGATAATACAGCTTTGCTTATTACAGATTTGGAGCCTTGGGGAAAAAGAAAATCTGCAAAGCTGCAGGTAAATAGTATCATATCTCAGATTAACCAGATTACATCAGGATATACAAAAGCTACAGTATTTACTACTCAGCCGGCGGCAATATCAGGTATGAGTATGTTTGGAGGTTTTGAATATCAGCTTTTAGATAGAGGCGACCGCTCTCCTGATGAATTGTATACGGAGGCTCAAAAGCTGATGGGCGCTGTAATGAAGTCTCCAAAATTTAAGAGTATTTATACATCTTATACTGCGTCAATGCCGCAAAAAATTATAGAAATTGATGAAGAGAAAGCAACAGCTCAGCAAGTTGATATTTCAGAAATTTATAATACCTTGGCAGCGCAGTTTGCATCTACTTATATAAATGACTTTAATAAATTCGGACGGGTTTATCGTGTTTATATGCAGGCAGATTCTGAATACAGAACTTTACCTTCCGATTTATCAAAGATATATATCAAAAATAAAGTTGGCAGAATGGTGCCATTAACAGCAGTTATAAAAGTGAAAGATATAATTGGACCATATTCATTAACAAGGTTTAACTTATATCCTGCAATAACATTAAATGGGTCGCCTGCTGACAACGTAAGTTCTGGTCAAGCAATGGAGGAAATGCAGAAAATATCTGATGAAGTTTTGCCTCGTGATATGGGATTTGCCTGGTCTGGCACGTCATTACAAGAACAGCAGTCTGCCGGACAAATCGGACCAATTTTAACAATTGCTCTTATATTTGTTTACTTATTTTTGGTTGCGCTGTATGAGAGCTGGACATTGCCTGTAGCAGTAATGCTTATTGCTCCCGTATCAATGCTTGGTGCTTTGTTCTTCCAGTATGTATGCGGTTTATCATTAGATATCTATGCACAAATTGGGTTAGTAATGTTAATCGGTCTGGGTACAAAACAGGCAATTCTTATTGTTGAATTTGCAAAAGATGCAATGGAAAAGGATGGATTAAATTATTATGATGCAGCTATGCAGGCAGCAAAATTAAGGTTCAGAGCTGTAATGATGACCGCAATAGCGTTCTTACTAGGATTGCTCCCTCTTGTATTTGCAAAAGGTGCAGGTGCCGGGTCAAGACATTCTATTGGTATTTCGGTATTCGGCGGTATGCTTGCTGTTACTACGTTAGGTACAATTTTAGTTCCTGCATTTTTCTCTATGATTACTCAAATGAAACAAAATTTTTACACTTTTATCGGAAATAGAAAATCCGGAGGCAGAAAATGAAAAGAATAGCAGCCTTATTTTTCTTAACCGTATTTTCTTTTGCACAAACACCTGTTTTTGCGAATATAATACCAAAGATTGAATTAGGCAATATAATAGTAGAAGATGAATATCCTGATAGTACTCAAGTTGAACCTATTATTCCTTCATGTAATGAAAATATGGTAATAGAGGGCTCAGTTGAGGCTACTCCAGAAGAGGAAGATATTCCTGATTTAGGGCTTGAAGATTGTTTAAGAATAGCGCTGGGTAATAATCCTAGGATTCAGTCTGCTATGCAGGATATTTTAGCTTCTGATGCCCGTATTCGTCAGGCTTGGTCTAACTATTTTCCTACATTCAGCTGGCAGACTGGTTATACAAGAATAAAACAGCTTCAATTATCTGATGCGATTGGGCGTAATCTTATTTTTAATTATTTTGTTCTTGGACAAATAACAGCAAGTCAAATGTTGTATGACTTTGGCGTTACCCAAAATCAGGTTACCATCCAAAAGATTGATAATAAAATCTACAAAATGAATTTGTCCGAGATTATAAATGATGTTGTTTATCAGGTAAAGGATGCATATTACCAGCTGCTTTACGCTCAGGAAAACAGAAATGTAGCGCTTGATATGGTTGATAAATATACATTGTTTTATAATCAGGCAAAATCTTATTATGAATCAGGAATTAGTCCCAAAGTTGATGTTACGATAGCTGAGGTTAATTTAAGCAATTCTAAATTAACTCTGATTCAGGCTGATAATGCAGTTGATGTTGCAATTGCTAAATTGAATAATATAATGGGGATACCATACGCAAGTAAATATTCTCTTTCTGACAGACTTACATATAACGCAATGGATATTACATTAGAGCAGGCAGAATGTATAGCAAAAGAAGCACGCCCTGAATATAAGATGGCAGACTTACGTGTTGAGAACGCGTTACAGAATGTAAAATTAATAAAAAAATCCTGGGCGCCGCAAATCACAGTAGAAGGACAGTTCCAAGTGGGCGGCAGAACTTTTGTTAATAATTATGGTTATAACTTTGGCGGATACCTGAATTTTCCGACTATTAACGGGATGTTATTGAAGAATCAGATTAAAGAAGCAAAATCTCTTCATTCAAAACAAATAGCCGAAGCATTAAATACAAAAAACAATATTTACTTGGAGATTCAACAAGCATATTATAATTTGACAGAACGAAAAAATCAGATACCTGTTGCAACTCTTGGGGTAAAGCAAGCAAAGGAAAACTATGAATTATCATTTGGGAGGTATAAGGTTGGGGTTGGTTCTCCGACAGAATTGAAGGACGCACAAGTTGCTTACCAGAATGCAATGCTAAGTTATTTAAATTCCCTTTATCAGTATAATTCGGCGCTTGCTTACTTGGAAAAATCTGTAGGTAAGAATTTAAATTCGTGTGAAATTAAGTTAGAAAAAGAGGTAGTTCTGCCTGAAGGAAAGCATGCTAATAAAGAAAAGGCAAAAAATAAATAATTTAAAAGGCGATGTCCTCTGTTTTTATTATGTCTTTTGCCAGCGTATTGTTAAAACTTTCTTCCGAAAGTGTACCTTTAGGATTGATAAAAATGTATCCTTTGATGACTTCTAAATTTCCTGTATCAGAAAAAAGATAATCCGCTATATCTAAATCTCCGCCAATTTCTTTTAGCTTGCCGAGAGAGTAAACCCCAGCACCAATGTAAGTGTCACCTCCAATACTTTCTAAATTGCCTAATGATAGTGAATTGACTGTAAAATTTACATCTCTTCCTATAGATTTTAATTTGCCGAGGGAGGTTGTGGCAGGATTTAAGTAGAGTGATTTACCAATTTTTTCAATATTGTGTAGGTCTGTAATTAAGGATTTTTCAAAATATGCGCTTCCGCCAATTTCTTTTAGCGAAGGGATATCTTTTACCATAGAATTATTAAAAATTACATCTCCTTCTACTTTTTCAAGTCCTCCAGTTGATGATATGCATGAATTACACAGATCTAAATCTCCGCCTATATATTTAACTGCACCAAGATTTACAGCTTTGGAATCCTCAAAATGTGCATTAGTACGGATTTCCTTAACCACCGCTAAAAGACTGTTTTCGTCAATTCCTAAATCGGAAAAAGAAAAATTCTCAGATGGCTGCCTATATTCTTCGATACTAAGTGAGCCATCTTTTAATTTTTGAGGGTTATATCCAAGCAGAAAAAATATTTCTTCGGCGTTGTTATTTTTAATAGCGGAATTTAATTGGTCTTTAATTTCCATAAGAAATTTGAATTTGTTTTGTGCTTCTTTATATTTGAATGCAGCAGTTCCTGCTAAGTTAAAATGATTATTCTGTATGTAGCTGTTAATTTCATTGAAACACTGGTAATCAATAATTGAATTATTATTTTCATTTTGAATTTCAATAATAGAGTTTCCTTCAAATTTAAGACAGTATTTTGCTTGTCCGTTTTTTAGATAGAGGTGAAAATCTCCGGCTGAAAGGTAAGATTCTGCTCGAGGGCCTTTTGTACACCAAGTTTTAGCGGATAATAACTTTAATTTTTGGAGATTTGTTTCAAAATCATTTGGCGCGTTGAACTGTGACGGAATGATTATCCAGCCTGTTTTTGTTTCTTCATTATTTAAAAGTTGTTTTTTTAAAGTATCTGTATACAGCTTGTTAAAATCAAATTGATAATCTTTATCATGTTCTAAGTTTGTTTCTAAATGTTTGATTGTTTCCTTGATAGATGTTTCACTAATTATAGGCGGAATTTTATCGGTAGTATTTTTTAAGTCTTTAGTGATTGCTGAGAGAATAATAAGGCATATAGAAGGGATAGAGATATTTTTTAAAAGAAAAGCTGTCCATTCTTCTATCATTCCATATCTTTGGATTGTTATTTCGTCGTCTCTTGCTCGCCAGTTTTGGTTATGAACCCTGGTAAATCTATCCAAAGCCCATTTATTAAAATCACTTATAGAGTTAAATTTTTCAACAGGAGCTTTGAATTTTCTAATGCATGCATAATCAAACCCTTTGAATTGATTAGGTTTCATTGATGTAAAAGATAAAGGCGTACTGTAGGATTGAATATTCATATTTAAGATAAAGTTGGTAAACCCAAAAAATTGTTAAAATATTAACAATTGTAAATTTATGCAGGAATTGAATTAATAGCTTTTAGAGATTTAAAGTCTTTAGGCGAGTGTGATTGAATGTGTTTATTAAGGAGATTAAAGCATACATCAAGGACTTTATCAGTAGCTTTTCTGTCATAGTCGCTTTGATAATCAAAATCAAATTGGAGCATAGCTTGTAGGAAGTCTCTTATTTTATAATTTAGTTTCAAATTAACGTTAAGAGGTTTTCTGCAATTTTTACAGATTACGCCACCCATAGGGAGGGATAAGAACATATCTTCTGCAAGAATTTGTTCTCCGCAGCAGAGACAGGAATCCAGTTCTAGCGAAAAACCTTCGATCAACATCATTTTTAACTGGAACTTGATAACGGCAATTAAAATTTCACGCTTATCATGAGCCGCATCTATACGGTTTAGACCTTTGTAGAGCAGGTTGTAAATTTCTTTGCTTGAAGGATCATCTTCTACGCCAAAATTTGTTACAATTTCTGTGAGGTAAGAAGAATATACCAGTTTATCAATGTTTTTTCTTGTATTTTTAAACATGTTTAATGATTGTGCCTGGCAGATTCTATCAATGCTTTTACATTTAAGCATAGTAAGATTGTTAGCTGCAAGCAAATCCATTCTTGCGCCAAGTTTGCTTTTAGGTTTTTTAAGACCTTTGGCGACGCCTTTTAAAAGTCCTTTATCTTTTGAATATAACACTATTATCTTATCAGCTTCACTGAGGTTGTAGGATTTTAGATTAATAGCATCAGTGACATAGTTATAATTATTCATAGTAGTTTTTTGTTCCTGTAAATGCGCCTTTAAGCATTTTAACTAGTTCGTTTTCATCTTCTGATACTGCACAGGCTTCTTCTTCAGAGAGTTTACCGTCATTAACAAGAGTCATAAGAGAGGTATTCAGTGTCATCATTTCATTATAAGCTCCTTCTTTAAGGCAGTTGTAGATTTCATCCATATTATCTTTTGTTATATAGTCCTGTATTGTCGGAGTTACGACCATTACTTCGCAGGCAGGGAAGCGTTTTTGCTTAGAGGCGGAATAAACCAGTTTTTGCGCGATAGTTCCGCGCAGAGTGTCTGCGACTTGTTTCCTTATGACATCTTTAGAAGCGTGTTCGCACATATTAACAATGCGGTTAATAGTTTGGATAGCATCATTAGTATGAAGAGTTGCAAACACTAGGTGCCCAGTTTCAGCGGCTTTAAGGGCGGCAATCATGGTTTCTTCGTCTCTGATTTCTCCGATTAGTATAATGTCCGGGTCTTGCCTTAAAACATATTTAAGCCCTGAAGGGAAGCTTGGAGTATCAAAACCGATTTGGCGCTGGGATACGATGCTTTTTTTGTTAGCAAAAACAAATTCTATAGGATCTTCGAGAGTGACAATGTGTTTTGGGTAGTTAGCATTAATAATATCTATTAGAGAGGCGAGTGTAGAGGATTTGCCGCAGCCGGTGGGTCCTGTAACTAGGACTATTCCGTTGTTAAGCTTTGAAAATTGTTTAACGGCTTGAGGCAGCTCTAAATCTTCAATTGTAGGAATGGAATAAGGGATGTTTCTCAGCACAAGTGCAGGTTTTGCGAGCTGGTGGCTGAAATTTACACGAAATCTAGAGCAACCTTTAAGTTCAAATAAAAAGTCCATATCACAAGCGGAGTAAATAGATTCTTTGAGAAAATCCGGAATAATAATAGATAAAGCGTCCTTAAGGTCTTCTGTTGTCAGGCATGGAGCGTTGACTTTCCAGATAACCCCGTCCTTTCTAAGGTATGGGGGGTGCCCTACACGAAGATGTTCATCAGATGCGCCCATAGCAACTGCTTTTTTTAGAAAGTTTACAATATTAAATTTTTCATCCATACTCTGCTACCCTCTTATAATCTCCAGATGATATTATAACAAATCAATACAAGTGTGTCTATAAGGGGTCGCTGAAAAAACAAAAACGTCCTTGTTCTGTTTTTAACTTCTTCATAGCAGTAAAAATGACGTGATTTTTATTCGACCATTGACAAACCCCTTTGAGAAGGTATTATATTACTATAACTTAATGTAAGTAAGTTAACGTAGTATAATGAAGAGTAAAGGAGATTAATCTCATGGCACGTGAAAAGTATGAACGAACCAAACCGCACGTTAACATTGGTACAATCGGCCACGTTGACCACGGTAAAACAACATTGACAGCAGCTATTACTGGCGTTATGGCTGCGGCAGGTAAAGCTCAAGCGAAGAAATTTGATGAAATTGATGCTGCTCCTGAAGAAAAAGCTAGAGGTATAACCATTTCTACCGCTCACGTAGAATATGAAACAGATGCAAGACACTATGCACACGTTGACTGCCCGGGACACGCAGATTATGTTAAAAACATGATTACTGGTGCCGCTCAAATGGATGGTGCAATTCTTGTTGTTGCTGCAACCGATGGTGCAATGCCTCAAACTCGTGAACACATCCTTCTTGCAAGACAAGTTGGTGTTCCTAACTTAGTTGTATTCTTGAATAAATGCGATATGGTTGATGATCCGGAATTGTTAGAACTCGTTGAAATGGAAGTAAGAGAACTTCTTTCTTCTTACGAGTTTGATGGTGATAATATTCCGTTTATCCACGGTTCTGCATTAAAAGCTTTAGAAGCTGTTCAAGCAAATCCGAAGGTACAACGCGGTGAAGATAAATGGGTAGACAAGATTTGGGAATTGATGGATGCTGTTGATTCTTACTTCCCAACTCCTGTTCGTGACCTTGATAAGCCATTCTTAATGCCTGTTGAAGACGTATTCTCTATTACAGGTCGTGGTACTGTTGCTACAGGTAGAGTAGAACGCGGTGTAGTTAAAGTTGGTGATGAAGTTGAATTGGTTGGTTTAGGTGAAACTAAGAAGACAACTGTTACTGGTGTTGAAATGTTCAGAAAATCTCTTGACCAAGGTCAAGCTGGTGATAACATTGGTGCGTTGCTTCGTGGTATTGATAAGACTGAAATTCAACGCGGTCAAGTTCTTGCTAAACCTGGAACAATCCATCCGCACACTAAATTTACTGCTAACGTTTACGTCTTAACAAAAGAAGAAGGCGGTCGTCACACTCCATTCTTCCCAGGTTACAGACCTCAATTCTATATCAGAACAACTGACGTTACCGGTTCTATCAAGTTTGATGGTGAAATGGTAATGCCTGGTGATAACGTTGTAATGGAAGTTGAACTCATTGCTCCGGTTGCTATCGAAGAAGGTATGAGATTCGCTATCCGTGAAGGCGGTAGAACAGTTGGTGCTGGTGTTGTTGACAAGATTATTGCTTAGTAGTTTTGTTTAATACATAAAAAGCAGGTTGGTTTTCCAATCTGCTTTTTTTATATTAAGATATGTAACAATTATATACTTTTTATATACAAAATTGTCAATTTTCTTTACATTTCTAACTTATATTATATAAGAGGATTATTATGAGCAATATTAATTTTAATCTGAATAATGGAAAAGAAGATTTTACTTCGCTAAAGGAGGCTATCTTTAGACGAGCAAGAGAAAAAGCAGAAGCTCTTAATAATGAAGTAAAGGATAGTTACACTAATGATGTAAAAGCAGATATTATGGAGAGTGCAAGAATTAGTGTGCGTAATAATCCTTTTCTAAATCTCTTAAATGATAAAATTAATAATGTAGAATCTCCGTCAACAAAAGAAATTGAGAAGCCGGAAATTTCACATTCAAGTGGTATTGAATATAAAAAAACAAGGGTAAAACAATATCCTTCTAAAATAAATAATCAGCTTTATACTGCGGCTGTTCGTGAAGGAACAATGCGTGAAGCAAGCGAATCTTTAAGGCAAAATCAAAATGTGCTAAACAGTTTAAAATTTTTAAATACCCAAGCTGCAATAGCTTTAAATAAACCTTTTATAAATAGAGAGATAGAAACGTTAGCACGAGAAATTACATTTGGAGTATGAGTTAATCTTCAAGCGGCAGATGTGTCATATGTATTGGTGCTGTGAGTACAATGAGTAAATCGGTGCCTGATGCCACAGTTACATGTTCACCCATTTTACGTGTCGGTCCTGGGCGATATTGGATAACTCCCATAAAATGACGTACTATTCCTTTATGATAATGCGGTACTTTTATGTAGGTTTCAGGCTCTGTTAATCCGCCGCCAAACAGGTTATTGTTTGCGGTGTATAAGTATCCTTTAACAGGCAGTTTAAAGCCGTCAGGAAGTATCATTGAATTAATGAATATTTTCATTGATGCGTGGGTACCTATTATTGGTTCGTTTTTCTTTTCAATGTAACCGCTGAATTTTGTTCCGCTCGGGATTATTTTATGTTCATACAGATAAATATCGTTTGTTGATACAAAATTCAGGGTATCTGTTTCATCGTTATATGCGGTAGAAAATTCCTGCAGACTTATAACAGGAATGAAGCTTCCGCTTGGAATGTCAAACTCGTCGTAATCTTTGATATCTGGAGCCGCCAATGCCGGGATAAGTATAAAAATAAAAAGTATAACAAATGTTAAGATTTTTTTTATAACCATATTTTATATTATAATAATCAAGTGTGGATTAAGCAAGTAAAATGGAGTAATAATGTACTGTACTTGACAATATTTACTTTTAACGCGAAAATCAAATAAGAGGATTATTGATGACAAAGCAAACTTTTTTACATGATAAGCATGTTAAATTAGGCGCAAAAATGGTTGATTTTGCTGGCTGGCATATGCCTGTGCAGTATACTTCAATTATTGAAGAACATAATACAGTGAGAAATTCTGTTGGATTATTTGATGTTTCTCATATGGGAGAAGTTATAGTTAAAGGTGAAGATGCGCTGCCTTTTTTAAATAAGCTGGTTCCGCAAGATTTAACTAAGCTTGTTGACAGAAAGGCTGTTTATTGTCAAATGACTAATAAGCAGGGTGGGATTATTGATGATTTAATTATTTATAAACTTTGTGAAGATAAGTACCTTATTATTTTTAATGCTTCTAGAACAGATGATGATTTAAACTGGATGGTTAGGAATAAAAAGGGTTTCCATGTTGATGTTATAAATGAATCGCATAATTATTCTCTTCTGGCTGTTCAGGGGCCGAAAGCTTGTGATTTAATGAAAGCAATGGGGCTTGCTGAGCTGCCGCTATTTTTTTCTATTAAACGAGCTGAGCTTTTTAATATTAATTTATGGATATCAAGAACTGGTTATACGGGTGAAGATGGCGTAGAAATTCTTGTTAGAAACGAATTTTCTGAAATGCTTTGGGATAATATTTTGGAATGCGGAAAAAAATTTGGAATAAAGCCGATTGGACTTGGGGCAAGAGACACTTTGAGATTAGAAGCAGCACTTCATTTATATGGCAATGATTTAGACGAAGATACTACGCCTGTTGAAGCAGGGCTTTCTTGGTCAGTTTCCAAAAATAAAATTGATGATTATAATGGAAAAGATGTGATTATGGAACAGCTTGCAAATGGCGGTAGGAAAAAGCTTGTTGGTCTAAAAATGATTGATAGAGGAATCGCAAGGCACGGATATGAAGTGTTTGATGGTGATAAGAAAATAGGTGTCGTAACAAGTGGCGGTATTTCACCTGTTAGAGGTGATAATATTGCCCTCGCGTATATTAAAAATTCGCCGGAATATAAAATTGACTCACAAATTGGTATTATGATTAGAGATAAAATTTATATGGCACAAATTATTAAGAAGCCTTTTGTAATTAAAAAAAATAAGACAGAAATATAAGGAGATTGAAAAAGATGAATGAAAGTGCTTTATGCTCAAAAACTCATGAATATGTTCTTGAACTTAAAGAAAATTTATATGAAATAGGATTGACTGATTATGCAATAGAACAGTTAGGTGACATAGTGTTTGTTGAGTTGCCGGAAATTGGTTCAACTTTTGAAAAAAATGAAGTTTTTGCAACCATAGAGTCAGTAAAAGCCGCATCAGAAGTATATATGCCAATAAGCGGGACTGTTGTTGCAGTAAATGATGCAATTGCTGATTCGCCGGAAAAGCTTAATGACGATTCTGAAGCAGATAAGTGGTTTATAAAAATAGAATCTTGCGCTGATCAGGTTGAATTTGCTGATTTATTAGATTACTCAGATTATAAAGAGGAAATTGAATAAGATAATATGGATAATTTTTTAGCTCATAATGATATGACAAGAGCAGAAATGCTTAAAGATTTAAAATGTAATTCTATTGATGATTTGTTTAAACACCTTCCTAGAATTATTAGTGAATTTAAACTTCAGGCGCCGTTAAGTGAATTGGAGACACAAAAACTTATTAAGGGGATGTCAGCCAGGAATAAAACAGATTATATTTCATTTTTAGGCGCCGGAGTGTATAATAAATTTATTCCGGCGGCGGTTAATTATGTTGCTGAGCGTTTTGAGTTTTTAACAGCATATACACCGTATCAGCCGGAAATATCTCAAGGAACTTTACAAGTTATTTATGAATTTCAGTCTATGATATGCAGGCTTACCGGCATGGACATTGCCAATGCCTCCATGTATGATGTATCAACTGCTGCTGCTGAGGCTATTCTTATGAGTATGAGAATAACAAAAAAGCATAAAGCGCTTGTTTCAAATACTCTCAATCCTCAATATAAAGAGGTTATCAAAACATATTTATGGGCTGGTAATTTTGAAGTGGAGTGGTTTGATACTCTGCCTGATAATCTATCTGATTATGCTGCTGTAGTATATCAAAATCCTGATTTTTATGGTGAACTTTTAGATATTTCAGCGCAGAATGATGTTTTAACTATAGTAATTCATGATTTGGCAGCTCTTTCTATTATTGAACCTCCAAGGAATGCTGATATTGTTGTGGGTGATGTCCAGCCTGCAGGTATTCCTATGTGGTTTGGCGGTCCTCATGCAGGTTATATGGCGTGTAAAGAAAAATATTTAAGGCAGCTGCCCGGAAGAATTGTAGGAAAGACTGTTGATAAGGATGGTAAACAGGCGTTCACTTTAACAATTCAAACGAGAGAGCAGCATATTAAGAGAGAAAAGGCAACAAGTAATATTTGTTCAAATCAGTCTTTAGTTGCCCTTATGACAACGTTGTACTTATCGTTGATGGGCGAAAACGGTTTTAGGCAAGCCGGATTAATTTCTGCTAAAAGAGCGCATTTACTTTCTGATAAATTGGCAGAGATTGGTGTTAAAACCTTGAACAACAATTTTTATGATGAATTTGTTATCGAAGTAACTGATGCAGATGAAACGTTAAGTAGATTAAAGTCAAACGGAATAATAGGAGGTTTAAAACTTTCCAATACCCGAATATTAGTTTGTGCAACAGAAATGATATCAGAAAACGATATAAACAAATACATTAGCTGCCTTTGATGTTTTTACATTTCTATTTTACAAACATTGGAATCTCCGAGATATTTATTCCAAACTTTAATTACCGGGCTTTGCTGTGCTTCTTCAAGTGACATATTTTGATACTTTTGAGGATTTTTAGCAGCTTCTTGAGATTCTTTTTCCATGACTGAATAAATTTCTCTGACTTGCTCACCTGAAAATTCGCAATTGACCTTTGATTTAAATCCTATTTCTTTAAATTCAACAATTTCTTGGTATTTACATGTGTATCCGTCCCATCCGATAATATTTTTGGTTACCTTAGAGGATACTCCGTCTATCTCAATTTCATCAACACTTTTATATTCAGAGCAGTTCTTAAACGCAGACATAAAATCTGCAGGATTACTTGCTGAGTGCTTATTCTCAGAATATGCTATACTACCGCTGATTAAAAGAACAGCTACAAATATAAAAGTTTTCTTATTCATGGTTTGCAACTTTCAGTCTTGTCATTGCACGAGCTAATGCCATTTCTGCACGACTAACATCCATTTGAAGACTAGCTTTTGAAAGTCGTTCTTCGGCTCTTGCTTTTGCCTCTTTTGCACGTTTTATATCAATGTCTGCTTCGGATTCACAAGCATTAGTAAGAATTACAGCGTTATCATTGCTAAATTGAAAAACACCGCCCATTGTCGCATAATAATGATTTTCATTATTAATCAAAATCCTGGTAACACCAATTGCAAGAGGTGTTGTTATCGGCTGCCTGCCCGGCAGTATACCGATTGTACCTTCGGCTCCAGTGATTTGAATTTCATCTGCGGAGCCGTCAAATATTAACTTGTCATGTGTAATTATTTTTAATTTCATAGACTATCCTTGAAGTGTTTGGGCTTTTTCAACTGCTTCTTCTATTGTACCAACCATATAGAACGCTTGTTCAGGCAGATTGTCATGTTTACCTTCAATAATTTCTTTGAAACCTTTAATAGTGTCTTCAAGTTTTACATACTTACCGTTGATACCAGAGAACTGTTCAGCAACAAAGAATGGCTGAGACAAGAAACGTTGAATTTTTCTTGCACGGTTTACCGTTCCTTTATCTTCATCAGATAATTCATCCATGCCTAAGATGGCAATGATGTCTTGAAGTTCTTTGTATTTTTGAAGGATTTCTAAAACTTTTCTGGTCGTTTCGTAATGTTCTTCTCCGATAATATCCGGGGTTAATGCTCTTGAACTTGATGCGAGTGGATCTACTGCCGGATAAATACCTAATGATGCGATTTGCCGAGATAATACAGTAGATGCATCAAGGTGAGAGAAAGTTGTTGCAGGTGCAGGGTCTGTTAAGTCGTCTGCAGGTACGTATATTGCCTGAACAGAAGTAATAGAACCATCCTTAGTTGAAGTAATTCTTTCCTGTAGTTCACCCATTTCAGTTGCTAAAGTAGGCTGATAACCAACCGCAGAGGGCATTCTGCCTAGCAGCGCTGAAACTTCTGAGCCGGCTTGCGTAAATCTGAATATATTATCAATAAATAATAATACATCTTGCTTAGAGAAATCTCTAAAGTATTCAGCAGCTGTAAGAGCAGATAATCCAACTCTCATTCTGGCTCCTGGCGGCTCATTCATTTGACCGTAAATAAGAGCAACTTTGTCTATTACGTTGGATTCTTTCATTTCATTCCAAAGATCGTTTCCTTCGCGAGTTCTTTCTCCTACACCGCCAAAGACTGAAACTCCGGCGTGTTCCATTGCGATATTGTGTATAAGCTCCATAATTAATACGGTCTTACCAACTCCTGCGCCGCCAAATAAACCGATTTTACCGCCTTTTTGATACGGCTGAAGTAAATCAATTGCTTTTATACCAGTTTCAAGAATTTCAATGTCAGTATTTTGGTCAATTAGGGACGGTGAAGGTCTGTGGATGGGTAAAAACTCTTGAGTGTCAATTGGACCCATATTATCAACAGGGTCACCTGTTACATTAAGAATTCTTCCTAAGATATTTTTACCTACAGGGATTTTAATTGGCTCCCCTGTATTAATAACTTTCATTCCTCTTTTAAGACCGTCCGTTGATGACATAGCTACAGTCCTTACTCTGTTTGAGCCAAGCATTTGCTGTACTTCTGCAGTAATAACTTTTCCGTCATCTGTGACAATTTTAAGTGCATTGTAAATTTCCGGCAATTCTCCTTGTTGAAATTCTACGTCAACAACCGGACCAATTATTTGTGTAATTAAACCTTCATTTTTTTCTAGTACTGGCATAATCTCTCCTCTTTAAACAAATTAATTTTATCACAAATATTTCTTACCTGCAATCACATGCAGGTAATTTTGTGGCATTTAAATGAATTTCTCCGACAATTTCTCCATGGAGTGTCTTAATTGTGTTGTCATACTTAAAGCAGCCCCAGCCTAATCTATTAAGTATTTCCAATATAGCAAATCTTCTTGCATCCATGCTGCAATCTTTAATTTTTAAACCAATGCTTTTTTTATTTTGTGTATTATAAACGATGCATAAACCGCCGGCACCAACTTTTGCAATTAAGGTATTAGAATTTTGCATGATTTCTGTGTCAAGCCTGTTTTCTCCGCCTATAATATATGGATTATCTAAAAATGCTTTTTTTATGAGAGCATATTTGGGGGATGAAAATAAATTTTTATACCCTCTAACCATGTTGAAAAGTGGCATTGATAGTATAGGAACGCCGCATCCGTCTTTGGTCTGCGGGTAGCTGTATTCAACTTCGCATAGACTATTAATTCTTTCTTTTACTAATTTTTGGAGTGGATGGTTAATATTGTCATAATCGGTTAAATCCCAGTCGTTTATTTTGCAGAGCGCTAGAAATAGCAAATGTTTACCGATGCAGTTGTTGTATAATTCATTAGGCTCGACACCTTCTATTCTAAGTTTAAAATCTGCGCTCTTTGAAATTGGACGATGAATACCGCACTTTAAGTTTTCGAGTGTTAGTCCAAATTTATCAAGCAAGGATTGTGCAAGTCTGACATGACTCTCTTCCCCGGCATGGGATGCGCAGATAAGAGCTATTTCTGCTGATGTGAGCTCAAACTCTTTTGGCATGTCGAAATCAACCATTAAAGATGCTTGTAAAGGTTTTGCACAAGAACGCAAATAATATGGACTTCCGTTAGTTCGTTCGCCGTCTGAAAATTCTGCAATATGTTCTTCTTCAATTAAGCCGTCTCTAATATATTGTAGTATCATATTATACTTTATTTTCTTTTATAAAGGCAAGTATTCGAGACAATTTTACTTTTAGAATTTCGCATTCTTCTTTCAGTTTTTGATTTTCAGCCAAAAGGTTAATATCCTGTTCTTCGCCTGCAACTTTTGGGATAATTTCATCAGTAAGTACAAATTTCTTGCTTGCTTCTTCTTTTATAAGCATTACGCTTTTCATATCTTTTTCTTTGATGATACCCATTTGCACCATTAATTCCGCAATAAAAACGTGCTTGCCCTTTGATTGTAGTTCCTGCTGCCTTGCAAGAACTTTCTCAAGGGCTTCAATAGACATTTTCCCTGCTCTGATAAAGTATTCCCCTGTTCTGTATTTACCTGCAATAAAGCCGGCAAGGGAGGAAACCAAAACGGGAATGTCTTCTGTAAAATACTTTTGATCCATGCAGAAAGTAAAAGCTTTTGCCATTTCTTCCATAGAAAATGATCCGGCAAGAGCTATTTCAACTAAATTCATATGATTTTTGCAGCAGGATAAAAATGTATAAATATTATCATCCCAGCAGCAGTCTCTATTTTCAAGCTCTTGCTCTCCAATAGCTGACAATGACGGCTGGTAAGTATGGAATAACTCATCCTGCTGTGCGGATATAAAATCCTGGCTTAGATATTTTTTTAAATCTGTTGATAAATTTATATAAATTGCTTGTTTTATCCATAGCGGAAACTTATATAAGGCTTCCATAAACTCATTGTAACTATTTTTACCCACTGCTCTTAATCCTTCTTTTAAATGATAGTAATAAATACAAAAGAATTATATCATATATTAAGGTACTATGTAAAGGAATACTGCAAATGGGTATGGACGGTTTATCAATGGCAAATACCGGGCGCTTGAAAGAAGCGACCTCCCTTGATTATTCCAAAGAAAGTGAAGAACTTGCAAAAGAAGATACCGAAAAAAGCATGATTGTGCAGGAGTTAACCCAGCAGGAACGTGTAAACGAGGAAAAAGAGGAAAATCGTAAGCGAAGAAAACGTTCTGAAAGAGAAGAAGCAAATTCAGATGATGAGGAGGAAAGTCAAGAAGATGAGTTTGATGAAGATGAACATAGTCCTATCCCCCCTGACGAAGCGTTACTTCTTGATGGTGAAAATAAAGGGTTTTATACTAAATTGAGTAAAAATTTGGAAAACATAGAATTATATGATAGAATAACTGACAGACTGATAGGTACAATAACCCCGGAGGAATTGAGTTCTTTAATCTCAAAACTTAATATGGGGTCTGGTATTTTTATCAATAAGAAAGTATAAATTATGAGTTATAATCCCTATAACAAATATGTTAAAAAGTATCAGGAAAGTAATGTTAATACAGCTGATCCTAAAAAAATAATGATTATGCTGTTTGATGCGTGTATTCAATTTTTAGGGAAAGCGGCAATTGCTATTGAGGAGAAAAAATACGCTGATAAAACTGCTAATATAAACAGCGCAAAACAAATTTTGAGGGAATTTATGCGTACGATTGATTTGGAGAACGGGAATGATACTTCAAAACATTTATATGTTTTTTATAACAGGCAAATTAATAATCTTACAAAAGTGAGTGTTCATAGAGATTTGGAACTTTTAAAAAAAGTTACACAAGACCTGACTGATATAAGAAATGCTTTTATTGAAGCAATAAAAATTGTTAATCAAGATTTGGCAAAAACAGAGCAGGAAGAAGAACGAATTAAATATGAAAATGATTTAGCCGAGGCTGAAAATTACTCAGAACATGATTATGGAGTTTAGATGTGGAAAAACAGTTTGAACAATTGATGCTGTATTACAATCAACTAAAGGAGATGGCTCTTCAAATCTCAGGCATGCTTGAGCGCGAGGCATATAATGAAGCTCTTACTATGCTTAACCATAGAAAAAGAGTTGTTAAAGAGCTTGGGCTCATGCTTCGGTATATTGAAATGACAGATGAACAAAAACAAATTGTAGATAATATAAGAAATGAAATTTACAAAATTGAAGCTGAAAGTATAAAAAAACTCCAAAAAGATATGGAAGATGTAAAGTACGAACTTGACATTGCTTCTTCAAAAGTAAGATTTAGGAATAAATATAATCCTTACGAAGTTGAGCAGGCTACTGGTAATGTTATTGACACGCATGACAATGATGTTTAATTAAACTGCAAATCTAAAGTGTACTAAATCTCCATCTTGGATTACATAATCCTTTCCTTCAAGTCTAGTTACTCCTTTTTCCTTGCAGGCAACGTACGAGCCGAGCTCTGCAAAATCCTTGTATGGTGTAATTTCAGCCCTGATAAATCCTTTTTCAAAATCAGTGTGAATTACACCTGCTGCTTGAGGGGCTTTGGTACCTTTTACTATAGTCCAGGCATGGACTTCTTTTTCTCCAGCAGTTATAAAAGTTATAAGGTTTAGGAGTGAATATACTGATTTAATCATTTTATCTATACCGCTGTCTTCAACACCTAAATCGTGCAGGTACTCTTTTGCCTCTTCTACGTCAAGATCAACTAATTCTTCTTCTATGCGGGCAGAAATTATTACCATTTCTGCACCATGTTTTTTAGCGTATTCACCAACTTGTCTGGTGTATTCATTGCCGTCTTTAAGGTCATATTCTGATACATTTGCACAATATATAATCGGCTTTACGGACATTAGGTTTAACTGCTTTATTACGGCTTGTTCGTCTTCGGTAAAATGTTCTTTTACATTGATGAATGAACAATCTGCAAGCAGCTCTGTTAGTTTTTTCAATACTTTATCTTCTAATACGGCTTCTTTGTCTCCGCCTTTTGCCTGCTTAGATATTCTTGCAGCGCGTTTTTCTATAGTAGAGAGATCGGCAAGCGCAAGTTCGGTGTTAATAGTCTCTATATCATCAAGCGGATTAACTTTTCCTGATACATGTATTGTGTTTTCATCATCAAAACATCTTACTACTTGAATAATTGCGTCTACTTCTCTAATATTATGCAAAAACTGGTTCCCCAGTCCCTCCCCGTTAGAGGCTCCTTTTACTAATCCTGCTATATCAACAAATTCTATAACAGTAGGAATTATTTCTTTTGACTTGCACAAGTCTGTCAGGACTTGCAGCCTTTCATCAGGTACAGTAACAACACCTACATTCGGTTCAATTGTACAGAATGGATAATTCGCACTCTGTGCATTTTTAGTTGCTGTTAACGCGTTAAACAAAGTTGATTTGCCGACATTCGGCAGTCCTACTATTCCGGCTCTTAGCATTATAATTTCCTCTTTGGTATTTTTTATTATCTTAACACAAAAGAAAATCTAATGCTAAACCGGAATTTTATACTTCCAGCAAATTCCAACTATTTTTTTTCTTCTTTTTTGATATCTTCAATCCAGACCAAAGTTATTGGATAAGTTTTGGTAAATGGATTTGTTTTGTATTTTGTATCATATTTATTGATTTTATACGATAGTATTTTAAAAAATTGTGCTATTTTCATATACCTATATTACACTTTTGAAAACAAGTTTAATTAGCCAAAAGTATTGATTTATATATGAGGGCTAGTCTGATTGGGTTAATCCTTTTTATCCCTCAATAAAAAAGAAACCGAAATATTCGGTTTCTTTTTTAATTTAATTTAAGCTGTTTTTATTTTGCAAGTTTATTTACAGCAAGCGTTAATCTTGATTTTTTGCGAGCTGCGGTATTTTTATGAAGAATACCCTTAGAAACAGCTTTATCACAAAGTTTGTAAACGTTTGATAATGCAGAATTTAAAGCTGCTTTGTCCTCACCGGCTGCTAGCTCTAGTGCTTTTTTTATAGCTGTTTTTATAGAAGATTTGAAAGCAACATTTCTGATTCTGTTTTTTTCTGCTGTAAGTATTCTTTTCTTTGCTGACTTAATATTTGCCATTTTTTATCCTTTCTATTTACATTAGTATTTTTTGCGGGTAATGACTCCGCAAATCAACTGAGGATAGTGTGAGTAACTTTATTATAACTGCTGAATTATTAATTTCAACCATGCAAATACAGATTAATTAAAATTCTGTGACCAAGCTATTTCCAAAATCCCCTTTATATATGAGTGTTTTATATTTTTCATTCTTGTAAACGTAGATTTCAAATGATATATCAGGATATGCAATTTTCTTATAATGCTTGCTGCCTGTATGGATTACAGTGATAATAGGAGAGATTTCATTTTGCTTGAGCGGAGCTTTGTCAAAAAATGTTTTCGTATAGCTCGCACTCAGATGCTTTTTTCTATAAATAAGAATATCCATTTTCATATTTGAAATATTGAAAGATGAAATATTTTTTATTCTGAATTTTAAAATAAATTTATCATTTTTCTTTGCTGTTTGAATTTTTGACTGTAAGAAGTCAAACTCAATATTATCACTGTTTATAATATTATTTTGATAAAAATTTTTGATAGAGCCTGCTTTGTAGGTATACAATTTAGAAGACGGGATATCTTCTCTGCTTCTGCATATATCTGCTGTTCTCATAAGTGTTTCATAGTAAAGATAGAAACTTACAAGCTGTGGTTCTTTGTTTTTTATTATCTCAAAATATTCAACTGCTTTTTGGGGGTTGATATAAGATAAAACCAAGGCAATCTTGTATTTTACAGTTAAGTTTCCAGGGGCTGATTTCTCAGCCCGTCTTAGGTATCGGTATGCTTCTCTGTAATTTTTTTTAGCGACAAAGTTGTCCGCTATTTTTACGTTTGAAGCAAGAATACCATTGTTAATATACTCTCTGATTTTAACTTTTCTTACGTTTAGTTTATTGAAATAATACTCCGCAATTTTATATTTTTTATTAGCTAAGAGCGGATTGTTATGTTTATAGTAATAATCTGCAATTAAAATATTTGTATTACATTTAAATTTTATAAACCTTTGATTACTGCGGGTTCTGATTGAATTTTCAACGCTTTCAGCAAATTCCGGCTTGTTATTTTCTAGATATAGTATAATCAATTTAAGATAATGCTCATATGTTGCATCGGGGGCGAGCTGTATTGCTCTTTTGTAATAAAATTCTGCTTTTTCAAAATTATCAATAGTTTGATATAATCCTCCGATATAAATATTAAATTTATAATCATCGGAGTACATTTTCCCTAAAAATTCTTCTTGAGAAAGAATACTAGCCGTAAATTTTTTATAAAATTTGCTTTTATGTTCTTTTGTTATATACAATTTATCTTCAATTGATAGACGGGCATTAATAATAATGCCTGTTACGGTAAAAACAGCCAGTAAAAAGGCTGTAAAAAAAGTTGTAAGGTATTTTATTTTAAAAATATCAAACTTTTTGAACTTAATCATTAACCTCCAGTATAGCTGCAGATTCAATATTACAAAAACGTTTTAAATCCTCATACAGAGATGTTAATTTGTCTTTTTTAGGAATTTCAACTGTTGCAGTAAGTTTTATTTTTTGTTCTTGAAAATTTGTATGTTTAACGGAAAAATTAACAACATCAAATTTTTTATCAAAAAATTCTCTAATTGCAGCTTCATCATTGATTGAACAGTAAAGAGTTATATTGTATCGTCTCATAGCCCTGGCCCCGGAGGGAAGAAATTCTTTTTCAAAAATCCGAATAAGTGTAAGAACGGCGACTGCAAAAATAGTAGTAGCAAGCCCAACCATAAAAAGTCCAGCACCGCAAGCCATGCCAATAGCGGCTGCAATCCATAGAGTTGCAGCGGTTGTAAGACCAAATATCATAGGACCATTACGGAGGACGGCGCCGGCACCGATAAAACCTATTCCTGAAACTATTTGTGCCGCAACCCGTCCAGTATCTCTTATTCCGTTTGCGTAATCATCTGTTAGAACGGTTGGAAAGCCATATATTGAAATTATTGTAAATATACACGCTCCCAGACATACAAGTATATGAGTTCTTAATCCTGCATACTTATTTGTTAGTTCTCGTTCTAATCCTAGAATAAAGCCATAGCAAACAGCAGCGAATATTCTTAAAATTATGTTGTAATCAAAAATATTTTCAACTATTCCATGTCCAGACAGCATAATAATTCCCTTATCTTAAATTTTCTCTCTTTCTTCCTTTTGGATCTAATATATCTCTTATTGTATCACCTAAAATATTAAATGATAATACCGCTATGAAAATCAAGCCTCCAGGAATTAAAAGCCAAGGTCGGTATAAAAGGTTTGTAAACTCTTGAGCTTCTTTAAGCATATTCCCCCAGCTTGCATCAGGTTGTTGGATTCCAAGTCCAAGAAAGCTTAAACCAGATTCGGAAAGAATATAAGACGGAACAGCTAAAGTAATTGCAATAATAACATAGCTTGTGGTTTGAGGGAGGATGTGTTTTACTATTATTCTCAGCGGACTTGCTCCTATTGTTTTGGCAGCAAGAACAAAGTCTTCATTTTTGATAGACAAAACCATTCCCCTTACAACTCGAGCAAAACCAGCCCATCCGATTAAAGCAAGAATAACTACTATTAATCCGAATCTCATTGTACTGGTCATTCCTGTTGGTAAAATGGCAGCAAGAATTATTAAAAGATAAAAAGATGGTATTGCCATTACTGCTTCGGCAAATCTCATCATAACCATGTCAACTTTTCCGCCAAAGTAACCTGATATACCACCGTAAAGCAGACCAATAGGAAAAAGAATCAGAAGGGCAAGAAAACCTACAGTCATTGATATTTGACCACCGAAAAATAAACGAGAAAATACATCTCTTCCGTTTATATCAGTGCCTAATAGATATAAGTTTCCACCATTTTGAATTCCAAAAAGATGAAGTGAACATGGTATTAGTCCTAAAATTTTATATTCAGATCCAATAATTAATGGTTTTATAAAGTACTTTTTGCTTCTGTCTTCTTTATAGACAGTCTGCATTAATTCTTCATCATACTCCCTTATATAGTTATAGGTATATGGAAATGATAATTTACCTGCTTCATTAATAATATACATTTTTGACGGCGGAACGTAGGCAAGGGCTCTGTTTGAATAATCTTTTGGGTATGGAGCTATAAAATCGGCAAGAAAAATTAATCCATACAAAGAAATAAGTATAATAAGAGCTGCTTTTGCAAATTTATCTTTCCATATTTCTTTTATCATGCTCTAATCCTCGGATCCGTGATGATTAATAATATATCTGCAATTAGATTACCAAGAATCAGCATGAAGGTTCCAATCATAAGAGATGCCATAACAAGATTTATATCAGATTTCATAACCGCCTCCAGGATAAGTCTGCCAAGACCGGGATATTGAAAAACGTATTCTGTAAGAGCTGCTCCGCTTAGCAGTCCTGCAAACTCAAAACCCAGAAGAGTAATCATTGGATTTATGGCATTTCTAAGCGCGTGTTTAAATATTATTTTATTCTCCGGCAATCCTTTAGCACGGGCATATTTTATATAATCGCTGTCAAGAACTTCAAGCGTATTAGCGCGCATTTGCCTCTGCAGTCCCGAAAGAGAAATTGTAAACAGAACAAGTGCCGGTAAAAAAATGTGTTTTGATATATCTATAACTTTTTCAATAAAATTCATTTCTGTAAAATTATAAGAGGTCAACCCCCCGGCAGGAAACCAGCCTGTTTTTACTGCAAACATTAAAAGAATTATTGCAAAAAAGAATGAAGGTATTGCCATTCCCATACTTGTAAATAATGTTAAAAGTCTATCAATATATGTTTTCTGCTTTACAGCTCCTAAAAGCCCCAGAGGAATACCCGCCATCCAAGTTGTAAAAATGACAACAAGGGTTAAGAGTAATGTGTTCGGTATTCTTTCTGCTAGTTTTACGGATACTTTTTCTCCTGCTGCTGTATACCCCAAATCACCTTTTATAAATGATTTAGCCCATAGAAAGTACTGTATAAATATCGGCTTATCCAAACCAAGCCTTTTTTGTTCTTTTTCGAGTGTTTCTTGTGAAATTGAAGGGTTGAGTCTTAGTTCTCCAAGCGGATCAACCGGGCTTAGTCTAATTATAAAAAAACTTATTATGGATACAAAAATAATCAATGGAATTGTTTGTATAATACGTTTTAATATGTATCCCGAAATATTCATTACCCGCCTCTTTTATTTAATCAAATTATAGCATACTTTGTTGGGCATGCTATTACCAAGGTGTCATTTAATATTCGCGGACTATTATGTAATTATAGTTGCGGAGAATTCCTTATTTGATATATTATTACTGTATGGAAATTCAGCTGTTAGATTGCACGTTAAGAGACGGCGGATATGTTAATGATTGGAATTTTGGTGAGGCAAATATTGAATTTATCATTGATTCCCTTGTCAATAGCGGTATAAATTATATTGAATGCGGTTTTTTAAAGCTTGAAGGAAAGTTTGGAACAAGTGTATATGATGGTATATATACGGGACAAAATCCATTGAGTTCATATTTAGTGACTTATCCAAAACAAAAATTTACTGTTATGTATAATGCAGGTGAGTTTGAGCCTGAAAAAATACTGAAAGAAAAAATTCTTCAAAATCTTTTTATAAGAATTGCTTTTCGGAAAAATTATGTTGATAAAGCGGTAAATGATGCATATAAATTAATTGATGCGGGTGTGAATGTTTTTCTTAACCCTATGTTTACTAATTCTTATTCTAAAGAAGAACTTGATTTATTAATAAAAAAAGTAAATGTTATACATCCATATGCTTTATGCATCACAGATTCTGCAGGCAGCCTTACAACTAAGAATTTAGCTGAACTTGTTTGTTATTTCGACACTAAGCTGGATAAAAAGATAATCCTTGGATATCATTCTCACAATAATTTAAACCTTGCGTATAAAAATGTTTTGAATTTGATAAATTTAAGAATTTCTCGTCCGATTATTACTGACTGCTGTGTATCTGGCATGGGGCGCGGAGCTGGCAATCTTAATACTGTAGAAATAGTGAAAAAATTTCCAAAACAATATAATTATAAGTTTGTTAAAAATTGTGCTGACAAGATTGTTTCTAAAATTTATAAGTATTCACCATGGGGTCCTTCGTACGCTCTCTTTCAAACCGCAAAGCTTATGTGCCATCCAAGTTATGGTTTGTATTTAGAAAGTAAAAATATTAAGCAATCAAATTATAAAAAAATTCTTTCATTAATATCAGAAGAAAAAAAATATAAGTTTGATAAAGATGCAATAAATAAAATTATTGAAGCTGCAAATGGAAAATATTAGTAATCAAGTCCTGTACTGTTAAGCATATCTTTAATTTTTAAGTATTGGTAGTTATTTCCATAATACTTGTAGAGTTCAGCAGCGATAACCAAATCATTGAGCATTTGGTAAGACTTGTCCGGCAGTTTACTGTAGCATAGTGCACGGTGGTAATAAGCATCTGCATCGTTTGATTTATACTGGATATAACTTGACAAATCTTTAACACAATTTTTATATTTTTTAAGCCCGGAATACGCAAAGCCTCTTGTTTTAAAACCTTCTTTATAATTTTTATTAAGCTCCATGCATTTAGTTAAATCATCTATTGTTCCTTGATAATCGTTTGAATGGAATCTTATGACTGCACGCGTATTGTATAGCAGATAATTATCAGGATTTTGATTAATTAAGTTATTAATATTTTCCAGTTGTCCGTCAAAATTACCTTGGATTATTGCAAGCGTGATTTTCCCATGCTGTGGAGAAATGTATGTTTCATCCATAGATATAGCTTTATTATAATCCTTTAGTGCGTCATCATATTTTCTAAGCAGTTTATACATGTTGCCGCGGTTATTGTAAAATTGTGGACTGTCAGGGTATTTTGCAATGCAAGCGTTAAGAAATTTAATTCCGCCTTCGTATCCTTCGTGTTTAATAATTTCTGAAAAATCATTTTCTATGGTAAATGGATTACATGTTAATATATCATTTCTAACAGAAAGACCAGCATAAACTCCTAGTCCTGTTACAATTAATAAATAAATAGTAATAATAAGTTTATTCATAGAGTTAATTATACATAAATTTGGCAGAATAGTATACTATTTAAATTACAGCACTCTTGCTATAAAGTATTTGGCAGGTATAATAATATAAAAAGATTAAACCTCAAACCACACGCGTGCTTGTAGCTCAGTTGGATAGAGCGTAGATCTCCGAAGTCTAAGGTCATGGGTTCGACTCCCATCAAGCACGTTTTATAAGTTTTTTATTACATTCAGACGGGTGAAAGGGATAAAATGAAAAAGGTATATATTGAAACGCTTGGCTGCCAAATGAATAAATCTGATGCTGAAAGAATGCTTGGAATGCTTGAATGTCTTAATTATACTGAAACATATAATCCTAAAGAAGCGGATTTACTTATTATAAATACATGTTCAATAAGAAAATTATCTGAAGATAAGGCATATAGTGCAATTGGTGTTTGGGGAAAGTGGAAGAAAAACAGACCCGATTTAAAAATTGCTTTTTGCGGGTGTGTTGCGCAGCAAGTGCAAAAGGATTTATTTAAGCGCGCGCCCTATGTTGATTTAGTGCTTGGAACTCAAAGACTTTATGAATTGCCGGAATTGATAGAACGTGTTGAAAATGGTGAGCGTATAGTCTCATGTGATGAAACACCTTGTTCGGAACGCGAAGAAATTAAACGAGTAAAGGGGGTGAATGCTTGGATACCGATAATGGAAGGGTGTAATAATTTCTGTACATACTGTATAGTTCCTTATACTCGCGGTCGCGAGCGCTCAAGAACTCCTGAAGCTGTTATTAATGAAGCGAAAAAAGCTTTAAATGATGGATTTAAAGAACTCACTCTTCTTGGACAAAATGTTGATAGTTACAAATCTACTGACAGCGAAGGTAATATTGTTAATCTTTCAGAACTGCTGAGACGGTTAAATTTGCTCCCTGGTAAATTCAGAATCCGTTTTGTTACCTCTTATCCTACGGATATAACAGAAGAATTAATTGATACTGTCATTAAATTAGATAAAGTTTGTGAATATTTTCATATTCCTATGCAATCCGGCGATAGTGACGTTTTAAAGAAAATGAACAGACGGTATGATAAAGAAACTTATGGAAAAATTTGCGCAAATATCAGAAAAAAAATTCCTGATGTAACTATAACAAGTGACTTTATTGCAGGGTTTCCTGGTGAAACGGAAGAACAATTTCAACGTACGCTTGATGCAATGTCAGAATTTGAACTGGATTATTCAAATACCGCAGCATATTCTCCAAGAGAAAAAACTGTAGCGGCTAAGTGGATTGATAAGTATATTCCTGAAAAAGTAAAATCAGAGCGGCTTGCGCGTTTGAATGCGCATAATCAACAGTGCTGTTTTAATTCTAATAAAAAATATATTGGAAAAATTCTTGAAGTCCTTGTTGAACGGTTTGACAGTAATAATGGAAAAATGGTCATATCAGGTCGCTCTAGAAATAATAAAATGGTGCACGCTTCTTCTGATAAGGATTTAACAGGCGAATTTGTTAATATAAAAATAATTGCAGCTCATACCTGGCATCTTGAAGGTGAAATAGTTAATTTTAATGAAACATCTAAATAAGTTGTATTATTTTTGTGTTAAAATTTATAGGCTGAAAGATTTTTTTAAGAGGTTTATAACATATGAAAATGTCAAAATTATTTGTTCAAACATTGAGAGAAAACCCATCAGATGCTGAGGTTGTTTCTCATAAACTGCTGGTAAGAGCAGGATTTATAAGGAAATTGACAAGCGGTGTTTATAACTACCTGCCGCTTATGTGGAGGGTTTTAAAAAAGATTGAGAATATAACACGGGAAGAAATGGATAGAGCAGGCGCGCAAGAACTATTAATGCCCTTTGTACAGCCTCAAGAACTTTGGGAGGAGTCCGGGCGATGGGGAGTTTACGGCGCTGAGCTTATGCGTTTAAAAGACAGACATGAGCGTGGAATGTGTCTTGGTCCTACACATGAAGAGGTTATTACTTCAATTGCTAGAGACGGGTTAAAGTCTTATAAGCAGCTCCCTGTAAATCTTTATCAAATACAATCTAAGTTTAGAGATGAAATCAGACCAAGATTTGGGCTGTTGCGCGGTCGGGAATTTATAATGAAAGATGCATATAGCTTTGCAACAAATGAAGAAGATTTGATGAAAGAGTATCAAAACATGGCACAAGCGTATAAACGCATTTTTAAACGCTGCGGGCTTGATACAAAAATGGTTCAATCTGATTCAGGGGCAATTGGCGGAAAGATAAGCCATGAATTTATGGTTATTACTGATACCGATGCCGGCGAAAATGATGTATTTTATTGTGATTCTTGTGATTATGCAGCAAATTCTAATCATGCAATATCTAAACTGCCTGCAGCAGTTGTTGACGGCGGATTTAATAAGAAAGAAGTTATTGATACTCCAAACACTCATTCAATAGATGAATTGGCAGCTTTCCTTAAAGTTCCTGAAACCGTAATTTTAAAATCAATATTGTATATAGCAGATTCTAAGCCTGTATTGGCATTAATTAGAGCAGACAAGCAAGTCGAAGAAACAAAGCTTATGAATGCAGTAGGCGCTAATGAGATACGAATTGCAACTGCTGGTGAAATAGAAGAAATAATGAGAGAACACGGATTTGACGCTGTTGCAGGATTTATTGGTCCAAAAGGGCTTAATGATATAAATATAATTGCAGATAAAACAGTGTATGATATGAAAAATTTTGTAGTTGGAATTAATCAGACAGATAAACATCTTGTAGGGGCTAGTCTTTCTGATTTTCCGAATATTGATAAATATTATGATATAAGGCTTTGTGAAGCAGGTGATTTTTGTCCGCAGTGCGGCAAGCCGCTAAAAGTAACGCGCGGAATAGAGGTTGGAAATATATTTCAACTTGGAACAAAATACTCAGAACCGATGAATGCGGTTTATACTGATGTAGACGGTAAAAATAAACCATTTATTATGGGGTGTTATGGCATTGGTATATCAAGGACAGCTGCTGCGGCTGTTGAGGCTCATCATGATGAACATGGTATAGCGTGGCCGGTAGCAATTGCACCATACCATGTAGTAATTGTGCCGGTTAATATTAATGATGAACTTCAAATACAAACGGCAAACCGTTTGTATGAAGAGTTACAAAGAGCAGGTATTGAAGTAGTCCTTGATGATAGAGATGAACGGGCTGGTGTAAAATTCAAGGATGCAGATTTAATTGGCTTCCCTTATCGTATAACTGTTGGTAAGACTATAACTGAAGGTCTTGTGGAATTTAAAACGCGGCAAGGTGAAGTGATGGATAAAATCTCCCCGCAAGACGCTGTATATAGGATTATTGCTGAAGTAAACAAAATACTTGCATAGTTTAATTTACACTTTCAATTGTTTTCTTTGGTATAAAGGCAGAAAATATTTTTATATGATTTAACAAAAAAATGATAGCCGTTTTCTTATAGAAAACGGCTATCATATACTTATTAATTTAATATCCCATTACCTTCATTACTTTTTAAGAAAATCAGGAATTTGGATATCAGAGAATGAAGGCATTGAAGGCATTTTTGAGCTTTGAGAAGCATTGTTTTTATTAAATGCATCTGAGAAAAATTCAGCTGCACTAATAGAACGCCCTTCAACTCGTTCTTCTATCGTGCTTTGAGATTTAAGCTCAAACCCGGTTGCAATAACTGTAATTTGAATTTCTCCTTGAATGTTATCATCAACAACCGCACCAATAATAACCCTTGCATCATCAAGAACTGCATCATTAATTATATTAGTTGCGTCTGTAACTTCGTGGAGTGTCATATCTGGACCGCCTGTAATATTAACTATAACGCCGCTTGCTCCATTAATGGAGGTTTCAAGCAGTTGTGAGTTGATTGCAATTTTGGCGGCTTCAATGGCTCTGCCTTCACCTGTACCTCTTCCTATACCCATAAGCGCTGAACCAGATGCTTGCATAACACTCTTAACATCGGCAAAGTCGACGTTAATGAGCCCTGGTATAGTGATGATATCAGAGATACCTTGAACACCTCTGAGCAGAACTTCATCAACTACGATAAACGATTCCTGAAGAGAAACTCGTCTGTCAACGACATCAAGAAGCTTATCATTAGGAATAACGATGAGAGCATCAACGGATTCTTTTAACTTTTCTAACCCTTGTTGAGCTTGGTTTTGGCGTCTTTTACCTTCAAATGAGAAGGGCTTTGTAACTACTGCAATTGTAAGTATACCAAGGTCTTTTGCAATTTTAGCAACTATAGGAGCAGCCCCGGTTCCTGTACCTCCGCCCATGCCTGCGGTAACAAAAACCATATCAGCGCCTTCGATAGCTTGAGTAATTTCTTGCTGTGCTTCTTCAGCTGCTTTCTCTCCAACTTGGGGTTCACCGCCTGCGCCGAGACCGTTAGTCAACTTAGCGCCTAATTGAATTTTATTTTTAGATTGAGAGCAATTAAGTACCTGAAGGTCAGTATTCATAAGCCAGAATTCAACGCCGGTTAATCCGCTTTTAATCATTCTATTAACAGCATTACCGCCGCCTCCGCCGACACCGATAACTTTAATTTTTGCCGGGCTGATACCTGGTGCTGAAGTTGTACTGTATTCAGGAGCATTAGCAGTGCTCATACTGTAAGAATTATTTTGTGTGCTCACATTATCTTTTCTTCCGAAAATATCTGGTCCTAAATTGTCCACGATTTCCCCTTTAATTTTAACTGTATACTTTTCTACTATATTACCATACTATTGTAAACAGGTAAAATAATAAAGTTTTTTTAAAGAAATATTACAATGTTTAATTTTTTGTTACAAAGTGCATGTGTGTCAGAAAAATATCTCCATATTATTTTAGGTATTAAGGTTATAGAAAAAATCTAAATAAGAATTTCCTACATATGGAGGATTATTTTAAATTGTTGTTAAAGTTTTAAAATTTTTTGCCGTTTGGAAATTTGAAACAGTATTTTTATGGAGCTTTTATGTCTGAACAAGTATTGGTAAACCCCGTTGATAAAGAGCAGGATGCAATTGATGCATTAGAAAAAGCACGTGTATATCATGAAAAATATCTTATAAAACAGCAGGAGAAAGACTTAGAAAACGCAATTTCTTTGTATGTGGATACAATTAAACTGAATCCGGGGATACCAGAAGCGTATTACCGTCTTGCAAGTTTGTTATATGAAAAAGGACAGATTACTGTAAATGGGGCTATAGAACAGTGCAGGACTGCATTAACTCTTTCGCCGGACAATGCAAATGCGCACATTTATACTGGATATTTCCTTGGAATTGCTGGTGAATATGAAGCCGCGGCAGAAGAGTTCCATATTGCAATAAAAAAATCAGGAATGAATTCAGCACGTCCGAGGTTGTTCCTTTCTAAAATAATTATGGAACAAATGCGGAATAAACAAAAAAATATTGCTTCAATGGCGCAGTTTTTGTATTATTTCCTTTCCGGCAGTCTCATGATTATATGGGATTATCCTACACTTAAAATGTTATACAAATATTTGGCGGATGATTTTTCTGTATTTTCATTCAAGACACTAGGTTCCACGTGTGCAAAAATGCGAATGATACCCTCTGCTTTGGATATTTATTCAAGAGGAGCGGAAAAAACAGAGCATGGTGATGTTTTTTATCAGCGTATGGGTGATTTATCGCTGGAATGCGATGATATGATTACTTGTCTTGAATGCTACAGACGAGCGCTGGAAACATCTCCTGATAACAGAGAAATAATGATTAAGCTTGCTACTATTATTCAAACTTATTTTCCTGACGAAATTGATGAAGCAATTGATTATTATAATAAACTGCTTGAATTCGGGATTGACAATGACAAAATTTATTATGAATTAGGTCATTTGTACTTAAAAAAAGAGGACAGACTGCATGCTGCGACTGCGTTTAAACTGGCAGTTGATTTAGACCCTGAAAATCCATACTATAACAATTCGCTTGCGTTTGCCTATATTAAGTGCGAACTTTATGATGATGCAATAGAGTGTTATCAAAAGGCTATAAAAATCAATCCTGATGCCAAGTGGACAGCTATTGTCTGCCATGCTTTGGGTTCAATATATGGAGAAATTCATGGTAACTTTGAAGCTGCAGAAGCTACTTTTCAAGCTGCTATAGCTCTTGATCCTGAGAATGTTGATGTCCAATTATCTCTTGGTGACCTGTATATGGCAAAAGGTGACATTGACGGGGCTATTAAGATTTACTGTGATACTATTGCTATTGATGGCGAAAACTATTTGAGCTACTCAAAAGTCGGGCTTGCTCTGTGGGAAAAAGATTATTTAGAGGAGTCTCTTGTTGCTTTCCATAAAGCGATCGATTTAAACCCAGAGTTTGATATAGCGCAAAATAATATTGGTGTGGTTTATTTAGACGGTTTTGGAGATGCAAAATCTGCAATGGAATATTTTGAAACAGCGTGTTCTCTAAATCCGAATTACACTTTAGCACACTTTAATGCGGGACGCGCTGCGCAGGCTTTGAATAAAAAATCATTAGCAGCGGAGTATTACCAGCAGGCAATGAATCTTAATAAACTTACAAATGATTTGGAAGAAAAGGATATTAGAGAGCGATTATACGATTTGTTTAATTAAACAATTTGTACTTCCTCTTCTTCAATCGGATTTTCAGGCAGTTCCATTTCTAACGCAGAGGTTCCTTCTTCTATATTAAGTTCAGCCATAGCGAGTAATGTATCTGTCCCTGCTCCGATATTGCCTATATTGGTATTTATTTCAGGCAAGCTATTTTGTACCCCGTTGAATTTATTTGTATAATCAGAGCCAAATCCTTGAATTACTCCGGCAACTAATTGAGCAGTACTGGTTCCTGCTGTTCCTGTTGTAATATATCCTTGTCCGACGGCTGTATCAAGTCCGCTCATTGCGGTTCCAATAATTGGAAGAACACTTTTAGCAGATGCCATAGCAAGTATTCGTTCTCCAGTTAAGGTTTGATTTAATGAATTGCTGCGTAAAGTTGCTGTTTCTTGTGCAGCTGCACCTGTGTGTGATACAACACTGTTATTTGTAGTAACAACAGTATTATCAAGATTGTCTTGAGTTTCTGTTGTTGTTACTGCAAGCTGTTGCTGTAATTGTCCTGCCCATGCTTGAGATTGATTTGCTTTATAAATTTCTTGAGAAATTGAGTCTGCGCTTTCTATAATGTTTGTATGAAGTTCATTTATAACAGGTGCATAAGTTGCACAAATTTCATTTGCTGCTGCAAGCTGTTTTTGTAATTTTTCTTTTTCTGTTTCATCAGTTGTGCTGTTTAATTTTGCTTCAAGTTCATCTCTTCTTGCTTTTTCTGTTTCAAAAGTTTCAATTTGTTGTTGTATCAATTCAATATTTTCAAGTAAAGCTTCTTTTTTAGCAGCGACAATCTCTGTACTTTCTTCAATTATTTTTATTTGTTCATCAAGATCTGCTTTGTATCCGTCAATTTTGCCGGCAGCTTCATTAATTATACCTTCTGCTTGAACTACGCCTTGTTGTGCGGCATCTTCTGCTGCTTTATTTTCTTTATTAATTTTTACTTCAGATGCTTTATTTTTGGCTTTTTCACCAGCTAAAGAAAGTCCGTTTGTAATAGCTCCGCCGACCGCGCTAAAAATGGAATTCATAGCCATAGATGCTGCTTGCATTCCCATACTTGATGCACTTTGACCCATTGCATCCCAGAAATTTCCGCCTTGGAAAATACAATTTATGAAATTTGAGCCGGCAGCTCCGAACGGGTTATTGCCGAGACTGCTGCCCATAGAGCTGCTGATTGAGTTTCCAAAAGTATTCAAATTAAATTTCAGTTCTGGCGCAGTCATCTTATTAATTCCTTAAAACATCTTACATATATACAAAGTATATAAAACACGGCAAATTTCAGAGGTTTGCTTATTTGTTACAAAAGTTTACAAATGATATTTGGGGGAATTTGGGTGAAATTTTAGATATTAAAAATAATACTTGAATAAAAATATTATTGATTTATAATAAGCATAACCGAAGCGGTATCGTCTAGGGGTCAGGATAGCAGATTCTCATTCTGTTGACACGGGTTCAAATCCCGTTGCCGCCGGTTTATTAGATATGTAATAGTAATAAAAGGATTGAATTTATTTCAATCCTTTTATTTGTTAATTTTTATTGTAATTTGTATAGCCTATAGGTTTTCTTGTTTTTTGCTGTCCAAAGAGTTCCTGCATTGCAGCATCAAAGTCTTCCTTTGTTATCTTTACTAAATCCAAATCTGCAGGAACAAAAGTTCCTTCATCCATTTTTTTATGAATACCGCATCTCTCATAGGCGTTAATCTGTGCACTTGTTAAAAGTGCAGGAATATCTGAGCCTGTTGCTTTTTTCTTAAATAACTCTTTTGCTATTTCATTGATATCTAAATCCAGTTCAACAGGTGTGTTTTTAATATGAATACTTAAAATATCCTTTAATCCTTTTTCATCAGGAAGTTCGACAGGAATATGGAGAGTGAATCTTCCTGAGCGTAATATCGCCTTATCTAAGATATCTTTTCGGTTAGTCGCGGCAATTACAATAACCTGGTCTCCTTCTTTTTCTAAATCGCTCATAAGCGTTAAAAGCTGGTTTACGACTTTGTCTCCGTATACATCTTGTCCTCCTCGCTCTTTTGCGACAGCATCAAATTCATCAATAAAAATTATAGTGGGTTGTTCTTCTTTGGCAAGTTTAAATAAGTTTCTCCAATTTTCCTCTGATTCACCTACCCATTTAGATTCCATCTCGAGCCCGTTAAGCTTTACAAAATTTACCCCAGCTTCATTTGAAAGAGCAAGTGCAAGACGTGTTTTTCCTGTTCCTGGCGGACCGTACATTAAAGCACCATGGTTTGTTAATGTATTTTTGTATGCTTCAGGATATTTAAGCGGGTATAATATACCTCTTTTTAGAATTTCTATTGCTTTATCCTGTCCGCCTACATCTTTAAACATCACAGGCTGGACTTTTGAGCTTTCATCTTTTGCCATAGACATTATTGATTTTAAATTTTGTTTTTCAACAACAGGTCTAACCTCTTTTTCAAAATCTAATATTGTTGAAAAGGTGTGTCTGACCAGACTCAAATTTGCTTTCGGATTATCTTTTATTTCCATTGTAAAATCATTTAATTTAATGATATCACCGTTAAGAATATAAGCCGTTTCATTGTTTTTAAGGTAGTCATTATTAACAAACATCATATCTTTATTAATATTCCAAAGTTCAGTATCACCTTGTTTGTGTTTTATAAAAGCTAAAGTTCCTCCTACATTATCATCAGGGATAAAAAATATTCTCCTGAAAAGTTGGTTTGCTGATTTGTAAGAATTCTTTAGAGCGTTTTGAGCTTCTTTTAAAGACTTGCTGACTAAAATTATTTCTTCGTGCTTAAATACTTCAAAAAGAGAAGCAACTCTATCTGAGAGCGGGATTTGTTTCCCTAATTCTAAAACCTTTGCTGGTATGGAAGCTTTAAAAGCTGGATTATTTTGGATAAATACACTATTATAATTTTTATCAGCAAGAACAGAGCTGGTGTTAGCAGCTGAAAACAAATTAACAGCCTCTGGTGTCTTGTTTTGTTGTTGTTTTATTGGTTTGGAAAAATTTTTGTTAAAATTAATAAAATTGGTTACTGCACTTACATTCATTACATATCTCCTTTTACACAGGTATTGTACGATACTAAAAAATAATAATAATTACTGATGATTAGCCTACGAGCTTAAAATAGGAATATGGCATACTGCACGAAAAACCACAAGCCATAAAAGCTACAGTTATTGAGCATTTCACTCGTTTAATATTGTTGTGAACCCCGATACTAAAAATATGCATAGTTCAAGTGTAAATGAGACACTCTAATCTGTCAAGCAGTAAACTTGCTAAAAGCTAAGGCTAATAATATGTTTTAAAATTAATTTACGGCGGTAACCCTGTAGAATTTTATATTTTATGCTACAATTATTGCTGTGATAAATTCTTTTTGCGGGAAAAGAATTTAAATTTTAGCTTACAGCAGCGGGGTAACTAAATGCATTTATTGTTTCTTGAGGAGTCAGGATCTGTAGATCCTAAAAATAAAAATTTTTCTAAGTATTTTGTTATTGCCGGCATTATTATACCTGAAGATTTATGGATAGTTTTACACACAAAGTTAAAAGAATTAAAAAAAGAATACAGGGTTACAACTGAAATAAAATGGCGGTATTTTTCCCCAAATAATAAGGAAAAAAATAACGGTTTAAGATATATGAGTTTTGATACAAGAGATAAATTTCGTGATTGCTTATATAAACTTATCACATCACACCCGGAAATAAAAATTATTTCTATAGTTACAGATATAGAAGAAGCGTATAAACTATCATATGTTGTAAATCAACGAGATTTATACTGGTTTAGTTATAAACAAATAATAGAGCGTTTTCAGTATTATTTACAAGATTTTGCAAGAGAAACAGGACAAAAGGTTTATGGTATGGTTTTTATTGATAAAAAATCTGCAAACAGCGACAAGATACTTAAAAATATACAAAAAGGGCTATTGTATGTAGAAAAACGCAGTCATTCAATTTTGGATAATCTTATAGAGGGCGTATCTCTTATATCTTCTCATTTTAGTTTAGGCGCTCAGCTTGCGGATGTTATAACAGGTGCGGTTTATCGTAAATTTGAAAAAAAGGACGAACGATATTTTAATAAAATAAAAAACTCTTTCAGAAGACGTGGAGATATTATTACAGGCTACGGTCTTATTAATTTTCCAAAAAATAAAGACACCGGGATGATTAAAATCAAACCTGCAGCAAGACGCAGTCCCGATGTTAAGTACTATTATCAGTGATAATAGCTATAAATGCAAATTGTTAAGTGTTCTTAACTGAATGCTCCCTTTGTATTTGCTTTACAGCAAGTTTTTTTGTGTTAAACTATAGGTATTAATTGGGGATAGAAGGAGGATGTTTTGAGCCAGCAAAATATGTTTTCAGACGGGAAGATAGTTCCTGTTAATATTAGAGAAGAGATGAAGCGTTCATATATAGATTATGCAATGAGCGTAATTGTAGGACGTGCGCTGCCGGATGTAAGAGACGGGTTAAAGCCTGTACACAGGCGTATACTTTTTGCAATGAATGAGTTAGGCATGACTCCTGATAAACCTTTTAAAAAGTGCGCGCGTATTGTAGGTGAAGTGCTTGGTAAATATCACCCTCACGGTGATACGGCAGTATATGAGTCTCTTGTTCGTATGGCTCAGGACTTTTCTACAAGATATTTAACTGTCGATGGGCATGGAAACTTTGGATCTGTTGACGGTGACGGTGCGGCGGCTATGCGTTATACAGAGGCGCGTATGCATAAAATTACAACTTCAATGCTCGCTGATATTGATTGTGAGACTGTTGATTTTGTACCTAACTTTGACGGCTCTTTAGAAGAGCCTTCTGTATTGCCTGTAAGACTGCCGATGCTTTTGTTAAACGGAGTATCAGGTATTGCTGTTGGTATGGCAACAAATATTCCGCCGCACAACCTCTGTGAAATTGTGGACGGTACGATTGCTTTAATTGATAACCCTAATATTACGGTTGCGGAGTTAATGGAATATATCAAAGGTCCTGATTTTCCGACGGCTGCTACAATTGTAGGGCTTGGTGATATAAGACAAGCTTATGAAACAGGCAGAGGCTCAATTAAAATGAGAGCTGTAGCAACTATCGAAGAAATTCCAGGCGGCGGCGGGCGACAGGCTAGAACTGCCATTATTGTTACGGAAATACCTTATCAGGTAAACAAAGCTCAGCTTATTGAAAAAATTGCTGAACTTGTAAAAGAAGGCAAAATTAGCGGAATCTCGGATTTAAGAGATGAATCTGACCGTGAGGGCATGCGTATTGTTATTGAATTAAAACGTGATGCAAAGCCGGATGTTGTTAAAAATAATTTATTTAAATTTACTCAATTATCTACGACTTTTGGTGTTAATATGCTTGCTTTATGCGGAAAACAGCCGCGTTTAATGAATCTATATGATGTCCTTAATGAATTTGTAGAACATAGAGTTGAAATAGTTACACGGCGTACAATATATTTCCTTAAAAAAGCAAAAATAAGAGCTCATATATTGGCAGGTTTGCTTATTGCTCTAGGCTCCTTGGATGAAGTTATTGAGCTTATTAAAAAATCAAAAACAACGGATGATGCTAGAGTTGGTTTGATGAGCCGGTTTGGACTAGACGCGGATCAGGCTAATGCTATCCTTGAGATGCAATTAAGACGTTTAACCGGGTTAGAGCAAGATAAGATTAAGAATGAATATGATGAGTTAATTAAAAAGATTGCTGAGTATGAAGATATTCTTGCAAGCCGTCAGAAAGTTTTAAATATCATAAAATCGGAACTTCTTGAAGATAAAGAAAAATATGGTGATGACAGAAAAACGCAAATTGTGCCGGAACTAGACGAAGTCACAATAGAAGATTTGACGCCGAATATCCCAATGGCAGTATTTATAACTAATCAGGGATATTTAAAACGAATTTCCCTAGATACTTTTGAACGTCAAAATCGTGCAACCAGAGGAAAAAGCGGTATAAAAACCAAAGAAGATGATGATATTCAGCATTTCTTTACTGCCATGATGCATGATAAAGTATTATTCTTTAGTACAAAAGGTATCTGTTATAGTCTAAATGTTTATGATTTCCCTGAAGGCGGAAGGCAGGCTAAGGGCTTACCGATTGTAAATGTTTTACCAATTTCACAAGACGAAAAAATTACTGCAGTTGTACCAGTAAGTAACTTCTCACATGATACTAATTTAATTATGCTTACGCAAAAAGGGTATATTAAACGTATAGAGCTGGATAATTTTGCAAATATCCGCCGCAGCGGAATTATTGCAATTGGTCTGGAAGAAGATGATAAACTTAATTGGGTTAAGTTATCAAAATCAAATGATGAAATAATAATTGGTACATCATGCGGCATGGCCATAAGATTCCCTATAGAAGACTTAAGACCGTTAGGAAGAAGCGCTAGAGGTGTAAATTCTATGAAGCTGAGAGCCGGTGATACTATTATTGGGTGCGATATAGTACCAAGAGATAAAGACGGAGATTTACTTGTTGTAACGTCTGACGGCTTTGGTAAGCGTACTAAAATATCAGAATTTAGAACACAAAACAGAGGCGGTATAGGATTGATTGCAACTAAATTTAAATCAACTACATCAAGACTTGTTGCTTTAACTATTGTAGAAGAAAAAGATGAAATAATGATAGTTACTGCAAACGGGGTAGTATCAAGAATAAAAGCTCAAGATATATCGTGTCAGGGAAGACCGGCAACTGGTGTGAAGGCTCAAAATCTTTCAGATAATGATGCAGTTGTGTCTTGCAATAAGATAGTTAATACTGATAATGACGATACTTCTGCTGATAGAGGGCAGACTGTTTTAGAAAATTCAAATGACTCGTCAGTTCAGGGCTCTTTGTTGAGTGAAAATCCTCAAGATAATATCGTAGAGGAATAACTAGAAAAACTTGATAGTGTAATGGATAAGTAGCTGCAAATAATAATTTGCAGTTATTTATTTTTTAACGGTATTGACCAAAAGAAAAACGGTAATAGAATCCCACTACCGCTCAAAATCTCCTCTTAATTGGAATACTTATATTTTATTTCCAAAAATTTATAAATAAAGTATACTTCAAAACAACTGCTTTGTATAGTGAAAATATTTACGCATGCTTAAATTTTTACAAAGATAAATAACAAAATAGTGTAAAAGTAACACTGGTAAGCTATAGCGGAATTTAAATATTTTTTTGAAATATTTACAATTGAATTGTTACAAAAAAGACATAAATACTTGAAAAAAAAAGAAGTGTGAGCGACAGTGTGTTTTTAGGGAAATTGGGTATTATTATTGATTTAAAATGTTAGGGATAAAAAATGTGTGGATTTTTTTTGATACTAGTGGATTGTGTTTTTAATATTATTAATCCTCAAAATATAACTAGATATTTTGAGGATTAATTTTTTGATTTACTTGTATGCACTGGCGTAACATTACAATGCCAAGATGTTGTTCTTAAAACTACCTGCTACTTATTACATTCTTGGGTGCTGTTTTAGTAGCATACTGAGAAGGCTCGGAGTTCAACAACTCAGGCAAAAATCTTTTACTACACCACTGGCACCAGCTTAACCGCGGATGTTAAGTTCCTTGAGTAAGCTTCTGTAACCTTCCAAGTCTTGGCTTTTTAGATAAGATAGTAATCTTTTCCTTTTACCAACAAGCATTAAAAGCCCGCGTTTGGTTGCAAAATCTTTCTTATTATTTTTTAAATGTTCAGTTAATTCACTGATTTTTTGTGTCATAAGAGCAATTTGCACACGTGCTGAGCCGGTATCTTTTTCACTGGCTCCAAATTTTGTAACAATTTCAGATTTGTTTTTTAGATTCATGTTAATTTTCCTTTTTTGTTGAGTGAATATTGGCGTAAGCACTCTACTTTCCTATAATAATATAGTTTTTATCAAAAAGCAATATAAATTGTTGCGATTTGTAAAGTAACAAACTTGTCAATAATCAATTTTTTATTATAAATTGTTTTTATATAGTATAGAGGAATATATGCATAGTATCTTTGATAAAATCAATAAACTTAAATTAGAAGCACAAAATAAAGTTTTAACGCTATCGTTAAAGGATACTTTGAGTGTTGATTATAATAATGTATTAAATAAAAAATATTATCGCAAAGGGTGTACACTTGATATAGCTGCAGATGCGGAAAAACGGATTTTAGATATCAAGAACAAAGCTCTTGAATTAGTTAATAGATACAATAAAAGTACATTGGGTTTATTAGATTATATATCATCAAAAGGGTATAGAATTGTTCGGATTAGCGGAGCAAAAAAAATATTATCAAAAATAGATGAAACTCCAGGATTTGTATGTGCTGCGTCAGGTTTAAGAGCTTTATATATTAATATTGTATCAGGTTCTGGTATAGGCTTAAAATCTGAACCTATGTTTATACTGGAAAAGGAAACACCTTCGATTTCTGAAATATTACATGATTTTTATTTGTGGCTTGCAATGGATATGGGACTGCCTGGGTTTGATGATAAAACGCATAAATTATTTATACGATATTTTGTAAAGGGAGAAGATGCTTTGTTAAAGCGTATACATGTTAATCAAATGATTATGCTTAAGCAGGCAGTTTCTCGTGACAAAGAGGCCATTGAATTTGTTATAGATTTTGAAAAAATAAATAGATCATCTAAAAAAGTTCATAAGGATTCAATTCCAAGTAAGATTTTTATATAGAATTTAGAATAATTTGTTTAATTTGGTCGATGGCTTTATAGTTAGTAAATTTTGAACAATTTTGCTGAAGTTGTTTTAATTTATCTGGGTGGTAAATCAAGTCTTTAAGAGTATAAAGAATAATATTTGCATCGAGGTCTTTATCTTCGATATAAATGCAGGCATTTTTGTGTTGATAACATTTAGCATTGCATCTTTGGTGATTTTGTGCAGCATATGGGTAAGGAACAAGAATAGGCGCTGCTTGACTTGCAGAAATTTCACTTAAACTAAGCGAGCCTGCCCTAGAGATAACTATATCTGCGGCTTTCATTACCGTAACCATATCTGCAAAATATGGTTTTATAATTAGATTTAAATCTTTACGGTATTTAGGATAAACTAGCTCCAAGTGTTTAAGAACTTCATCGTAGTTCTTTTTCCCGGTTTGAAAAACAATTTGTAAGTCAAGAGATTCACTGAGTTCTTTAAGAATATCAATTACGGCATTATTGATACTTTTAGCACCTTGAGAACCGCCTGTTATGCATAGTGTTAATTTATTTTTTAACCCGAGGAAAGACTTAGCGGCTTCTTTTGTTGTCGCTTTAAATTCTTTTCTTATAGGATTTCCTGTTGTGTATATATTGTTATTTTTTATAAAATCGCGAGCTTCATCAAAAGCAAGAGTAACGGCTTTTGCGTTATGAGCGAATTTCTGAGTAACGAGACCTGGTCGGGCGTCGCAGTCGTGCATAATGTAGGATACTTTCATAATATTACAAGCTAATAACAGCGGGGCTGATACGTACCCCCCAGTTGCAAATACAGCACTCGGCTTGTAGCGTGCAATATATGTGAAACATTTAATAACAGAAAAGATTAATCCGCATGCCCAGGGTAAAATTTTAAAACTTAGTTTTCTTGGCATTCCTTTAACAAAAACAGGTAAAAATTTATACTCTTTTTCAACTGTAAGTACATATTCCATATTATATGGATTACCTACATAATATACTTGACCTTCGCTGAGTAATTCATCAGCAATTGCTATTGCGGGGTATATGTGACCGCCGGTTCCTCCTCCGGTCACGAAAAAGGTTTTAGAGGTATCTGACATTGTGCTGCATCCTTATATTTTTTTCGTTTTCTTTAGATATATTAAATAAAATTCCAACCATCCATAATGATACCATAACAGAAGTTCCTCCGTAACTAATAAAAGGCATTGGAACACCCGTTGCAGGGGCAAAAGAGCTTGCTACAAACATATTAAGGAAACCTTGAATACAAATAGAAAAGGTTAAGCCTAACGCGAGAAGTTTTCCATACATATCCCGGCATTTTGAGGCAATAATTACGCCTCTTTGCAGCAGGCTCCAGAATAAACAAATCAACAGCAAGCAGCCAATAAATCCCATTTCTTCAGCGTATACAGAGAATATAAAATCTGTGTGCGCTTCAGGCAGCCACGCTAATTTTTGTTTTGAATTGCCAAAGCCTGCTCCCCAGAAGTTTCCTGAGGCAATTGCAACGAGTGACTGTAATATGTTATATCCAGCGCCGAGAGGATCTGAACCGGGATTTAGCCACGTAGTAATTCTGCTTGATTGGTAATCGTGCAATCCGTTTATAAGAAATAGAATTGCTGCAGGGATTCCCATTCCAAATAGGAGCTTTAAAGAACCGCCGGCTGCTATGTACATTATAACGGAGGTTATTAAGAGTAATAAAACCATTGATAAGTTAGGTTGCTTAAATATTAGACCCAGCATTATAAGAATTGGAATATAAGCAAGGAAAATTTTACTTTGTGTGAATAGTTTTGTCCCAGAGCAGAAAGCGCCTGCTATCAGCATAACTATTGCCGGTTTGGCAAGTTCAGAAGGCTGAAGATTAATAGGTCCTATATATAGCCATCTCTGAGCTCCGTTTACGGTTGTACCTATGAGCTTTACCATAATTAACAGAATTATTACGATTATCGCAAAAATAAAACTTTTATTTTTATAATTATTGTAATTATAGTTGCTTAAAAAATAAGCTCCAACACATCCTGCTCCAACGCCAATAAGTTGTTGTATAAAGAATCTCAGCGGGGTGTATCCCATATCAATGCATTTTTGCGCGCTTGCGGAGAAAATTATCATTAATCCAATGACGACGAGAAATGCTACCGTCACCGCAAGGGGTTTGTCAGGAGGTATTTTACGTATATCGATATCAGGTGTATTTCTGTTATTTGTTTGAAAATTTTGATAAGACATAATCTTTAAAAACTTTCCCGCGTTCTTCGTATCCGCTGAACATGTCAAAACTTGCGCAAGCTGGAGATAATAATATAGTATCAGGTTTTAGTGATACACATTTATCAACTGCTTTTTGTAAACTTGTTTCTTTATAGATTTGTTTAAATCCGTTGTTTTTTAATTCTACTTCAAATCTGTCGGCGGCTTCACCGATTAAAATGACCGATGTTATATGTTTATTAACTGATTTGCAGAAATCATCAAGCGGTGTAAGCTTATCCCGCCCACCAGCTATCAAGGCAACATTTTGGTTATTAAAAGCATCTATTGCGGCGATTGATGATTCAGGGTTTGTAGCTTTTGAATCATTAAAGAATGTAATTCCGTTAAATTGTGCAAATTTTTCCATTCTGTGTTCAGGGGGTGTAAAAGTTTTTAATCCTGTGCGGATATTTTCAGTCGGAAGTCCTGCCAGTTTAGAAACAAGGATTGCGCACATTAAATTTTGATAATTATGATGACCACTCAAATTGCATTCTTCAAGTTTTATTATTTCTTCTGTAGCTCCGTTTGTTTTTATATAGATAATGTTATTTTTTATAAAAGAGCAATTGTCTTCAGTCTCTTTATCAAACCAAAAAACTCGTCCCGGACACTTGCTGGCAAAGTCTTTAAGTGCTTTATCGCTCCCGTTAAGTATTGCAAAATCGTCTTCTGTTTGGTTTAAAAACATTTTAGCTTTGGCATTAAAGTATTTTTCCATTGAACCATGCCAAGTTATATGGTCAGGGGTAAAATTTGTCCAGCACGCAATGTGAGCCCTAAATTCTTTACTCTTCTCCAATTGAAAGGAACTAACTTCTGTAACATACCAATCAGGTTTTTCTAGTGTAAAAGATATAGGCGGCTTTCCAATATTTCCGCAGGCAGGAGCTGTAAATTTTTTAGATAATAAATGTGCGATTGCACTTGTTGTAGTTGTTTTGCCATTTGTTCCTGTAATGCCGATAAAGGAATCTTTATTTTTAGTACACCTGTATGCAAGATCAAGTTCTGATATTACTTCTATTTTTAAGTCTTTAAGGATATTGTAAATGGGAGCGCTGTTTGGAATACTGGGGCTTGTTACAGCAAACGATGCACCTTTGAGGAAATTAATAGTATGTCCATTGAATTCAAAATTAACACCTTGTTTTTTTAGGTTATTAACGTCCAGAACAAATTTTTCTGGCAAATCACTAAAATCTGAAACAAAGACACTATAGCCCGATTTAAGTAAATAATGGGCTGCAGCTAGACCGCTTACAGAACATCCTAGTATTACGGCTTTATTGGAATAGTTTACCATACTAATTGTCCTCCTGTAGCAAGAACTACCCCAAGAATCGCAAAAAACATTGAAACAAGGGCAAAATTTTTAACTATTTTTTCTTCGCTTTGGTTGCATAGTTCATAATGGTGGTGAAGAGGAGACATTTTAAATACTCTTTTCCCGGTAGTTTTGTAGCTTATAACTTGTATAATTACAGAAAGGGCTTCCATAACAAACAAGCCTGCGATAATTAGCAAGTAAAGCTCAAATTTACCAATAACGGCAAGTGTGCCCATCAAACCGCCAAGTGCTAGAGAGCCTGTATCGCCCATAAATATTTGTGCTTTGGGTTTATTATACTTTAAGAAGCCTAATAATGCTCCGACTGTAATTACTGATATTATTGCAAGATCAGGGCGTCTAAAATATGAACATAGAAAACCAATACCTAAAAAGACAGGAATACCGCATGATGCCGCAAGTCCGTCCAGACCGTCCGTTAGATTGAAGGCGTTCGAGCTTGATACTATAACACAAATAGCAAAAATCGGATAAAACAGTTTTAAATCAAAAAAGAAAGAGCCAAATTGAATAGCAGTTCCTCCTGCGTGTGTTATGTAAATCGCCGGGATTAAAGATATTATTACTTGAAAAAGGAGCTTTGCTTTTGCTGATAAGCCTTGATTATGTTTGCCTTTAAATTTAAGACTGTCATCTTTATAACCTAATATTGCAAATAAAAGGGTGGTAATTAAAATTATCCAGCTGTTAGCCCCAAGCTTTTGTGCTAATAAAAGTGTTATAAGAGCAGAGATAACGATAGCTGCAATTATAAATACACCGCCAGTCGTTGGAGTACCCGCTTTTTGAACATGAGTTTCAGGCGCAACTTCTCTTATATATTGTCCATGGGTAATTTTTTTCATTAAATCTATATACGGGATACCGAACAGCATTGTAAGGACTAAAGCCAATATTCCGCCGACGCATATCATAATCATGTGATATCTCCTTTAAGTTTATTAATAATCTCTTCAAATTTCATAGCTCGCGAGGCTTTAAAAAATAGTATATTCCCGATATTTCTATTTTTCAAGATATACTCAGCTGCTTGTGCTATAGTTTCAAAATTTTTAGTTACACAATTTGTAATCTGTTTACTGATTTCTTTTGATAATTCACCAACAGTAAGAACAACGGTATTTTGTGAAGTTTTGGGGTGCGTATTGATAAATTCACCGACTTGTGCGTGGTATTTTTTAGCATCTTTTCCCAGCTCTCCCATATCACCTAAAACTAAAACGGGCGTTTCGTAAGTATCAAGAACAGTCCCGACAGATGCTTTCATTGAATCAGGATTTGCGTTATAACTGTCATTAATAACTTTGTACCCGCCGATTTTTTCGACATTCCATCTGTTTTCTATTGTTTCAAAACTTCGTAATCCTTCCCATATATTTTTCTCTGGCATTCCTAGAAATATTCCTGTATTGATTGCCGCTAGTGCATTTTCTATATTGTGAGTTCCTTCTATAGGTAGTTCATACTCAAATCCTTCATATCTAAATCTGGAGTAACCAATATGCTGCTCAAATATGTCGGTATCTTCTATTGAGTAATACTTAACAAAGCCTTTAAACTGATTATATTTTTTAATCAGGGGGTTATTATGTGCAATAAAAATGCCGTTATCTTTTATGTATTTGGTTAATTCACATTTAGCGGCAGCAATATTATCTTGAGAGCCAAGCCGTCCTATATGAGCAGTCCCTACGTTAGTAATTATACCTATATCAGGCTGTGCGTATTCAGAAATTAATTCTATTTCGCCTAATCCTCTCATACCCATTTCTAGAATTAGTATTTCAGTTCCATTTGGTGCATCAAATACGGTTTGGCAAAAGCCGATTTCATTATTGTGGTTTAACTTCGTTTTCCAGGTTTTATAATTTTTAGATAGTACGGTATTAACCATTTCTTTAGTTGTGGTTTTCCCGCTGCTGCCTGTTATACCAATGACTTTACAGTTTAAATTTTTTATTCTTTCTCTGGCTAGTTCCATGTACGCAGCACGGCTTTCCGAAACTACAATAATTGTTTTTACCCGCTCATCATTTATGTATTTTAGTGCGGTGTTGTTATTTGTGGTTAAAAATCCTTTGGCGCCTATTTCGATAGCTTTTTCTATAAAATCTTCGCCGTCAAAGTGTTCACCTTTTAGCGGTATATAAAAATCATCTATTTGAACAGCTCTGGTATCAGTTGATATTTTTTTATATTCAAATTCGGTATTTTTAATAATATTTTTATTTTTAAGACAATTAAAAAAACTACTCTTCATATAGATTATTATACTACAAAGAAAGAGTTTCCAAGTATCTAAAAACTCTAAAAATAGAAGGTTGTAATTCGTTTATTGTTTTATTTTCATCAAGTTCCAATGTTATAGTCGGGATATTTTTTTCTATACCGGCATAAGTCCCAAGACTGCCAGGAGTTGGGTAGCCTATATCTTCACAAATTGGATATCCTGTTATTTGGGAAATTTCTTGTGCAAAAATTAAGCCTTCGCCATCGTAATTTACAACTTTATATGGAGCATGTATTGCCAGTATGAGCTTGGGGCTGTAAATATTAATAACATTTATCAAAAACTTTATTTCTTCCTCGCTTGCAGGTTCTTTTCCGCCCCAGTAGCTGTCCTTTTGACCACCTATCCAGTTTGAAGTTGGAAAATTTCTGTTTAAATCTACTTTATTAGCATTTGTCCGCGTTCCAAGAATTAAACCATCTGGATTTAAGATAGGTATAAATCCAAGATTGCTGTTTTTTTCTTCTGCTAGATAGTTCCTTATTAAATCCCGCCCCTGAGGCTCGTCTCCGTGTACTACGCCTATTACCAGAATATTAAAATTCTTGTTTGACGAGTTTATTAATTCAAGTTCGGTGCCGTTTTTTGTTATAAATTTTTTCATAATAATTAATCAAATATTGCATTGATAAAATCAGACGGATTAAATTCTTTTAAATCCTCCATTTTTTCACCAACGCCTACTAACTTAACAGGAAGTTTAAAATCTTTTGCAATTGCAAGAACAATTGCGCCTTTTGCCGAACCGTCCAATTTTGTAACTGCTACAGATGTCAGATTAATGCATTCTTTGAATACTTTTGCTTGGTTTAATCCGTTTTGCCCGGTATTTGCATCTATTACAAGAATGCTCTCTCTTAATGCATTAGGTATGTTTTTATTTATAACATTTTTTATTTTTGATAACTCTTCCATAAGGTTAAATTTGTTATGCAATCTTCCGGCGGTGTCTATAAGAATTACATCATAATTTTCGTTTTTAGCTTTTTCTATTGCTTCATATACAACGGATGCGGGGTCTGCTTTATCTCTTCTTACTATTTCTGCTCCGGCACGTTTAGACCAAATGTCTGCCTGTTCCTCAGCTGCAGCTCTGAAGGTGTCTGCTGCTGCAATTAGAACTTTTTTCCCTTTTTGTTTAAATAAATACGCAAGTTTTCCTATGAGTGTGGTTTTTCCTGCTCCGTTTACGCCGGCTATAAAATAAATATTTATTTCGTTTTCTTTATAATCAATAGAATTGCTGCCGGCATTTTTTAATGTTTCTATAAAAGATTTCTTTAAATATTCTTTAACTTCAGACGGTTTTATACTTTTTTTGTTTCTAAGCTCGTCAATAAGTTCAGAAGCGTATCCAACGCCTAAATCTGCACTTATTAAAATATCTTCCATATCATCATATAAAAATTCAGAAAATTCATCTGCCCCTGCTACGGCATCCGTAATATTCCCAACAAGGGCTTTAGCCGTTTTAGATACGGCTTGTTTTATGTTATCAATTTTTGAAGAGAAAAATCCAAACATTATTTTATTCCGTTATCAGCTATTACGCGGGCTAAAATTCCATTTACAAAGGAAGCACTATCATCGGTTGAATATTTCTTTGCAAGCTCTAATGCTTCGTCAACAACAACCTTAACAGGTGCATCTTTAATATAAAGTAACTCAGTGATAGCTATTCTTAAGATGTCTTTGTCCATTTTTACCAGCCGTGAAAAATCCCATCCTGTTGAATATTTTTTTATTTCATTATCAACTTCTTCATTATGTTCTTTATATTTCTCTGCAATATTAATTACATAATTTTTAACATCATCATGAGTTTCTAAAGTCGCAAATTCGGCAATTTCTAGGCAAGCAATTGCTTTTTCGGCAATTTCAAGCATATTTTCAATGTTTTTTGACATATCAGATGTTAATGGCAGCTGAACAGGTTTGTTCTTAGCGCCTATCGGTCTTGAAAGATTTGTTTCGTGCTCTGCTTCATAAGTATCAATTATTTCTTTCATTTCTACTAATGAGCGGGTAGTCAGTTTTAATTCTTCTAATGTGTTATTTGATAATATTCTAACTGATTTTAAAATGATATCTTCAAAATCTTGAGGGGTATAGCTTATTATTTTTTTATCTAACTGTGAAAGTAAAATTAATGCCAATTCTCTTGCAGCACGTCTTGCTTGCATAATTAATCTCCTTTTATTAACTAATTTTGAGAAGATTTTATCATGAACAAAAGTTTTCTGCTACAAAGCTTACTCAAAAAGTTCTTTAATTTTTTCTTCTATATCCTGCGGGTCAATTTCCATAGTTATTTTATTTATATCTTGAGAAACTTGATATAATTTTGCTGCTTCAACTTTGTCTCCAATGATAGTCGTTGCCCGTGCCAGGTTAAAATATGCTAATGCGTAGTTAGGGTTGGATTCAATTGCAGCCTTAAACAATTCTACTGCTTTTTGTATTCGACCAAGGTCATCTAGGTAAATTACACCTAGGTTGTTGTATGCAATAGCGTAATTTTTATCATTTTTAATTGCTAAGTCATACTCTTGTATAGCCTGTTCAGTATCGCCTTTTCCCCAATATAAGAATCCCAGGTTACAATGAATTTTTGCATTGTTTGGCTCCAATTCAAGAGCTTTCCTATATATAGCTAGGGCATTATTATAGTCCTCTTTGTCATAAAATGCACTGCCCATATTGATATAAATGTCAATATCATCAGGTGTAAGCATATAAGCTGTTTGATATGCAGAAATTGCACTATCAGGGTCTTGTTTATTTTCCTGATATACAAAGCCTAGAGTCTGGGCAATAACACTTGTCCAGCGTTTGTTTGGGTTTAGTGTTATTGCGGTCTGGTAATTCTTAATAGCAAGTTCAAACTCGCCTTTTATGTAAAAAATATTACCTAGGTTTGAATACAAATCAGGCATATTCGGCGCCATTGAAATCAGCTTATAATATATATCAATAGCTTTATCATAGTCGCCTTGCTCTTCGTATGCGCGGCATAGCCTGCGGTAGGCTTGTATATTTAAACTGTCAAGCCATATAGCCATTTTAAATTCGCAAATTGCATCTTCGTAATGACCGCATGCGATATATATATCACCTAACAGACAGTATAAAGAAGCAAATCCGGGAGCTTTTTCAATTGCAGCATCGTATAAGTCGCGCGCTTTATCAAATTTTTTTGCGCTTAAGTAGTAAAAACCAAGCATAAATAAAGGGATAAAGCGTAAGTAATAAATATTTAAAAATACATTTTCTATTGCATCTTTATCAAAAGGTAATGTTATAATTGATAAAAATTGCTCCCATTTTGCAAGTACTGATGTTTTAAAATTCTTAAAAGATGAGGTGTCATAAAGCTTGTATAAAAGGTAATGAGCATTAGAACTGTCAAATATCCCGCGTGAAGCAATTTTGGCAAAACGTTTTGCCTCTGAAAAATTTGCCTTTTTGGTAAATATATCTGCTTTTAAATAATATGCTTGTGAATAGTTATTCTTTTTACCAATCGCAAGATCCAGATAATTGTTTGCTTTGTCAAAGTCTCCCTTGTAATAAAAGGCTTTTCCTAACTTGTAAAAAAGTTCAGGAGCATCCATGTATGACTCAAGGGCTATCTGGTACTCTGTAATGGCTTCATCTATATACTGGAAAGAATTTGATATATCTAAGTGCCAGGCAACGTACAAGTCTCCAAGCTGAACATGGAGTTTTGCATTGTTTGGATCCTTTGTTAAGGATAATCTGAGCTTTTCTATCTCCCGTAAAACTTTATTTGATTTCGTATTATTGATTGTATCTGTTTCTTTATCAAGCATTTTTTTCATAATATACTATTCCACTATTTAACTCTATTATCCCACACTATAAATAAAACGCAAAATATTTTGCCTGTCGACTCCAGATATTTTAGTATAGGACATTATGTATTCTTCTGGAAATACTGAATCAAAAGAGTTTATTATTCCTGTGAATTCGATATTCCCAAACTCTTCATTAGTAACAAGAACGAATTCGTATACCGTTTCAAGTTCCAATTTTTCTTCGCATACAAATTTAATACCTTTTGTCCCTATCTCAATAGTTTTCCCTGAGTAAACTTTACCTGACTTATCTTTTATCGTAAGCTCCATAATTTCCTCAACAGAAGGTGATTCTGTATAAGGCTCCATTCTTACTGCATTTTCGTCATACTCTATTGAAAAGAAATCTTCCAGTCCGCCATTTATTATTATTGAATTGAAGGCTAAAATCCCTGCAGTTGAAAAAACTCTTACACTAACTTCACATCCTGTTGCCAGAAACTCTATATACCGCATAAAAGATTTGGGTAATTCTACAATTAATCTGTCAAATTCTACAGATGCAACAATGCATGTTATCTCTACAGTCTTATCACCTTTATTGAATATTAGATTTAATTTCTGCCCTTCTCTTACAAGATTCATATTTTTATTGTATGAAGTTTAGACTAAAAAAGCAAGGATACCATCTAGTCTACATGACGTAGTTGTGTATAAATTACATCGCTTCCTTCAGGAATATCTAAAATTTTATATTCGCCGGTTATACTATACGAAGGGGTAATAATGTGGTTTACATTATTTATTAATTGTTCTTCATTTTTTTTGAAGTGACCGGCTATAATTGCAAAAACATTTGAATGTTTATTTAGCATGTTTGTATAGAGCTCTACTTTGTAGGTATTGTTGGCTGGAATATCTCCTTTTATAAGCGGAAAATGCTGTAATATAATAACATTATCTTTTTGATATTTTGTCAGCATTTTATCAATCCAGTCTACAGTATTTTGTTTGTAATAACCGTTGCTTGCGGTTACGAATTCTTTTGCTCCGTCTGCTGCTATAAACCTAACATTGCCTTTTTTAAATGTGTAATTGGGGCTAAATGACTGTCCAAATCCTAGAGATTTAAAAACTTCTTCTCTGTAGGTTTCTTTATTTAAGCCTTTTTCTTTTGAAACATCTTTATCTCCAATAATTATGTAGACTGGATAATTGAGTTTTTTTACTTCTTTTAAAAAGCCTTTTAGATATTCAATTCTTGCAGCTGCAATATTATCTCCTGTAAAAACGACAAAATCAATATTTTTAAGAGTATTAATATCGTTTATACAATTGGTAAGCGGAGCTGAATTTTCCGTGGTATACATAACTTCAGCTACCTGTACAAATCTTAAATCTTTGGCGGAGACAGTTAGTACAATATTAAAAAATATTATAGATAATAAAATTATTTTTTTTATCATAACTTTATAAAATTACCATAAATTTTGATGTTTTTCAATAATTACTATTTTCATCAACAATTGCTGCCGCTTCTTGTTTTATTTTATCGGCAAGCGCTAATCCAAGGGTAATAGATTTTTCAGCAAGTGTGTCTGTGAGCTCTGGGGTATAATTTCCGATAGTTACTAAGCTGTTTGATAGAATTAGTGAGCGATGTAGTTTATGAAAATTTTTTAGCCGAGAGACAAGCTCTATATAATTATTAAAAATAGGAGATACATCAATTGTTTTTAATCTGTTTGGATTGTTCGGCAGCAGATTCCAGGCAATTTTTCCTCCTGAGTTAAGAAATTTATCTATTCTCAGCTCTTTATTTAACAGCGTTACAAACTGTGTTTCTGTATTGATGCATATTATATTGAAGTCTGCATTTATTGCAAAATTCCAATCGGTGCAGCTTGAAGACATAAGCGCTGCTGTTCCGCCATTGTCTTTTATTGATTTGACAAGTGATTTTAGGATGCTTAATATTGCTTTGGTATTTCTATAGCTGTTCTCCGGCTGGTATGCTTTGCCTAACTCCGATTCATCTATAAATATTATTGGAGTGATGGCTGGATGAATTTTTTTCATTTCGCAAATTTGGGATATACATTGAAGAATACAAGCTTTTGTTATTACATCCATAACTTTGTGATTTTCAATTGCAGGTGTTCCTGTTTCATCAGTGAGCAGCAAGCCCATAGTAATAGGTCCGATTATTTGCCCTTTTGCATATTTAGGTTTATACTCATCTATGATTCTTAAAAAATAATCAAAAAAAACGGAATTTGGTTTGTATTTCTCAAGTTTTTCTATTGTAATATCATTATAATCTTTTAGTATTCCGGGAATTTTAGTTTGAAAAGTATAACTTTGCGTATCAATGTAGTACTTCTTTTTTAACAAATCATTTTTTACACCAGGAATGGGGGTTAAAAATTGCAAAAACTTACCTTCAACTGAAGAATAATTTGGAAGTTGTGCCCAAAACGGAATATCAGAAAAATATTTGCTTATTATATCAACTACAGCATTTATATTTTTATGCGGCAATATCCCTAAATGCAGACAAGCTGTTTCCAATGTATCTCCCTCTTATGAAAAAAGCGAAGTATACAATAATGCATACTTCGCTAAAAATACTATACCTATATATTTGTTTCGGTAGTGTCTGCGGGTTCTTCAATAGATTCTTTTATTACTTCAGAAGCCGTAACAACTACTTTTAATTCCGTTTTTACTTTAGAAGTAAGTTTGATAAGCATAATATACTCACCAATTTTATTAATTGGGGCATTTAATGAAATCGTTTTTTTGTCAATTTCAAGACCTGCTTTTTCAAATAATTCTTCACAAAGTCTTTTTGTTGTAATTGTACCGAATAATCTTCCGCTTTCGCCTGCTTTGGCTGAAAGTTCAAGCTGACCGATTTTTTCAATTTTTTCTGCTTTAGCTAATGCTTCAGCATGTAATTTTTCTTGTTTAGCCTTGATTCTTGCTAAATTTTGTTCTCTGTTTTGGATTGCTCCAGGAGTTGCAAGCTCTGCATAATTCTTAGGAAGCAGATAATTGCGTGCATACCCGTCCTTAACATTTACTAAATCGCCGGCTTCTCCAACGTTTTGTACATCTCGTTTTAATATGATTTGCATTTCTTTTCTCCTATTAATAGCTAGTGTACTATTATCATAAATGAAACATTTCTAAATGTACAGTATTTGTTAAATTTTTTAAAATTTATGTATAATTAATGCGTATATATCGTTAAAAATGATATATATCATAAGCAATATAAGAAGAAAGAAGAAGGCAGAAGCAATTTTATTTATAACTTCTTCGTTAAGTTTTCTTCCTGTTATCTTTTCTATACTCATAAATAATAAGTGTCCTCCATCTAACGCCGGAATTGGTAATATATTTATGAGCGCAAGGTTCATTGATATTAATGCGGTAAGCAGTAATCCGGGGAATATGCCGCCGTATTGAATTTCATCTCCTCCGATTTTTGTTATGGCAATTACTCCGTGGAGGTCGCTTAATGGGACGTTTCCGCTAAAAATTTGTCCTAATCCGTATAACATTAAATATGTATTATCAATTAAGTATTTAATACTTGTTTTTACTATTGCACCAGGTGTTTTTGTGTCTATATTTATTTCTTTAATTTCTAATTCAACGCCAAGTGCTCCTTTTTCATTTATATAGATTGGTTTAAGAGCTATTTCTTGCCCGTCTCTCAATATTGTTAAATTTAGCGGGTGAGTATTGTCTGAAAGTGCTTCAGCAAGTTCATACAGGGTGTATTCTCCATTTGAAGTGTAGTAGTTTTTATTTGTTTTTCGAAGTTCGTCTCTAAGTTTTATTGCATTGTCTGAGAGCTTAACTTGTGTATCCTTAGGATACTTTGCCCCCTTAGATTCGTACTTATCAAGGGTAATAATTCCTTCTGTATCAACTTTTGGTAGTTGAATGTTAATTCCTGTCGGAATTATTTCATCGTGCTCAAATGCAGGATTTAGAGCTTTTAGATTATTATATGTTTTATCTATAAGTTCTTGACTTGTTTTTCCGTCGTAACCTTTACTCATTTTGATGTATGTCAAAAAAGAGTAAACATTATCTAATTTTTTCCCGTTAGCTGTAAAGAAGCGATCACCTTCTTTTAGTCCTGACTGCCATACAGAGTAACCCTCCGGCGCAATAATTTTTTTTGCATAAATTTCATAAGTACCAGATGGCAAGTGCCCCCACAACGAGGCTGTTAAAAATACAAGTACTATTGCGCAGAGAATATTCGCTATTACTCCGGCAGAAACTACTGCTGCTTTTTGATAATATGGCTTGTTAATAAATCGTTCTTTTGAATCCGCAGGTAAAGAACAGTTTTCATCATCATCAGGAAAAGAAACATAACCGCCAAGTAAAAAAGCGTGTATACAAATGGTTGTATCTCCGAATTTCTTTTCGTATAAGGTTGGTCCGACTGGCAGCCCAAAACCAAATTTATCAACCTTCATACCAAAAAATTTCGCGGTGAAAAAGTGACCGGCTTCGTGTACTAATATTAATAAACTTAAAAGTAATATCATTATTATAAGCGACATAGTTTAATTTCCTTTTTTATTATTTTACAATGTAGAATAGTGCTGTCATTGCAGCTCCGACAATAAGACAATATATCCCAAAGATTTTTAATGAAAATTTTGAAACAAATTTAATGAAGTATTTTATGCAAAAGTATCCAACAATTCCTGATACAAGAGCTCCTATTGAAAGAAGAAGAAAATCAAATTGAGCAACTTCACGGAGGTCAAGTTTTATAAACGGGTAAACCATAGAGGCTCCTAATATGATAGGAATACTTAGAAGAAAAGAGTATCGGGCACTTGCAGAACGATCAAGCCCGCATAACAGCCCTGTAGAGATAGTAAGCCCTGAACGGGAAAAACCAGGAAGTGCTGCCAATCCTTGGGCAATAGCAATAAGAATTGCTGTTTTTAAATCAAGAATTGATTTTTTTTCTAAAATATTTTTCGATACGTACTCGCTAAACAAAAGTAAAAAACCGGTAAAAGTCAGCAAAACTCCAACCGCCATTGGCGAAAATACTAAGAATTCAGCAATATCATGCAATGGATAGGCTATTAATACGGTTACGACTGTTCCGACAATTAAGTAAATTCCCAGCTTCGCTTCAACAGTACTGAAATTACGAGTTTTAACTGCAGTAGAAAGCGCTTTTATTATTTGCAAGATTTCTTTTCTGTAATAAATTAATACTGCAACCAAAGTTCCAAAATGAAGGACAATATCAAGAAAAACCTCTTGTGCATTATATACTGTCTCCATTCCGTTAAACAGTTTACAAATATTAGAAGTAAACACAAGGTGGGCAGAACTTGAGATTGGAAGAAACTCGCTTAATCCCTGAACTATACCCATTAATATAACTTCAAAATAACCCATTTTAATCCTCAAAATAACTTGCACATGATGTATTAGTCTCCCAAACAGAAACTTTGCTTAACTGCGGAAACTCTTCTTTTAGCTTTTCATAAATGTATTTTGCGATAATCTCACTGCTCGGGCTTATTCCTTTAAATTCTGGAAGCTCATTTATATCACTGTGATCGAGATAATCCAAAATCCGTTTTAACGATATTTTAAGGACCTTATAGTCTACAAGTATGTTGCTTTTATCTAAGTCGCTGCCTGTAATATATGCTTCTACAAGCCAATTATGACCGTGCTGGTTTTCGCATTCTCCGTCATAATTGAGCAGGTGATGTGCGGCAGAAAAAGTCATCTGCTTTTTTATCTCAAACATTATCCTCTCCTTTTAGGACAATTTTAGCACAAATATATTTTTATTTGCTTCTGAATTTTGGTGCTGGACAATTTTTTTTGAATGCCCACCAGTTTAATGCTCCGCCATATGCATCTTCGCTATTTTGAAGTAATTGGTTTACGTTAGAAAATATTTCTTTTATACTTTTTGATTGACCTATTTTTTTTAAAGAGAAGTCGTTAGATGTTCGTAAATGAAATTCCAGCCGGAGACAAGACTCTATTTCTTGTAAGGCAGCATGTATAAGTAAAATTTTATCGGCTTTTGAATGTTTAGAAAGTAATGTTCGAACTTCTCCCAGCGGCGGAACATTTGATATTGTTATAATTAACTCAGCATTATTCTTGTACCACTCTTTATACTCTTCATAAGTGAATTTTTCCATACGTTTTTTTAGGTTTTTTATATCCTTATTGGTAAACAGTTGAATAAGTATTTCGCTTCGCTGCTTCTTTTTCCTGATAGTTTCACTTGGAGGGTTGATATCCAAATTGCCTTCCTTAAAAAATTAACCTGTATATTTGATATATAAATTATGCATAAAATTAGATATGTAATAAATAACCCACATGGATAATTTTATTGTATACCATTTGCCAGTAAGTCATGAATGTGTATTACTCCTACAGGTTTGTTTTCTTTATCAACGGCAAAAAGGTTAGTAATTTTTTTAGTATTCATTATTTTTAGTGCTTCAGATGCAAGCGTATCAGGAAAAACAGTTTTAGGCATCTTAGTCATAATATTAACAGCTTTTTCGTCGAAAATTCTGGCTGATAAACATCTTCTTAAGTCTCCATCTGTAATTATACCTGTTAAAATCCCTTGGCTATTTATAAAGCCGACACATCCAAGCCGTTTTGAAGTTATTTCTAATAAAACGTTTTGCATGCCAGAATTTTCGTGCAAAATAGGCATTTCTTCGCCTTTGTGCATTAGGTCGGAAACTCTTTGGAGAATGGAACCAAGTTTTCCGCCTGGGTGTCTGTCGTTAAAGTCTGTTTTTGAAAATCCTTTTCTTTCTATAAGTCCTACTGTTAAAATATCACCCAGCACAAGAGTTGCGGTTGTTGAGTTGGTCGGTGCAAGCCCAAGCGGGCATGCTTCGCCGTTGTTTGGCAGTCTTAAAACAATGTCGCCTGCTTTTCCTAAAGAACTATCAGGATTTTTTGTTATTGCAATAAGCGTAATTCCGAAACGTTTACAGTAGTTTATTATATCTACCAATTCTTTTGATTCTCCGCTATTAGAAATTGCAATAACAACATCATCTTCTGTAATCATACCTAAATCGCCATGACTTGCCTCTGCCGGGTGTACAAAAAATGACGGTGTGCCAGTTGATGCTAGAGATGCAGCTATTTTCTTCCCGATATGACCAGATTTACCCATGCCTGAAATAATTATTCTTCCTGTAGAATTTTGCATTAAATCAAGCGTTTGTGATAATGCGCTGTAGTTAAGTTCATTTTTAAGCTTTTCTAAGGTTGCGATTTCCGAGTCGACTGTTTTAACTGCTGTATTTTTATCTTTTGAAAGTTTGTCTGTAGATGTGGTATTTATCATACGAACTCCTTAAATATATTTTTATTTTACCATAATATTTTAATGAATGATATTTAGGAATATTTTGCTTTTAAACCTGTTACAAATTACTTATTTAAATCCGACAGCGGGACTTGTCTTGGTCTGTTCGCAATAGACGTGTCTACGGATTTTGCAGCAAAGAATTATATTCTTTTTGCAAAAGGTCTCCGCACTCTGCTCACAGACCGCTGAACCCAAGAAATGCTTTGCATTGGGGTTCTGCGTCCTCTTGTCGTTAATGGGCAATAAAAAAGAGCCTGTTAAGCTCCTTTTTATTGCCGACGGCGGGACTTGAACCCGCAAGGATTTCTCCACACGCATCTGAAACGTGCATGTTTACCGATTTCATCACGTCGGCACACACTCTTACTATACTATATGATTTCATCCATATTTTCAAGTAAATTATTTGTACCGTTGTTTACTATATTTCCTTCTGCTTTCGCCTTATTTTCTATTTTCTTGTTACCGGCTTCTTTCCCTGCTGCTTCGCTATTCTTGTTGCGTGAAGTTCGAGAGGCTTTTGAAACTTTTGTAGCTCCGCTGTTTTTTGCGTCTTTTGCAGCTTTTGCTGCTATTTCTTCACATTCTTTCATTTTTTTATATAAAAAGTTAAAATCCAGCTCTCTGTTTGGAATAATCCACGGCAGAGGTAAAAAGTCAGGTTCTGTTCGGTTTTGTAGTTCCTTTAAAGTAACATTTTTTCGTTTTCTTTGGTGTAGATAAGCATTTCTTGTATATTCCTTAAAGGCGTTCTTTAATACATCGTTGCCTTCTTCTTGGAGCGGTTTTAGATATTTCATCATAGACATATATTTCTTTTGTATAGGCTTGCTACACCGTATTTTATATGTTAAATCTTCAACATCCTTTAATTCGGCAATATCTGCACCCATGATTTGAATTTCAGCATAGCTTTCTCCGTACTTGCTTGGTGGAAATTTTATGGTTAAGTGTATTGCATTATACCCCATAGGATGCTCTTCGCTTACAACACGTATAGGTCCCACCATCTTTTCACAGGCTTTCTTTAACGGTTGTAATTGCTTTGGCGTAACATAGGATAACCTTGGATCTCCATAAAAGTTTTCAATTTCTATTATTGAAAGTTCTCCTTTTAACACCATATCTTCAAACTTTTTAAGGATAGTTTCTATACTTTGTTTTGATGTATCTCTTAAGATTAATCTTCCTCCGATTATGTCTTGGATTTGTTGAGATAGTTCTGTATAGTTCTTAACCTCTCTTGCTCCGCCTTTTTCAGCTATAGACTCAGGTGATTTAATTCTTGCTTTGATTTTATAAATAGGTCTATCTGGATAATTGTCAGTTGCCTTCATGGCGTTAAAAGCGCTTTCCAGCTTCTTTTGAAACATTTGAAAGGCTTTTGCAAGTGTTTTGTTTACGTCCATTCCCATTTGTTTTGATAATCTAGCCTCATTTTTAAGCTGTTTTGCTCCTACACCGAATGATACAGTGTCGCGTTCTAATGGCTTAAGGTTGGAATAGTTATTGTTTATAAGGGGGGTGTTAGTTTGTCTTTTAAAATTAAATAAATTCGGAGTAATTGTTAAATTCATATTTTACCTTCTGTTCTTTTTATTTTCCATTTCGTATAAAATATGTAAATAAAAAAATTTGCTTTGTAAATAACTAAATTATGATTATTCTTAATATAAATTTACAAATTAAAACTTTTTTGTTAGTATTTAGTCACAGAGGTAAAGGGATATGGATTTTAAGGAAATTGCAAAATCAGCTAAAAAGGCGTCATTTGAACTTGCTAATGCTAGCGAAGAGATTAAGAATAGAGTTTTGTCGGCCGCTGCTAAAGGATTGGAGCAGAATTCTAAAATGATTTTTGAGGCAAATATAAAAGATTTGGATGCGGCTAAAGAACTTGTATCAACAGGTGAAATTACTCCATCTGTGTATAAACGATTAAAACTAGATGAAAATAAATTAAGAGATATGATACAAGGAATTAGAGATTTAATAAAACTCCCGGATCCTGTGAACAAAACACTATTGAGACGTCAGCTTGATAAAGGAATTATACTGGAAAAGATATCTTGTCCAATTGGGGTTCTTGGTATTATATTTGAAGCCCGTCCTGATGTTATTGCGCAAGTTTCAGCACTTGCTGTAAAATCAGGTAATGCGGTAATATTAAAGGGTGGTAAAGAGGCTGTTAATACTAATAAAATTCTTTTTGATATTATCAAAAAAGCAGCGTCTGAAGTTGAAGGTTTTCTGCCTGATGCCTTGCAGCAGATATTTACCAGAGAAGATGTCTCAGAAATGCTTAAATGTGACGGGCTTGTTGATTTAATTATCCCAAGGGGCGGTAATAAGCTTGTCCAATTTATCAAAAGTAATACTAAAATACCTGTACTAGGTCACGCGGATGGAGTCTGCCATATTTTTGTGGATGAGTCTGCTGATTTAGAAATGGCAGTAAAAATAATTGTAGACGCTAAAACACAGTACCCAAGTGCATGTAATTCTGTGGAAACTCTTATTGTACATAAAGACTTTCCTTATGCACCGGCATTGAGGGATACATTGATTGATTCTGGAATTGATATTGTTGATAATCCGCAGGAATGGCATCATGAATACTCTGATACAACTTTAAGTTATTTAATTGTGCCGGATATTGATACTGCAATTAATCATATTAATACTTACGGGTCTGGGCACACTGATGCTATCATTACAAATGACAAGCAGAATGCAGATAAATTTATAAGTCTTGTTGATTCTGCCGGCGTATACCATAATGTATCAACAAGGTTTGCTGATGGGTTCCGCTATGGTTTTGGTGCAGAAGTTGGTATTTCTACTAATAAAACACATGCACGCGGTCCTGTTGGTCTTGAAGGGCTTACCATATATAAATATAATATTAGAGGCAATGGTGATATTGTAAGCGATTATGCAGACGGAACAAAACAGTTTCATCATAAGGACTTAGAAATATGAAAGTTGGTGTAATAGGTCTGGGATTGATAGGCGGGTCGATATTTAAGCGGCTTAAAGCTCAAGGTTATGATATTGTTGCTGTGTCATCAACGCAAACAGGCGAGAATATTTTTTCTGATTATTCTGCTTTAAAAGACTGTAATTTTATTTTTATTTGTACTCCTATTCATACAATTTTGGATGTTCTTGATAAATTAACTGAAGTTATTCCTGCTGATACAATTGTTACAGATACTGCAAGTTTAAAAGAATTTGTTACAAAAAAGAGTTATTCGTTTAAATTTATTCCGTCTCACCCAATGGCGGGAACTGAGTTTAGCGGATATAAGAATTCTTTTCCTGAACTTTTTGACGGTGCCAAGTGGGTTATAACTCCATACGATAATACAGATACGTCACCTTTGGAAAAGTTGATAAAAGATATGGGGGCTGTTCCTGTTTATGCCTCACCTAAAGCGCATGATAAAGCCGCTGCAATGATTTCACATACTCCTATGCTTATTGCGCAGGCTTTATTTGTTGCAAGCTTTGATGATGATTTAGCATTGAAACTTGCAGCAAGCGGATTCCGTGATATGACAAGGCTTGCTGTTTCTAACCCTGAGATGGCGGCTGATATGATTAATTTTAACTATTATAATATTGAACAATCTCTGCTTAAGATTTATTCTGTAATTGGTGATTTACTCAAAAATTATGATAAGGATTTTCTTACGGAAATAGCTTTGAAACGTAAAAATATGTATGATAAAAACGGTAAAAACATTTTGTAGGTTTTTATACTTTTATTTCTCTTTTTATAGTATCGGCAGGATAGGTAAGTGTTAATTTGTTATCCAGGGCGAATTGTAAATATTTTTGACGATTATTTTCATCACCTAATTTTTTAAAGAGACATGCTGTATCATAGCATAAGTCGCCGTTATTTTTTGTTTTTTCGATACCTTCAAGCAGAATATTTAGCCCTTCTTCTATTTGATTTTTAGAAACGAATATCTTTGCAAGAATTTGATAGGCGCCGATATCCATAGGATTGTAGAAGAGAGTTTTTTTTAGATACTCGGCGGCTTCTTCCAAGTCACCGTTTTCATAAGAAATTGAACCCAGATTAAAATATGCCCAGCTGTAATCCGGAGATATTTCGATTACTCGTTTGTAATTTTCTATTGCGAAATTGGTAAGTCCTTGTTCCTTGTAGATGTATCCGGCGTAGAAATATGCATAGACATCATACCTATCAAGTTCTATTGCTTGCAGGAAATAATCGAGTGCTTTATTGTAATCCTTTAGGTGAAAATAGCAGAGTCCTATATTAAATATAGTATTTTCATCTCCGGGCGAGGTTTTACTTACTTTTAAAAATTCTGTTAATGCGTCCTGGTAGTTTTTTTGTTCAATCAGAACGGAGCCCAAGTTGTAGCTGTAATCTTCTTCCTGTTTAATGGAGACTGCGTGTTTGTATGCATCAACAGCTTCATCTTTCATTTTTAATTTTTCATACGCTATTCCCAGGTTAAACCATATTTCATCGTTATCAGGAAAGATTTTTAAGAGGTATTTAAGATTAGTAACCGCTTCTTCATTAAATCCTTTTTCTAGAAGCTCCATAGCAAGCTCTCTTCTTGCCTGAAAATTATCAGGTGAAGCCTTTAGAATTTTTTGCAGGTTTTTAATTTCATCCTCCATACAGATAAATATATCAGATTTATTACAAAAAAAAAAGCCGTCTTAGAGAACGGCTACCAGACTTGGGGAGGAGGTATAAGAAACGAAATTGTTCCTTATATTAGCAATTACGGCAGTTTAAAAAAAATCTTTAAATTTTTTGTTTAAATATCCTACAAATGGTTTACTTTTAAGAACGCGGGTGATAAAATTAATCCTATGAAAAAACAAGTTATACCTTTAATTGAGCCCCTAAAAGGCGAAATAGAAATTCCTTCGGACAAGTCAATATCTCATAGAGCGGTTATGTTTTCATCTTTGGCAGATGGGCGTTCAATTATAAGTAATTTTTCAAAAGGTGCAGATTGTGTATCTTCTCTTAATGTGTGCCGCGGGCTTGGAGCAGAGATTAATTATCTTGATGATAAAACTATTGAAATTATATCGGATGGGCAATTAAAAGCCCCGGTCTCGGAACTTAATTGCGGCAATTCAGGTACTACTATGCGGCTTATGAGCGGGATACTTGCCGGACAGAATTTTAAATCTATATTAACCGGGGATGAAAGTCTTTCAAAGCGACCTATGAGAAGAGTTATAGAACCTCTTGAACTTATGGGTGCTAATATATTATCCAAAGATAATAAAGCTCCGTTAGAGATTACAGGCAGGCATTTGTGTGGAATTGATTACGTTTCAAAACTTGCAAGTGCTCAAGTAAAGTCTTGCATTCTCCTTGCCGGCTTATTTGCAGATGGAATGACCTCTTTTACTGAACCTTCTAAATCGCGTGATCATACAGAAAAAATGCTTCAATCTATGGGGGCTGATATTAAAGTTAATGAAAATACGGTTTATATAAAAAAATCAAAACTTAATCCTGTTAATTTTTCTATCCCTGGAGATATTTCATCTGCGGCATTTTTTATAGCAGCAGCACTTATTTACCCAGACTCTGAAATAGTTATTAAAAACACGGGCATTAATCAAGCTAGAACAGGTATTATAGATGTTATAAAACGTATGGGCGGGCAGATTGAACTTTTAAATATGCGTGAAGAAAACGGAGAACCGTCAGCGGATATAAAAGTGAGTTATAGTAATTTAAAAGGGTGTGAAATTTCAGGAATAGATATTCCTCGTCTTATTGATGAACTTCCTGTTATAGCAGTGCTGGCGACTCAAGCGGAAGGACAGACTGTTGTAAAGAATGCGGAAGATTTACGGAATAAAGAGGCGGATAGAATTACTACAGTAGTAAATGCTCTTAAATTACTAGGTGCAGATATTGAAGAGTTAAAAGACGGGTTTGTTATATCCGGCAAGACAAAATTAAAAGGCGGCTGCGAACTTGAAACGTATCACGATCACCGGCTTGCGATGAGCTATTATATTGCCGGGCTTGTGTGTGAGCAGCCTATTGTTATTAATGGCTTTGAGTGGTCTAAAATTTCTTTCCCTGAATTTGAGGCACTTATGGAGCATTTGAAAGTTGGTTAAATTCTTACCATTAAAATATTATTCAGGCTCCCAAAACATGAAAATTGATGGTGAACTTTTAGAGTGGGCTGTTTGTAATAGATTTTGCGAGCCGATATTTAGATTATACGGATGGACGCCAGCATGTGTTTCTCTTGGAAGAAACCAGAAGGAAAATTTTCTGAATAAAGAATTTTTATCTAAACAAGGTATTGATATTGTGAGACGCTTAACCGGCGGGCGGGCGTTGTTGCATGATAAAGAAATTACTTATAGCATAGTTCTGCCTTGTGATTATTTTAAAACTGATATGAGTGTTACAGACTCTTATAAAGAGATTTGTAATATACTAATAAAAACTTTTGAAAAATTAGGGGTTGATTTAACGCTTGGAGGAAGTTCAGTTAATACAAAGTATGATTATTGTATGCTCGTATCTACAGGGGCTGATTTGAATTATCAGGGTAAAAAACTTATCGGCTCCGCCCAGTATCGTTCTAAAGGATATATTTTACAGCATGGTTCCATTCTTTATTCTTATGATATTGAGCTTCTTTCTAAAATCTTTCAAACAGCACAAATGGATACTTCACATATTACTTCTATAAAAGAAATTATTCCGGGCATATCTATGGAAGAGTTTGGTAATCTTTTTCAAGATACCGTTCGGGGTGTGCTTTTAGGTATATAGTGTCAATCATTTGTTTAATTATTTTATTATATGGGGTTGGAATGTTATATTTTTTACCCAGCGTAATAATTGTACCTGCAAAGTTTTCTACTTCGGTTTCCCTTCCTGCTTCGATGTCTTGAAGCATAGATGTTTTACCATCAGGTATCATTGTTTGCATATGCTGGATAACTTCGTCTATCATTGTGTCTGCAGCTTGTATTCCTTCTGCTTTTGCGCAAAGTTCTACTTCTTTCATAACATTTTTTGCAAGTTCCATAAATTCATTATTAACAAGCATTTCTCCAAAGGTCATGCCTAATATTGCCGAAAGTTGGTTGCAGGCGGTATTTAACATAAACTTTAGCCATAGTGCTCTGTTCATATCTTGGGGATTTTGATAATTAATATTCACAGAAGCAAGGTATGTTTTTACCAGGTTGATATTGTTTTGTGATATAGCATTATGCTCTTTAGCCCCAAAAACAATAGTAGCTATTCCGTCATGTGTGATGTTATTTCCTGATCGCATTGAACTGTGTCCTATAAAATAGGATAATAGTAATTTATCCCATCCGTAATTTTGTGCTATTTTGCATTCGCTGGTTACACCGTTAAGCAGTGATAATATAATTGTATCTGATTTTACAAAGTTTTTTATATTATAAATTGCTTCATCAAGTGTTTTATATTTTACTGCAAGTAAAATTAAATCTGCTTTGTAGTCTAACTTATCAGGGGTTATGTACTGAAAATTAAGTGCTTTTCCATTAAATATCCGCGGCTCAGCCTTATAACGTTCCAATCTTGCTTCATCAACTAAAATTTTTAAGGTTTCAGGACGTGTATTGAGTATTTTTACCGCGAAAGCTGTTCCTACTGCTCCAAGCCCGCATATAATTACATTCTTAACTTCTTTCATATTTGAATTGTAGCACTATATTATTTTAAAAAAAATAAGTAAATTGGTTAGAGCGAAAAAATTATATAAGCTTGTATGATACTGTGTTATAACCGTCTTTTTTTATGGCTTCTGTTAATATTGTTGGATTAATATTATCATTACAGGTTACTGTTGCGGTTTTGTCTTCCAGGTTTACGGTAACATTTTCTACACCAGAAATACTTTCTAAAGTTTTTTGTACGCGGTTTTGACAGTGAGCGCACATCATACCTTCAATAGTTAATTCAATTACTTTCATTTTAGTTTCTCCAAGATCTATATTTTTAATTGGTTTTATGTTCTTTTTTCTATTTAATCTATTATTAAAAAATTTTAGTCTTAAAGCGTTAAGTACAACTGATACGGAGCTGAAACTCATAGCTGCAGCTGCAACCATCGGTGTCAGAACTATCCCAAAGAGAGGAAATAGTACACCGGCAGCAATGGGGATACCTAAAATATTATAGAAAAATGCCCAGAAAAGATTTTCTTTGATATTTTTTATAACGGCATGACTTAGATTTATAGAAAAAACTGCGTCTTCAAGCGAGTTTTTAATAAGAATAATGTCTGCAGCGTCTATTGCTATATCCGTCCCGCTGCCTATTGCTGCTCCAATATCGGCAGTTGCAAGCGCCGGAGCATCGTTAATTCCATCGCCAATCATCATTACATTGCAGCCTGCTTTTTGTAAGTCTTTTATAATTTTATTTTTATCCTGAGGTAAAAGCTCTGAAAAGAATTTATCGATTCCTGTTTCTTTAGATACAGTTTCAGCTGTGAATTTATTATCACCTGTTAAAAGAATTATATTAAGTCCAAGTTTTTTTAGCTTTAATATGGCAGCTTTAGCTGAGGTTCTAATTGTATCAGTTATAGTTATAACTCCAAGTAAATTGTTATTATCTGAAATAAAAACTTGTGTTTTGTTTTTCGGATTAATAATATTAGGAACATTACAACAGTTTTTATATATAAATTCTTTATTCCCTGCAAAATATTTTATATTATTAATAATTGTAGAAACGCCCATTCCGGGTATTACTTCAATTGTTGAAGGAGTAGTAAATTCTATGCCTTTTTCTTTTGCATAATTAACTATAGCTGCAGCTATAGGGTGTTCGCTGTTAGCTTCAATCGAGGCAGCTATTGAAATTAAGGAATTTTTATTCAAGTTCTCAGAATACACCTGGGTATCAGAAACCTCAGGAGTTCCATTTGTGACGGTACCAGTTTTGTCTAGAGCGATAGTATCTATACTATGTAGTTTTTCAAGAGTTTCAGCGGATTTTATAAGTACTCCGTGTTCTGCAGCTTTTCCTATACCTACGGTTATAGCGGCAGGAGTTGCAAGTCCAAGTGCACAGGGACAGGAGATTACAAGAACAGAAATTGCACAATTAAGTGCAAATTCAAAACTCTCTCCGGCTATTAACCATGCTATTATTGTTACAAATGTGATTAGTAATACAATAGGTACAAATACCCCGCTTACTCTGTCTGCAATTCTTGCTATAGGGGCTTTTGTGCTTTCTGCTTCGTCAACCAGCTTGATAATTTGTGCAAAAGTAGTGTTGTTGCCGACTTTAACTGCCCTGAATTTGAAGCTTCCGTTTTTATTTACTGCAGGTGAGATTACTTTATCACCAGGATTTTTTTCAACAGGCATGCTCTCCCCTGTAATGGCTGCTTGGTCAACAAATCCTCTTCCTTCAATAACAATACCGTCTGCCGGGATTATTTGTCCAGGTTTTATTAATACAATATCATTAACTGATATTTCTTCAGCCGGTATTGATAGTTCTTTGCCGTTTCTTTCTACGATTGCGGTTTGTGGGGTTAAATTAACAAGACGGCTGAGTACATCAGATGTTTTATTTTTTGAGACTGTTTCAAGGTATTTCCCTACGGTTACAAGTGTAAGAATAGTTGCAGCCGATTCAAGATACAACATGTGTGAGTATTTTGTTATTGCTTGTAAATCTCCGATTTGGGCTGATGCAAAGATTTTTATACAAATCCAGAGCCCGTATAAAAATGCAGATAATGAGCCTATTGAGACGAGAGTGTCCATATTAGGGCTCTTTTGATATAGTGCTCGGAAGCCTGAAATATAGAAGTGCTTATTTATAAACACAATACAAGAGGTTAATATAACTTGTATAGTTACAGATAGTAAAGTGTTTCCTCCTAAATCTGAATAAGGAAGATTTAGCATTCCGCCCATTGAAATATATAATAATGGTGCAAGAAGAATTAAAGAAGAGATAAGTCTGTATTGCATTGTTTTTAAATTATTGGTTATTTTATTTTCTCTTATATTCCATTCTTCTTTGAAGTTATTATTGGGGGCTCTTAATTCAGCTCCATACCCTGCCTTTTTAACAGCATTAATAATCTTTTTTGGGGTAACATTATCACTGTGTTCAATTTTCATAATCCCGGAAATAATACTTATATTTATTTTTTTTATACCATTAATTTTTGAAACTGCGTCTCTAACGTGTTTTTCGCAAGCCGTACATGTCATCCCATTTATTAAAAATTCACTTTCTTTCATACTGCAATTATCTTTCAATAACACTTCATTATCAAGTGTAATGAATATTCTCCAAATGAATATTCATTCGGGTAATGGTTATAAATTTTTTAAAAAATATTATTATTTTTATGAAAAATATAAAATTTATTTTAATAATATCGGTTGTTTTATTCGGATTAAAGGGAAATTGTAATGATATAATTGTTGGGAATTTTGATTCTCTTGTTAATACACAATATCAAGATGGGGATGTTGTAACCTTTACTAGCGGATTTACCAGTGAAGGAAATATTGGAAATATATTTCCTAATATTAATAATATAACTTTCTATGGAAATAACTATATAATAAATGGTGATAATATATATAGCGGTTTTATAGTCAATAGTCAAGCAGATTTTAATAGTGTTGATATGAGTCATTGCAAAGGACAGACTTTAAATAATTCAAGTTATGCCGGCGCGGTGTTAAATAACGGAGGAAATGTTCATATTAATTATGCTGCTTTTAGTAATAACTTTGCTGATGCTTCTGGTTTAAATTTTAGCTATGGAGGGGCGATATATAATACCAATGGCGGTATTACGGATATTGATACGGTATTATTTGAAAATAATTATGTATATGGCGGACTGGCTACAGGCGGAGCAGTCTCTAATGGCGCTTATAATAATAACAGAGCGGATATGTCAATAAACAATTCTATATTTAGGAACAATTACGCTCATGGCTCTGTTAATGCAGAGGGCGGAGCGCTCTATAACAGCGGACGTTTGAATATTACTGCTTCAACTTTTAGTGATAATACGGTAAGCGGGGATTCTGGTACATTTTTATCCGGCGGTGCAATTTATAATACAGGCGAAATTACTATTGATGATGTTCGTTTACTCAATAATAAAGTTAATAATGATGAAGAAGCTTTTGGCGATGGAGGGGCTTTACATAATGCTGGTACTATATCTATAAATAATTCTACAATCAGCGGAAATAGCGTTTCTTCTGATGGATTAAGCGAAGGCGGTGCTATATATAACAGTGCTGGCGGTACTTTGAGAATTGCTAATTCTACTATAGAGAATAATTCTGCTATTGGAACACAAGTTGCAGAAGGTGGTGCCGTTTATAATGAGAGTAATTTGATAATAGAAAATACTACTTTCAAAAATAATTATGTGAATAGTAGCGAAAAAAATGATATTTATAATGCGAGTAATCTAACCTTTACAGGCAGCGGAACAACAAATATTTTAAGCGGGATAAGCGGCAGCGGTAATATAACAAAAACAGAAAGCGGGGTATTAAACCTTGGAGGGGATAATAATACATACAACGGAAATTTTATTTTATCTGGCGGAACTCTTAATCTGCTGGCGGATAGTACTTATTTTAATGCTGCTAATACTATACTCGGCTCGGATGCTTTATTTAATATGCAAAATAATGAGATTAATAATATAAACTTTGGAAATCTGTCTTTGAATGGAACAATAAAGCTTGCTGCCGATATGGATTTAAATACAAATATAATGGATACTATAAGCGCAAATTCATTAAGCGGTTCAGGCGATATATTAGTAAGTGCAGTTGGTGTTGAAGGAATACCTAAAAGCCAATATATATCAATTCCATTTGCAGATTCGGTGCTGAAAGATGAAGTATCATATACTCCAAGTGTTTTAAATACTCCAATATACCAATATAATGTAAGCTACAACAGTATGGATGGACATTTTGAATTGTCACGCCGTGGTTTTAATTCAGGTATTTTGTCATTTCAGATTGCATCACAGCTTGCGGGTTATCTTGCTATGATTGATACATACAGGAATGTTTTTTCAAATCTTGATATGGTAATGATTATCCCGCCGGATAAAGATAAATTTTCCTATAATAATAAAATAGCTTCAATATCCCCAAATTATACTTTCTCTCCTCTTCAATTTCCTGAACAGCGTGCAGGAATTTGGTTTAAACCTTATACAACATTTGAATCCGTAAAATTAAAAAATTCTCCTAAAATATCTAATGTAAGTTATGGCAGTTTATTGGGTATAGAAAGCGGGCTTACAAAAATAAAAAACGGATGGTATGGAATGTATGGTTTGTATGCCGGATATAATGGTTCACATCAAGCGTTTGAAGGAAATGATATTTATAATAACGGCGGACTTTTAGGTGTAGATGCTGTATTTTACAAGGATAACTTTTTTACGGCGTGGACTGTTAATGCCGGTGGAAATGCCTCTGAGGCTAATACAAACCTTGGCAGGGAAAATTTTGCAATGGTAATGGCGGGTATTGCGCAGAAAACAGGATATAATATCGAAACTTTAGATCGGAAACTGGTTATTCAGCCAAGTATTCTTACTTCGTATACCTTTGTTAATACCTTTAATCACAATGGCGTGCAAAATGTAAAAATCAATACTCGTCCATTGAATGCTTTGCAAGTGGAGCCCGGGATTAAATTAATTGCTAATTGCAAAAATTATTTGCAACCATATATTCAGGTGTCTATGGTCTGGAACTTGATTGACAGTGCAAAATATAGAGCAGATGACGTTTTCCTGCCTAATCTTACTGTAAAACCTTTTGTTCAATATGGGATTGGTGTTCAAAAAAGATATGGTGAGAGATTAACAGGATTTTTAGAAGCAATGATTAGAAATGGCGGTCGTCAAGGTGTTGCTCTCCAATTTGGTTTAAGGGTAAGTATTTAATTTTTGCTTTACCGGGTATTTCATTTATTTTATAATACTGTTTGTATGACAAAAGCAGATTTACATATTCATAGCAGTTACTCTGATGGAAGTGACAATTTAAAAGAACTCGTTGAAAATATTAAAAGTGCCGATTTGGATATTGTAGCTCTTACAGATCACGATACCGTTGATGGCGTTTTAGAGTTGGAAAAACTTTTGCCTGGTAATATTAAATTCATTTATGGTGTTGAATTAACTTGTATTACCCGGGGAATAAAGTGTCATATTCTAGGGTATAACTATAACCCTGAATCTGAGCGAATTCATTCTCTTATAGAAAAAGGTAAACTTTTAAGGAGAAAAAAGCTTGAAACAAGAATAAGTTATCTTAAAGAGGTTTGGAATATAAAGCTTACAGAACATGAAAAAGACTGGCTTTATTCAAGAAGAAGTGTTGTAAAGACACACTTGGCGAATATTCTTGTAAACAGAGGTATGGCAGAAGACAATGTAAGTGCTATGAAAAAATATTTAGACGGCTGTAAAACTGGAAATATGCGTTTTGATGGTGAAGAAGGTATTTCAGTTATAAAAGAAGCTGGTGGCGTTCCTGTCTGGGCTCATCCGCTTGGAGGTGAAGGTGAATTTCATTTATCTGAAAAAGACTTTATTCCAAAGCTAAAAACTATGATGGAATGTGGAATCCAAGGTTTAGAATGTTATTATTCGCGATATACAAAAATGGAAATTGAGTTTCTTGTAAAATGTGCAGTTGAGAACAACCTTTTAATAACCGGCGGCAGTGATTACCACGGAACTAATAAAGAAAATATTTCTTTAGGTAAATTAAATATAGATAATTCTCCCGTTAATGCTGAAAAACTAACGATTTTGAAAAGCCTATTCTGCAGAACCTAATAAAACAACAGCGTTTGCTTCTATTGCAAGCCCTTCTCCAACTGCATCAAGCTTTTCCTTCGTTTTAGCTTTAATAGAAATTTGATTAGGTAATATCCCAATAACTTTAGCAAGTACGACCTTCATCTTTGGAATATAAGGCATCATCTTGGGGGTTTGGGCTATGATGTTACTGTCAATATTTTCTATTTTGTATCCCAGATTTTGTATTTCTTTAATTACCTGTTCAAGCAATTTTGTACTGTCTGCATTTTTATACTTCGGGTCTGTATCTGGAAAAATTGTTCCAATATCATCAAGTCCAGCGGCGCCTAAAATTGCATCAATAACAGCATGTACAAGAACATCTGCATCAGAGTGTCCAAGCAGACCTTTTTCATTAGTAATTTTTACACCGCCGATAATTAAGTCTCGTCCTTTTGTTAATCTGTGAATATCATAGCCAATACCGACTCTATACATTGCTAACATCCCTCCAACACAAATATTTCCATTGCTTTTGCAAAGCCATCATTGTCTACAGTATCTGTAATATAGTCAGCAACAGCTTTAACTCCGTCTGTTCCGTTCCCCATTGCAACTTTTGTTCCTCCGGCTTCAAGGAGTTTTATATCGTTATCTTGATCTCCTATGGTCAATATTTCTTCGTCTCTTAGCCCCCAATATTCCTGTAAAAATTTAACAGCACAGTATTTAGAGGCTTCAAGATTTGAAAACTCGCAAAAGAACGGTGTGGATTTTACAATGTACAGTTCAGGATATCGTTCAGCCATTTCCTGCTGCCATTTTGTAACGATATCAGGATTCTCAAAATTGATGGCAAGTAATTTGTGGATTCCTTTAAGCGGAATTTCGTCAAAGGGTTTTACTTGATATGTTGTATAACGTTCTCCTGCGTAGCGTTTTGCAATATAATCATCACTCTCAACGTACAATTTATCATCAGAATAAAGATTTAGGTGTACATTATTTTCTTTTGCCCAGCAAATAATCTCATGTGCATAATTAGGTGCCAGGCACCTTTCGTATAAAATATCATGCCCGTCAATAATTAGCCCCCCTTGGTACGAAACAATTGGTGTATTTAAGCCCAAGTCAATTGCTATGTGTTTTGCGGCAGAATGCATTCTGCCTGTAACTAAAACAACTTTAATTCCTTCTTTTGTCATGCGCATTATTGAAGCTTTAACCCGCTCTGAAAAAGTGAAATCTTCTTTTAAAATGGTTCCGTCTATATCGGTGCAAACTAGCTTTATCATATGATTTTAGCTCCTTGAAGCAGCTCTTTTGTTTTGATTCTGACTTCTTTATCAAGTTCAAAAATATCATCAAGAGTGTTTATTTTTTGTTCAGGGTATGTTTTAAAAATTTTTTCTACTGTAGGATAAATATCATTGTAGCTGATTATACCGCTCAGAAAGGCATAGACTGTTTCTTCGTTTGATGCGTTCATAATTACAGGTGAACAGCCGCCTCTTTTTCCTGCCTCAATAGCAAGTTTTAAACACGGAAATTTATCAAAATCCGGCTTTGAAAAATCCAGTCTTGCAATTTCTGAAAAACTAAAGCTTTTTGACTTTATACCTTCTATCCTCTCAGGGTAAGTAAGTGCGTACTGGATTGGAATATGCATGCTGGGAAGTCCTAATTGTGCAATTACACTTCCATCTTTATATTCTACAGCTGAATGTACAATACTTTGCGGGTGAATTACTACTTCTATATTATCATAATCAATGTCAAATAAATGGTGCGCTTCAATTACTTCTAAACCTTTGTTCATAAGCGTTGCGCTGTCTACTGTGATTTTTTTACCCATCTTCCATCTTGGGTGGTTTAAAACTTGTTTTATATCTGAGTGAGCCATATCGTAAGAAGATTTGTTTAAAAAAGGTCCGCCGGAGGCTGTAATAATTAGTTTTGATATATCCGAAATATTTTTTATACATTGATGTATTGCGCTGTGTTCGCTGTCAACAGGCAGGAGCTTTACATTATATTTTTTTACTTCCTGCATGATAATATCTCCTGCCATAACAAGAGTCTCTTTGTTTGCAAGTGCAATATCAATACCATTTCTGATAGCGGCTATTGTAGGCTTTAATCCGTAATGCCCGGAAACGGCCATTAATATAATGTCATTTTCTTTGTCAGACGCCAGCTCTGTGAGACCTTCATCTCCTGATAATACATTATTAAAATCCACATTGGTTATATTTCTTGAAGCGTAAACTCTTTTAGGTTTAAATTTTTTGATTTGTGTATTTAATAGTTCAGTATTTCCTCCTGCCGCAAGCCCGTATATTTCAAATTTGTCTTGCCCTAATTCTTCTATAACCTCCAGAGCCTGTGTCCCTATTGACCCGGTACTCCCTATTATACTTATTTTCCTCTTCATAAACTTATTATATCCCGCAAATGATAATTTGTACAATTATAACAGCTCTGTTTTGGCTAAATCTTCAACATCTAAAACTCTTAAAAGCGCTGTCCAGCATTTACAGTAATCAACAAGAGCATGTGTGTAGCCTATGATTATATTTTTGTAGCTGTTTTCCATTACTATGAGGGATATTAAATCAGATTTATCTTTCTTATAACTTTCTTTAGCGTAGCTCATAAGAATAAAAGAATCTCCGATTATTTTGGTATTATAATAGTTTAAATTGGTTTTTGCAGTATTAAAACTTTCATAGGCAGCCGCTATATCTTTAATAAGTTCATCGACAACTGAATTGTATTTTAAATTTGCTTGCTCTAATTGTATTTTTGCATTTCTTATCTCTGGGGCAAAGGTATAAAATATAGGAATATTAACAAGATTAACCCCTACGTATGCTCCGCCGTAAAATGAGCCGGTCGGATTTCTGTAAGCTTCGTTGTATGACCACCCGGCGGTTAATTCCATATCGGGGACACGCTGTCTTATTGTATTTGTAAGATTTTTTTCTGCCGCATCAATTTCTTGTCGTGCTATTTTGACTGAAAAACAATTACTTAAGTACTTTGTAAGAATTTCATCTAAAGACGGCAGGATGGTGTCAGGCGGCGGAACCAAAAGCGCAGAGTAATTGTCTGAATATATCCCTTCTACAGAATCAAAATCTTGTTCTTTACAATAAATGATACTGTTTAACTCATTTATTGCATTATTTACATTCACTTTCGCTGAATTTTTTTGTATTTTTAATTGATTAATAGCAAGTTCGGTTTGGAAAATATCCATTTGATTAGCTAGTCCTGCACTGTATTTTCCTTTTGCTAAATCGCATAACTCGGATAAAAGCTCATACTGCTCTTCTATTTGTTTTAATATTGTTTTTGCTCCTACAAGCTCTACATATGCATCTCTTACATCCATACCGAGTTCGAATCTTGTCTGGTTAAAGTTTTCTTTTGAAAGCTTATATTCACTTTCTGCAAGCTTTTTTCTAGGATGCCGTTTTGCAAGTTCTATTAATTGTGTGACCCCAAGATATTGCGGGTCATTTTCACCTGCTTTTCCCATATTAAAAAAAGCGCCTATTGTTGGATTTTTAAGCTGATTTGCTTGTTCAATACGGTTTTTTGCAGCCTCTACATCCATTTCTTTTATCTTTAAGCGCTGGCTGTATGTCTGAGCATATTCAATAGCTGCCGGCAGGGTGATTTCTGTATATTCTGCCGCATAAACGCTTGGTGTAATTATAAGTATAAAAAATAAAACCAGCTTTCTCATTCTAAAACCTAATATAACATAAAATATTATATTGGAAAAATTCGTATAAAAGACACCCGGGCTATTTATAGCCCGGGCGTCAATGTCTGATAAAGGTTAATTAATTTGTTCTACCGTGTAGAATTTAAATTCAGCAGGCATGATTTTACTGAACATTAATTTGTCTGTCGGAGTTTGAAACTTTTCTTCAACATAGTTCTCTCCATCAAAGACATACTGACCTGTTATCTGATAATCGCAAGAGAGTTCAATATTTTTATCAAAGACTTCGCGACCTTCTCTGAGTTCTACATGCTGCTCACACCCCTCCCATACCCAGAATTTTTCTGATGGGTTATGGTAGTTTGCGGCAACAAGGATTGAGTTCTTAAGTCCTTCTTTTGATATCTGCCATAAAACAAATCCGTCGTCATCTTGTCTTATAATATGAGCTTCTCCTCCAGATATAATTGGGGAGTTTTTAACAAAACGATCTATGGCATCAAATTTTGCATAAAACTCGTAATCTTTTTCTCTGGGCATTGAAATTTCAGCGCCAATAACGCTTTCTATTCCCTTTGTTGTAAAGGATTCATCTCCGTCAATATATAAAATCGGTCGTTGGGCAAATTTTCCGCCGGGCAGAAATTTGTACTTAAACCATTTAAACAGCGCACCTTGTTCTCCAAGCTGTCCAGGGTATCGGTCTATTGCTGAAAACTCACCGTCTTGGTTGTTGTATGTCTTAAGAATTGATAAACAATTCTTTTCATTTCCTGAAGTATTGTAATTAGTGAGCTCTAGATTGTCATTTGCAATTCTTTCCGGGGTTTTGTCACTTTGAGCAACAATATCGCTACCCCAGAGAATATCAAAGTTCATATCTTCATGGTATTCTTTTAGATAATTATCCCAAAGCATATACTCTGCAAGAGTTCCAAAGTATGGGATTTTATTCTTTAGAGCAGTATTTAACTTGCCTAATACTTTTCTTGGAGCTCTGTAACTTATTGGAATGCCGTCTTTTTCGGAAACGTCATCGACTATGTGGTCAATATGGTCAACTCGGTATCCGTCAAAATTAAATTCCGACTGCAAATCTTTCATATAGTTAATAAAGAAATCTATTACATTGTTATTGTATTCCCCGCTTTCAAGATTTACAAAATAATATGGTGTTTGACAGTCAAGATTTGCAAATTTTGTTACGTCTTCACCTTTGTAGTTGTAATGCTTAAAAGTCGGATAAGAACCGCAGTCACTCATTTTGTCAAATACAGGCACTCCGGCTGAACACCAAGCGCCGCCGGGAGCTGGCCACATTGCTTCTGCTATAAGTTTATTAATTACTTCACTTTGATTAGTGATATCGGATTCTTTTAATTTTTTTGAGTGGTTATTGATTACTGAAGATATTATATTCCTTGCTTTTCTGTGAAGTTTGACTTGAATATCTTTTTCCAGCATTGCATTTGAAAGATATTTCTTCTTATCAATTAATGCTTTATCAATTTCATCATAAATGACTTTGTAATTTTCTGCTAAATCTCCTATCCCTGAACGGAGAGATTTTTTATACAAATCTTTCACTATGTTAATATCTTCTGTGTTGTATTTGTTTTTTATTTCATCATATTCATTACAAACTTTATCAACATTTTTTTCTATTTCGGATATAAGTGCATTAATATCAAACCATCTTGCACACTCAGGATTTGCAAGAACTATTTTGGAGTACCTTGCAGTCTGTGGAAGAATATCATATATTACCGGGTGTCCTGCAAGCTGTGCCATTTCTATAAATAATTTAACTTGCCCGTTTTCATCAAATCCTGTTTTCTCAGTTATATTTTTATCTTCTAAGTTGGGGCTTACTGCTGATGAAGTAGGAAGATATGCACATCCGAATTCTCTCGGGTGGAAAGGGATTAAATAAACAGTTGTTGAGAAAATATTGTTTTCTAAATTCCCGGTAGGAAGTATTGCAAGCTGTTTAATCCAGTCTGCAAGTTTCCCTGTATCAGATTTTTCGTTTCCGTTTCCCAACCCTGCGAGGTTGATAAGTTTTATGTTATGTCCTTCTTTTTTTATCCAATCGGAATTTTGTACATTATTTCTTGCAAGTACAGACGGATTGTCAAAATGAAATGTATAAAGTTCATCATAAATACCATTTTGTTTCCACTTGTATTCAAGACAATATAAGCCTTCTGCATCACTTAACTCTTCTAGTGCGCGAATATGCGGATATGGAAGGTATCCATAATTTTCTAATAACGAACTTAAATAATTTTTCCGCTCCTCAGAGATTGAGTTGTAGGAGTAAATTTCTTTTAATTTATTTACGAACTCTGTTAATTGGGCGGATTTGTCTACTTTTGTTTCTTTTTTGAATAAAAAATTCAGCATTTGCGACAGCTCCTTAATATATCTTATTTATATGATAGTCGTAACTTATACTAGCATGGCTGAAAATATTTTACAAGAAAATTATCGGATTAAGATTGGTTGGCTAACTTTTTGTAATGGTTGTGATTATTGAATTAACGACGTATAAAAGATATAAAAAAGATAAAATAATTGTTAAGTTTTGTAACAAATATTTCCGTTATTGAAATTTAAATAAATCTATATACTTTATATATATAAGATGTAAGATATATGAGGATAAAGTTATGAATCCCTTAATGTTTTTAATGAGCGGTTGCTTTGGCGGATATAATACTTGCGGAATGTCGCCGGGAACAATGAGTACCTTAAGTAATATCTGGGGGATTGCCGGAATGCAATCAGCAATGCAATGCGGACTGCCATTTGGCGGAATAGGTACTGTTGGCGGTTTAAGTACTGCAACACCTCCCTATAAGGCTGCACAAAACAGTAAAACAAATGAAGAGGCTTTTACATCTGCTGAATTGAAAGTTCAAATGGAAGAAGCTGAAGCTGATTTTAATAAATTAAACTCACTTTGTCAAAAAGTTAATGAGTATAAAAACGACACAGAAACAAAAAGAGCAGATTTAGAGACAAACGTAGCAAATGCATATAAAAGTATACAGACTGCAAATGAAAATCTTAAAAATACACAGGAGCAATTAGCGGTATTAAATAAGCAGCAGCCGCTGGATAAAGCTGCAATACAAGATTTACAAGCAAAAGTTAAAGCATATGAGACAGAGAAAAAACAAGCAGAAGAAGCACTGGATAAAGCAAGGACTGAATTGGACGCGTTTACTATGGCGCAAGAGGAAAATGAGGAAGAATATAATAAACTTCTTGAAAAAAGAGAAGCTGCTTACAGTAAGTATAAAGAATTATCTGACGCATACTTAAACGCGCTTACAAAAGAAAATAACGCTCAAAATGTTATTAATGACAGAGCTGACGATAAAGATCAATCAGGCAAATGGTGGAATCGTACAGTATTAAATCCTGAAAACTGGTTTAATAAAAAAGTTGGACTCTGGGGTGATGATAAGAGTACACCGGATGCAAATATTGCAAAATGTTTAAGATTGCTCAATAAAAAAGGTCGCTCAGAAGCTTTAGCTTACGCCCAAGAACAAGGTTTGATAACAGTTTCAAACGGTCAAGCTAAAACAGAGTATTCAGAGCTTCAAGGGCTGGTTAATTTGTATAACGGCAGAGACCCTGTAGCGCAAGATCCGCTGGAACAATAATTTATTAAGAGGCAGGCAAAAGCCTGCTTCTTTATTTGTCGACAAAAATATATCTTTATTTTAAAATTTTTTTATGAAGTTTACACGATATATTAAAGAGATAGCTGAAATATCTGCCCCAATTATTATGGGGAATCTTGGTTTTATTTTTATTGGAGTGGGAGATGTTATTGTAGCAGGAAGACATTCTACACAAACACTTGCGGCGGTAAGTATTGCAACGGCTATTTTAAACTGCATAATGATGATAGGGATAGGGATTCTTTCTGCTGTAGCTCCGATTGTATCGAATATGCGGGGAGAAGGCAAATCTCCTGAAAAATACTTTTATCCTACTGTTAAATTTGCTCTTATAATGGGGCTGTTTATATCATTATGTATTATGGCAACGGTTCCTGTTATTGATTTCTTAGGTTATGATAAGGAATTAGCGGAATTAATAAAAGTGTATTCTATTATAACTGCATTTTCAACATTTGGTGTCCTTTTACACAGCTCAATAAAAGATTTTCTTCAATCGTTTGAAATTGTTCTGTTTCCTAATATTTTAACGGTTATTGCTGTATTTCTAAACCTTGGTTTAAATATAATTTTTGTATTCGGTCACTTAGGATTGCCGGAGATGGGAGTTGCAGGGCTTGCTTGGGCAAGTTTGATTACCAGGTATATAATGGGGTTTGGATTGTATTTTTATGCACTGCATAGACTCTCTATATCTATGTATAGCGACCATTCATATTATAAAAATTTATTAATAGTAGGAACACCGATAGCGTTTGCTATACTTATTGAATTTGTTGCATTTAATCTTGTAACTATTATCATGGGAAGGGTTTCAGGGGTGTACGCGGCTGCGCAGAATATAGTTTGTACTCTAACAACAATCTCTTTTATGGTTCCGCTTGCGATAGCAAACGGGCTTGCTGTTAAAGTCGGGTATTCAAACGGAGCAAAAGACTATCTGGGAGTAAGGCGTTTTGCCTTATCTGGCATTTTTATGTCTGAGGCGTTTATGTTATGCAGTGCGTTAACTGTGGTTTCATTTCCTCATTTTTGGATTGGATTGTTTACAACTGATAAAGAATTGATTGCAGTTACTGTACCGATAGTATATTTGCTTGCTCTTTTTCAGCTATTTGACGGGATGCAGGTGACACTTGCCGGTATATTTAAAGGGTTGAAAGATACTAATATTGTTATGATTGCTAATTTGGTCAGTTATTGGATTGTATCAATACCTCTCGGTACCCTTTTAGCGTTTAAATTCAATATGAACATAATGGGCTACTGGTATTCAATAGGAGCTGCAGCAGTACTTCTTTGCGCTATAATGCTTACAAAGCTGTTTATTAAATATCGAGATTGGCAGAAGCTTGCTCCTGCAAGTGATAAAAAATAAAAGAATAAAGCAGCTCATAAGCCGTGTTCTGTTTTAATGTAATCATCTGTCTGGTATTACAATTGCTTGTAATCTCTAGCGATTAGCCGGAAGTTGGCGGACACCTTTAAAGCCTTCCTGTCAATCTTGCATTCGTCCGGGGTTTACCTGGCGGATATTTTTCAATATCCCCGGTGAAGCTCTTAACTCACCGTTGCACCATCACCTGTGAAATAATATTTCCATCGGCAGTCTACATTTCTGTGGCACTTTCCACCGGCTTGCGCCGTCCGGAATTTCTCCGGCGGACTGTCCTTGAATGCACGGACTTTCCTCACTTTATTTTAATAAAGCGCGATTACCCGGCTGCTTTATTCTTTTATAAGTATATCAGAAATATATTTAAAGTGCCGGCAGCAAAAGTTATTTACAATTGTTTACAAATTGTAGAAAACTTTTATACTATCTCATCCCTTGGTAGGATTGGTGTGTAACTAAAGTATAAACTTTTGTAAAAAAAACTAAAGTTTTTCAAAATTGTGCCGTAATACTAAATATAAGTAGAGATTATTATGGAAGGATAGTAATATGCCTGAAGACCAAAACGGAGTATCATTATTTGGCAGAACTCTTGATCTAATGGAAGGCGATCCGATGGAGGAAATTTTTGCCCTAAACCTCGGTGACTTCATTTCAGAATATTTTATATCAGATGAATTGGCAAATAAAATTGGTAAAGACCTTCGCTCTAAATCCGAAAAACTATCATCACAATTAAAAGAGCTAATATCAATATATTCTTTGGATAATACGCTTAGAGTACTTGGATTTAACTCTAGAGAAGAGTATGTGATTTATAATGCTATAGCAAAAACCATGACTCAAATTCTAGATACAGACCTTTGCCACATATATTTAACAAAGGAGTTTGCGAGAGAATTTCAAAATTCTGATAAAGATTTGCCTCTTGTTGGTACTTCTTTGGATTTTGACTATAATATTTACGATAAGGATTTAGGATACAAATTAACACGACGTAATGTTGTAGTGTCGGCGTATAAAACTATTAAACCGATAGAAATTGAAAATATAAATAACTGTACCTCTTTTAAGCCGATAAAAGAATTAAATGAAGAAAAAATAAAGTCATTATTGGCTGTTCCTATGCATAATAATGCAAATCTTGTAGGTGTGGTAGTTATAGAGAATTATAAACCTAAAAGGATAAAAAGGGCTTATCTAAAATTGCTAGAGGCGATTGCTGGTTTATTTGGAACATCTTTATCACTACAAAAGGCAATTGATTCGACACAAGAGCTTTTGGATGATGAGGGGGCATCTGTACCTGAACTTCAGCATAAGCGTGCAGAATTAACTGCATTGATAGGTGACTTAGGTGATCACCAGCAGTCATTTGTTGAAAAACTGGTTAAGGCGGTAGATGAGAAAGGGCAGTATAAGGTTGCGCACTCTCAAAATGTTGCAAAACTAGCGCGTAAGATATGCAATCAGCTTCACTTAAATGAAAAGACAACGGATTTAATCTATTATGCAGGCTTACTCCAAAATATAGGAAGAATTACGCTGCCTGAATCTTTATTTGCATCTGATAAAAAGCTCACTAAAGAAGAGTGGGAAAAACTCCAAAACCATCCGAATGTTGGTGTTAATTTATTGATGAACATAAACTTCTTATCAGAAGTTATTCCATATATTCATTATCATAAGGAACGCTGGGATGGCAGAGGAGAGCCGGAAGGTTTAAAAGGTAATTCTATACCTCTAGGGTCAAGAATTATAGCTGTTGCTGATGCGTATTCAGCGATGATATCTGACAGAGCATACAGAGCGGCTCTCCCTAAAGAAAAGGCTATTTCTATTATAAAGGAAGAAGCTGGTGTTAAGTGGGATCCGATAGTTGTAGATGCGTTGCTGGATGTTTTAAAGCGGGGACCCCATAAACACTAAATCTTAATTTATTTTAATAAAATGGGCGGAGAAATTTTAAATTTTCCGCCCATATAATAGGCAATTTTTAATCTGAAAAATACTTTATATATATGTAAGTATTGGGAATTAAGGGAAGCAGACATGCCGGACGAGAAAAATGATATCAAAACATTTGGGACTCTTCAGAATTTTATCAATTTTGACGGGACAGGAACAGCGTTATCAACTTTCGGGGTAAAGGTCTCCGAGGGAATTACTGTTGAGCAGTCTGTCGGCAATGATTGGGATAAAAATGGTAATATTTCAAATTTTAGAGGTATTACAGACTTTAAAACGTCAAATAAAATTGCTGATTTAGGAAGAGCTGGTCTAAATTTTTCTTCACGTTCAAGAGTTTCGTATAATAATAATTCTGCCTCATTAGCAGAAAGATTTGCTCTAGGTCTAGATATACCTGTATCCGATAAACTTTCTTTTTATTTTACGCCGAACTCAACTACTACATATAATTTTAGAACAGGCAAGCTGTCTGAACCGACACTAAGCGTATACAGCGGAGTAAATCTAAAATTTCAATTTATGAAAAATGATTGTACATTAACAGCTGAAGGTCAGGCTTATGATTTAATAAGAAAGCCGACAGCTCCTTCTAAGACAGGATTTAATTTAATGTTTAAAATGAATTTTTAGGTTAGTTAGTTGTATGTAGGGTTTGTACGCCGGAATTTTAGGAGTTAATTCCGGCGTTATTTTATAGTTACCCTCTTCATTCTAAAGTATTAATTTAAAAGAATTAACATAGTTGAAAAAATTAATTCTTTTGGGGATGAAAAAAGCCCTAAAAACAGGTTAATATATTACTGTAAGTCGGTCACACCAAATGACAGATTTCGGGGTTACGAAAGATTTATAAAAATTTTGCATTCTTGATGGGTCGGCTTACGTCTTATAATTTTTTATTATATATTTAAATTAGTTTTGTTTCGACAAAAACGCCCGCAAGGGCGTTTTTGTCGTTATTTATTCAGTTTATATTTTAGTTTATTCTGTGCGTTCCAGATTTTCACTTTTGTCAAGTAACGTTTTGAGTTCTTTTTTTGCGGCGCGCGGAATATTGATTGTAGCGTTTCCTCCGATACATCCGCCTTCACAGCACATTACTTCAACTAAGTTACAGCCCGGGCAGGATTTATCTTTTGCAAATTTTTTCAAGTCTTTTGCTGTATCTTTTGTTAAACCGCTTACTATATAAGGTTTAACTTCCTCCGAATTTTTGCATACGGATTTTACAGCTTCTGCAACACCTGTTGTTACACCAAAATTCCGTCCTTGTTTTGAGCTTTCAACTGCAAACTTATCTTCTTCGCATTCAGCGATTTCAATATGTTTTGCAATAAATAAGGCGCCAAGTTCTTCGTACGTCATTACATAATCAACATTAGGATTATCCATAGATTCTTTTCTTTTGGCGACACATGGGCTTATAAACACTGTAATAGAATCAGGGTGTTCTTTTTTTACTATTTCTGCAGTATAGTAAAGCGGAGTTTGAGTTGTTGAACGAAATTCATTAATCTCTGGCAAGTGCTTTTTTACAAACTGGTTGTAGCCGGCGCAGCAGGAGGTTGTCATAAACGGAGCTCCGTTTTCCATTCTTTCTTCAAACTCTTTTGCTTCATTTAGTGTTGTGACATCTGCACCTTGAGCGACTTCATAGACATCATAAAATCCTGCTTTTTTCATTGCGCTTTTTAATTGGTAAAGGTTACCCGGCAGCTGCCCGATTATAGATGGGGCAGCCATTGCTATGACTTTTTTAGAACCGTTTTTGATGTATTTAAGTATATCAATAATTTGGCTTTTTTCATGTATTGCGCCAAATGGGCAGGCAGCTACGCATTTACCGCAGGAAATACACTGTTCAAAATCGATTCTTGTAATTCCGTTTTCATCTTTTTGAATTGCACCGACGGGGCATGCATCTTCGCAAGGTACGGCAAGTTTAACTATAGCGTTGTATGGACAGGCGTTCATACACATTTTACAGCTTTTGCACTTGCTTCCGTCAATTTTAGACTTGCCGTTTACCATTTCAATAGCTCCGAATTTACAAGCTGATTGGCATGGGCGGGCTACACACCCTTGGCAAAGGTCTGTAACATAAATTCGGCTTGGTACACAGCCTGCACAAGCAGCGTCTAAGACTGTAAGTGGATTTTCATCAAGCTTATCTCTGTTAAGAGCTTCTTTTGCGTACTCTGATAAAAGTTTTGTTTCATCATCTTCTTCTAATGAAAATCCTAAACCTGCTTTAACTCTTTCCTTTAAAATTGCTCTTTCTTTGTAAATACAGCATCTATAAGGAACATCAGCGCCTTTAGGTCTCATATCGTAGGGGATAAGTCTTGTATTTTCTTCAAAATTATCAGAGAAAAAGGCTTCAATTATTCTTGCAAGAATTTCTTTTTTTAAATGTATTGATTGACTGTTATTATTTCCCATCTTATTTTCAACTTCCTATCTGTTCTAGTGTAACTAATTTAACAAGGTAAATTACCCTTGTTGTTTTAAACATTTGTCTATTTCTTGTAAAACTTTATCAATTGTAGCTTCTTGAATAACAATATCGTTTACTTTAACGTAAGGAGCTTTAGAGTATTCAGAAGTATCAGTGCAGTAATTAAGACAAGTACTGCCTGTTATTGCGACATCTTCACCATATTTTTTATTTACGATATCAACTAAGTCGTGAAGCTGGGAGGAGCCCATAACAAAACAAGTAGTACCCATACAAATTTTTACATTAACTTTTGCCATCTTAAAAATTCCTTTACTAATTAGTGTGTAAGGATATTATACCATAATCAGAAAAATTTTTGAGAATTAAAATTTAACAATTTTTTTAAGTCCGCGCGGCTTATCCGGGTTTCTGTGCTTTTTTATAGCAATTTCGAGGGCTAGAAGCTGGCATATAACAACATTTGCAAACATATATTGGAGTTCGTTTTCACATTCAATGTTAATAGTCATATTTGCGTGAATATCTGGGTTTGGTTTGCCGATTATGTATAGAGCCGGGTTGTAATCTTTTTTGATATTTTGTAAATATTTTGCGGAAGTGTAAGAGATATTTCTTAGTGAAAGATATAATAAAACACTTTTGTTATTTAGAACGGCAACATGCCCGTGCATAAACTCGCCGAGAATAGCCGCATTAACATTTAAGTAAGAGGTTTCTTTTATTTTTAAAGCGGCTTCTTTTGCTAAAGAGTATGCGATACCATCTGCAGCAATAACGATATTTTTAGATTTAGCGATAAGTGCAGCAAGCTGCCGGACTTTTTTTCTTATATTAAGGGCTTGGGTGATTATATCAGGGATACAATTAAGAGATGTTCGATAAGCTTTTACATATTCGTTTGTTTCATCGTGTTTTTTAGCAAGAGTAAGGGCGATAATAAGGAGGGTAAGCATTTGCGCTGTAAAGGATTTAGTAGCGGCGATACCAAGCTCTTTTCCTGCTGAGCAGCAGACTCTGTAATCACACAAATCCCATATTGTGGAGTTTTCTTTATTAGTAATACAGAGAGTGGGGAGGTGACCGAATTCTTTTACACGTCTTACAGCGCCAATTGTGTCGCTGGTTTCGCCTGATTGTGTAATAAAGATGTATAAAAGCCCTTCATCATGCGGAATTACGCTTTTTAGTAAAAACTCGCTGGAATAGATGGAGCGGGTTTCTATACCTGAAATCCGCTCCAATAAATCAACTGCAAAACGTGCACAATGGTATGAAGACCCGCTAGCAACGATTATTACTCTGTTTACATTTTCTGGAATAGAAATATTTTCTGCTCCTTCTGTGTAGGCATGAATAATATCAGCCAGTACCATAGGCTGCTGGTATATTTCGCTTTCCATCCAATATTTAAATTTAGAGTTTTTCAGTTTTTTATCGCGCATTATCCGAGAATTTCTTTTAGGAGAGCATTAACAGTCTGCGGATTCGCCCTTCCTTTTGTTTCTTTCATGACTTGACCGACGAAAAATCCAAACAGTTGAGTTTTTCCGTTCTTGTAAGCTTCAACCTGCTGGGCATTTGTATCAATAACTTTTTGTACAATTGCTTTAATAGCACTTTCATCGGTTATTTGTGAAAGTCCTTTCTTTTCAACAATTGTACTTGCCTTTTCGCCGTCTTTCATCATATCTATAATAATTTGTTTGCCGATGTTGTTAGAAATAACAGCCTTTTCTATTAATTGAATTAATTCGACAAGGTTTTCAGGTGTCAGCTTTGTTTCTGTTATTTCAATTTTTTCTTCCTTAAGGTATGCGGCAATTTCACCCATAATAAAATTTACTGCGATTTTAGGGGGCGCGCCGAGCTCAAGGACTTTATCAAAGAACATAGCAAGCGGCATTTGTTCAACGATAACTGAGGCATCGTATTCACTCAGACCTAATTCCATATATCTTTGCCGCTTTTGTGCAGGTAATTCAGGCATGGTTTTTCTAATGTTTTCTACCCATTCGCGTGAGATTTCAAGCGGCATTAAGTCTGGCTCAGGAAAATATCTGTAATCGTGTGCGTCTTCCTTGCCTCTCATTGATCGGGTTTCGCGGGCGTTATCATCCCAGAGCCTTGTTTCTTGAACGACTTTTCCGCCTTCTTCCACAATTTCAATCTGCCGGTCAATTTCGTATTCGATAGCACGCTGGAGAGCGGAAAAGCTGTTTACATTTTTAATTTCTGCTCTTGTGCCGAACTCTTTTGAGCCTTTTGGCATTATTGATATATTGGCGTCACATCTCATGGAGCCTTCTTCAAGGTTCCCGTCACAAACACCTATATAACGTACGATGTTCCTGAGTTCTTCCATATACATTCTTGCTTCTTCGCTTGAACGCATATCAGGCTCCGATACAATTTCTAATAACGGAGTTCCTGCACGGTTGAGGTCAACAAGAGAATATGATGATCCTGCAAGCCCTGCTGCGCCTGCGTGGACAAGCTTGCCGGCATCTTCTTCCAGGTGGGCTCTTGTAATACCAATTCTTTTCCCCTTGATTTCGAGATAGCCGTTTACACAGATTGGTTCATCATACTGTGAAATTTGGTATCCTTTTGGTAAATCCGGATAGAAGTATTGCTTGCGGTCGAACTTGCAGCGCGGAGGAATTGTACAGTTTAGTGCAAGCCCTGTTAAAATCCCCATATTAACAGCTTCTTTATTTAATACCGGCAAAACTCCAGGCATACCTAGTGTGATTGCGCTGATATGAGTATTTTGCTCGCTGCCAAATTCTGTACTGTCCGGGGCAAATATTTTTGATTTCGTTTTTAACTGCGCGTGTACTTCAAGACCGATTACAACTTCATACTTATCTCTTAAACTTTCCATTTTTACCTCATAAAATAACTATTGTTAATAATAAAAGTTTATCACAAAAAAAAATATAAGAGTGTAATGGAAAATTGCGGGAGTTATATACACGTTTACACAAAATATTACTAAGAGATAAAAAAGTGTCGTCTTGAATTTATTTCCAAAACCAGTTGGTTGGTGATATTTGCCCAGCAAAATCACCACACAGGTATGATGCTGTAACAAGTTAAGCAGGACTGCACGCTTGTAGTTTATTTGCCGGCGCCCTGCCCAAAATCCGCTCTCTTGGATTATTTGGGTGTCGGGAAATTCAACATTTACCGACTCCTTACGGACTTTGCTTTGCTTTAACCTGCAGAAAATCCGCATGATACACGAAATTAGGCAGGTATGCAAAAACGACTTGACCTGTTTAGTTTAATTTGCAATATAAGCTCCAAAATTGCTTATGTATAATTTACTCGTGTATTTGTATGATTTTAAGCAGAAAAATTTAAGTTTTTTTTGAATTATACGTATAATGTATTGACTAATTGTAAAACTTTATTAAATATTATACAGAGTTTAACAAACAAAGAAAGGCAAAATAAAAATGGCAGGATTAGTAAGTATATTGGCACAGGCTCTTATAAAGCCAAAGATGTATGAAATCCAGGCAGCAAGGCAGGTTGAACGTAAAACTTCATCAAATCCGTTTGCAGGTGATTTCTCAAATCCGTTTGTATCCTCCGCTTCAGCCAATAATCCTTTCCGCTCATACGGGCAGAACCGCCCTGTACAAGGCGGTTATTTTGCCGGTTATTATAATAATAAACCTAACATCGTTGGACAAAGATTGTTTATTGAAGTGTAATTTAAGCGCATATTATCCCCATACACGTTCCATATACTCATTATTCATATTCATAAACTTATTCCAGCCATTTTTTATTCTTTGCCATAAATTTAGCTTTTCACCATTTTCATTAGATGCAGGAGTTTTCTCTTCATTGTCATTCTCATCATCTTCTTCAGACGAGCCGGAAGAGGTGATTTTCATGGTTTTCAAGTCTTCTTTAACTTTATTTTCATTGATTTTATATTCAGGTTTCAGTTCTCCTTTTTCGTCAAGATATCTGCTTCTTAATTCTTGCGGCATGTCGTTAATTTTTTCTTTGTTTTCGCTATCTTTCTTTCTAGCTTGTTCAAGTTTGATTTCTTTATAGAGCGTGATGAATGCCTTATCAAGTGCATCTTTAGTAGCGTCAGTACATTTTTCATCTTCTTTGTATACTTTTAATTTATCGGCAAGGTCTGAACGTGCTTCAATTACTTTGCTGCCTTCTTTTACATCTTCTTGGTTAGCTCTGTCAATAAGTGTTTCTGTTATTATAGTAACGCTTTGTTTTATGCATTGTACAGCTTCTTTTTCAGAATCTTTTCTATCCATCAGTACTCTAATTGGAGTAGTTTTCTTCTTAATGGCTTGGTTTTCAATTTCTGCCATAATATTTGAAGCGGTAATACAGCTAGCTTCTTCGCCATTTAAGTTATTCAATATTTTTTCAGCTGTTGCTGTTTGATCATAAATGATGTTTGCCTTCATATCTCTTTCTGCGGAGCTTGCAGGAAGTTTGTCTAAGATTTTATGCAGCTTGTCATTTGGAATTTCAGTAATTGCTTTTTTGAGATTTTCAAGGCAGGTTTTCATTGATGCAGGTGTAGTATTTCCATCATCGTCAAACTCTTCTTTTGCAGCTTTTAATATAGCATTTAGTCCGAGTTCTTCTTTTATTTTGCTGTCAAGATCATTTAGTCCGTCATATAACTTTTTAAACTCATTTTGCGCGGTCTTAAATTCGTTCTTTTCTTCATCTGTTAATTCTTCACCAGGTTTCTTTTTGCCTACAACAGGACTTGTAGACGGTGTGGTGCCAAGAGTCGGCATTATTCCCGGCATTGGCGGCATTTCAAGTTTGAATCCCGGCATGTTAGTCATCATATTAAACATGTTGTTTGCTGAGTTATATGCATTCTTTGCTGCTATATCCCAAAATTTGGTTAATAATGTTTGGGAATCAAATTCAGGCATTGTGAATGAACTATAGCGTATGTTGTGCAGACCGCTTAGTTCCATTCCTAGTGCTGCATTTTGCATCTTAAGATTCATATCAGAAAAAAACGTTCTGTCTTTAATCCAGTAATTGTCTACATATGAAGCACATATTCCTAAATTAAGCGGTAATCCCATATAGTTGTCCTCTTTATATAATATCCGTATATATATAAAGTATATCTAAGCCTAAAAATTGCTTTTTTTATGATTTTTATTGTTACAAAACTTAATAATCTTTTGATGGTTAAAAATCATTATTTTTCGTACTAAAAACAAATCTTGACTTGTGCCGGTTAAAAAATTATAAATTATGTTACAATAATACGATACGGAGGCGGTATGAATTTAAATAAGAATTATTTTGAACTAAAAGAAAGTTATTTGTTCTCAACAATTGCCAAAAAAGTAAATGAATTTACATTGAAAAACCCTGATAAGAAAATTATAAGACTTGGAATAGGTGATGTTACCCTGCCGCTGTGTAAAGCTGTAATAGATGCTATGCACAAGGCTGTTGATGAAATGAGTGTTCAAACAACCTTCCGCGGGTACGGCCCGGAACAGGGGTACGAGTTCTTAAAACATGCTGTAAAAAATTATTACGCAGAGAAAAGTGTTGCTCTTGAAGATGATGAAATTTTTATTTCAGACGGGGCAAAAAGTGACTTAGGAAATATTCTTGACTTGTTTGACAAAAATAATACAGTTCTTGTACCAGATCCAGTGTATCCTGTTTATGTTGATACAAATGTAATGGACGGAAGAAAAATAGTTTATATAAACGCAAATGAAGAGAACAATTTCTTACCGCTGCCGGATAACAGTATAAACGCGGATATTATATATATTTGTTCTCCTAATAATCCGACTGGTGCTGTTTATGCAAAAGAGGGTTTAAAATCCTGGGTTGATTACGCGCTCAGGAATAACGCAATAATTCTGTTTGATGCTGCCTATGAAGCGTTTATAACAGCCGAAGAGCTTCCTCGTTCAATATATCAAATAGACGGGGCAAAGAATTGTGCAATAGAATTCTGCTCATTCTCAAAAACAGCAGGGTTTACAGGTACACGCTGCGGATATACGGTTGTTCCCAAAAATTTAGGAAAGCTGAACAAAATGTGGCTAAGGCGTCAAACTACAAAATTCAACGGTGTTCCATACATTGTACAGCGCGGGGCGGAAGCTGTTTTCTCTAAGGAAGGAAGAAAAGAAATTCAGGAAAACTTAAGCTACTACAGAGAAAATGCAAAAATTATTGCATCAACGCTTAACGAATGCGGAATAAAATTCTTTGGCGGAGAATTTTCACCCTATATATGGCTTAAATGCCCAAATTGCATGTCCTCATGGGAGTTTTTTGATTACCTGTTATCAAATATACAGGTAGTTGGAACACCTGGTGAAGGTTTTGGTAAAAACGGCGAAGGTTTTTTCCGCTTAACTTCTTTTGGCAGCAAAGAAAATACGCAGGAAGCAATGCGGCGTTTAAAAAATCTGATTTCTGGTTCATGAACTTATGAAAACTATTGAAAAAACCAGTGTATGTGGTATTATAATGTTTGTAATGTAATATAAATAGTAAAGGAGACATATCATAGCAACTGATGACAAGGGCGGGAAGAACGCCAAAGATAAAGTTATTTTTAACGAAAAAATTCGTTCAAGAGAAGTAAGATTAATTGACCACAATGGAAAAAATCATGGGATTATATCAACAAGAGACGCATTAAGGATGGCTGAAGAGGCTAATTTGGACTTAGTGCTTGTAAGCCCAAATCAAGAACCGCCTGTCGCTAAAATTCTTGATTACGGCAAGTATAAGTATGAACTAGATAAACGTGCTAAAGAAGCAAAGAAAAAACAACACACAATTGAAATAAAAGAAATTAAAGTCCGCTACAAAATTGATACACATGATTACGAAGTGCGGCTTAAAAATATAAGAAAGTTTATATCACAAGGTAACAAGGTAAAAATTGTTGTAATGCTGCGCGGACGTGAAATGCAGCACTCAAAACTCGCATTTGATTTGGCGCAAAGGTTTATCACGGATTTGGAAAACGACGTTGCAGTCGAAAAAGCCCCGGCTCTTGAAGGCAGAAATGTTACCTTCTGGGTGATTGCTAAAAGCTAGATTGTATGCGATAACTTAAGAATTAATCCGATAAGACCTGTTATTCCAAGATAAAATAACGGGTCTTTTTTCGTCAAAAAACTAATAATAAGAAATACTATAAATATAACCATTGTATAAATGTCAGCGGCTTTGGAAATAATCATTTGCAGAGCAACCGATGCAAGAAGGGCGCAGCTTGCCGGTTTTAATCCGTAAATGATTGCTTTGACATAAAAATTTTCTTTGAATTTTTTTAATATTTTAGAAATTATCACAATAAGGATTAGAGACGGAATTGTAATTGCGGTTGTTGCGATAAGCGAGCCGATAATTCCGCCGGAGGTTAAGCCTGTATATGTTGCCATATTAACACCTACAGGACCCGGTGTAACAGAGGCAATAGCAATCATACGTTCTAGATCAGCAGCAGAAAACCACCCGTAAACTTCTCCGATGTGATATAGAAACGGGATTGTCGCATAGCCTCCACCAAATGAAAATAAGCCGATTTTAAAAAATTCATAGAACAGGTGGACAAATATCATTCTTTAGCCCTCCCGCTGACAAGTTTTTTATAAAGCACTCCTAAAGCAGCAGATGAGATTACAACAATTACTGGTGATAAATTAGTAAACAGCATAATCCCAAGCCCTGCTGCAAATATAAGATATGCAAATTTATCTTCAAACGCTTTTGCCCACATTTCTCTTGTTGCAGAGACCATAAGCACCATAACACCAATTCCTACGCCCCAGAAAATTCCCTGCATAATGTCTGTATGAAGATATTTACTGATAATTGATGCTAACAGTACAATACTCCAGAACGGAGCAAAAGTAACTCCGATAACAGCAGCTATCGCGCCAATTGTTCTTCTTAATTTATATCCCACAAAGATAGAAATGTTTGCAGCAATAATGCCTGGCAGCGACTGGCTTATTGCAAAATAATTAATCAAGTCGTCTTCTGATATCAGCTTGTGTTTTTCAACAAACTCTGATTTCATAACCGGCAGAATAACGTATCCTCCGCCAAGAAGAATTGCTCCTATTTTTACAAATAATAAGAATAGCCTGAACAATGACATTTTTAACTATTACCTTTAAAAAATAAGGAATGCAATGAATGGCATTCCTTGTTAAAAAAAATTCTATTTTTCGTAGATCCAGCCGTTGGTTAAGTCTATCCTAAGAGGCTGGAGCAGTCTTACATAAATAATATTTCCAGGTATAACAGTTACTTTATCGCCTTTAAATATTTTACGTATAAATTCCATAAATTTTGATTTTTCGTTTTCAACATTGCTTACGCCCTTAAACATAACTGCCTGATCATTAGGCGTTACAAGGATATTACTGTCAAGAATAAGAACTCCATTTTTGAAGAACAGTCTGCCTGGTTCAACAATTCGGACTTGACCTTTTATATCGCTGTCTTTGTATATAAGGATAAATTTATCTTTTGTAACATAATTTTGAGGAGCTTTAGCTATAAACAAATCTCCATTTGCGGAAATCTGTGAGCCAAGAACTGTACCTATTTTGACAGGAACAACAGACCCTGCTGGTATAACCCCGGTTGAACCCTGAACATAAGCTTTATCAATTATAAACCCGTTTCCTGTTTTCTTTCTCATTGCTTCTGCAAGTTTTGCATTTGGATTAAGTTTCGCCTGCTCTGTCATATTATATAAAATTGCAGCAACTTCTGCCCTTGTAGCAGGTCTTGAAGCGTCAAGGTAACCTTTCCTTTTGGGTTCAATTGTTATCATATTTAAAATTTCGGCTTTTCCTGCTGTTATTATAAAGCCTGATGGAATATCTGCAAAATCTTTATACGATTTAAGTATATCTTTTGCTTTTTGTTCGCTGATTTGTTCTGTTGTCAATGCGTTTACTGCAATAGTAATTGTTTCTGCTCTTGATACTGAATCTTCAGGTCTAAAGGTATCTGTATCTTTTTCGTTAGAAATTAAATCAAAATAAACAGCTTTTTGGATAGCGTCATACGCCCAAAATGACGAATCAATATCAGTAAAGCTTACCGGCTGTGCTATGTTTGTATGTTCTTGTCCGAGCGCTTTTATTGCCATTGATGCAAATTCTGCCCTTGTAACATTTTCATCAGGCTTAAATGTTCCGTCAGGATATCCTACAAGAACCCCGGAATCTGATAACGTCTTGATTTGCTTATAAGCCCAGTGTGTTTCCTCCATGTCTGAATAAAATGCGTATGCCGATTGTACACAAACAGATGTTGCAACAAGAAGCAGGAGCCCCTTTATCATATTTTTGAGCATATTCTTATCCTCCTTTTCTTTATATAAATAATATATTAAATCAATTCTTCTTTCAATTTATATAAACAATCTGTAACATTTACTTCATAATCTCTGGGTATATAAAATTATTTTGTGCTAATATTATCATGTACGGAGATATAATTATGATTACAATAAAAGATGTAGAACATGTTGCAAAACTTGCAAGATTGGAATTGACAGAAGAAGAGAAGGAAAAATTTACCGGGCAATTAGGTGCAGTGCTTGAATATGTTAATCAGATGAACGAAGTTGATACTTCAAATGTCGAGCCAATGGCACACGCAATTGATTTTTCAAATGTAATGCGGGAAGATGAAGTTTATTATGAACAGACAAAAGAGGAGTTGATGGCAAATGCTCCCTATGAGGAAAACGGATTTTTCAGAGTTCCCAAAATTAATTAAATAAATCTCAGGTTTCCCATCCCAAAAAGATGGGAAATCTTTTATGAAGGTGTATCACAAATCAGGAAGGGATAAAAAATGACAAAGTATATTTTTATAACCGGCGGGGTCGTAAGCTCACTAGGTAAAGGTATAATTGGTGCTTCATTAGGAAAGCTGCTCCGCTCAAGAGGGTTTAGTGTTTGTATACAAAAATTTGATCCTTATATTAATGTAGATCCCGGTACTATGAGTCCCTTCCAGCACGGAGAGGTTTTTGTAACAGATGACGGCGCAGAAACGGATTTGGATTTGGGACACTATGAAAGATTTATTGATACTCCGTTTAGTAAATTGAGCAATGTAACATCTGGAAGTGTTTATTCAACCGTAATAAAAAAAGAACGCCGCGGAGATTATTTAGGCGCAACTGTTCAGACTATCCCGCATATTACAAATGAGATTAAATCAAGAATTATAAAAGCACAAAAACATTTTAAAGCAGATTTCCAAATTATAGAAATAGGCGGAACAATAGGTGACATTGAGGGGCTGCCCTTTATTGAAGCTATAAGACAGTTTAAAACAGAAGCCGGGTATAATAATGCTATTAACATCCACTGTACCCTTCTTCCATATCTCCCGACATCAGGAGAATTGAAAACAAAACCTTCACAACACAGTGTACAAGTACTAAGAAGCTATGGTTTGCAGCCGGAGGTTCTTGTTTGCAGAACCTCAAAACCAATTCCAAAGACCGAGAAAGAAAAGCTGGCGCTTTTCTGTTCTGTCCCTAAAGAAGCTGTTATTGAGTGCAGGGATATGAAAAGTATATACGAAGTTCCCCTTGCGCTTGAAGAACAAAATATTGCAGGCGTTATTCTAAATCTCTTAAATGTGGAAAACCGAAAAGCTGATTTAAAAAGCTGGGAAACACTTGTCGAAAAAATAAGAAATCCAAAGAAAACTCTTAAAGTTGGCATCGCCGGCAAGTATACAAAATTATCAGATGCGTACATTTCTGTAGTAGAATCTCTTAAACATGCTGGATACGCTAATGATGCAAAAGTTGATATCAAATGGATAAATTCTGAAGAGTGTGTTGATGAGGAGGTTTGTAAAACTCTTTTGAAAGATATTGATGCTGTGGTTGTCCCAGGAGGATTTGGAATAAGAGGAATAGAAGGTAAACTTAATGTAATAAAGTATGCAAGGGAAAATAACCTTCCGTTCCTTGGTTTGTGCCTCGGCATGCAGTGTGCAGTAATTGAGTATGCAAGAAATGTCGCAGGATTAAAAGGCGCTAACTCTACTGAGTTTAATGAAAACCCGGAATATCCCGTCATAGACTTAATGCAGGAACAAAAAGACATAAAGGGATACGGCGGGACAATGCGTCTTGGCGCGTATGACTGCCATCTAAAAAAAGGCTCGGTTGCTGCTCAAGCGTATGGCACAACAAAAATTTCGGAACGCCATAGGCACAGATACGAAGTAAATAGTGAGTATTTAGATAAGATTCAAAAAGCAGGGCTGGTATTTTCCGGCATGTCGCCGGACGGTATGCTGGCTGAAATTGTTGAGCTTCCTCAAAATGACTGGTTTGTAGCATCGCAATTCCACCCGGAATTTAAATCAAGACCGGAAAGACCCCACCCGCTCTTTTTAGGACTTATTAACGCAGCTTGCGCACAGAAAGGATAGGTGTTTTATGTTAAAAGTATACACAAATGCTGATATTAACAGAGATTTAATTAAAAACTATAAAATAGCAATAATAGGATTTGGCTCTCAAGGCTACGGTCAGGCAATGAATCTAAAAGATTCCGGCTGTAATTTAGTTATTGGAGTAAGGCAAGGCGGCGCTTCTGATGTTAAGGCGCGTGATTATGGATTTAAAACAATGCCTATAGAAGAAGCCGCGGAATGGGCTGATGTTATACAAATTCTTATCCCGGACGAGATACAGGCAAAAGTGTATAAATCACAAATAGAAAAATATCTTTGTGAAGGCAAGTATCTTATGTTCTCCCATGGGTTTAATATTCACTATGGTCTAATAACTCCGCCTGATGGTGTGAATGTAATAATGGTTGCCCCTAAGGCACCTGGACATACGGTAAGAAGTGAATATTCAGCAGGAAGGGGTGTTCCATCTCTTGTCGCTGTTCAAAAAGATTTTAGCGGAAATTCTCTTGATCTTGCATTATCATACGCTGCGGCAATAGGGTCTGGTGAAACTGGTGTCCTTGAAACAACATTTAGAGAAGAAACAGAAACAGATTTGTTTGGAGAACAGGCAGTTTTATGCGGCGGGTGCAGTGCTCTTATTAAGGCTGGCTTTGAAACCCTGGTTGAAGCCGGGTATTCTCCTTATATGGCGTATTTTGAAGTCTGCCACGAATTGAAGCTTATTGTTGATTTGATTTATCAAGGCGGAATTTCTGATATGCACTACTCAATTTCCAATAACGCTGAGTACGGTGATCTTACACGCGGCAAGTTTCTTATAAATGAAAACGTAAAAGAGAAAATGAAAAAGATTCTGGAAGATATTCAAAACGGTAAATATGCAACCGAGTTTATGCAAGAAATGAACAGCGGATGTAATAATTTTAAAAAATTCCGCGCAGAATCAGAAAATCACCAAATTGAAAAAATAGGTAAAGAACTCCGCTCAATCTTTAACTGGGGTAAAGAAAGCAAACTTATCGACCGTACAAAGAATTGATTATAGTAAAATCCCAGCCCTAAATTAGGGCTGGGAGAAAGAGAGGTCAAATTTATTTGTAAATAATCATATCTTTGATATGCTGAGGCAGGTTTAAAGCTTCCTCTGGCGTGGGGTAAAAGGCGTATCCATTTGCACCAGGTATAATCATTTGACCAGATTTGACAATTTCCCCTTCAGGAGTAACGATATAAGTGCTATCATCAAAATTTCCCTGGGCTCGCGTCGTATTTTCTCCTCTATCAACTGTATAGAGATTACCTCCGTTAAAGAATACGTACATTTTAGCATTACCTAACCAATCATAATCAGGACATTCTTTTCTATTCCTCCTATCACCATTTTCCAAGTAATAATTATAACCGCTCTCATAGTCATTTGGCCACCAAACTTCACTGCCTTTAGTTCCAACATTTAAGTAGCACCCACCAAATTTATCTATCTCAGAAATTATTTGTTCTTTAGACACATACGCAGACACACAATGATGCTGACCATTTGGCAGTGTTACATCTATAATGAACTGAAGGTCTGTAAAACACGGGTTATTTTTATCAGTTTTATCAGTATAGAAGTGCCAACTACCTTGAACAGCATAATTTTTACCACTTTTAACCAATTCTAATCTTGTTCCAGAAAGGCGAAGATCAGAAAGCCCCGGGATTGGAGGTGTAACGCAATATCCGTGCTCAGCTAGTTGTCCGTTTTCGCATTCGTTACCGTTAGCATCTTGGAACACGC